>NZ_JBOBHR010000002.1:0-733749 GCF_050587465.1 Kosakonia sp. N21 | reverse complement strand
TCATTTTAAGAACCGTATCTCTCGCGAGATACGGTTTTTTTTCGTCTGTAACTTATAAAATAAAAGGGTAATTAAGCCCCTTTTGTCGATCACTCCCAGCGTTTCAACAACAAACTGGCGTTAACACCACCGAATCCAAAACCATTCGATAACGCGTAGCGCATGCCGAGCGGACGCGCTTTCAGCGCCACCAGATTAACGCCATCCGCTTCATCATCGGGATTGTGCAGATTCAATGTCGGTGGAACAATCTGTTCGCGTAAAGCCTGAATGGTAAAAATCGCCTCGATCCCGCCGGCTGCGCCGAGCAGGTGGCCTGTCGCGGATTTTGTTGACGTTACTGCCACTGAGGTTGAGCCAAAAACGCTTTTGATTGCAGCCAGCTCACCTTTGTCACCCACCTGTGTTGACGTTGCATGCGCGTTGATATGCTGGATATCCTCTGCCTTGATGCCTGCCTGACGGATCGCGGCTTCCATTGCCCGACGTGCGCCATTCCCATCTTCGGGGCCGGCGGTCAGATGATAAGCATCCGCACTGGTTCCATATCCCACCAACTCGGCCAGCGGCATTGCCCCACGCGCCTGTGCATGTTCCAGCGATTCAATGACCAATAATCCGGCGCCTTCTCCCATTACAAAACCATCACGATCGCGATCAAAGGGGCGGGATGCGGCCGTCGGAAAGTCATTAAATCCGCTAGAAAGCGCTTTGGCTGCGGCAAACCCGGCGAGGCTAACCCGGTGGATAGCCGCTTCACTGCCACCACATAATGCGATATCTGCTTCACCGCTACGGATCATCCGCGCGGCGTCACCTATTGCCTGCGCACCTGCGGCACAGGCGGTAACCGGCGCGCCAATAGGGCCGCGAAAACCGTGCGCAATAGAGACGTGTCCTGCCGCCAGATTAGCCAGAAAAGAGGGAATGGTGAACGGAGAGAGGCGGCGAGGCCCGCGTGAATCCGTGATTCGTACCGCATTCGCAATCTCGTTAAATCCACCAATACCGGTGGCGATCACCGTGGCAGTGCGATCCTTTGCCGCCTGATCTTCGGGAAACCATCCTGCCTGGCTCAGCGCCTCATGCGCAGCAACCAGCGCAAACTCGATAAAGCGATCCATCTTTTTGCGTTCTTTTGCGGGAATAACCGACAGTGGATCGAACCCATGCTGCGGATCCTGTTCGACAGAAGGAACCTGGCCCGCGACTTTGCAGGGAATATCGTCAACGATATCTTCAAGCAGACGAGAAATCCCCGAATTTCCCTGCAGCAGTGATTGCCAGACATGCGACACGCCGCACCCCAGTGGGCTGACAATGCCCATTCCCGTCACGACGATGCGTTTTTGCGAAACGCTCATACTCGATTCTCCTTCGTTATTACTACGCCTGCGGCTTTTTCATGAATGGCACAAGCAGCGTGGCAATCAAAAAACCAGCCATGATCAAATAGAACGTATCCGCGAACGCTTCTGTTCGCGCTTCTCGCAACGTGAGTGCTGAAAGGTTTTTCAGCGTGACGCTGTCGGCAAGATCGGGAGAAATACCCATCCCCATAAGCCTTGAGATGCTTCCCTGAAGAAAATCAGTCAGTGAAAGATTGGTGTTATTCAGATGATCGGCAAGACGATTGTAGTGCAAATTGGTACGGTTATTGAGCACTGTCCCGCACAGGGCAATACCGATGGCGCCGCCCAGATTACGCATCAAATTAAACAGTCCGGACGCCAATTTCAGCCTTACAGGTGGCAGGCTACCGAGGGTCAGCGTGACCGTTGGCGCAACGGCGAACTGCTGCGAAATGCCTCTAAAGGCCTGTGGTAGCAGTAATTCGCTTGCACCCCACTCATGCGTGATTGGGATGAAGCTGTACATTGATGCAGCAAAACCCAGCAACCCGGCCATCAGCAACCAGCGCAGATCGATGCGGTTAGCCAGCCATGCGTAGAAGGGAATGGAAAGCACCTGAAACAAGCCGGTCGAGAAAACGGCCAGACCAATTTCCAGTGCACTGAAACCGCGCACCGTACCCAAAAACAGCGGAGTTAAATAGATCGTAGCAAAGATGCCTACGCCTGCCATAAACGAGAAGTAGCAGCCAAGGGTAAACGTCCGGTCTTGCAGCGCGCGCAGATCCATGACCGGTTGGGGATGACGTAATGTCCGCACAATAAACGCGATGCCGCACAACAGGGCGATCCAGCCAGTCAACGCCAGGGTATTGTCATCAAACCAGCCCCAGCGCGGGCCTTCCTCCAGTGTGTACTCCAGGCTGCCAAGGGAAACTGCCAGCAACAAAATGCTGAGATAATCCGCACCGCGCAATAACGAGGGGTTGGGCGTGTCGATTTTGACCAGCAGCGGCACGGCGAGGGTGATGTAAATACCCGGCACGATATTGACGAAGAATAACCAGTGCCAGTTGAAGTTTTCCGTGATCCAGCCACCTACTGTCGGGCCAAGCGTGGGTGCCAGCGAGGCCAACCCACCAATTGTTGCTGCCGCGATTACCCGCTGCTTACCCTGGAAAAAAGCAAAAGCGGTGGTGAAGACCAACGGGATCATCGACCCGCCCGCCAGTCCTTGCAGACCCCGAAAAACGATCATGCTCTGAATATTCCACGCCCAGCCGCACAGCACACTCATCACGGTAAACCCAGCAGCAGACGTGGCAAACAACCAGCGAGTGGACATCACTCTTGCCAGCCAGCCTGAGAGAGGAATGATGATGATCTCGGCTATCAGGTAACTGGTCTGTACCCAGACAGTTTCATCGTCTCCTGCCGAAAGTCCGCCGCCGATATCCCGTAAAGAGGCGGAGACTATCTGAATGTCGATAAGCGCGATAAACATCCCGATGCACATTGTGGCGAAGGCAAACACCTTCTTGCTGACCGACAATGGCATTTCATGCTGCCGGTGCAAGGCATCGCTGATGCTCATTGTGCGCTCTTTTCATCAACGGTGACGATCACCGATAAACCCGGGCGCAGCACATTGAGCGTGGCGGCTTCACCGTCCAGTGCTATACGCACCGGAACCCGCTGGACGATCCTGGTGAAATTGCCTGTGGCATTTTCAGCGGGAAGAATACTAAAGCGCGATCCTGTCGCCGGGGAGACGCTGGCGACGCGCCCGCTAAAGGTATGGCCTGGCAAGACATCTGCAACAACAGTCGCTCTTTGCCCGGGGAGCATGTGCGCCAGTTGGCTCTCTTTAAAATTGGCATCGATCCACAGGCCCTGCGCCGGTACGAGGGAAAGCAACTGGGTGCCGCTGTTGACATACGATCCTGACCACGCCCGTCGGTTACCAATCACACCATCAAACGGCGCACGGATTTCGGTATAACTGAGGTTCAGCCGCGCCATATCAAGACTGGCTTGTGCCTGCATCAACGCTGCCAGCGTCTGTTTCTCGCGCGCATCCAGCACGCTCAACTGGCGCTCTGCCACCCTCTGGTCAGCCTGGGCTTTACTCTCTTGCGCCCGAGCCTGACGATAATCCGCCGCTGCGTTTTCCCGCACCTGAGCGGAGACTGCACTGGACATGACCAGCGCGCCATAGCGCCGGTTATCGTTAGCGGATTTTTCTGTTGCTGCCCGGGCGGCTGCCAGCGATGCAGTGGCTCCTTCTATTGCCGCCCGTTGTAATTGCCGGGAGGCTGCCACATCTGCCAGCGCTGCCTGCTGGGCGGCTACTTCGCCAAGCGCTTTTGCCAGCGCAGCCTGGTAATCACGATCGTCGAGTTGCACCAGCAGGTCACCTTTCCTGACCGCCATATTGTCCTGCACGGCAATACGCTGGATATAGCCGGAGACCTTCGTGGAAATGGCGCTGATGTCACCGCCGACGTAGGCATCGTCAGTGGATTGCATAAAACGCCCGCTATGCCACCAGTACGCGCCATAACCCGCTGTTGTCAGTAATGCTGCGGCAATAAGCGCCAGCATTAGCGCTTTTTTCTTACTCCTCTGGGTCATGATGGTCACCCATATGCTGCTGCGGTAAGAATTTTTGCCCTGTATCACCTGTGCGTTTGCGTTGCAAATAACCATGGCGATAGTGAATAACCGGCGAAGCGGCGGGGCCGGGGACCAACGTGTATTTCTCCGGTGTAATAGGATCTCCGGTGGTTTTATCAACCAGGATGGCTTCTACCGGGCGCTGAGTTGCATTCTCAACGAGTTGAATCTGCGGTCCTTCCGGGGAGAAATAACGGTTGCCCCATTGCGCCAGCGCCAGCAATACGGGGCGAAAATCGCGACCGCGCTCGGTCAAATGGTATTCATAACGCGGTGGGGTACTGCTGTAGCACACTTTTTCCAGCAGGCCGTCTTCAACCAACTCTTTCAGGCGACGGGAGAGGATATTCGGCGCGACATTGGTGCTTTTTTGAAACTCATCAAAGCGGGTAAAACCGGCAAACGCGTCGCGCAGGATAATGATGCTCCAACTGTCGCCAATGCGGCCCAGGCTGCGGGCGATAGGGCAAGGGGCATGGCAAAGGGGTTCATTTTTCATCTTCAGACCAGAGAACAGTTCAGGATTTGTCCTCACGGTGACATAGTGACTTTCAAAATGCAAGTTACTATAGTGCTCTGCATTGAATACTATTGCTGCTGACGCAAAAATCCTCTGCTTTTTTGGCTCTTTTTCCCGGTGAATCGGCTGGTAATAATCTGCACACAATTTTGGAAAGTGATGAAAAGAGGAATTCTTATGTCTATCCCTGCATTTGGTCTGGGTACCTTCCGGTTAACGGATGAAGCGGTAATTGCCTCCGTCACCCAGGCACTGGAACTGGGTTATCGTGTGATTGATACCGCACAGATTTATGGTAACGAAGCGGCGATTGGTAAAGCGCTGGCTCAGTGTGGCATCCCGCGTGAAGAGTTGTTTATCACCACTAAAATCTGGACGGAAAATCTGGGCGAAGACAAGCTGATCCCCAGCCTGCAAGAGAGCCTGCAAAAACTGGGCACCGATTATGTTGACCTGACGCTGATCCACTGGCCTTCTCCGGGCGCGGCGGTACCGGTTGCCGTTTCAATGCAGCAGTTGATGAAAGCGAAAGCGCAGGGACTGACTCGCCAGATTGGGGTATCGAATTTCACTATCCCGTTAATGGAGCAGGCGATTGCGGCCGTTGGTGTAGAAAATATCGCCACCAATCAGATAGAACTCTCCCCCTATCTGCAAAACCGTAAAGTGGTTGACTGGGCGAGCCAGCATGGCATTCACATTACCTCTTACATGACGCTGGCTTATGGCAAAGCGCTGAAGGATGACGTGATTGGCCGGATTGCGCAGAAACACAACGCCACGCCGGCACAGGTGATTCTGGCCTGGGCGATGGGCAAAGGTTATGCGGTGATCCCGTCTTCCACCCGACGCGAAAATCTGGCGAGCAACCTGCTGTCGCAGTCGCTGAAACTGGATGCGGCAGACAACGCGGCTATCGCCGAATTGGAGTGCAACGATCGTCTGGTTAGCCCGGAAGGGCTGGCGCCTCAGTGGGATTGAGGCATAAAACAACGGGAGCGTTTGCTCCCGTTACTGTTAGCGCGGCACATGCTCGCTAATAAAATCGATAAAGGCGCGAATACGTGTGCTGACCGCCCGGTCGCTGTAATACACCGCGCTGAAGGGCATCTCTACTGGCAGGCGTTTATCCGCTAACACCTCCACCAGCTCCCCGCTGGCCAACTCCTTGTCGATCATATAGTCCGATAAACTGGCGATGCCATTGCCACTCAGGCACAGATGTTTGAGCGTCTCTCCGCTGTTGGACGAAATATCCGGTGTCACCTCGTACAGTTGACCATCCGCCGAGGCGACAGGCCAGGTGTTAAGCGAGGCCGGTTCGGTAAACCCCAGGCAGGTGTGACCGCTCAGCGCGTCTACGGATTCCGGCACGCCGTAACGGGCAATATATTCGGGTGAGGCAATAATTTTACGGTAGCTTTTGAACAAAGGCCGGGCGCGCAGGCTTGAGTCGGTGAGTTTGCCCACCCGGATCGCGACATCGACTTTGCGTTCAATCAGATTGATAAACGTTTCGCTGGAGACCAGCGAGAGGGTAATTTCAGGATAGCGTTCGCGGAAGGGCTTAATCAGCGGCATCAGGAAATGCAACACCACGGGAGTTGCAGCATCAATTCGTAGTGTACCGCGTGGAATGGATGTGGTTTCCATCACTTCCGTTTCCGCCGCCGCCATCTCCTGCAATACATTTTGCACACGACGGAAATAGCGTTCGCCTTCTTCTGTCAGGCTGAGCTGACGGGTGGTGCGATTAAGCAGGTTTACACCGAGCTTGTTCTCCAGCTTTTTGACTGCACGGCTGATCGCCGAATTTGCCTGCCCCAGGCGTTCCGCTGCCCGGCTGAAGCTGCCACTTTCGACAACCGCGACAAAGATCGCGAGTTCTTCCGAAGTCGTTTTCATTTTTGCCTCTGTAGCAATATTTCAGCGATATTATTCATTCCTTTGCTATTAAATCATGTTGCCTGCTGTGATGCCATGCCGCCTGTGGGCGAAAAAGTTATTAAGTACTCACTCACCTTAACTGATGGTTTTTCTGCCTATTGGCGTTGAAACTGTGCGTTAAAATCCCTATAACAGAATGAGCACCAGGGAACCGGGTGCGAAAATCAACGAGGTTTTAAGCCGAAAGTGCCAAAGAATACCTATGCCATGCGATATGTTGCCGGACAGCCTGCGGAGCGCATTTTACCGCCAGGGTCCTTCGCCAGTATTGGTAAAGCGCAGCCTGCTGGCGTGCCTCTCAGCAGCGATGAAAAAATCCGTGTGCTGGTGTGGAATATCTTTAAACAGCAACGCGCTGAATGGCTGTCGGTATTGCAGAATTTTGGTAAAGACGCCCATCTTGTCCTGTTACAGGAAGCGCAGACCACGCCGGAACTGGTTCGGTTTGCGACCACTCACTATCTTGCCGCCGATCAGGTTCCCGCTTTTGTTTTGCCGCAGCATCCGTCTGGTGTGATGACACTCTCGGCTGCCCACCCGGTTTACTGTTGCCCATTGCGCGAGCGTGAGCCGATTTTACGGCTGGCAAAATCAGCATTGGTGACGGTTTACCCATTACCGGATGCGCGCAACCTGATGGTGGTGAATGTGCATGCGGTAAACTTCAGCCTCGGCGTTGATGTGTATAGCAAGCAATTGCTGCCGATTGGCGATCAGATCATGCGCCATGTCGGGCCGGTGATCATGGCGGGTGATTTCAACGCCTGGAGCCGCCCGCGAATGAATGCGCTCTATCGCTTCTCGCGGGATATGTCCCTGCGCCAGGTGCGATTTACCGATGACAACCGCCGCCGGGCGTTTGGTCGTCCGCTGGATTTTGTATTCTACCGCGGTTTGAATGTGCAAGAGGCATCGGTGCTGGTGACCCGTGCTTCCGACCATAATCCGCTGCTGGTGGAGTTCAGCCCGGGGAAAACAGAGAAGTAGCGACAGGCGAGGGGCGAAAAAAAAGCACCGGGGGATCGGTGCTTTTTTTATTGGCTTATATCAGGAGTCCGGCGTGGCGCTGTTCTTCACGAAAAGCGTCAGTTGATCGCCAGGCTGCAGATTGTCAGTATCGCTGTTCCAGCGCATCACATCTTTAATGTTCACGCCGTGACGTTTTGCAATACTGGACAACGAATCACCTTTACGCACGCGATAGGTAATGCTATCGCCGTTGCTGGCAAGACGCTGTGCACTGCTGCCTGCGCCAACCGTCAGGTTCTGACCCACTTTCAGATTCGCCCCGCGAAGGTTATTCCATTGCTGGAGATCCTTTGCGGTCACGCCAAGGCGTGATGCGATAGCGGAAAGCGTGTCGCCTGAGCGAACCTTGTAACTCCGACTGGTTAACGGTGTGTTATCCGCGACCAGCGTCGGTTGTACGGCGGCGATTTCGCCGGATGCCAGCGATTCACGCAACTGATCTGCATGTTTCTGCGGCACCATCACGTACTGTGGCCCTGCTGAACCTAACGTTGTGCCTTTAACGCCTGCGTTAAAGGTTTTTAACTTGTTCACTGAAATACCCGCCATTTCCGCCAGCTGTTCAACCTCAACCGGGCTGCTCAGTCTGACGCGCGCCAGCGCACGGCTTTCGTCTGGTGTTGGCAGACTCACGCCATAGCGTTTGCTGTTCTTGAGAATATCGCTCAGGGCCAGCATTTTTGGCACGTAAATCCGGGTTTCCTGCGGCAACGAGAGCGACCAGAAGTCCGTGGGTTTACCCCGCGCTTTGTTCGCTTTTATTGCCTTCAGTACGCGACCTTCACCGCTGTTGTACGCGGCGACGGTTAATAACCAGTCGCCGTCAAACATACGGTTAAGACGCTGCATCATGTCGAGGGCGGCGGTAGTCGACGCCACAACATCACGACGCGCATCGTAGCTGCGTGTCTGCTTTAAACCATAATTACGCCCGGTGCTCGGTATGATCTGCCAAATGCCTGCGGCATTGGCGCCAGACGTCGCGTGTGGGTTAAAAGCGCTCTCCACTATGGGTAGTAGTACCAGTTCCATGGGCATGTTACGTTTTTTAACTTGCCCTGCTATCCAGTACATATACGGCTCTGCCCGTAAAGTTACATCGTGGAGATAGCTCTTATTGCTTAAGTACCTTAGTTTCTGTTCGCGAATCCGGCCATTTTCCGGAATTCCCATCTTTAGCTCGTCGCTAATGAAAGCCCACAAGTCACTGTTGCTTTGGGCGGCGAATGTTCCATCGTCCATCCACCGCGCCTGACTGGTAAACTTTCCTGCTTCCCCTTGACCAGCTGCAGAAAGGCTCTGTGCGTGCTGTTGGACCGTGCCATCGTGTTTTGAGGCCTGGCACCCCACGAGCAGGACAGAGGCGAATAATATCGCTTTTGCCTTCATGTGTGTGTCAATAGTAGTTGCTTAAAAGACGAGCGATCATAACGGCGAAGTTTTCAAAAGGCAACCCGGAAATGTCAGAAGTTATCTTTCTTTGACCTTAACCATGCAAAACGTTCCTCAGGGTGTTGCAAATTTGTTTCTCTGTTAATTATCTCAATTAAATCATCATCTTCTGTGCGTAAAAATAAATTAATTCGCCGTTCATTTTTAAGAATTACGGGGAGTGTATTTTGATTTTTTGCACGTAACTCCTTAACTTTTCGATAGTATTCGTTAAGTGCACTATCCTGCGGAAGAATGCTCACCGCAAACTTCATATTTGTTAAAGTGTATTCGTGTGCGCAACAAATGACCGTATCATCCGGAAGTGCATTAATTTTGCAAAAGGATTGATACATCTGCTTTGCCGTCCCTTCGAAGAGTCTTCCACATCCACCTGAAAACAGCGTGTCTCCGCAAAACAGATAAGGAAAACTGAAGAAACAGATATGTCCTAAAGTGTGACCCGGCGTGGCGAACACAGAAAATTCATGGCCCAAAATTGTAACCGTATCGCCTTCAGCGACGATCCGGGTCGTTCCCTTATCTTGTGTCTCTGCTGGCCCATATACCACTATGTCGGGAAAATGCTGGCGCAGTTCTTTCACGCCGCCAACGTGGTCGTTGTGATGGTGGGTCAGCAGGATCGCTTCCGGTTGCCAGTTATGCTGTTGAATGGCGCTCAGTACCGGTGCGGCTTCGCCTGGATCGACAATCAGGCAGCGCCCGTCATCGTTGTTCAGCACCCAGATGTAGTTATCCTGAAACGCGGGAATACTGTTAAGATTCATAAATTACCTCTCAAAGCGTAGCGGAAGGTTGTGATGAAACCGGCAAGGACTCCTCAAACATTCGTAGCACCTGCAGGCTGGGGCGAGCTACCCAAAGGCGCATATTATCGTGAGGCGCTGGAGGGAGAACTTAAACCGTGGCTGGCAAAAATGTATGGATTTCATTTGCTTAAGATCGGTAATCTCAGCGCGGAAATCAATGTCGAAAGTTGCGCTATTTCCCATCAGGTCAACGTGTCACTGAGCGGCGAGCCTGCTCAGGTCAGAGCCGACCCTTTGCATTTACCCTTTGCGGAGAAATCGGTAGATGCTTGCCTGCTGGCGCATACACTCCCCTGGTGCACCGATCCGCATCGCCTGCTGCAGGAGGTTGACCGCGTATTGATTGACGACGGTTGGCTGGTGATGAGCGGGTTTAACCCGATTAGCCTGCTTGGGCTATGTAAAGCCGTGCCGTTTGTTCGCCGCAACCCGGTAGTCAGAAGCCGGATGTTTACCCTGATGCGCCAGCTCGACTGGCTGTCGCTGCTCAATTTCGAAGTCTTACATTATAGCGGTTTTCGCGTGCTGCCCTGGACAAAACAGGGTGGGAAACTGCTCAGCACGCACTTACCGGCGCTGGGGTGTATGCAACTGATTGTCGCGCGCAAACGCACCATCCCTTTAACGCTTAACCCGATGAAGCAGAGCCGTAATAAACCCCGGGTTCGTCAGACGGTTGGCGCAACGCGCCAGTCTTAACTCTCAGGTTGATACCCGACATCTTCCTGAGTGGGGTTCATGGCCGCGTTTCTCGCCAGTTCATCGCAGCGTTCGTTTTCCGGGTGACCTGCATGACCTTTGACCCACTCCCAGCGGATTTGATGCTGGCTGAGTGCGGCATCCAGGCGTTTCCAGAGATCGACATTCTTCACGGGTTTTTTTTCTGCGGTTTTCCAGCCGCGTTTTTTCCAGTTGTGGATCCACTGCGTGATCCCCTGGCGCACATACTGGCTGTCCGTGCTCAGCACCACTTCGCAATGCTCTTTTAACCCTTCCAGTGCAACAATCGCCGCCATCAGTTCCATGCGATTATTGGTGGTGAGACGGTAGCCTTCGCTGAAGGTTCTCTCATGCTGGCGATAGCGTAAAATCGCACCGTAGCCACCGGGGCCTGGATTGCCAAGGCAAGATCCGTCGGTGAAAATTTCTACCTGTTTAAGCATCTCTGGTAGACTTCCTGTGTTTAAAACGACAAGTCTGACATAAATGGCCGCTATGAGCACTGCAATTACACGACAGATCGTCCTCGATACCGAAACCACCGGTATGAACCAGATCGGCGCCCACTATGAAGGGCACAAGATTATTGAAATCGGCGCGGTAGAGGTGGTGAACCGCCGCCTGACCGGGAACAACTTCCATATCTACCTCAAGCCCGACCGGCTGGTGGATCCGGAAGCGTTCGGCGTTCACGGCATCGCCGACGAATTCCTGCTGGATAAACCGACGTTTGGCGATATTGCCGATGAGTTTATTGATTATATCCGCGGCGCGGAGCTGGTGATCCATAACGCATCGTTTGATATCGGCTTTATGGACTACGAGTTCAGCAAGCTGAATCGCGGTATTCCGAAAACGGAAACCTTCTGTAAAGTAACCGATAGCCTGGCGCTGGCACGTAAGATGTTCCCTGGCAAGCGCAACAGCCTTGATGCGCTCTGCTCGCGTTACGAAATCGACAACAGTAAACGTACATTGCACGGGGCGTTACTCGACTCCCAAATCCTTGCTGATGTCTATTTGATGATGACCGGCGGCCAGACATCGATGAAGTTCTCGATGGAAGGCGAAGGGCAGTCGCAGACCGGGGAAATTGGGATCCAGCGTGTTGTGCGTCAGGCAAGTAAGCTGCGGGTTGTTTTAGCCAGTGATGAGGAGGTGATGGCCCATGAATCCCGCCTCGATTTGGTGCAGAAAAAAGGTGGAAGCTGCCTGTGGCGTAGCTGAATCACATTGTAATTTCTGCAAAAACATTATTGCGGGCGATTTTTGCAGCAAACGATTCAAAACGCCGGAAAAAGCGTTGACGGCGTCAGGTGCAATCCGTAATATGCGCCTCGTTCCCTGAAGGGAACACAACGCGGAGCGGTAGTTCAGTCGGTTAGAATACCTGCCTGTCACGCAGGGGGTCGCGGGTTCGAGTCCCGTCCGTTCCGCCACTATTCAGAAGGCCTGAATCAGCAATGATTCAGGCCTTCGTCGTTTTTACTCTTTCGCCGTCACGCGCTGTGTACTGAATCCGTGGCTAACGTCTTCACGTTCATGGCGTGCCAGCCAGCGATAGCAACCCGCCCCCAGGAACGCACCGATAAACCAGCTAAAGTTGGCCACTTCATGCAGCGCCGGAATAAAGCTGATAATCAGACCAACCGCCACCGAAGGCACCAGTGCGGCAATCGCTTTCGGGTTAAAACCATTGTTGTACCAGTAACGTCCCTGCGGTGACACGCTGAACAGATCGTCGACAAACACCTTCCCGCGTTTGATCAGGTAAAAGTCCGCCAGCAGGATGCCAAACAACGGCCCGATAAACGCACCCAGCACATCCAGCGTGTAATGAATGAGTTCCGGTGACTGGAACAGGTTCCACGGTGTCAACAGTACTGAGCCAACAGCGGCAATCATGCCACCTGCGCGGAAGCTGATTTTCTGTGGTGAACAGTTGGAGAAATCGAACGCCGGGGAGACGAAGTTCGCCACGATATTGATGCCGATAGTGGCGGTGATCATCGTCAGCAGGCCAATTGCCATCGCCAGGCTGTTGCCCACATGGCTGACGGTCTCAATCGGATCGGTGATCATTTTGCCGAACAGAGACTGCGTACCGGAAACGATCACCACGGTCACAATCGAGAACAGCAGAAAGTTGAACGGCAGGCCCCAGCGGTTGCCGCGGCGGATCTCCTGCATGCTTTTGCCATAGCGTGAGAAGTCGCCAAAGTTCAGCAGCGGGCCGGAGAAGTAAGAGACCACCAATGCCGTGGCGGTGATCATCTGCCAGGTTTGCTCTCCTGCGGTCAGTTGTTTGCTGGCAAGCGTAAAGGAGATCCCCTCGAAGCCCGTCTGGTAGAGGATCCAGCCGGCCAGCGCCATCATCACCACATACACTGCCGGACCGGCAACATCAATAAAGCGTTTGATTGCACTCATTCCATGCCAGAACACCAGCGCCTGCAATACCCACATAATGCCGAAGCAGACCCAGCCAAGGTGAGAGAGACCAAGAAAATGGCCGGTTGTCATCGGGGCAAGTTCGGGCCAGAACTTCAGGAGCACCAGCATCAGGGCATTGGCGGCCAGGTAGGTCTGAATACCGTACCAGGCAAAGGCGATAAGTCCACGGATCACCGCCGGAATATTCGCGCCAAAGACGCCAAACGCCTGGCGACAAATCACCGCATACGGTACGCCCGCCATTTGGCTGGGCTTGGCAACGAGGTTTGCGCACAACTGCACAATACAAATTCCCAGCAGCAGGCAAAGTAAGACCTGCCAGCTTGCAAGACCCAGGGCAAAGAAGCTGGCGGCGACCACATACCCGCCCATGCTATGCACATCGGACATCCAGAAAGAGAAAATATTGTACCAGCTCCAGTTCTGGTCGCGGGTGGGGGCCAAATCCTCATTGGTGAGGCGTGGGCTGTAACGTGCATCGTAATTAGGTTCAACATTTGGCATGGATTCTGCTCCTCTGCATACAGATAGTGACGTGTTGTCTGTACGCTCACGTTGCATTAACCAGGCCAGGTTTTAATTTTTTGTATACAAAATAAATTAATGATGTATACAAAAATAGAAAGGCTAAGTAACAAAGGAACGTCAACATGAATCATCAGATGGGGCTGCAGACCCCTTCGGATCTGGAAGATAAAGAGAATTTCATCTGGCAGTCGTTGATGACCGCGATTGTTGAACATCAATTACCGCCCGGCAGCAAGCTGCCGGAAGAGGCGCTGGCGGAGGTCTTTGGGGTAAGTCGCACAGGGATCCGCAAGGTGCTGACGCGCCTTGCAACAGTGCAAATGATCACCATGACGCCCAGACGTGGTGCATTTGTGGCGCATCCGGGCGTTGAAGAGTCAAAGGCCATCTTCACCACCCGCAAAATGATTGAGTGCGCCAACCTGCCGCAGGTACTGGAACATTTACAGCCGCCGCATCTGGCGGGACTGGAAAAAATTGTCGCGCTGGAAGAAGAGGCGCACCAGTGCCACGATGGCGCGGCGGCGATCCGCCACTCGGCCGCTTTTCATATCCAGTTGCAGGCGATTTCCGGCAATGCGGTGGTGACCGACATTATCACCACCCTTGCACAGCGTTCGTCGCTGGTGATTGCCGCCTGGGGCGCGCCCTGGCAGCGCGGGTGCCGCTGCGACGACCATGACCAGTTGATTGCGCTGCTGCGTAAAAAAGCACTGCCCGCGCTGAGTGACGCCATGGCCCATCACTTTGATCATATTGTTTCCAGCTTGCGTTTCGAACGCAGCGGCGAAACGTTGCCTGATTTTGCCCGCCTGTTTGGCGCCAGCGGAGAACACCGATGAGCGAATTTTGTATACAAGTTATCAATCCTAATACCAGCCCGGAGATGACCCACACCATTGCGATGGCGGCCCGCAACGTGGCGTCGTCCGGGACAACCATTCTTGCCAGCTGTCCATCGCAAGGGGTGGCATCTATCGAGGGGCATTTTGATGAAGCCATCGCCGCGCTGGGGGTGCTGGAGCAGATTAAACAGGGCAAAGCGCAGGGCGCTCAGGGACATGTGATTGCCTGTTTTGGCGATCCGGGACTGCTGGCGGCGCGTGAGCTGGCCGCTGGCCCGGTGGTTGGCATCGCCGAAGCGGCAATGCATATGGCAACGCTGGTGGCGACGCGCTTTTCGATCGTCACCACGCTGCCGCGCACGGTGATCATTGCCCGCCATTTATTGCGCCAGTATGGCTTTGAACACCACTGCGCAGCGCTGCATGCGATCGATTTACCGGTGCTGGCGCTGGAAGATGGCACGGGTCTTGCTCAACAAAAGGTACGCGAGCGTTGTATACAAGCAAAACGCGAGGATAACAGCGGCGCAATCGTGCTGGGTTGCGGCGGTATGGCCGATCTTGCGGGGGCGCTAACCCAGGAACTGGGTATTCCGGTGATTGATGGCGTCACCGCAGCGGTGAAGATGGTGGAATCTCTCCTCGCTCTTGGGCTTGGCACCAGTAAATACGGCGATCTCGCGTATCCCAATAAAAAGCCGCTTTCAGGATATTTCGAACAGCTTTGCTGAAAGCGGCACTGAATAAAGAGGTCGAAATCAGTATGCAATCAGCAACGGACAAACCTTTCTGGCACTTTACCGCCGATTATCCGCGCGATATGGCAGGTTACGCGGGAAAACCGCCTCACGCACAGTGGCCGGGTGGAGCGCGTATTGCGGTTCAGTTTGTCCTTAATTTCGAAGAAGGCGGCGAAAACCATGTGCTGCACGGCGACAGCGGCTCGGAGCAGTTTTTGTCTGACATTATTGGCGCGGCCAGCTACCCGGCGCGTCATATGTCGATGGATTCGCTCTATGAGTACGGGTCGCGCGCGGGTTTCTGGCGTATCCATCAGGAGTTTCAGAAACGCGGTCTGCCGCTAACGGTCTTCGGCGTGGCAATGGCGCTGGCGCGTAACCCGGCTATCGTCGATGCGATAAAAGAAGCCGATTACGATGTCGTTAGTCACGGCTGGCGCTGGATCCATTATCAGGATCTGGATATCCAGACTGAGCGTCAGCATATGCAGCAGGCCATTGAGATCCTGCACGCCCTGTTCGGCAAAAAGCCGCTTGGCTGGTATACCGGGCGCGACAGTCCGAACACCCGCAAGCTGGTGGTGGAGCAAGGGGACTTTCTCTATGACAGCGATTATTACGGCGATGATCTACCGTTCTGGACGACAGAGGCGGGCAAGCCGCACCTGATCGTGCCCTATACGCTGGATGCCAACGATATGCGCTTTGCCACCGCGCAGGGGTTCAACACCGCCGAGCAGTTTTACACCTATCTGAAAGACAGCTTTGATGTGCTGTATGAAGAGGGCGAAACCGCACCAAAGATGATGTCGATTGGCATGCATTGCCGTTTGCTGGGGCGACCGGGGCGCTTTCGCGCGTTACAGCGGTTTCTTGATTATGTGCAGAGCCATGATGATGTGTGGATCTGCCGACGCCAGGATATTGCTGAACACTGGGTGAAACATCATCCGTTCAGAGGGCAATAATCCGCTAAGGCCCGCCACCCGGTGGGCCCGGTTGACGTGTCAGTCGTAGCTGTTGCAGGTTGCCATCCAGCTGTAAATCGGTTTGCAGCCGCGCCACGTCCCGGCAGATAAACGCCATCTCTTTGTGTGCCTGCAACTTCTGCCGCCACTTCTCCGGCACCTCATGCAGATTGTCATACAGGGCTTCGAGAGTAGGAAAGGCAGTGAGTAGCTGAGTGGCGCTCTTCGGGCCAATCCCGGCGACCCCCGGTACTTTCGAGCTGCTGATGCCCGCCAGCCCCCAGTAATCCGGTAACTGCTGTGGCGTGACGCCATACTCCTGCGCAATGAAGGGCGCATCCAGCCAGCGTTTCTGGAAATAGTCGCGGATGCGGATTGTCGGTGAGAGTAGCTGGCAGTAACCCTTGTCGGTGGAAACGATGGTCGCCTGTTGCCCGGCTTGCGCCATTTTTACTGCCAGCGTAGCGGCAAGATCGTCCGCTTCGTTACCCGGCGTCGCCCAGCAACGAATACCGCGTTGTTCAAAGGCGGCGCGCAATGCGGGCATCTCGTTGTGTAATGTGTCCGGCATCGGCGGGCGGCCTGCTTTGTAATCCGGCAATCGCTGGTGACGCCAGCTCTGCGCGCGGGCTTCATCATCGAATACCGCCACCGCATGAGTGGGCTGACTGTGCACAATCAATTGCTCCAGCGCATGCAGACAGGTATCCACGCAGGGCGATCCCTGTACCGCATGGATCCGGCGGATCAGATTGAGTGCGTCGACAATTAACAGATGAGCCACAGATACCCTCCTTGAAATCGTGCGCTAAGGGTAACATCGCAGGCACTGCGAGGCTATGAAACGGGGAACAATCAGGAAGATGCCTCGCAAAACGAGGCATCCTGTGCGGGGGTTAGTCGCAGGTAACGATCTTCATGGCCAGGCCACCGCGTGAAGTTTCGCGGTATTTGGCATTCATATCTTTACCGGTTTCATACATGGTTTCGATGACTTTATCGAGACAGACGCGCGGTTCACTGGTGCGGCGCAGCGCCATACGGGCCGCGTTGACCGCTTTCACGGAAGCAATGGCGTTACGCTCGATGCAGGGCACCTGCACCTGTCCGGCTACCGGGTCGCAGGTCAAACCGAGGTTGTGCTCCATCCCGATCTCCGCTGCGATGCAAACCTGTGCCGGGCTGCCACCGAGCAGTTCCGCCAGACCTGCCGCCGCCATTGAGCAGGCAACGCCCACTTCGCCCTGACAGCCCACTTCCGCACCGGAAATGGACGCGTTCATTTTATACAGCGAGCCTATCGCGCTGGCGACCAGCAGGTAACGTGCCAGCGAGTTGGCGTTCACCTGGCGGATAAACTTGTCATAGTAAGCCAGCACTGCAGGAACAATCCCACAGGCACCATTGGTCGGGGCGGTAACCACGCGGCCACCGGCGGCGTTCTCTTCGTTAACCGCCAGGGCGAACATATTGATCCAGTCAACGACCGCCATCGGATCGGTGGTGGTTTTGTCGCTGCTGACCAGCATGCGGCGCAGTGCTGCGGCACGGCGCGGTACACGCAATTTACCCGGCAACACGCCTTCGGTGACGATGCCGCGCTCAATCCCGCCGCTCATCACATCCCACACGCGGGCAAGGTGCTGTTCCAGCTCTTGTTTGCTATGCAGCGCCAGTTCGTTTTGCATCATCAGGCCGGAGAGCGACAAGCCGGTATCGCGGCAGTGCTGCTGTAAATCTGCTGCGGTTTTGTAGGGGTACGGAACCGCGACCGGTGCACTGTTGGTCTGGCCGAAGTGCTCTTCATCGACGATAAAGCCGCCGCCGATGGAGTAGTACGTCTGGCTGTAGAGGACGTTATCGCCCGCCAGTGCAGTGATGCGCATACCGTTTTCATGCAGAGAGAGGTTATCGGCATGGAAGTTCATGCACTGATCGACCGGGAACTCCACTTCATGTTCACCGTTTGCCAGCAGCAGACGGCCATGGGTATTAACATCCTGAATAAATCCCGGAATGGTGTCGATATCGACGCTGTCCGGCAGGTTACCCGCCAGGCCCATAATAATGGCGATATCGGTGTGGTGGCCTTTCCCTGTCAGGGAGAGAGAACCGTAAACGTCCACGACCACGCGGGTTACATCATGCAACATGTTGCGGGCAATCAGGTCGTCTGTGAATTGTTTACCGGCTTTCATTGGGCCCACGGTGTGTGAACTGGAGGGACCAATACCGATTTTAAAAATGTCGAATACGCTGATCATAACGCATTATCCATTGCAAAGAGGAACGCGCCGTCCATGACGGACGGCGCGAAAAGATTAGCTGAACAGGGAGAAGAAGATCGCGGAGATAGCGATAAGACCCATGATAACAATGAAGATGTTGCTGATGCTGCCGCTGTATTTACGCATAGCCGGTACTTTGGCGATGGCGTACATCGGCATCAGGAACAGGATCATCGCGATGATCGGGCCGCCCAGGGTTTCGATCATGCCCAGGATGCTCGGGTTCAGCGTGGCCACCGCCCAGGTGGTCACCAGCATAAACAGCGCGGTAATGCGGTTCAGCTTGTTGATTTCGATGGTTTTGCCTTTGCTGCGCAGAGACTTAATAACCATACCGTTGAAACCTTCACGCGCGCCCAGATAGTGGCCGAGGAAGGATTTGGTGATGGCGATCATCGCAATGATCGGCGCCATCCAGGCAATCAGTTCCACATTAAAGTGGTTCGCCAGGTAAGAGAGGATAGAAATGTTCTGCTCTTTCGCGGAGGCCAGATCTGCCGGAGAGAGGCTCAGCACGCAGCTGAACACGAAGAACATCACGGTCAGCACCATCATGATGTGCGCGAACGCCAGAATGCGGGAGCATTTACGTTCTGCTTCTACGCCGTACTCTTCACGTTTCGCCACGGCAAAAGAGGAGATGATCGGTGAGTGGTTAAACGAGAACACCATAACCGGAATGGCCAGCCACAGGGTCATCCACAGGCCGTGACCGGTTGCAGACGCGCTGCTGAAAGACATGGTTTCCAGTGCGGCGCCGTTCCACTGCGGGATCAGGTATACCGCCAGCAGCATCAGGGCGATAACAAACGGGAACACCAGAATACTCATCGCTTTTACGATCATCTGCTCGCCAAAACGCACGATAGTCATCATGCCGACAATCAGGATCAGGGAGAGAATCGCGCGCGGCGGCGGCGTCATGCCCAACTGGTGGGTCATAAAGCTGTCGACGGTATTGGTGATCGCCACGCTATAAACCAGCAGGATCGGGTAGATAGCAAAGAAGTAGAGCAGGGTAATCAGTTTACCTGCGCCAATACCAAAGTGTTCTTCCACCACTTCGGTGATGTCTTCGCCCGGGTTTTTACCGGACAGCACAAAACGGGTCAGGCCGCGGTGTGCGAAGAAGGTCATAGGGAAGGCAATGATCGCCATGATGATCAGCGGGATAAGTCCGCCAACGCCGGCGTTAATTGGCAGGAATAATACACCCGCGCCGATGGCGGTGCCGTAGAGGCCCAGCATCCACATGGTGTCGGTCTTACGCCATGAACTGCGCGTTTCGGTCGAGGCCAACGTGCTGGTTTGAGTCGTTTCCATTGATAAATCTCCTGGGAAAAGCAAAATGCTGCCATTACGGGTAAAAACCATGCCCGAAACGCCAGCGGTAATATTAAATCCGGTCAATCACGGTTTTTTTATAATTTCTTTCCGCAATTATTTGCGGCGGAAAGATACATTTATGTTATGACTCTATCAGTGATCGGGATCGCAATTGCAATAATCTACTTTTTATGTGTGTATATTTAGACCATATCGCTGCTTAACGATCATGATGTGAGATTTATGGGCGCGAAGGCTATCACTGGCAAGATTTGCGATCAAACCCACAGAGTTGAAAGAGGATAAAATCGCTGTTAACCGCATCAATTACAGTGATTTATCGACGATAAAAGCAATTGGATTGTATTAATTATTGGTGGAGTAAACGGCGTTACTGAAAAGAGGTGTTTTAGGTATAAGGGCGACTTATTGGTCGCCCTTCACGATCAGGAGCAGATTTCGTAGCAGGGGATGTAGGCGGAGCCTGGCAATTTCATACGGTGTTGGGCGACAAAACCTTGCAGCAGATCGTCCATGCGGCGCATCATTTCGCTATCACCATGAATTTTATAGGGTCCGAACTCTTCAATCGCCCGGATACCCATCTCTTTCACGTTACCCGCCACAATGCCGGAGAAAGCGCGACGCAGATCCGCTGCCAGCACTTCTACCGGTTGATCCGGATAAAGTTTGAGATTCGCCATATTTTCATGGGTTGGCTCGAACGGTACTTGCAGGTCCGGCGCAACACGTATTGACCAGTTGAAACTGTAGGCATCGCCGGTATTGCGGCGGTTCTCTTTCACCAGCGGCATCGCTTTTTTCATCTGGCGGGCCACTTCAGCGGCATCATTAATAATGATGGTGTAGTGGCGGCGCGCGGCTTCACCCAGCGTATTGACAATGAATTCATCCAGTACGCGGAAGTAATCCGCACTCTCTTTCGGCCCGGTCAGGATCAGCGGCAGCACCTGATCTTTGTTGGCCGGATTCATCAGGATCCCCAACAGATAGAGCAACTCTTCTGCTGTGCCCACGCCGCCCGGGAAGATGATGATGCCATGCGCGATACGGACAAAGGCTTCCAGCCGTTTTTCAATGTCCGGCATGATGATCAATTCGTTGACCAGCGGGTTTGGCGGCTCGGCGGCGATGATCGACGGTTCGGTCATCCCGATAAAGCGACCTTCTTTATAGCGTTGTTGCGCGTGGCCTACGGCGGCGCCTTTCATTGGCGCTTCCATGGCGCCTGGCCCGCAGCCGGTGCAGATATTCAGTTCGCGCAGACCAAGCTGGGTTCCCACACGGCGGGCGTAGAGGTATTCGGTTTCATTGATTGAGTGACCGCCCCAGCAGACCACCATACTCGGCGCTTCGCCCACGTGCAGCGCACGGGCGTTACGTAAAATAGAAAAGACCAGGTTGGTGATGTGGATGGAGCTTTCCAGATCCAGATGCTGGAAACGCCCGGCGTTATTAATCTGCCCGTTGACGAACAGAATATCGCGCAGCACGGCGAACAGGTTAGCCTGCAACGAACGGATAATCCGCCCGTCAACAAAGGCCTCTTCCGGTGGGTTTATCAGTTCCAGCTTTACGCCGCGTTCACGGCGTAACACGTTGATATCAAAACTTTCGTAGCGAGAAAGCAGCTCTTTGCTGTTGTCCGTCAGGCTCCCTGAGTTCAGCACAGCGAGCGAACAGTTACGAAACAGTTGGTACAAGTCGCTGCTGGCCGTGCGTTTAAGCATATCGACTTCCAGCTGCGACAGCATATCCATGGAGCCAAGCGGGCTAATATGTGTAATCAAGTGAACTCCTTACGGGACGAAAATTTTATATTCCCTCTTGATTACAATAGCCCTGGCTTATGACGTTTAACAACCCGCGCGCGAAGTTTTACTGGCGCACCAGGCGACCCGTTGCCGGAACGAAATCGGTATTGGTGCGCCATGGATTGATATCCAGCCCGCCGCGACGCGTGTAACGCGCATAAACGCTCAGTTTTTCCGGCTGGCAGAAACGCTGAATGTCGGTAAAAATGCGCTCGACGCATTGTTCGTGGAATTCGTTGTGATGGCGGAATGAGACCAGATAGCGCAGCAGTTTTTCACGGTCGATCTTCGGCCCTCGATACTGGATCTGCACCGATCCCCAGTCCGGCTGGTGGGTGATCAAGCAGTTAGATTTCAACAGATGGCTGACCAGCGTCTCTTCCACCACTTTTCCACTGGCGGCATCGGTGAGTAACGCCGCATCAAAAGCGTAGTTATCTACGTCAATATCCTGATCGTCGATGCAGGTGCCGTGAAAATGGGCGACAGGCTGGCCTTCAAGTTCATCAAGGCGATAGAGCGCAACGGTAACCTGGCCCTGCGCGCAGGCGCTCAGATCGCGCTCCAGCGTGGCGCGCACATCGTCCCAACTGGCGAAACGCGTCTGGTTAAAGCTGTTGAGATAGAGTTTGAAGCTCTTTGATTCCACCAGGTTCAGGCTGGCGTAGTCCAGCTCCACGTGGCCTACGGCGACCTGCGGCAGGCCTTTAGCATTCAGCCAGGAGAGTTCATACAGCGTCCAGATATCTGCTCCGCGAAACGGCAGATTATTGGCCGTTAGCCCGAGTGGATCGCGGTTTAATGACCGGGGAACGCCCTGAAGCAGCGTGGCGTCGTAGGTGTCGCGGTAAGAGGTGGTTTTGCCCAGCGTCAGGCCAGAGAGCGCCTGATGGTTATCATAAGAAGACATGTTTCATCGCCATTTTGCAGGTAGACTATGCCGCAAAGTGTATCCTGGCTTATGTGAAGAGAGAAATCGGTGGAAAAAGAAACGGCTCTGGCTCTGGAAGCCTTTACCCAACGTTATTGCGATGCATGGCATGCGCAACGCGGCAGTTGGCCTGAGAGTGAAGCGCTTTATGGCGTGCCTTCGCCGTGCATTATTTCTTCAACTGATAATAGCGTTTTCTGGCAGCCTAAACCGTTCCTGCCCGAACGAAATGTAAACCCCGTTGAACAGGCGATGGATATTGTGGTACAACCTGCGCTCCACGCGTTCTATACCACACAATTTGCCGGTGATATGACGGCGCGTTTTGCTTCTGAGACCCTGACCTTACTGCAAACCTGGAGTGAAGATGACTTCCGGCGTGTGCAGGAAAACCTGATTGGTCATCTGCTCACGCAGAGAAGATTGAAGCTTTCTCCTACACTTTTTATTGCCACGCTCGACAGTGAGCTGGATGTGATTTCGCTGTGCAATCTGAGCGGGGAAGTCATTAAAGAGACGCTGGGAACGCGTCAGCGGGTTGTTCTGGCGCCGGATCTTGCCGCATTTCTGAACCATCTCGAACCCGTTGTGTAATCCACTATACTACTCTTGTTGTAAGAGATCTCTTACATGACCTGTAGGAGATCGCCTGTTCTAATTCCTTAACATCTTTACGACATTTCTAATAAATCCATTATTAATTAATAATTTAATTAGTAATTCTTGATGTTGCATGCTTTCATTCAAAAGATTATTTGCATTAAGTCTTCTTGTAAGACGAAACAGAATGGGTGATTCTATCTCTGTCGACACGGAGTCTGACAACGAAGCGTACATCAGGATGATGTTGCTTCATGGACACACCGGAGGGTGCTGCAAGGAAGGCTTCATGATGAAGCGAGAGGAAAACGCAGGAACGCGTTAAGGGACACCTCCAGGACGGAGAACGTGAGCCGGTAGGGATGGTCGGCGGATCAGGATGATCAAGGACACGCTTTAAGGATAAAGCTATGTCACATCGGGGTGGTGTGAGCATGATGCGATGTTTAAGGATGAACAGGTCAGGAGACCGCAGGAAAAGTTGTCACGGACGAGCAGGGAGCACAATAGGTAGCTGGATTGCTGCAAAACGAACCGGGAGCACTGTTTTACAGTGCTCCCTTTTTTTATTTGCTCATCTCTTTGGTATCCTGCGCGCCAGTCTGTTTTATTTCGGGGTTTTTATGACGCTTCATCTTCGCGTGCGTCAGCAGCTTGAGCTTCTCGAAGCCCTGCTGCGCGAACGCCAGCTTTGGCAAACTACGGTTCCGCAAGCCAGCGCTTTTGAAAGCACTCAACCTTTTTGTATGGATACGCTCGAGCCATTCGAATGGCTGCAATGGGTGTTGATCCCGCGTATGCACGCGCTGCTGGATAGCGGGCAGCCGCTTCCTCAGGCTTTCGCCGTTGCGCCCTATTATGAAATGGCGCTGGACGCGGCCCATCCTCACCGCGAGAGAGTGCTGTTGCATTTACAGCAGCTCGATGCACTGTTTACCGGCGACGGTAACTGATGCTGGAGATTATTTACCAGGATGAATGGCTGGTTGCGGTCAACAAGCCATCGGGTTGGCTGGTGCACCGTAGCTGGCTGGATCGCGACGAAAAAGTCGTGGTGATGCAAACGGTGCGTGACCAAATCGGTCAGCACGTTTTCACCGCGCACCGTCTCGACAGGCCGACTTCCGGCGTTTTGCTAATGGGATTATCCAGTGAAGCGGGTCGTCTGCTTGCACAGCAGTTTGAGCAACACCAGATCCAGAAGCGTTATCACGCGGTGGTGCGCGGCTGGCTGATGGAGGAAGCGTTGCTTGATTATCCATTGGTTGAAGAACTCGATAAAGTTGCGGATAAATTCGCCCGCACCGATAAAGGCCCGCAACCTGCGGTGACGCATTATCGCGGGCTGGCGACCACCGAGATGCCCGTTGCCACCGGCAAGTTCCCGACCACCCGCTATGGGCTGGTTGAACTTGAGCCGAAAACCGGCCGTAAACATCAGTTGCGTCGCCATTTAGCGCATCTGCGCCATCCGATTATCGGTGACAGCAAGCACGGGGATTTGCGGCAAAACCGCAGCGCAGCGGAGCACTTCGGTTGCAACCGGTTAATGCTGCACGCCAGTCAGTTGACGCTAACGCATCCGTTTACCGGCGAAGCATTAACGCTGCGCGCCGGGCTGGATGATGTCTGGATGCGCGCATTGTCGCAGTTCGGCTGGCAAGGACTTCTCCCTGATAATGAAAGGGTTGAGTTCTCCAGTCTGAGCGGTCACGATGAGGAAAATCAGACATCACCCAAGGAGTGAAGAGCATGGCGGAGATCGGAATTTTTGTTGGCACCATGTACGGTAATTCGCTGTTAGTGGCGGAAGAAGCGCAGGCGATCCTCACGGCGCACGGTCATAAAGCTACCGTGTTTGAAGATCCCGACGTCGCAGATTGGGACGGCAACAAAGATCGGTATGCGCTGGTGGTGACATCGACAACCGGGCAGGGGGATTTACCGGACAGCATCGCGCCGCTCTTTCACTATCTGCGTGATACCGTAGGCTATCAGCCGGCACTACGTTATGGCGTGATTGCCCTGGGCGACAGCACATATACCCATTTCTGTGGCGGCGGTAAGCAGTTCGATGCGCTGTTGCAGGAGCAGGGCGCTCAGCGCATTGGCGACATGTTATTGATTGATGCCAGCGAAGATCCGGAACCGGAAAGCGTCTCCAACCCGTGGGTCGAACACTGGGCGACCCTCCTCAAATAAGAATTTTCCCTCCCCCCTACAGGGAGGGAAACCCCTTTTGAACCTGTCTTGATGGTTCGCCGTGATGCAATCCGCATGACGATAGCGACCGCCCATTATGTTCCGACTGAATCGAGTAAGCTTCTGGCAATTGCCCTTAATGCCCGGCGAATTTGCAGGGATAAAAAGTGCATCTCCACGGGGTCAAGCGACCTGTTTCACATTATTTAAAACCGCCCGGCTTTTGCCCTTCTGCGGCGGCTATTGGTTTTCATTTCCGTGAGGTACTCCCCACGCGCCTGGGCTAATGCAATAAACCGCCGGGTGCAGGGTAACGAATGTTGTGTTGTTGCACGGTGAGTGTTGGTAAGGCGCTTTTTATACTTTTCTCGCCAGTTAAAAAAATGCAGTCCGCAGGGGATAGCGACCCAGGCAGGGAAACTGCAAAAAACACAACTACATCATCCTGTCTACCCCTACAGGTTGTGCCGTACAGGATGAATGTACATGAACATTTATGCTTCGGGAGTACAACCATGAGTACATTTAGCCAGGCGGCGAGCGGCGCTGAAAAGCGCACGAACGCACGCTACTGGATAGTGGTGATGCTGTTTATCGTCACATCCTTCAACTACGGCGACCGCGCCACGTTGTCGATTGCCGGTTCGGAGATGTCCAAAGCCATTGGTTTGGACCCGGTCGGAATGGGGTACGTCTTCTCTGCGTTTTCATGGGCCTATGTGATTGGTCAGATCCCGGGCGGCTGGTTGCTGGACCGCTTTGGCTCTAAACGCGTCTATTTCTGGTCTATCTTCACCTGGTCGCTGTTTACCCTGTTACAGGGTTTCGTCGACGTCTTCAACGGCTTTGGCATCATCGTTGCGCTCTTCACCCTGCGCTTTATGGTGGGCCTGGCGGAATCGCCTTCCTTCCCTGGCAACAGTCGCATCGTTGCGGCCTGGTTCCCGGCGCAGGAAAGGGGCACGGCAGTGGCGATTTTTAACTCTGCGCAATACTTTGCCACCGTTATTTTCGCGCCGATCATGGGCTGGCTGACACATGAAGTGGGCTGGTCACATGTGTTCTTCTTTATGGGCGGTCTGGGCATTTTGATAAGCCTGCTGTGGCAGAAAATGATCCACGAGCCGAACCAACACCCAGGCGTGAACAAGAAAGAGCTGGAGTACATTGCTGAAGGCGGCGCGCTGATCAATATGGATCAGAAAAGCAACAAAGAGAGTGTTCCGTTCTCTGAGAAATGGGGACAGATCAAACAGTTGCTGGGGTCGCGCATGATGATCGGCGTGTATCTGGGTCAGTACTGCATTAACGCCCTGACATACTTCTTTATCACCTGGTTCCCGGTGTATCTGGTGCAGGCGCGGGGGATGTCGATTCTGAAAGCTGGCTTTATTGCATCGATTCCGGCGATTTGCGGTTTCACCGGCGGGGTACTTGGCGGGATCATTTCTGACTGGTTAATGCGTCGCTATGGCTCGCTGAACCTTGCCCGCAAAACGCCAATCGTACTGGGTATGCTGCTCTCGATGAGCATGGTGTTCTGTAACTACACTGATTCAGAAATGCTGATTATCGCCTTTATGTCGCTGGCGTTCTTCGGCAAGGGCATCGGTGCGCTGGGCTGGGCAGTGATGGCGGATACTGCGCCGAAAGAGATCAGCGGCCTGAGCGGCGGTCTGTTCAATATGTTCGGTAACATTTCCGGCATTGTTACGCCGATTGCGATTGGCTACATCGTGGGCACCACCGGTTCGTTCAATGGCGCGCTGATTTATGTTGGGATCCATGCGCTGGTGGCGGTACTGAGCTACCTGGTGGTGGTCGGTGATATCAAACGTATTGTACTGAAACCTGTGACAGGACGTTAATGATGAACACACAAGCAAGCCCCATTATCACAGAGATGAAAGTCATTCCCGTAGCCGGGCATGACAGCATGCTGATGAACATCGGCGGCGCGCATAACGCATATTTTACCCGCAATATTGTGGTCCTCACCGATAACGCCGGTAACACCGGCGTCGGTGAAGCCCCTGGCGGCGAGGTTATCTATAAAACCCTGGTTGATGCCACGCCGATGGTGGTGGGGCAGGAAGTGGCGCGACTGAACAAAGTGGTTCAGCGTGTGCATAAGGGCAACCAGGCCGCAGACTTCGATACCTTCGGTAAAGGCGCGTGGACGTTTGAACTGCGTGTTAACGCCGTAGCGGCGCTGGAAGCTGCACTGCTCGACCTGTTAGGTAAGGCGCTGAATGTGCCGGTATGCGAACTGCTCGGTCCGGGAAAACAGCGCGATGCGGTAACGGTGCTGGGTTACCTGTTCTATATCGGCGATCGTACCAAAACCGATCTGCCGTACCTCGACGCCACGCCGGGCAGCCACGAGTGGTATCGCCTGCGCCATCAGGAAGCGATGAACAGCGACGCGGTGGTGCGTCTGGCGGAAGCATCGCAGGATCGTTACGGCTTTAAAGATTTCAAACTGAAAGGCGGTGTTCTGCCGGGTGAAAAAGAGATCGACACCGTACGGGCGCTGAAAAAACGGTTCCCGGATGCGCGTATCACCGTCGATCCCAACGGCGCCTGGTTGCTCGACGAAGCTATCAGCCTGTGCAAAGGCCTGAATGATGTGCTGACCTATGCAGAAGATCCATGCGGTGCGGAGCAGGGCTTCTCCGGGCGTGAAGTGATGGCGGAATTCCGCCGCGCCACCGGTTTGCCGGTTGCCACCAATATGATCGCCACCAACTGGCGTGAAATGGGGCATTCAGTAATGCTGAATGCGGTGGACATTCCGCTGGCCGATCCGCACTTCTGGACGCTCTCTGGCGCGGTGCGCGTGGCCCAGCTTTGCGACGACTGGGGATTAACCTGGGGTTGCCACTCCAACAACCATTTCGATATCTCTCTGGCGATGTTCACCCATGTTGGTGCCGCCGCGCCGGGGACGCCGACCGCCATCGACACGCACTGGATCTGGCAGGAGGGCGATGCCCGCCTGACTAAAGAACCGCTGCAAATCCGCCAGGGCAAAATCGCCGTACCGGATGCGCCTGGCCTGGGTGTGGAAATCGACTGGCAGCAAATCGAGAAAGCGCACGCAGCATACAAAAAACTGCCTGGCGGCGCGCGCAATGACGCAGGCCCAATGCAGTACCTCATCCCTGGCTGGACGTTTGACAAAAAACGCCCCGTTTTTGGACGTCATTGATAGACCAAAAGGATAAAAAATGAGCACACATACTTCTACTCCCGTTGTCTCCTCCATGCAGGTTATTCCGGTTGCCGGTCATGACAGCATGCTGATGAACCTGAGCGGCGCACACGCCCCGTTCTTCACCCGCAATATCGTGGTGATCAAAGACAACTCAGGACATACGGGCGTGGGTGAAATTCCCGGCGGCGAGAAAATCCGTAAAACGCTGGAAGACGCCATTCCACTGGTGGTCGGGAAAACGCTGGGTGAGTACAAAAACGTGCTCAATACCGTTCGCAGCACCTTTGCCGATCGCGATGCCGGTGGCCGTGGCCTGCAAACCTTTGACCTGCGCACCACCATCCACGTGGTGACCGGTATTGAAGCGGCGATGCTCGACCTGCTCGGGCAGCACCTTGGCGTGAACGTGGCTTCTCTGCTCGGCGAAGGCCAGCAGCGCAGCGAAGTGGAAATGCTTGGCTACCTGTTCTTCGTTGGCGACAGCAAAAAAACGCCGCTGCCTTACCAGAGCCAGCCGGATGACAAATGCGACTGGTATCGTGTACGCCATGAAGCCGCGATGACCCCGGATCGGGTTGTGCGCCTGGCGGAAGCCGCTTACGAGAAATACGGCTTTAACGATTTCAAACTGAAAGGTGGCGTACTGGCTGGCATGGAAGAAGCGGAAGCCATTTCCGCGCTGGCGAAACGCTTCCCACAGGCGCGTGTGACGCTGGATCCAAACGGCGCCTGGTCGCTGGATGAAGCCATTAAAATCGGTAAGCACCTGAAAGGCGTGCTGGCCTATGCGGAAGATCCGTGTGGCGCGGAGCAGGGCTTCTCCGGGCGTGAAGTGATGGCGGAATTCCGCCGCGCAACCGGTCTGCCGACCGCCACCAACATGATTGCTACCGACTGGCGTCAGATGGGGCACACCCTGTCGCTGCAATCTGTGGATATTCCGCTGGCGGATCCGCATTTCTGGACCATGCAGGGGTCTGTACGCGTCGCCCAGATGTGCCACGAGTTCGGCCTGACCTGGGGCTCACACTCCAATAACCACTTCGATATTTCGCTGGCGATGTTTACCCATGTTGCAGCGGCAGCGCCGGGCAAAATCACCGCTATCGATACACACTGGATCTGGCAGGAAGGCAACCAGCGTCTGACCAAAGCGCCGTTTGAAATCAAAGGCGGCATGGTGCAGGTACCACAGAAACCGGGTCTGGGCGTTGAGCTGGATATGGACCAGGTGATGAAAGCGAATGAGCTGTACCAGAAACACGGCCTCGGCGCGCGTGATGATGCCATGGGGATGCAGTACCTGATCCCGGACTGGAAGTTTGATAACAAACGTCCGTGCATGGTGCGTTAACGGGGATCGCCAGTCCTTGCGGGGGCTGGCATTTTCCTCAGGCTTCCGGGTGTATGCTTGCGGCAGTGAATATGCGTAAGGATGGCTTATGAAAATTGTTATCGCACCTGACTCTTATAAAGAAAGTTTGAGTGCTCTGGATGTAGCGACCGCCATAGAGAGTGGCTTTCGCGAGATTTTTCCCTCAGCGGAATATGTAAAAATACCGGTTGCAGATGGCGGAGAAGGGACAGTTGAAGCCATGGTTGCCGCGACCGAAGGGCGCATCGTTAACGTGACGGTGAAGGGCCCACTTGGCGAGCAGGCTAACGGTTTTTATGGTCTTTCCGGCGATGAAAAATCTGCCTTTATTGAAATGGCGGCGGCCAGCGGGCTGGAAAAAGTGCCTCCGGCGAAACGCGATCCGTTGGTGACCACCTCCTGGGGAACCGGCGAATTGATCCGCCACGCGTTGGATGCGGGCGTGAAACACATCATCATTGGCATTGGCGGTAGCGCCACGAATGACGGTGGTGCAGGGATGGTGCAGGCGCTGGGCGCAAAATTGCTGAACGGCCAGGGCGAGCAGATTGCTTTGGGCGGCGCGGCGCTGGAGACGCTGGAACGTATTGATATCAGCGAACTGGATAAACGCCTGGCGGAGTGCCGTATCGAAGTGGCTTGCGACGTGACCAACCCACTCACCGGCAAAGAGGGCGCGTCGGCGGTATTTGGTCCCCAGAAAGGGGCCACGCCTGAGATGATCACCCGGCTGGACGATGCGCTGGGGCGTTATGCGAAGATCATCGCCCGCGATCTGGATCTGGATGTCTTGAATCTGGCTGGCGGCGGCGCAGCCGGGGGAATGGGCGCGGCACTGTACGCGTTTTGCGGTGCGGAACTGCGTCACGGAATTGAGATCGTTACCGATGCGCTTGAGCTGGATAAGTACGTTGCGGATGCGGACCTGGTGATCACCGGGGAGGGGCGGATAGACAGCCAGACCGTGCACGGCAAAGTGCCGGTGGGGGTGGCGAAAGTCGCAAAACGTTACCGGATCCCGGTCATTGGTATCGCCGGTAGCCTGACCGCCGATGTGGGTGTGGTGCACAGTCACGGTATTGATGCGGTTTTCAGCGTCATCTACCGGATCTGTTCGTTGGACGATGCGCTGGCCAATGCCAGAGAAAACGTGCGCATGACGGCGCGTAACGTGGCGGCGGTGCTGAAAGCGGGTCAGACATTGTAGCCTTTGTTTGCCGGAGGGCGCGAAAACGCCGATCCGGCAACCTCACTACCCAATCAATCTGCGCGCCTCGCGCACCACATTGTCCATTTCATCCAGTAGTTCAAGAAACTCCGGCTCCAGCTCCTCGGCCGGTACGCCGCTGCGAAGCTGATGCTCGATAAGCTGACAGAGGTTTTTCAGGCGCGGAACGCCGCTATAACCGCAGCTGCCATGCAGTTTATGGATCCCTTCCGACAGCCCCTGAGGCGACTCTCCCACCAGTTGCTCTTCCACCTGATTGCGGATTTCCGGCAGAAACTCCACCAGCATTTGCAGCATCTCGCGCGCCAGATCGGTTTTACCCGCCGCCTGGCGCAAGGCCAACGGCCAGTCGAGCGTCACATCCGCATTGACCACCGGTTCTGCATGGGGCGTCTCTGGCTCCGGCGGCGTTAACCAGGTGCTGATGTCCGGGCCGGGTTTATAGCGCAGCAGCAGGTTGTGCAGCTTGTCTTCTTCAATCGGTTTCGCCAGATAGTCGTTCATGCCGGCGCTCAGTAATTTCTCTTTTTGCCCCGCCATGGCATGCGCGGTTACGGCAATCACCGGCGTTTGCTGCTGGTGGGGTAACTGGCGGATCAGCTCACAGGCGCGGATGCCGTCCATATCCGGCATCTGGATATCCATCAGGATCAGATCGAATTGCAACTGTCTGGCGCGCTCAAGGGCTTGTATACCGCTGTCGCATAGCTCAACGTGCTGAACCTGATCCTCAAGCAGCGCGCCGATTAATTTCAGGTTTGCCGGGTTGTCATCTACCGCCATCACCGACATCGGCAGCTTGCTTTCGTCAGGTACAAAGGTTTGGGCTAAGCGTGTGGAACGGCAATATTCCGTGAGCGCAGGCAGCAGACGCGTGGGCGTCAGCGGTTTCAGCAGACAAGCCGCTGCGCCATCCTGCTTGAGCTCTTCCGCGTTCACTTGCGCATGGCAAGGGAGCGCCAGCAAGAGATAATCCGTCATGGCCGCCGCCCGCGCGAGGCGGTCATGCTGCATACTTAGCGGTTCGCGAACGGTGACCGGAATCGCCATCAGCAAAATATCGTAATGATCCTGCGGCAATGCGGAGAAAGACGGACTGTAAATCACCTCCAGCGGCGTTTCGCTCAGTACATCCAGCGTACTTTGCGCTGCGGTGGCGTTGGGTTCAACATAGGCCAGCCGTTTGCCCGCCAGGCAGCCTGTTGCAGGTGCTTCGGTAATGGCATTCGGGTTGAGATCGAGATTGATATGGAACCAGAAGGTGGAGCCGCGGTTCGGCTGGCTGTGGAACGAAATATCGCCACCCATCTCATTAACCAGTTTCTGCGTGATCACCAGCCCCAGACCGGTACCGCCATGGCGACGGGAAATACTGGCGTCGGCCTGACGAAACGCCTGGAACAAACGCGACTGGTCACGTTCCGGGATACCGATGCCGGTATCCCGGATCTGCACCTCAACCTGCACTTTGTTATTGCTGATCGCGCGTTTCTCCACGACCACATCAATGTTGCCATTTTCGGTGAACTTGATGGCATTTCCCACCAGATTGGTAATGACCTGCTGTAAACGCAGCGGATCGCCAATTACGTTATCCGGCACATCGTTTTTGATATTCAGCGTCAGCTCCAGCCCTTTATCGTGGGCGGAGTGCGCCAGCAGGATCACCACTTCATCCAGCGTATTGCGCAGCGGGAAAGGGATGCTCTCAAGGATCAGTTTGCCCGCTTCCAGTTTGGAGAAGTCGAGCACGTCGTTGATGATGGCCAGCAGGTTGTTGGCCGAGCGCTCAATCGTGAGCAGGTGATCGCGTTGTGTCGGGTTCAGCTCCGACTTCAGCGTCAGGCGGGTAAAGCCAATCACCCCATTCAGCGGTGTACGCAGCTCATGAGACATGTTGGCTAGGAACTCTGACTTGATGCGCGCGGCTTCCTGCGCACGTTTTTTGGCCAGGTCCAGCTCAACGTTCTGGATCTCCATCTGCTCCAGCGTTTCTCGCAGATCGGAGGTGGACTGATCAATATTGTGCTGCATCTCTTCGTGGTAGGCCGCCAGCGACATGGCCATCGAGTTGATGCCGTTTTTCAACATATCCAGTTCGCCGAGCATAAAGCCTTCGACACGGCTATCCAGCTGCCCGCGACGAATACGGTCTACGGTGTTCACCATATTACGGATCGGACTGGTGACATCGCGCATCAGACGCCAGCCGAAAATCAGTGCAATGCCGATACAGAACAAGATCATCAGGCTGGAGATAAAAATCTCTTTGTACTGCTGTAAGCGCACGGATTTCAGATCCAGCTCCAGCGCGACATAACCGAGCATATTGCCGGTAATTTTATCGGCCGGAAGCGAGGTATTCGCTGGCGCGTAGCCTTCAGAAAGGATTGGCGTGCGCAGTACCATCACATCGCCGCGGCGGGTCACGCTTAATTTGCGCGGGAAAGGTTGCCCCTCCGCCAGTTTCAGGTCGTCGCCATCGAGCTGGAAATTCGATGAAACAAACACATCGTTCTTGCCGTCATAAATAGAGATGGCCCGCACAATATCCGAATGACGGCGGTGCAGAACGCTAATAAGCTGACCAATAGCCTCTCTGTCCTGCAATGCCATACTGTATTCGCTGGAGACCGCCAGCGGTTCAATAATGCTGGCGCCGGCATCTTCCAGCTGACGCTGTAAGTCGTTGTAGCGGTGAACAACAAAAAAGATGCTGAGCAGCACACCGATTAGTACGGTGGGGGCCAGGATCAGAATCATCATGCGTGCGCGCAAGCTGTAGTTGGTCATGGAATTCCGTTATGGGAGAATAAGGTCATTAATCGGTAATGAGATATTTCCAGGCAATGGCGCAATTCTACTCTGCAAAACGACGCGTGACGACTCGTCAAACACTAACGGTAACCGTAAACGACCTTGATCCCTTTGGGCAGGGGGTTGCGCGCCATAATGGTAAGGCGTTGTTTGTTCCCGGACTTTTGCCTGGCGAGACGGCAGAAATCGACCTGAAAGAGGACAAACGGCAATTTGCGCGCGGTGAGGTAAAACGCCGCCTGAACGACAGCCCGGAGCGTGTTGCGCCCGCATGCCCGCATTTTGGCGTTTGCGGGGGTTGCCAGCAGCAGCATGCCAGCGTTGCACTGCAACAGCGCAGTAAAAGCGCTGCGTTGGCACGTTTGATGAAACACGATGTCGAAGAGGTGATTGCCGCTCAGCCGTGGGGGTATCGCCGACGCGCACGCTTAAGCCTGAGCTGGCAGCCAAAAACACAGCAGCTGGCGATGGGCTTTCGTAAAGCCGGCGACAGTGACATCGTCGCTATCACGCGTTGCCCGGTGTTGGTGCACCGCCTTGAAGCATTGCTCACGCCGCTGCGTGAATGTCTGGCGCAATTGAAAGCGGTGCGTCATCTTGGGCATGTTGAACTGGTTGACGCAGACAACGGTCCGCTGATGGTTTTGCGCCATACCGGCCCGTTAGCGGCTGATGATAAAGAAAAACTGGAACAGTTTTCGCATTCTCATGACCTGGCGCTGTATCTGGCGCCGCAAAGCGAGATACTGGAACATGTGCGTGGAGAAGTTCCCTGGTACAGCTCGGAAGGGCTACGCTTAACGTTCAGTCCGCGGGATTTTATCCAGGTGAACGACGGTGTGAACCAACAGATGGTCGCCCGTGCGCTGGCGTGGCTGGATGTGCAGCCAGGCGATCGCGTACTGGATCTGTTCTGCGGAATGGGCAATTTCACGCTGCCGCTGGCGAAACGGGCGGGCAGCGTCGTCGGCGTAGAAGGCGTTGCCGGGCTGGTGGCGAAAGCGCAGCAAAACGCGCAACAGAATGGCTTGCACAATGTGACATTCTTTCATGAAAATCTGGAGGACGATGTCACAACACAGCCGTGGGCCAGACAGGGTTTTGACAAAGTGTTGCTCGATCCGGCGCGCGCAGGTGCTGCAGGCGTGATGCAACATATTATAAAATTGTCGCCGCAGCGGGTGGTGTACGTTTCCTGTAATCCCGCCACCCTTGCCCGCGACAGTGAAGCGCTTTTACAGGCGGGTTACCAGATTCAGCAGTTGGCGATGCTGGACATGTTCCCGCACACAGGCCACCTGGAATCGATGGTGTTGTTTGTGAATCACAAATGATTAATTTCGGCTTGTCGAGTTCGACAGGCCCGGTCCCTGAAAGGAGAGGACAATGGTTGCGGTACGCAGTGCGCATTTGAACAAAGCGGGTGAATTCGATCCGGGAAAATGGATCGCGAGTCTGGGGATCACCAGTCAGCCGTCGTGTGAACGCTTAACCGAAACCTGGGAATATTGTCTGCGCCAGACGCAAGGGCATCCCAATGCGGAAATACTGCTGTCGCGCGGTATCGAGATGGTTGAAATCCTCTCCATGCTGAGCATGGATACGGACACATTGCGTGCGGCGCTCCTGTTCCCGCTGGCAGATGCCGAAGTGGTCAGCGAAGAGGTGTTGCGTGAAAGCGTGGGCGCTTCCGTCGTTAACCTGATTCATGGCGTACGCGATATGGCCGCCATTCGCCAGTTGAAAGCCACCCACACCGATTCCGTCTCCTCCGAACAGGTGGATAACGTCCGCCGTATGCTGCTGGCGATGGTGGATGATTTCCGCTGCGTGGTTATCAAGCTGGCTGAACGTATCGCGCACCTGCGCGAAGTGAAAGATGCGCCGGAAGATGAACGCGTACTGGCGGCCAAAGAGTGTACGAATATCTATGCGCCACTGGCGAACCGCCTCGGGATCGGGCAACTGAAATGGGAGCTGGAAGATTACTGCTTCCGCTATTTGCACCCGGCGGAATACAAACGCATCGCCAAACTGCTGCACGAGCGGCGTATCGATCGTGAACACTATATTGACGAGTTCGTCGGCCATTTGCGTTCGGAGATGAAAACCGAAGGCGTTAAAGCTGAGGTGTATGGCCGTCCGAAGCACATTTACAGTATCTGGCGCAAAATGCAGAAGAAACACCTCGCCTTTGACGAGCTGTTTGATGTGCGCGCCGTGCGTATTGTCGCCGAACGCCTGCAGGATTGTTACGCGGCGTTAGGGATTGTCCACACCCATTACCGCCATTTGCCGGATGAGTTTGACGACTATGTCGCCAACCCGAAACCGAACGGCTATCAGTCGATCCATACCGTGGTGCTGGGGCCGGGCGGAAAAACGGTGGAGATCCAGATCCGTACCCGTCAGATGCATGAAGACGCTGAACTGGGCGTGGCGGCACACTGGAAGTACAAAGAGGGGACGGCGGTTGCAGGCAGCCCACGTTCCGCTCATGAAGACCGTATTGCCTGGCTGCGTAAACTGATCGCCTGGCAAGAAGAGATGGCCGATTCCGGCGAGATGCTCGACGAAGTGCGCAGCCAGGTGTTCGACGATCGGGTGTATGTGTTTACGCCGAAAGGGGATGTGGTGGACTTACCGGCAGGCTCCACGCCGCTGGACTTCGCTTACCATATTCACAGCGACGTGGGTCACCGCTGCATCGGCGCGAAAATTGGCGGGCGCATTGTGCCCTTTACGTACCAGTTGCAGATGGGTGATCAGATTGAAATCATCACTCAGAAGCAGCCGAACCCGAGCCGCGACTGGCTGAACCCGAACCTCGGCTATGTGACCACCAGTCGCGGGCGTTCGAAGATCCACGCCTGGTTCCGTAAACAGGATCGCGACAAAAACATCCTGGCCGGGCGGCAGATCCTCGACGATGAGCTGGCGCATCTGGGCATCAGTCTGAAAGAGGCGGAAAAACATCTGCTGCCGCGCTACAACTTTAATGAAATGGAAGAGTTGCTGGCGGCGATTGGCGGTGGGGATATCCGTCTTAACCAGATGGTGAATTTCCTGCAATCGCAGTTCAATAAACCGAGCGCTGCTGAGCAGGATGCCGCTGCACTGAAGCAACTGCAGCAGAAAACCTATACGCCGCAAACCCGCAGTAAAGATAACGGCCGCGTGGTGGTGGAAGGCGTGGGTAATCTGATGCACCACATTGCACGGTGCTGCCAGCCGATCCCGGGGGATGAGATCGTTGGTTTTATCACCCAGGGGCGCGGGATCTCGATTCACCGCGCCGACTGCGATCAGCTTGAAGAGCTGCGCACGGTCGCGCCGGAGCGCATCGTGGAGGCCGTCTGGGGCGAAAGCTACTCGGCTGGCTACTCGCTGGTGGTGCGCGTTACCGCCAACGATCGCAGCGGCTTACTGCGAGATATCACCACCATCCTCGCCAACGAGAAGGTGAACGTGCTGGGGGTCGCCAGCCGCAGCGACACCAAGCAGCAACTGGCCACCATCGACATGAATATCGAAATCTATAACCTGCAGGTACTGGGCCGCGTGCTGGGTAAACTTAACCAGGTGCCGGATGTGATCGACGCCCGTCGTCTGCACGGCGGCTGATTTTCTCTTCACTCAAATCCTCTCCCTGCGGGGAGAGGAGCAACGTTTTATGATCAGGGATTTCTCATGACTCAAATCGACCGTTTGCTCGGGATTATGCAACGCCTGCGCGACCCGGAAACCGGCTGCCCGTGGGACAAAGAACAAACCTTCGCCACCATCGCGCCGTACACGCTGGAAGAGACGTATGAAGTGCTGGACGCCATTTCCCGCGAGGATTTTGACGATTTACGCGGTGAACTGGGCGACCTGCTGTTCCAGGTGGTGTTTTACGCGCAAATGGCGCAGGAAGAGGGGCGTTTTGATTTTAACGACATTTGCGCCGCTATCAGCGACAAACTGGAGCGCCGCCACCCGCATATCTTTGGCGATGCGCATGCGGAAACCAGCACGGAAGTGCTGACTCGCTGGGAGCAAATCAAAAGCGAAGAGCGGGCGGAAAAGGCGCAACATTCGGCGCTGGATGATATTCCCCACAGCCTGCCGGCGTTGATGCGCGCGCATAAAATCCAGAAACGCTGCTCTACCGTCGGTTTTGACTGGACGACCCTCGGTCCGGTGCTCGACAAAGTCTACGAAGAGATTGATGAAGTGATGCACGAGGCGAAACAGGCCGTTGTGGACGAGGCAAAACTGGAAGAGGAAATGGGCGATTTGTTGTTCGCCACGGTCAATCTTTCCCGTCATCTTGGGGTAAAAGCCGAAACCGCGCTGCAAAAAGCCAACCTCAAGTTTGAGCGCCGTTTCCGCGAAGTTGAGCGTATTGTCCGCGAGCGCGGGCTGGAAATGACAGGCGTGGATCTGGAAACAATGGAAAATGTCTGGCAGCAGGTAAAACGCCAGGAATATGATCTTTAACGGATTTGTTCCAGTAAGCGCTATTTGTGTGATTTTTAAAATAACAAGCGCTTGATTTACGTCAAAAACATTTACCTGAAAGTGGCTATTTTCACACTCCTTATATTTGTTGAAACGCCTTGAGAATCGCCTCTTCGAGTCATTCGGGTCGCAGCAAGGCGGCAACTGAGCGAATCCCCGGGCACAGAGAAAGACTCCGTGAACGGGGTAAGCGAAAGAAGCCAACGCAGATGCGGCCTGAAGAACGAAGGAGAGGGTTAATGAAAGTTTGTGGCACAAGCCATGATCGGGTATACTGCTTTCCCGTCCTGGTTATTCCATCGTCTTTTAAACCTAACTTCTCAGGTTCAGCATGACAACGAACTATATTTTTGTGACCGGCGGGGTCGTATCCTCTCTGGGTAAAGGCATTGCCGCAGCCTCCCTGGCAGCCATTCTTGAAGCCCGTGGCCTCAACGTCACCATGATGAAACTCGATCCGTATATCAACGTCGATCCGGGTACAATGAGTCCTATCCAGCATGGCGAAGTGTTCGTTACCGAAGATGGCGCTGAAACCGATCTGGATTTGGGTCACTACGAGCGCTTCATTCGCACCAAGATGACCCGTCGTAACAACTTCACTACTGGCCGCATCTACTCCGAGGTTCTGCGTAAAGAACGTCGTGGCGACTATCTGGGCGCGACCGTACAGGTTATTCCGCATATCACCAATGCGATTAAAGAACGCATCATCGCAGGCGGTGAAGGCCATGACGTGGCGCTGGTGGAAATCGGCGGCACCGTTGGCGATATCGAATCACTGCCGTTCCTCGAAGCCATTCGTCAGATGGCAGTAGAAGTGGGCCGTGAGCGCACACTCTACATGCACCTGACGCTGGTGCCGTACATGGCGGCTTCCGGGGAAGTCAAAACCAAACCAACACAGCATTCTGTAAAAGAGCTGCTGTCTATCGGCATCCAGCCGGATATTCTGATTTGCCGTTCCGATCGCGCGGTTCCTGCTAACGAACGTGCGAAAATTGCTTTGTTCTGTAACGTTCCAGAAAAAGCTGTGATTTCTCTGAAAGACGTCGATTCCATTTATAAAATCCCGGGCCTGTTGAAATCCCAGGGGCTGGACGATTATATTTGTAAACGATTCAGCTTGCACTGTCCGGAAGCAAACCTGGCCGAATGGGAACAGGTGATCTACGAAGAAGCGAATCCGTCAGGGGAAGTCACCATCGGTATGGTCGGCAAGTATATTGAACTGCCGGACGCCTACAAATCGGTGATTGAAGCACTGAAACACGGTGGCCTGAAAAACCGCGTGACCGTCAACATCAAGCTGATTGATTCGCAGGATGTGGAAACGCGCGGTGTCGAAATTCTGAAAGGTCTGGATGCTATCCTCATTCCTGGCGGCTTCGGCTACCGCGGTGTGGAAGGCAAGATCGCCACCGCACGCTATGCGCGTGAAAACCAGATTCCTTACCTGGGTATTTGCCTGGGTATGCAGGTGGCGTTGATTGAATTTGCTCGTAATGTGGTCGGGATGGAGAACGCCAACTCGACGGAATTTGTGCCAGACTGTAAGTACCCGGTTGTGGCGCTTATTACCGAATGGCGTGATGAAGACGGCAACGTCGAAGTCCGTTCGGAGAAGAGCGATCTCGGTGGCACCATGCGCCTCGGCGCACAGCAGTGCCAGCTTGACGATGGCAGCCTGGTTCGCCAGCTGTACGGTGAGCCGACTATCGTCGAGCGTCATCGCCATCGTTACGAAGTCAACAACATGCTGTTGAAACAAATTGAAGCTGCAGGTCTGCGCGTTGCGGGCCGTTCCGGTGATGATCAGTTGGTCGAGATCATCGAGGTGCCGAATCATCCGTGGTTCGTCGCTTGTCAGTTCCATCCGGAATTTACATCTACGCCGCGTGATGGGCATCCGCTGTTTGCAGGCTTTGTGAAAGCCGCCAGCGAGTACCAGAAGCGTCAGGCGAAGTAAAAAAAGTTACAACAGCAACGCGTACCCCAGGGTACGCGTTGTTTGTCTGGAGTTTTAGTTTAACTTGTACTGAGGAAAACCTAATGTCCAAAATCGTTAAAGTCATCGGTCGTGAAATCATCGACTCCCGTGGTAACCCGACTGTTGAAGCCGAAGTACACCTGGAAGGTGGTTTCGTCGGTCTGGCTGCTGCGCCGTCAGGTGCTTCCACGGGTTCCCGCGAAGCGCTGGAACTGCGTGATGGCGACAAATCCCGTTTCATGGGTAAAGGCGTACTGAAAGCGGTTGGCGCGGTTAACGGCCCGATTGCTCAGGCTATCCTTGGCAAAGACGCCAAAGATCAGGCTGGCATCGACAAGATCATGATCGACCTGGACGGCACCGAAAACAAATCCAACTTCGGCGCGAACGCAATCCTGGCTGTTTCTCTGGCTGCTGCTAAAGCTGCTGCTGCTTCTAAAGGCCTGCCGCTGTACGCACACATCGCTGAACTGAACGGCACTCCGGGCAAATACTCCATGCCGGTTCCGATGATGAACATCATCAACGGTGGTGAGCACGCTGACAACAACGTCGACATTCAGGAATTCATGATTCAGCCGGTTGGCGCGAAATCCCTGAAAGAAGCAGTACGTATGGGTTCAGAAGTGTTCCACAACCTGGCTAAAGTGCTGAAATCCAAAGGCATGAACACTGCTGTGGGTGACGAAGGCGGCTATGCGCCGAACCTGGGTTCCAACGCAGAAGCGCTGGCTGTTATCGCTGAAGCGGTTAAAGCAGCAGGTTACGAGCTGGGTAAAGATATCACCCTGGCGATGGACTGCGCAGCGTCTGAGTTCTACAAAGACGGTAAATACGTTCTGGCTGGCGAAGGCAACAAAGCGTTCACCTCTGAAGAGTTCACCCACTTCCTGGAAGATCTGACCAAACAGTATCCGATCGTGTCCATCGAAGATGGTCTGGACGAATCTGACTGGGCTGGCTTCGCATACCAGACTAAAGTGCTGGGCGACAAAATCCAGCTGGTTGGCGACGATCTGTTCGTAACCAACACCAAAATCCTGAAAGAAGGTATCGAGAAAGGCATCGTTAACTCCATTCTGATCAAATTCAACCAGATCGGTTCTCTGACCGAAACTCTGGCTGCAATCAAAATGGCGAAAGACGCAGGCTACACCGCTGTCATTTCTCACCGTTCTGGCGAAACTGAAGACGCAACCATCGCTGACCTGGCGGTAGGTACTGCGGCTGGCCAGATCAAAACCGGTTCTATGAGCCGTTCTGACCGCGTTGCTAAATACAACCAGCTGATTCGTATCGAAGAAGCGCTGGGCGAACAAGCTCCGTACAACGGTCGTAAAGAGATCAAAGGCCAGGCATAATTGCCTCAGCCTTAAATGAAAAATGCCAGTCGATTGACTGGCATTTTTTTTGGCTTTTTGACCGCGATTATTTGAAATCGACTTCCATCTGTTGCGGAATAGACAGACCGTGCGTCGTCTGTACACAGCGGGCGATATAATCGGTAAAGCGCGGCGGTTTCGGCATCCCCAGGCTCAGCAGCTTATCATTGCTGAAACGCACGTTCAGACCGGCAAAAGCACCATACAGACGCATGGCTTTCAGCATCAGGCGTTCATTACACGGCCCGAAGATATTTTTCAGCTCGCGGCGCATTTTCACTAAGGTTTCATAGCTCACCTGGGCGTACTTATCGCCAACCGGGGCTTTCTCCAGTGCGTTTGCCATCGCGCGGTCGATATCCGCAAAGCGCACGCTGTTCTCTTCCCCTGCGGAAATGTGCACTACTTCGCCGTTAGCAATCTGGCCTTTAAGCAGCATCAGCAGCGCATCGGCGCAATAATCGACAGGGATAACATCGATGCGATCTTCCAGCGAGCAGATAAATTTTTGCAGCATCAGCCCCATGCTAAACACCCAGAAAATACTGGTGGAAGGCTGGCAACCATGGCTGGTGTGACCGACGACGATAGACGGGCGCGCAATGACCAGCGGCAACTGCGGGCATTCTGTACGCATCAACTGTTCGATGGTGGACTTCGAGCGGGTATAGGTGACCAGGTGTTCAGCATTCTCGCGAAATTCTGCGCTTTCCGGCACCAGGGAGTCGGGCTCCGGTGTGCATGACATTGCCGTACCTACATGCAGAAAACGTTGTAATCCTGTGACCTGAGACATGCGGCGGGCAAAAGTCAGCGTGCCTTCGACATTCACTTTCCACACCAGTGGGTTATTACCGAATGAGGCGACCGCGGCGCAGTTCAGCACATGCGTGACCGACTCCAGTCGCGGATCGTCAAGAAATCCCTCCGGTTCGCCCAGATCGCCAAGCAGAACCTGCTCAGCGGTCAGTCGCTGCAATGTCTCTTCGCTGAGGTTAAATTTACGCATATTAGACTTAACGCGCTCAATACCGGCTGCGGCGTTATCCGCCCGAACCAGCAGCAGCAAATGCATTGCTTCATTGCCATTAAGGATTTTTTCTAATACTGCCCCGCCAAGAAACCCGGTCACGCCTGTTATCAATAATGTATTCACGAGTGCTATCTCATCATGGTCGATTTGGCGGATTTTAGGCACAGAAAGCTAAACGCTATGTAAATAAGATGGCGGGGTTTGCGGGAGCTTCTTAAGCTTATTTTAAGGTACGTACGAAAGGGGATTGAACTTGGACAGTGAAGCGCAGCGAAAAATTCATCAGAGCATAATGAAATAGTTATCTGGTTGATTTCGTACTGGTTATTTTTCCCGGAAAGGACCGGTATTTATCGGTGCGGATAATTCTAAATGTAAAATAAATAATGTTTGGTTACATCATTTCTGCCTCGATGAAATAACGCGTTGCAGGGAAATGCCCTGCAACGTAATAGTCATTCACTTATTGTCACACCGCGTGTTTACCAATTGCCTGACGATCCACCGCCATCGCTTGAACCGCCGTCGCCACCGGAGCTGGAACTGTCACTGCTGCTATGGCTTGTGCTATCGCTACTGCTGTAATGCGTGCTGTCGGTGCTGGTCCAGACTGTTGCGGCGCTGCTCAGGTGATTGCTTTGGCGGCTCTCGCGGTATTTCTGCCGCCCTGCGGCGCTCAGGCGCTGAGGATAAATGAACAGGACGCCGAGCACCATAATGAGAATGGCAACCGGAATCGAACCGCTGAACCAGACATAGGGCATCAGCCACGGTGACTGGTCACTGAAAAACAGCAGTATCAGCGTCAGCGGGCAGGCAACAACAAAAAGTACCGCTAATAACCGAAGTCTGCCGGTTATCGTCAGGTAAATAATCACCAGCGCCAGCGCCAGCAGGCTCTTCCACAGGGAAAAATACGCAGAAATCTCCTGCCAAAACGTCGGCGGTTCCGCTTTGGGTAAGGGCTGGCTGGCAAGTACGGTACTGATCCCCTCCACGCCCCTTGTGATGCCGGTTGCCAGCTCGCCGGACTTAAAGGGCGGAATGATGTACTCATTGATGATTCTGCTCGCCAGCGCGTCCGTCAGCATCCCTTCAAGCCCACTGCCCACCTCGATTCGGACGTGTCGGTCTTGCCATGCCACCAGCAACAATACGCCGTCATTACGCTGGGCGTTGCCTAATCGCCAGTGGTTAAACACCTGCCAGGCAAACTGCTCAATGGTGTCGCTGCCGGTACCAGGCACCACCAGTACGGCGGTTTGCGTGCCGGAACGTTCATTGAGTGTATTCACCTGGCGGGTAAGCTCCGCGCGTTCCCATGAGGTCAACAGTTCATCCGGATCGTTAACAAAGCCGTTCATCGGCGGAATTGGGGAGGCCAGAGCCTGAGCGGCAAAGCCTGTCAGTACCAGCAACAGTGCCAGTATGCGCGCCATATGCATCATCCTTGCAGGGCAATAAGAGAGGAATTACCCCAGCATAATAGCGGCTATTCTTCAGGTATGACAATTTGCCATAACTGATAGTCATTCATTTCTGGGTGTTAAAGACGATCATGGCGCGGGTGGCGCAAATGGCACATGATCGATGGGCGGTAATCTGCAATAATTACCTCTTTATACTTTCAGTAAGAGTGATGATGCAGTACCCGATTAATGAGATGTTCCAGACCTTGCAAGGCGAGGGTTACTTTACCGGCGTTCCCGCTATTTTTGTTCGTTTACAGGGATGCCCGGTGGGTTGCGCCTGGTGCGACACCAAACACACCTGGGATAAGCTTGCGGATCGGGAGGTGTCGCTGTTCAGCATCCTCGCGAAGACCAAAGAGAGCGACAAGTGGGGCGCGGCGAACAGTGAAGATCTGCTCGCCATTATTCAACGCCAGGGCTGGACTGCGCGCCATGTGGTGATTACCGGCGGCGAACCCTGCATTCACGATCTTCTCCCACTGACGGCAACGCTGGAGAAAAACGGTTTTAGCTGCCAGATAGAAACCAGCGGCACTCACGAAGTGCGCGCTTCGCACAGCACCTGGGTGACGGTTTCGCCGAAGGTCAATATGCGCGGCGGCTATGAAGTGTTACAGCAGGCGCTGGAGCGCGCGGATGAGATCAAACACCCGGTAGGGCGTCTGCGCGACATTGAAGCGCTGGATGCGCTGCTGTCGCAGCTTGCTGATGATAAACACCGGGTGATTGCCCTGCAGCCCATCAGCCAGAAAGAGGACGCGACGCGGTTATGTATCGAAACCTGTATCGCCCGCAACTGGCGGCTGTCGATGCAGACGCACAAGTATCTGAATATTGCCTGATACACAAACCCGCCAGCGGCGGGTTTGTTGTTTACGACGTGTGGATCAGCCGCGGTAGACGCACCCGGCGGTGCAGGTCTCTTTCACCATTACCGCGCTCAGCAGCGGCACGACGGGCTTCATCTGATCCCAAATCCATTTCGCCAGCACTTCGCTGGTCGGGTTTTCCAGTCCCGGGATCTCATTCAGGTAGTAGTGATCGAGTCGGTCGTAGAGCGGTTTAAACGCCGCTTTCAGTTCCGCAAAGTCCATGATCCAGCCGGTATAAGGATCCACCTCGCCGGTGATCTCCAGGCGCACCATAAAAGAGTGGCCATGCAGACGACCGCACTTATGCCCCTGCGGTACATGCGGCAGATGGTGAGCGGCTTCGAAGGTGAAATCTTTAAACAACGTGGTAGACATAATGCACTCTCTGGCTAAAAAAACCGCCGCATGGTAGCGGAAATGACCTTTTTTAGCATTAATTAAAATCACTAAAAGCGGTTAACATCGACAGAATAGAATGTAAAGTCTGTTTTATCTATAAAATTCAATGAGTTGATTAACCTGTTTTAGTGTTAATAACTATAACCAAAACAGGTTAGTTCTTTTGGTTATTTGTTATTTCCAACCTTTCTTTAATTGTTATTATCCCCACCGTTAACCTTAGTTTCACTTCAGTTTTTTCTACATTATAACCCCGCAGGATTTTGCGTTGCTGCCCACCCGGAGGCGTCGTGAAAAGCGAAGGGGATTTTGCTACTGGAACATAACGACGCATGACGACTCAGGTCCCACCTTCCGCGTTGCTCCCGCTCAATCCGGAGCAACTGGCGCGCCTTCAGGCGGCCACCACTGATTTAACTCCCACCCAGCTTGCCTGGGTTTCCGGCTATTTCTGGGGCGTGCTGAACCAGCAGCCTGGCGCGGCGCCAACGGCTCCGGCGCCTGCTGTGGCGATCCCGGGCATCACGCTGATTTCCGCCTCGCAAACGGGCAACGCCCGTCGCGTCGCCGAAGCGCTGCGCGACGATCTGCTGGCGGCAAAACTCAACGTCACTCTGGTCAACGCGGGCGACTACAAATTCAAACAGATCGCCAGTGAAAAACTGCTGGTGGTCGTGACCTCTACGCAAGGGGAAGGCGAAGCGCCGGAAGAAGCGGTTGCGCTGCATAAATTCCTGTTCTCCAAAAAAGCGCCGAAGCTGGAGGGCACTGCGTTTGCGGTCTTTGGCCTTGGCGATACCTCGTATGAGTTCTTCTGCCAGGCCGGGAAAGATTTCGACAGCAAGCTGGCGGAACTGGGGGCAGAACGCCTGCTGGATCGCGTCGATGCAGATGTGGAATACCAGGCAGCGGCGGCCGAGTGGCGCGCCCGCGTGGTGGACGTGCTGAAAGCCCGCGTACCGCAAGGCACGCCTGCTCAGGCGGTTGCGAGCGCAACTGGCGCCGTGAATGAGGTGTTCTCCAGCCCGTACAGCAAAGACGCGCCGCTTACCGCGAACCTGTCGGTAAACCAGAAAATCACCGGGCGCGGTTCTGAGAAAGATGTTCGCCATATCGAAATCGATCTGGGTGACTCAGGCTTGCGTTACCAGCCTGGCGATGCGCTGGGCGTGTGGTATCAAAACGATCCGGCGCTGGTGAAAGAGCTGGTTGAACTGCTGTGGCTGAAAGGCGACGAGCCGGTCACTGTCGACGGTAAATCGCTGCCGCTGGCAGAAGCGTTGCAGTGGCATTTCGAACTGACGGTCAACACCGCCAACATCGTGGAAAACTACGCCACGCTGACCCGCAGCGAGTCCCTGCTGCCGCTGGTGGGCGATAAAGCGCAATTGCAGCATTACGCTGCCACCACGCCGATTGTCGATATGGTGCGTTTCTCCCCTGCGCAACTGGATGCCGATGCGTTGATTGGCCTGCTGCGTCCGCTGACGCCGCGCCTCTATTCGATAGCCTCTTCGCAGGCGGAAGTCGAGAGCGAAGTGCATGTCACCGTTGGCGTGGTGCGCTATGACGTGGAAGGCCGCGCCCGTGCTGGCGGCGCGTCCAGCTTCCTTGCCGATCGCGTAGAAGAAGAGGGCGAAGTGCGGGTGTTTATCGAGCACAACGATAACTTCCGCCTGCCTGCAAACCCGGAAACGCCGGTCATTATGATTGGCCCGGGTACCGGTATTGCGCCGTTCCGCGCCTTTATTCAGCAGCGCGCCGCCGATGACGCGCCAGGCAAAAACTGGCTGTTCTTCGGTAACCCGCACTTCACGGAGGATTTCCTCTACCAGGTGGAGTGGCAGCGTTATGTGAAAGAGGGCGTGCTGAACCGTATCGATCTGGCCTGGTCCAGAGATCAAAAAGAAAAAGTCTACGTACAAGACAAACTGCGCGAACAGGGCGCGGAACTGTGGCGCTGGATTAATGACGGTGCGCACATTTATGTCTGCGGCGACGCCAATCGCATGGCGAAAGACGTTGAGCAGGCTTTACTGGACGTGATTGCCGAATTCGGTGCGATGGATGCCGAAGCGGCGGATGAATTTTTAAGTGAGCTGCGCGTTGAGCGCCGTTATCAGCGAGATGTCTACTAATGAGCGAAAAACATCCTGGCCCGCTGGTGGTCGAAGGAAAACTGGCGGATGCCGAGCGTCTTAAAGACGCAAGCAATTACCTGCGCGGCACCATTGCTGAAGATCTGAACGACGGTCTGACCGGTGGTTTTAACGGCGACAACTTTCTGCTGATCCGCTTTCACGGCATGTATCAGCAGGATGACCGCGATATTCGCGCCGAGCGCGCCGAGCAGAAACTGGAGCCGCGTCATGCCATGATGCTGCGTTGCCGTCTGCCGGGCGGCATCATTACGCCTAAGCAGTGGCTGTCGATCGATAAGTTCGCCGACGATAAAACCCTTTATGGCAGCATTCGTCTGACTAACCGCCAGACGTTCCAGTTTCACGGCATTCTGAAAAAGAACGTGAAACCGGCGCACCAGATGCTGCATGAAGTCGGTCTTGACGCGCTGGCGACCGCCAACGACGTGAACCGCAACGTGCTTTGCACCTCGAACCCGATTGAGTCGGAACTGCACGCCGAAGCTTACGAATGGGCGAAAAAACTCTCTGAGCACCTGCTGCCGCGCACCCGCGCGTATGCGGAAATCTGGCACGATGCCGAGAAAGTCGCGACCACGGACGAAGAGCCGATCCTCGGTAAAACCTATCTGCCGCGTAAATTTAAAACCACGGTGGTGATCCCGCCGCAGAACGATGTTGATCTGCACGCCAACGACATGAACTTTGTGGCGGTGGCGGAAAACGGCAAACTGGTGGGCTTCAACCTGCTGGTCGGTGGCGGTCTCTCCATTGAGCACGGCAATAAGAAAACGTACGCCCGTACGGCGAGCGAATTCGGCTACCTGCCGCTGGAGCATACGCTGGCCGTCGCGGAAGCGGTGGTGACCACGCAGCGCGATTGGGGCAACCGCACCGATCGTAAAAACGCGAAAACCAAATACACGCTGGAGCGCGTGGGCGTCGACACCTTTAAAGCGGAAGTCGAGCGTCGCGCTGGCATCACATTTGAACCGATCCGTCCGTATGAGTTTACCGGTCGTGGCGATCGTATTGGTTGGGTGAAGGGGATCGACAATAAATGGCACCTGACGCTGTTTATTGAAAATGGCCGTATTCTGGATTATCCCGGCCGCCCGCTGAAAACCGGCATGCTGGAAATTGCTAAGATCCATAAAGGCGACTTCCGCTTAACCGCCAACCAGAACCTGATTGTGGCGGGCGTCCCGGAAAGCCAGAAAGCGAAAATCGAGAAACTGGCCCGTGCGCACGGGTTAATGGACGCGGTCAAACCGCAGCGTGAAAACTCCATGGCCTGCGTGTCGTTCCCGACCTGTCCGCTGGCGATGGCGGAAGCCGAACGTTTCCTGCCCTCTTTCGTCGACAAAGTGGAAGCGGTGATGGAGAAACACGGCGTGGGTGATGACCACATTGTGCTGCGCGTGACCGGCTGCCCGAATGGCTGTGGCCGCGCGATGCTGGCGGAAATCGGCCTGGTCGGCAAAGCGCCAGGGCGCTATAACCTGCATATTGGCGGTAACCGTATTGGTACGCGGATCCCGCGGATGTACCGTGAAAACATTACGGAAACGGAAATTCTCAACGCGATTGATGAGCTGGTCGCGCGTTGGGCGAGTGAACGCAAAGAGGGTGAAGGTTTCGGCGATTTCACCGTCCGCGCCGGCATCATTCGTCCGGTGCTCGATCCCGCGCGGGATTTCTGGGAATAACGCAGCCTGTAAGCCTGATAAGCGTCGCGCTATCAGGCAACGAACACAGTGAGGAACGTATGTCCAAACTCGATCTTAATGCGCTGAACGCGCTGCCGCAAGTTGAGCGAGTGCTCCAGCTTGCCGAAACGAATGCGCAGCTCGAAACGCTGAGCGCTGAAGCGCGTGTCGCCTGGGCGCTGGAAAACCTGCCGGGCGAGTATGTGCTCTCATCAAGCTTCGGTATTCAGGCGGCGGTAAGCCTGCATCTGGTCAATCAGATCTGTCCGGGCATCCCGGTGATCCTCACCGATACCGGCTATCTGTTCCCGGAAACGTACCAGTTTATCGACGAGCTGACGGACAAGCTCAAGCTCAACCTGAAAGTCTACCGCGCTGAGCAAAGCCCGGCCTGGCAGGAAGCGCGCTACGGCAAACTGTGGGAGCAGGGCGTTGAAGGCATTGAGAAATACAATGACATCAACAAAGTCGAGCCGATGAATCGCGCGCTTGCGGAATTAAACGCGCAAACCTGGTTTGCCGGGCTGCGCCGCGAGCAATCCGGCAGTCGCGCCAACCTGCCGGTATTAGGCATCCAGCGCGGCGTGTTTAAAGTGTTGCCGATTATCGACTGGGATAACCGCACGGTATATCAGTACCTGCAAAAACACGGACTGGGCTACCATCCGCTGTGGGATCAGGGTTATCTCTCGGTCGGCGATACCCACACCACCCGTAAATGGGAACCGGGGATGGCGGAGGAAGAGACCCGCTTCTTCGGCCTGAAACGCGAATGCGGGCTGCACGAAGGTTAATGTATCTCCCCCTCCCGTACGGGAGGGGGTTTTCTCACCCCATCAAGCTCACATGCGCTGCCACAATGCGCCAGCCCCACGGGAATTTCACCCACGTCTGCATCTGTCTGCCCACGCGTTCGCTGTTCTCACGGGTAAATTCCGTACTGGCCACTGCCATATCCTCGCCGAACGTGGTGATGGTGGTATTGCGCAGCAACCTGTCCAGCCCGGCGGAAGGACGTGAATTTCGAAAATCACGAATGGCGGCAATGCCATACAGATTCTCCGTCGCGCCATAACGCACGGTGCGCTCATCGTCCCAGAACAGCTCATCCAGCACGTCTACATCATTGCTTATCAGTGCCTGCTCGTAGCGGTAAAAGGCCGCCGTCACTTCGTTGAGGATCGCCGGGCGATCGATATTGTCTCGGTTCATGCTGCGTCCTGTGGGTAAAGTATTCCGGCTTGTTCGAGCCGCCATGCCGCCTGTAAACAACGGGTTTCCTGCCAGGGCGCGCCAATAATCTGCACGCCAATTGGCAAGCCGCTACGGGTTTTTACCGGTACGGTGACCACCGGCAGGCCCAGAAAGGAGATCGGCTGCGTCAGCATACCCATACTCGCTTTCACCGGCAGATCCGCCCCGTTAATACGCATGGTCGGCGCACCAATCAGTGTTGCGCTACAGGGCGTTGCCGGCGCGAGCAGCAGGTCAAGCTGGTCAAACAGCGGTAAGGTTTTATCGCGAAACCAGGCGCGGAAACGCTGTGCCTGGGTGTACCAGGCTGAAGGCGTCATGGCCCCGGCCAGCAGACGTTCGCGGGAGTTCGGTTCAAAGCGCGACGCTTCGCTGCGCAGTGCGGGGAGATAGTGATTTCCCCCTTCCGCTGCCGACAGCAAAAACGCCGCGGAACGTGCCAGTTCGGCTTCCGGTAGCGTTACGGCGCGATCTGCGCTCAGCGCCTGGGCAACGGCGTTGACGGCCTGCCGTGCATCGTCATCGCACCAGGTTGAGAAGTAGCCATCCAGCACCGCGCAGCGTAACGCGTTGCCTGCGGCAAGGCCTGGCAGGGCAATATCGGTGGCACGAGTGGACTGCCAACGATCGTCGTTATCGCGCCCCTGCAACGCATCATACACACGTGTCAGATCCTCCGTGCTGCGAGCCAGCGGGCCAATATGATCGAGGCTGGCGACAAACGGGTGGCTACCCGTGCGGGAGAGACGACCAAACGTGGGTTTCAGGCCATAAATACCGCACAGCGACGCCGGTACGCGAATCGATCCGTTGGTATCGGTGCCGAGGGCAAAATTGACCATACCCGCCGCCACAGCCGCGGCGGAACCACCGGACGATCCGCCCGCCACACGTTGCGGATCGCGCGGGTTGCGCGTTGCGCCATAGTGGCTGTTTTCCGTGGTGAAACCGTAAGCGTAGGCGTCCATATTCAGCGCCCCGGCAAGCGTCGCCCCGGCACGGGTGAGCTGGCGTATGGCAAAGGCATCCTGGGTGGCCGCCGGTTGGGTGCTGAACAGTTCGGCCCCGGCAAGGGTGGTGATCTCTGCGATATCAAACAGGTTTTTTACCGCATAAGGCACGCCTGCCAGTGCAGGCAGCGGTTCACCCTGGGCGATGCGCACATCAATACGCGCCGCTTCCGCCCGTAAGCGCGACGCGGTGATAGCGGTGAAGGCATTAAGCTGCGGGTTATGCTGCTCAATGTGCGCCAGGGTGCGCTGCGCCAGTTCGCTGGCGCTAAAGGTTTTCTCCCGCAGGCCGCGTTGAATATCGCCAATCGATAAGCTCATAGGCGGTACTCCCCGGCGCCTTCCTGGCGGTGCGGTAAGGGGAAGGCCATTAACGGTTGCGCCATGGCGGCGATACGGGTGAGCTGCACTTCCAGTTCCGCGCGGCGGGCATCGTCCAGCGGCACCGCCAGCAGTTGCTCCATCAGCCGGATGTAGGTTGGCCAGTCAAAATCAGTGGTGTTCATCTTTGCTCCTTAAAAACCGGCTGCGCTGCCATTGCTGCGCGGATCGAAAGCCCCTTCCAGCATGCCATTGGCATGGCGAAGGATCGCGCCAGCATGTCCGGTGGCTTCACTTAAGCCGGGCAGCCACTCCACCTCATGCCCCATCTCGCGCAATGCGAGGAATGTCTCTTCGCTAAAACCGCCTTCCAGTTTCAGGCTTTCCGACGCCTGTCCCCAGGTGCGCCCCAGCAGCCAGCGCGGTGCGCAGACCGCCGCCTGTAACGGCATTCCCTGCATCACATGGCGGGTAAAAATGGCGGCCTGGGTTTGCGGCTGACCGTCGCCGCCCATCGTGCCGTACACCATGGTGCGCCCGTCGCTGAGCCGCGCTGCTGCGGGGTTTAAGGTATGGAAGGGTTGCTTGCCCGGCATTAACGCCAGCAAATGTGACGGATCGAGGCTAAAGGCCGCGCCACGGTTTTGCAGCAGAACGCCGCTCTCCGGTAGCACCACGCCGCTGCCAAATTCATGGTAAATGCTCTGGATAAACGAGACCGCCAGACCGTTTTTGTCGATCACGCCCATCCACACCGTATCCCCCGGCCCTTTGCCCTGGCCCCAGGGCGCTGCGCGCTGTTCATCAATGCTGTCAGCCAGCAGCGCCAGTGGCGCTTGCTCAAGCAGGCTTTGTACCGGTAGCGTGACGTGGCGCGGGTCGGTGATGTAGCGGTCGCGCAGGCCGAACGCTTTTTTGGTCGCTTCCACAATACGGTGGATGGTTTGCACGTCGTTCGCCTGGGCCATGTCGAGATGATCGGTGATGCCGAGGATGGCCAGTGACACCAGTCCTTGCGTGGGCGGCGTCATATTAAACACCTCGCCCTGGCTGTGGCGGAGTTTTAGCGGTACGCGGCGCTGAGCGCGGTGATTGGCCAGATCCTGGGCGGTAATGGGGATGCCCAACGTTTGCATCTCATCGGCCATCAGTTGCGCGAGCCCCCCGCGATAAAAGCTGTCCAGCCCTTCGGTGGCGAGTCGGGTCAGGGTGCGGGCCAGCGTTGGCTGGCAAAAACGGCTGCCTGCCTGCGGCGCTGTGCCTTGTGGCAAAAAGGTGTTGGCGAAACCGGGCACGTCCACCAGTTCCTGAAATTTACTTTGGCTGGCACTGGCCTGCGACTGCGTGACAGGAATACCGTCTGCCGCGTAGCGAATGGCATCGGCCAGCAGGCGCGACAGGGGTAACGGCGCAGCGCCCAGCGTGGCGGAAACCGCTAACGCCTCATCCCAGCCGCTGAGCGTGCCGGGTACGGTGAGGGCGGCAAGCGGGCCGCGATGAGGAATATGGGCATGTCCGGCATAAAACGCCTGAGTCGCCCGTTGCCCGGCCGCGCCGCTGGCGTCAATGGCTAACGGTTCGCCTTCCGGCGGCACAATCAGCCAGAAGCCGTCGCCGCCAATGCCATTCATATGCGGGTAAGCCACCGCAATGGTCGCGGCGGCGGCAACCATCGCCTGAATGGCATCGCCGCCGTGGCGTAAAACCGACAGCGCCGACTCGCTGGCGAGATGGTGCGGGGTCACCGCCATGCCAGAGGGGGCCATATTACTTTGCATCGTCACGCTTCCTTTAGTCTTCGGTAAGTGGAGAAGACTAAGCAAGAGCTGTTCCAGATTGACGGCAAGCGTTTCACTGTGTCAGCTTATCGTGAAACAAAAGTTGCAGGAGAGGCTATGCAGCAGCTGGATGAACGTCTGCGGGAGTGCTATGACCAGCTTTCCCCGCAGGAACAACGCGTTGCGTCATTTATCATCGATCATTTTGACGATCTGGTGAGCTATAACAGCGCAGAACTGGCGCGGCTCAGCGGGGTGTCGAAAGCCACCGTCAGTCGTCTGTTTAAACGGCTAGGCTACGATCGTTTTAAAGAGATGCGCGACGAGTTACGCACCCTGCGCCAGAGCGGAATGCCGCTGACGGAGAACCGTGATGCCGTACAGGGCAATACGTTGCTGGCGCGTCATTACAAGCAGGAGATGGCAAACCTGACCCAATGGGTCAATGCGCTCGATGCCGGGCAATTTGCCGCGGTGATCGCCGCGCTTGGCGAGGCCCGGCGGATCGTGATCATTGGCCTGCGCAACAGTGCGCCGGTCGCGCTGCATTTGCGCCAGCAACTGCTGCAAAGCCGGGGGCAGGTGATGGTGTTGCCGCAGCCGGGGCAGACGCTGGCGGAAGAGTTGGTGGATATCACGCCTGCCGACATGGTGGTGGTGGTCGCGTTTCGCCGCCGTCCGCGCGTAGTGCGCCCGGTACTGGAGGCGCTCTATCAACAGGGCGTACCGGTGCTGGCGATCAGCGAGCCGCAGGCAACCAGTATCAAAGCGCTGTGCCGTTGGCATATTGGGCTACCGCTGGACAGCGTCTCGGCATTTGATAGCTACAGCTGCGCCATGAGTCTGGTGAATTTACTGGCGAACGCCTTGCTGCATACCACCCTGACCGCAGGGCGACAGCGCATTCATCACATTGCATCGTTGTACACCGATCTGGATGAACTGGAACAACGGTAGTGCACTGTAATGGTGCTTTTGCACCACCATGATGATGCATAACGGGGCGCCTGGCGTCCCGTTTTTTATGGCTTAATCGTGCTAAATACCCCGTTAATCCAGGGATGGCTTCGTCTTTTTGTCTGTGGCACATTAGTTGCAGAAATATCATCAAAGAATCTTTCGTTTCATCATCTGTGCTGTCGCACATCAAAGGACGCGCCCATGTTCGATTTTCAGCAGTTCCCGCAAATAAACCCGCCTCAACGCCTGTTGATGGGGCCGGGGCCGATCAATGCCGATCCGCGCGTACTGCGTGCCATGGCCAGTCAGTTAGTGGGGCAATACGATCCGGTGATGACCGGCTATATGAACGAGGTGATGGCGCTCTACCGCGAGGTTTTCCGCACGCAAAACCGCTGGACGATGCTGGTGGACGGCACCTCCCGCGCGGGTATTGAGGCGATCCTCGTGTCGGCCATTCGTCCGGGAGATAAAGTGCTGGTACCGGTGTTTGGTCGCTTTGGCCATTTGCTGTGTGAAATTGCCCGTCGCTGCCGTGCGGAAGTGCACACCATCGAGGTCCCCTGGGGCGAGGTCTTTACGCCGGAGCAGATCGAAGACGCGATCGTTCGGGTTAAGCCGCGCCTGTTGCTGACGGTGCATGGCGATACCTCCACCACTATGCTGCAACCGCTGGAGCACCTCGGTGAGATCTGCCGCCGTCACGGTGTGCTGTTTTATACCGACGCGACCGCCTCGCTGGGCGGTAACGCGCTGGAGAGCGATGCCTGGGGGCTGGATGCGGTCTCCGCCGGTTTGCAAAAATGCCTGGGCGGCCCGTCCGGTAGCTCGCCGGTGACCCTAAGCCCGGCGATGGAAGCCGCGATCCGCGCGCGTAAATGTGTGGAACAGGGGATCCGTACCGACGCGCATCAGGACGGCGCGGATGAGATGATCTACTCCAACTATTTCGATCTTGGCATGGTGATGGATTACTGGGGCCCGGAACGTCTGAACCACCACACCGAGGCGACCAGCATGTTATTTGCCGCCCGCGAATGCGCCCGCATTATGCTGGAGGAGGGCATGGATGCGCTGATCGCCCGCCATGAACTGCACGGTCGCGCGCTGCTGGCTGGCATCCAGGGGATGGGGCTGGCGGTATTCGGCGATGTCACCCACAAGATGAATAACGTGCTGGGGGTGATTATTCCGCAGGAAGTGCATGGCGAAGAGGTGCGTAAACGGCTGTTGGATGATTTCCATATTGAGATCGGGACGTCGTTTGGTCCGCTACAGGGCAAGATCTGGCGCATTGGCACCATGGGGTATAACGCGCGGAAAGATTGCGTCCTGCAAACCCTGACGGCGCTGGAAGCCGTGCTTAATCGTCTGGGGTTGCGTACCGTTCAGGGCGCGGGCATGCAGGCCGCGTGGGATATCTACGACGGAGCGAACGGATGATGACCGCAGAGGAGGCCGCCCGCGCCGCAGAGCGGGTAATGGCGCGCTGCGATGAACTCGCGTGTATCAGTGAAACGCCGGGGCAGTTAACCCGCGTCTATCTGTCGCCGGAGCACCTGCGGGCCAACGCATTGGTCGCCACGTGGATGCAGCAGGCGGGGATGCGCACCTGGCAGGATGCGGTAGGCAATATTTGTGGGCGCTACGAAGCCGCCTCGGAAGGTGCTCCGGCGGTGCTGCTGGGGTCGCATCTTGATACCGTGCGCGATGCCGGGCGTTACGACGGCATGCTGGGCGTGTTGACCGCCATTGAAATTGTCGACGGGCTGCACCGGGCAAACGTGCGTGGAACCCAGGCGATTGAGATTGTGGGGTTTGCCGATGAAGAAGGCACTCGCTTTAATATCACGCTTCTTGGCAGCCGCGGTCTTACCGGAAGCTGGCCCGCTGAATGGCTGGCGTGTGAAGACGCACAGGGGATAAGCGTGGCGCAGGCGCTAACGCACGCCGGTCTTGATGCGTCGCGTATTGGCGATGCGCAACGCCCGGCGGCGGATTTCTCAGCCTATCTGGAGTTGCATATCGAGCAGGGGCCGGTGCTTGAGCAGGAAGATCTGGCGATCGGCGTCGTCACGGCCATTAACGGCGCTCGCCGTTTGCACTGCCGCTTTACCGGCGAAGCCGGGCATGCTGGCACTGTACCGATGAGCCATCGCCGCGATGCACTTGCCGCCGCAGCGGAATGGATGGTGTTGATTGAGCACGCCGCGCGGCAAGCCGGTCCGGAGCTGGTTGCCACCGTGGGAACCTTGCAGTGTGAACCCGGCGCGGTCAATGTGATCCCCGGCGTGGTGTCGCTGACGCTGGATATTCGTAGCCCCGATGACCCGCAGCGTGAAACGTTGCTGAACCACTTACTGGCGCAGGCCACGCGCATTGCAGAACAGCGCGGTGTGGATTTTAGCCACGATATTTTTTATACCATTGCCGCCACACCGTGCGATGGCGCATTGCGCGACAAGCTGGCTGATGCGGTGCGAAACGTTCAACGGCGGGTGTTGCTGTTGCCCAGCGGCGCAGGCCATGACGCGATTGCCATTGCCGAACGCTGGCCGTCGGCCATGCTGTTTGTGCGCTGTGAAAAAGGCATTAGCCATCACCCGGCGGAAAACGTCATGGTGAGTGATGTGGCGTTGGCGCTTCGGGCGATGAGCCTGGCGGTGCGTGAATTGGTGCTGAAGCCGTAGCGCGCTGCGGCTTACCACAGCCGCAGCGTGGTGTTTTCCAGAATGCTGGAAAAGATGTCCATCACTTCTTCGCGCCCCGGTAACGCGTCGCTCTGGCCGCTGTGGTGCTGACTCAGCCAGTAAAGCAGCATGCTCAGAATGCGCCGCGTTTTCAGGCCGGACAAGCCTGCCGCCGTCGCGATGCGCGGTGCTAAACGATTGGTCAGCTGTGGCAGGACGCCGGTCAGGCACTCCATTGAGCCATCCAGTAACCGGGCATAGTCCGCGCAAAATTCCCCCGTGCGGGCGGCCCGCAGGTAGAGATAAAACAGCCCGGCTGGCGGCTGGTGCTTATTTTCCGTAAACCAGGCGACGGTGCGATGTTCAAGATGGTCGAAGGTTTTATCCAGATCCTGATAGATGATGTCCTGATACATACTCTGCTCCCCTTATAACCCGTTGATTCTTTATCCACGTTGTCGTCATGCCCGGCCTGAACATGTATCATGGATCGAGATATACTATGATAGATTGTGTTCATTTGTGCAAGGTTGTGTTAATTTGAGGGCTGAATGTGACTGACTACAATGCATTGCCTGAGCAGAGGCAAGCGCTGATCCATCAGATGCTGATCGACACGGGCCGGGTGATTGGCGTGGATGTTGCCCGTCAGTTAGGCGTGTCCGAACATACCATTCGCCGCGATTTACAAGAGCTGGCGCGAAAGGGGCTGTGCAAAAAAGTGTATGGCGGCGCCGTCAGTCAGCTCAAACAATCCGCCAGTTTCGAAACGCGGGTTGCACAGAATGTGGAAGAAAAAGAGCAGGTTGCCCGCCGGTGCGCGCAAATGATCAAGCCTGATAGCTGCATCTTTATTGATTCCGGCTCCACCTATCTCTTAATGGTGAACTTCATCCCGCATGAAATGGAGTTAACCATTGTGACCAACTCCCCCCAAATTGCCGCCGCGCTGAGCAGCCGCAAAAACGGCGAACTGATTATGCTGGGCGGGAAAGTGAACCCGCTGGTGGGGAGTGCATTGGGTTCAGAGACGGTGAATCAACTGCGCAATATGCTGTTTGATCAGGCATTTATCGGCGTCTGTGGGCTGGACCCCCAGGCCGGGCTCAGCGCGGCCTATTACGATGATGCCTGCTTCAAAAAAGAGGTGTTTAACCAGAGCAATGAAGTGATTGCTGCCGTCACGGCCGACAAAATTTCGCAGGTGGCGCGCTACAAGGTCGCGGGTTGCGAGGAAATCGACATTGTTGTCGCCAGTACACAGACCCCCACGCACACGTTCCGCCATACCAACCTGCGGTTTGAGGTAGCAGAATAGCGTTGCTCGGTTGTGTTAAGTTGTGTTGATTGATTGTCACTGTCTGCCCAGGCCTCCGGCCTGTCTTCACCAAACCCATCAGATCCCCCTCTCTGACGAGCCCGATAAGCGCAGCGCTATCGGGCACAATCCGCGGATGAGGGTCAACGCCTTCCCCGGCTCACCGTCATCAACCCCGATCGGAGCATTGCCCCCTTTTTAGTGCATCGTTTGCACGCTAAGTGTGCGTTTTGCGTACAGCCTGTTTTGCGTGGCGGATACCCGTCATTGCAGGGTGAAAAATAAACATTATCAAATCAAAGCATTAACAAAAATTTCAAAAATATGACCGAACCAATGAGTAATTGGTTCGGTAATTGCTTTATTCATCGCGGGTGGTGCAAATGCGTTTTTATTTAACCATTTGTAATTTAATGAAAAATAACACCAAACGTGGATGAACCAATATGGAAAGACCATCACGCTATCTGGCAAATTCCAGTACAGCGCTTGAACAACTTCGTGGGCTTATTCATCAACATGAGTCAACACCAGGGACTCCTCTGCCCACAGAACGCGAACTGGCGGAAAGCCTGGGCGTCGGGCGACGCGAAGTGCGCCGCGCGCTCGATGTACTGGAAGAAGAGGGGCGCATCTGGCGTAAACAGGGCAAAGGTACCTTTATTGGCCCCGCCGCGCCCGTCGCACCGGCTGCAATCCAGGGGCTGGTGCAACAAACCAATATGCTGGAAGTGATGGAAGCGCGTTTGCACATAGAACCGGGTCTCGCACGGTTGGCGGCGTTACGCGCCAGCAACGAGCACCTGGCATTGATGCAACGCATGCTGGAACGCATCGATAACGTCAGTCCGGACGATCCGGATCTTAATGAGCTGTGGGACAGCGCTTTTCACCGGGCCATCGCAGAAGCGGCGGGAAACCGCTTGATGCTCGGTCTTTTTGACACCCTGGACGCGGTGCGTCGCGAACCCGGCTGGCACCATCTGCGGGAGCTGGCGCGCACTCCGGCAAAAGTGGATCGCTATAACGATCACCATCACCGGATTATGCACGCCATCCGGGAACGGCAGCCGCATGTTGCGGCGGCGGCGATGCGTGAACATCTGCTCGATCTGCAACATGCCCTGATGCAGGCCATTCATCTTGGGGACGATACGCCATGACGACCCTCCCGCATAAAGAGGCCGCGCCGGTATTGCGGCTGAATAACCTGAATGTGCAATTTAGCGGATCGCCCATCAGCGTGCTGGATGGCATTTCGCTGAGCGTAAACAGCGGTGAAACGCTGGCGCTGGTGGGGGAATCCGGCTGCGGCAAAAGCATTACCTCGCTGGCGCTGATGGGGCTACTGCCCGGCAGCGCGCAGATTGTCAGCGGTGAGATGCACTTTCGCCAGCATGACCTGCGCCACCTCTCTGCGCGTGAGTATGCCAACCTGCGCGGCAATGAGCTGGCGATGATCTTTCAGGAGCCGATGACCTCCCTGAACCCGGCGTTCACCCTCGGCGATCAGCTTAGCGAAGCGGTGATGCGCCATCAGCACCTCTCGCACCAGGCGGCGATGGCGGTGGCGTTACAGATCCTTGAAAAAGTCCAAATCCCGGCGGCGGAAATGCGTCTGAAAGCTTACCCACACCAGCTTTCTGGCGGTATGCGCCAGCGCGTGATGATCGCCATGGCGCTGATTAATAAACCGCGTCTGTTGATTGCCGATGAACCCACCACGGCGCTGGATGTGACCATTCAGGCGCAGATCCTGGCGCTGCTCAACACCCTGAAAGCCGAAACCGGCACGGCGGTGTTAATGATCACCCATGATCTTGGTGTGGTGGCGGAAGTTGCCCAGCAGGTGGCGGTAATGTACGCCGGGCAGGTGGTGGAGCAGGGCAGCGTGGAGGCGATTTTCGCCGATCCGCAGCACCCCTACACCATTGGGCTGATGGGATCGATTCCCTCGCTCGGCGCGCGCAAAGGGCAGCTCTCCACCATTCCCGGCGCGGTGCCGCTGCCGGAAGCGATGCCGAAAGGGTGTCGTTTCGCCACGCGTTGCCCGTTTGCACAACCGCGCTGCCATCAGGAAAAACCTTCGCTACAGCCGCTGGGGCAGGGCCATCAGGTGGCCTGTTTCCGCGCCCCCCTTGAACAGCATATTGCGCCGGGAGAAACCGCATGAGCACACCGATCCTTGAAGCGCTCGATCTGAGCAAACGCTTTGCCGGACCAACACGGCTGTTTGCACCAAAGCGTTACGTCACCGCCGTCGATCGCATCTCGTTGCGTGTTTACCCCGGTGAAACCGTGGCGATTGTCGGCGAGTCCGGCTCCGGTAAATCCACCCTTGGCCGCCTGCTGCTGCGTTTGCTGAGCGCTTCTGAAGGCCGCGTTTATTACCAGGGCGAGGAGATCACCCACGCCAGCGGCTCGCGCCTGAATCAGTTGCGTCGTGAACTGCAAATTATCTTTCAGGATCCTTTTGCCTCGCTGAACCCCAGAATGACCGTGGAGCAGATTGTGGGTGAGCCGCTGTGGTTGCATCAAAAAATGGGCAAAGCGGAGCGCCAGGCGCGGGTCGCTGAATTGCTCAGCACCGTGGGGTTGCCAGCGGCCTGGGCGCGGCGCTACCCGCACGAGTTTTCCGGCGGACAGCGCCAGCGTATTGGCATTGCCCGCGCGCTGGCGTCCGGGCCAAAGCTGCTGCTCGGTGATGAACCGGTTTCTGCGCTGGATGTCTCCGTCCAGGCGCAGGTGGTGAACCTGTTAGAAGATCTCAAACAGCAGCTTGGGCTGACGCTGATCATTGTGGCGCACGGTCTGGCGGTGATCCGCCATATGAGCGATCGCGTGGCGGTGATGTATCTCGGGCAAATTGTCGAGATGGCCCGCGTCGATGAGATTTTCGATGCGCCCTTGCACCCCTACACCCAGGCATTGATTGCTTCTGCACCGCAGACGCAGCCAGGTCTTGCTCGGCAAACGCCGCTGCTGCAAGGCGATTTACCCAACCCGGCCAGCCCGCCGCAGGGCTGCCGTTTTCATACCCGTTGTCCTTATGTCACCGAAGAGTGTCGTCAACGCGAGCCCATTACTCAGGTGCTCGACGGCGGTCGTCAGGTCTCCTGCCATCGCTGGCAAGAGATCAACCGCGATCGCAGTGTGATTCATATCGCTCCGCCCTCCGCCGCGTTCCTGCGCCGTCGCGCACTGTTTGAACAGGCGGCCTCTCACTCCTCTCCTTAAAGGAATATGTTAATGATTGTGCGAAATTCTCTTTTAACCGTTCTGGGAAGTGTCATGTTGCTGGGCGCGGCACTGCCTGCGCAGGCTGAAAATGTGCTGCGCATTGGGCTGGGAGCCGATCCGGATATGCTCGATCCTCATCTGGCGCGCACCTACTATGGCCGCTTTGTGTTTGCGTCGCTGTGCGACCGGCTGGTGGATGTTGATGAAAACTTGCAAGTGGTGCCGGGGCTGGCAAAAGACTGGTCATGGAGTGAAGACGGCAAGACCCTGACCATGAATTTGCGCGAAGGCGTGACCTTCCACGATGGCGAAAAGTTTGACGCTGCGGCGGCAAAATTCAGCCTGGATCGCGCGCTGACGCTGCCGGGTTCGCTGCGCAAAAGCGAAATCTCTTCTATTGAATCCGTTGAAGTGAGCGGGCCGCTGCAAATCACTCTGCATCTGAAAACGCCGGACTCCGCGCTGTTAATGCAGCTAACCGATCGCGCCGGGGCGATGCTGGCGCCGGAAGCGGCGAAAAAACCGAACTTCGCCGCGCACCCGGTGTGCTCCGGGCCGTACAAGTTTGACAGCCGCGTATCGCAGGATCGCATTGTCCTGTCGCGCTTTGAGAATTACTGGAACAAAAGCGCCTATCACTTCGACAAAGTTATCTACTTGCCGATCCCGGACGCCTCCGTGAGGCTGGCGAACCTGCGCGCCGGCGATCTGGATCTGACGGAAGGCATTGCCGCCAGTGATGTGAAAACCGTGCAGAACGACAGCAAGCTGCAACTGGCGAAAGTGACCGGGCTGGGTTACCAGGGCATCACCTTTAACATCAACAATGGCAAGGTTGCGGCTAACGATCCGTTTAAAGATGCCCGCGTGCGTGAAGCCTTCTCGCAGGCCATTGACCGCGAAGCGCTGAATCAGGTGGTGTTCGAAGGTCTGTATGCACCGGCAAACCAGGCGTTTTCCCCTGTCAGCCCGTACCACGTGAAGCTGGCAGTGCCGCCGCGTGATGTGGAAAAAGCCAAAGCGCTGCTGAAAGCGGCGGGGGTTACCACACCGTTGACGGTCTCAATGCTGGTGCCGAATAACCCTATCTCGCAGCAGGTCGGCCAGGTATTGCAGGCTATGACCGCCGAAGCCGGTTTTAACGTCAACCTGCAAATGACCGAGTTCGCCACGCTACTGGACAGGCAGCAAACCGGCGATTTCCAGCTCAGCTTCTCCGGCTGGTCGGGACGCCCGGATCCGGATGGCAGCATCTTTGGTTTTATTCACAGCAAAGGCACGCTTAACGATGGTCGCTACAGCAATGCGCAGGTTGACGAGTGGCTGACGCAGGCGCGTTTGCATAACGATCCGGCGATCCGTCAGGGCTTGTATGAAAACGTGGTGAAACAACTGCAAACCGACATGCCGATTGCCTATCTCTACTTTGAGCCGCGTCTGTTTGGCCTTAACAAAAGCGTGCAGGGCTTTAAACCCTATCCGGACGGCATTGTGCGTCTGGCGGGGCTGACGCTGGCGAAGTAACAGGGGTTGAGGAGTTACCATGCTGGAACTGATATGCAAACGCCTGCTGCTCGCCATTCCGACGCTGCTGCTGGTCAGTATGATGGTTTTCGGGCTGCAAAAACTGCTGCCCGGCGATCCGCTGACCGCCATGCTCGGCGAGGAGCGCAACCCGGTGGTGATCGCGCAGTTGCGTGCCGAGCTAAACCTGGATGCGCCGATCCCGGTGCAGTATTTCAACTGGCTGACCCGCGCGCTACAGGGCGATCTTGGCGTTTCGTTACGCACCCAGGAACCGGTGACGCACCTGATCGCCACCAAGTTGCCAGTGACGCTGGAAATGTCGCTGTTGGCGATGATCATCGCGCTGGTGTTCGGTATCAGCATGGGCATCCTGGCGGCCGTCAACCGTCATAGCTGGGTTGACCACGGAGCGAACTTTGTGGCGATTTCCGGGATTTCGGTGCCGCATTTCTGGTTGGGGATTTTGTTGATCCTGATTTTTTCCGTCAACTTGCAGTGGCTACCCGCGTCCGGTTTTGTGCCGTTTAGCGAAGATCCGCTACAGAACCTGCGCACGCTGCTGCTGCCTGCGCTGGTGCTGGGCACCGGGCTGGCGGCAACGCTGATGCGTCATACGCGCGCATCCATGATTGCCGTGCTGAAGGCGGATTATATCCGTACGGCGCGCGCCAAAGGGCTGTTGCCAAAAGCGGTGATCATGAAGCACGCGTTTCGTAATGCACTGGTGCCGGTTATCACCCTGACGACGCTGCTGTTTGGCGAATTGCTGGGCGGCGCGGTGCTGACGGAGCAGGTGTTCACCATTCCTGGCTTTGGCAAGATGATTGTCGATTCGGTGTTTAACCGCGACTACGCGGTGGTACAGGGCGTGGTGCTGGTGGTGGCTATCGGCTTCTTGCTGCTTAACCTGTTGGCCGATGTGTTGTATGTGCTGATTAACCCGAAAATGCGGAGCGAATAATGGCCGAACTGACCACCAACAGTGTCGCGGCTTCGTTGCCGCGCGCGGAAAACCGGGTATTGAAGGCCTTTCTCGCCAACAGGAGTGCCGTCATTGGCGCGGCGATCGTCGGCGTATTTGTATTGATCGCGCTGCTGGCACCGTGGATTGCGCCGTTTGATCCGGTAAAGGCGAATTTCCTGGCCGTGCGTAAACCGCCTTCTGAGCTGTACTGGTTTGGTACGGATGAGCTGGGGCGCGACATTTTATCGCGCATGATTTGGGGGGCGCGCACCTCGCTGCTGGCAGGTTGTGTCTCTGTGGTGATCGCCGTAGTGATTGGCGTGCCGCTGGGACTATTGGCGGGCTACTTTCAGGGCATTTGGGATGGGGTGATCTCGCGCGTGATTGAGGCGCTGCTGGCCTGTCCGTTTCTGATTATGGCCATTGCCCTCGGCGCGTTTCTTGGCCCCAGCCTGACGAACGCCATGATTGCGATAGGGTTGTCGGCGATGCCCATTTTTGCCCGCCTGACGCGGGGGCAGGTGATCGCCATTCGCAATGAAGAGTACATCGACGGAGCACGCGCGATTGGCCTGCCAGACCGCTGGATAATCGTGCGTTATGTGCTGCCAAATGTGATGTCACCGATCCTTGTGCAGGCCACGCTGGCGATTGCGTCGGCGATCATCACGGAAGCCAGCCTCTCTTTCCTTGGCCTTGGGCAACAGCCGCCGGATCCCTCCTGGGGAGCGATGCTCAATACCGCCAAAGGTTTTCTGGAACAAGCGCCGTGGATGTCCATTTTCCCCGGTGTGGCGATTTTTCTGACCGTGCAGGGATTTAATTTACTCGGCGATGGGCTGCGCGACGCGCTCGATCCGCGCCACGACTAAGGAGTTTCGATGACCAAAGCGATAGATTTTAACGTCGGTTATGCCTCACAGCGCGCGCCGATGATCGGGCGTAATGCGGTGGCGACCTCCCAGCCGCTGGCGGCGCAAGCGGGAATGCGTATGCTGATGCTCGGCGGTAATGCCGTGGATGCGGCGATCGCCACGGCAATGGCGCTGACGGTGGTGGAACCGACCGGCTGCGGTATTGGCAGTGATGCGTTCGCCATTGTCTGGGATGGGAATACGCTGCACGGTCTGAACGCCTCCGGGCGCTCCCCGGCAAGCTGGCATGCGGATATGTTCGCGGGTAAAAACGCGGTGCCGGAACTGGGCTGGGACGCGGTAACCGTGCCTGGCGCGGTATCCGGTTGGGTGGCGCTGGCGGAGCGTTTCGGCTCGCTGCCATTAACCACGCTGGCGCAGCCTGCGATTGAGTATGCCCGCAACGGTTTTCCGGTGTCACCGCTGATTGGCCATCTGTGGCAGCGCGGTTACCGCAAGCTGAAGGATCAGCCCGGTTTCAGCACCTGTTTTGCACCGCAAGGGCGTGCGCCTGCTATTGGCGAAATCTTCCGTAACCCGGCGCAGGCCCGTTCGCTGGAGCTGATCGCTCAGACCAACGGTGAGGCGTTCTATCGCGGGGAGCTGGCGCAGAAGATCGCCGCGTTTGCCAGAGAGCATGGCGCGCACCTGAGCGAAGCAGATCTGGCGAACCACAAAGCGGATTGGGTAACGCTGCTGTCGCGCGAGTTTGCCGGTGGTTCGGTGCATGAGTTGCCGCCCAACGGGCAGGGGATTGCAACACTGATTGCGTTGGGCATTCTTGAGCAGTGCGATATTGGCCGTTATCACCCGGACTCGGTACAGTCGCTGCACCTGTCGATTGAAGCGATGAAACTGGCGCTGGCGGATCTCGATCGCTATGTCGCCGATGAAGATCATCTGGAATTTGCGGCGGAACGGTTGCTCAGCGATGATTACCTGAAGTCGCGCGCGGCGTTGATCAATCCGGATAAGGCCTCGGATTTTGTCTACGGTGAACCGACGCAAAGCGGGACTGTTTACCTCTCCACCGCCGATGCCAGCGGCATGATGGTGTCGTTTATTCAGTCTAACTATATGGGGTTTGGCTCTGGCGTGGTGGTGCCGGATACCGGCATCAGTTTGCAAAACCGCGGCTGCGGCTTTGTGCTTGATCCCAAACATCCGAATGCGCTGGCGGGCGGTAAACGACCGCTTCATACCATCATTCCCGGCTTTGCGCTGGGCGCAGACGGCAAACCGTTGATGTCGTTTGGCGTTATGGGCGGGCCGATGCAGGCGCAGGGGCATATGCAAATGGCGCTGCGTATTATGCTGCACGGGCAGAACCCGCAGGCGGCCATTGATGCGCCGCGCTGGCGCGTGGTGCAGGGTCGGGACGTCTCCATTGAGGCGACCTTCGACCGCAATGTGATTGCGGCGCTGCGCGAGCGCGGGCACCAGATTACGGTGGAAGATCCGCTGGCGGGCTATAACTTTGGCGGTGCGCAGGTGGTTTATCGGATGGCGGAAGGCCACTACGTGGCGGCGACAGAAAGCCGGAAGGATGGTCAGGCACTGGTGAGCTGATGCCCTGATTTTCCCCTCCCTCTGAGGGGAGGGGAACTGGACGGTGCAGGGTTAACCCAGCGTAAACGGGTCTGCATCCTGCCAGGCGGGGAACTTCTCGCGATACTCCTGCAACGCGCTTAATGACAGCTCGGCGTCAATGCGTGTGGCCTGGTGCGGTTCGGCGGTGGCGATGATTTCGCCCTGCGGGCTGATAACCCGGCTGTCGCCGCGGTAGTGGTGACCATTGCCGTCGGTGCCGACGCGGTTGCAACCTGCCACCCAGGCAAGGTTTTCAATGGCGCGGGCCACCAGCAGAGATTGCCAGTGCAGCGAGCGCGGTGCTGGCCAGTTGGCGACATACAGCAGCAGGTCGTAATCATTGCGGTTGCGCGACCACACCGGGAAACGCAGGTCATAACAGACCAGCGGCAGAATGCGCCAGCCGCGCCACTCAAACACCACCCGCTCATTGCCCGCTTCGTAATGATGATGTTCATCGGCCATGCGGAACAGATGGCGTTTGTCGTAGATATGCACGTTACCGCCCGGCTCGACCAGTAAAAAGCGGTTTACCGGCCCGCGATCGGTTTGCAGCGCAGCGCTCCCGGCGACCAGCGCATTCGTCTGGCGGGCTTTCTCATGCATCCACGCCACCACTTCGTCCTGCGGTAGAGACTGTTTTGCGGCTTCCATCGCAAAGCCGGTGGTAAACATTTCTGGCAGTACAATCAGGTCACGCCCGGTGACGTCTTCAAGCTGGATGTCGAAATGGCGCAGGTTGGCTGGCCCATCCATCCAGACTAACGGTTGTTGTAACAGTGTAATTTTTAAACCAGGCACAGTGTCGACTCCCCGTAAGACAGCATTTTCACACTGTAGCATGAGGCGTGATAAAAAAACCCGCGAAATGCGGGTTCAGGCATGAGAGGAAAAAGGGGCGTTTCGCGCCCCTTTTGGTCAGGCGGCTTCTATCTTACGCACCTTTTCCGGCGTGGCGACCACCGGTTGAGTGGCCAGTGCGTCTGGCTCGAAATCATCGACGTTAATGCTGCGCAGACGGCTGGCCTCGGCTTTGATAAGCAGCGCGGCTTCCTCCTGATTGATAAGCCCTGCGCTCAGTGCCTGCTGAGCCAGCTCATCCAGACGTGTGAACGGCAGGTTTTTACCCAGCTCTTTGCACACACGCTGATGGATAGGATCCGCGGCCATAACATCCAGCAGCGCTTCTTCCAGCAGGCCCACCGGGTTGTGCTCGCTTGCTGTCAGATACTGACCGCGACCGATGCGTGAGCGGGTGGCGCTCGGGGTTTGCAGGATCTTCGCCACTTTGTGGTCCAGTTTGTCCGACGGCGCGCGGTAGTGGCGTCCGGTCGGGAAGATAACCAGGCTCAACGCACCGGCGACAAAGCGGTTCGGGAAGTTTTCCAGCAGGTCGCTGATGGCCTGTTCCGCCTGATACAGCGCGTCCTGCACGCCCCAGTGCACCAGCGGCAGATCCGCTTCCTGGCGGCCTTCGTCGTCATAGCGTTTCAGTACCGCCGAGGCAAGGAAGAGCTGGCTTAAAATATCCCCCAGACGTGCGGAGATGCGTTCGCGACGTTTCAGGCTGCCACCCAGCACGGCCATGGACACATCTGACAGCAGCGCGAGGTTGGCGCTCAGGCGGTTCAGATGCTGGTAATAGCGTTTTGTGACGTCGCGGGTCGGCGTGGCGCTGGTTAAGCCGCGCGTCAGGCCAAGCCAGAAACTGCGCATTTTGTTGCTGCCAACATGGCCAATATGTTTGAACAGCAGTCTGTCGAAGGCGTCCACATCGTTGTTCTGCGCGGCGGCCATCTCTTCCAGCACATACGGATGGCAACGAATCGCGCCCTGACCAAAGATCATCATGGTGCGGGTCAGAATGTTGGCCCCTTCCACGGTGATGGCGATCGGTGCGCCCTGGTAAGCACGGGCGAGGAAGTTGCTTTCGCCGAGCATAATGCCTTTACCGCCTGCGATATCCATCGCATCGATGATTGACTGCTGACCACGATGAGTGCAGTGATATTTAACAATCGCCGACAGCACCGCCGGTTTTTCACCGAGCATAATGCCGTAGGTGATCAGCGACGCCGCTGCATCCATTACATAGGCGTTGCCGCCAATGCGTGCTAACGGTTCTTCAATCCCTTCCATTTTACCGATGGAGACTTTGAACTGACGACGAATGTGAGCGTAAGCGCCAATCCCCAGGGCGACGGATTTCACACCGCCGGTAGAGTTGGACGGCAGGGTGATGCCGCGCCCGACAGACAGGCATTCCACCAGCATGCGCCAGCCCTGACCGGCCATTTTCGGCCCGCCAATGATGTAATCAATCGGTACAAAGATATCGTTGCCGCGGGTCGGGCCGTTCTGGAACGGGACGTTAAGCGGGAAATGACGACGACCAATTTCTACGCCTGGCGTTGAGGTGGGGATCAGCGCACAGGTGATACCCAGTTCTTGTTCGCCGCCCAGCAGTTTATCCGGGTCGGAGAGTTTAAACGCCAGACCGAGTACGGTGGCAATCGGTGCGAGCGTGATATAGCGTTTGTTCCAGGTCAGGCGCATGCCAAGGACTTGCTGACCCTGCCAGTCACCCATACACACCACCCCGGTATCCGGAATGGCGCCCGCATCGGAACCCGCTTCCGGGCTGGTCAGCGCGAAGCAGGGGATCTCCAGGCCGCGTGCCAGACGCGGCAGATAGTGATCTTTCTGCGCTTCGGTGCCGTAGTGTTGCAGCAATTCACCCGGGCCGAGGGAGTTCGGCACGCCTACGGTGATGGCAAGAATACCGGATACGCCTGCCAGTTTTTGCAGCACGCGGGCCTGAGCGTAAGCGGAGAATTCCAGACCGCCGTACTCTTTTTTGATGATCATCGCGAAGAAGCGGTGCTCTTTTAAGAATGCCCACAGCTCTGGCGGCAGATCGGCCATTTCGTGGGTGATCTGGAAGTCATTCGCCATGCGGCAGGCTTCTTCCACCGGGCCGTCGATAAACGCCTGTTCTTCGGCGGTCAGACGCGGCTGCGGATAGTTGTGCAGTTTTTTCCAGTCCGGGTTACCACGGAACAGGTCGCCTTCCCACCAGGTGGTCCCGGCGTCGATGGCTTCTTTTTCCGTGCGTGACATCGGCGGCATCACTTTACGAAAACCGCGGAATACGGGGGCGGAAATCAGCGCTTTCCGCATGGGCGGCAGGTTAAACGGCACCAGGATGATCGCCAGCGGCAGCAACACCCAAACAGACCACAGGCCGGATATCCCCAGCGCGGCGGTCCACGCCAGTAAAATCACGCTGCTCAGCAGCAGGTTAACCCGGTGGTAAAACAGCACCCCGAGCAGTACAACCGTAGCGATAAGGCTCAACGTCATCATAAAGAAAAGCTCCCTGTCTTGTAGGAGGTCTGACCACTTGTGATGATATGGTTGTAGTGGATGCGAAATCTTTTATCAATGTGTTTACAAAATAATTACAACCTGGTTCACATTGTTGAGGGCATTTCGCGCACGGAAAATGAAAACCCCCGGTAGCAGGTAAGGCTTTAGCTTCTCGCCCGGCATGCTATCCGGTAAACTGCCCGGTGTTATTTACATTTATGCTGAAGGATATCCTCATGTACCAGGATCTGATTCGTAACGAACTGAATGAAGCGGCGGAAACGCTGGCGAATTTTCTGAAAGATGATGCCAATATTCACGCTATTCAGCGCGCGGCGGTCTTGCTGGCGGACAGCTTTAAAGCCGGCGGCAAGGTGTTGTCCTGTGGTAACGGCGGCTCGCATTGCGACGCCATGCACTTTGCAGAAGAGCTGACCGGGCGCTATCGCGAAAACCGCCCTGGCTACCCGGCGATTGCGATTTCCGACGTCAGCCATCTCTCCTGCGTCAGCAATGACTTCGGTTACGATTATGTTTTCTCGCGCTATGTCGAAGCTGTAGGCCGTGAAGGCGACGTGCTGCTGGGGATTTCCACTTCCGGCAACTCCGGCAACGTGATCAAAGCGATTGCCGCAGCGCGTGAGAAAGGCATGAAAGTGATCACCCTGACCGGTAAAGACGGCGGCAAAATGGCCGGTACGGCGGACATCGAAATTCGCGTGCCGCATTTTGGTTATGCCGATCGTATTCAGGAGATTCACATTAAAGTGATTCATATCCTGATTCAGTTGATCGAAAAAGAGATGGTTAAAGCTTAATCAAGACGGCGACTTTATTTGCCATTTTGACCCCGGGCAGTGCCCGAAATCCTCACGTACTGCGTGTACGCTCCGGTTTCTGTGTGCTGTCCGTGCCCAAACTGACTGAACAATTACGCCTTCTCTGGTAAGGGCGCTGTGTGGGGGTGTGTATGTGCGAACTGCTCGGGATGAGCGCCAATGTGCCAACCGATATTTGCTTTAGTTTTACCGGGCTTGTTCAGCGCGGCGGCGGCACCGGGCCGCATAAAGACGGCTGGGGCATCACCTTCTATGAAGGCAAAGGCTGCCGCACGTTTAAAGATCCGCAACCCAGCTTTAATTCCCCCATCGCTAAACTGGTGCAGGACTACCCCATCAAATCCTGCTCGGTGATTGCCCATATTCGGCAGGCAAACCGTGGCGAAGTGGCGCTGGAAAATACCCATCCGTTTACCCGCGAACTGTGGGGCCGTAACTGGACCTATGCCCATAACGGGCAGCTTACCGGTTATAAGTCGCTGGAAACCGGTAATTTTCGTCCGGTAGGGGAGACCGACAGCGAAAAAGCCTTCTGCTGGTTACTGCATAAGTTGACGGAGCGTTACCCGCGTACGCCGGGCAACATGACGGCGGTCTTTAAGTACATTGCGGCGCTGGCGACGGAACTGCGGGAGAAGGGCGTTTTCAATATGCTGCTATCGGACGGGCGCTATGTGATGGCGTTCTGCTCCACCAATCTGTTCTGGATCACGCGTCGCGCGCCGTTTGGTGTGGCGAAACTGCTGGATCAGGATGTGGAGATCGATTTTCAGCGGGAAACCACACCCAATGATGTGGTTACCGTGATTGCCACACAACCGCTAACCGGCAATGAAACCTGGCACAAGATTATGCCAGGCGAGTGGGCGTTATTTTGCCTGGGGGAGCGTGTAGTTTGACGCCAGCTGCGGCTGCGTCGATGTGTTGAGCGGTTTGTTTACCACGTAGCGGCCATCCACAACCGAGACAACCGGCGGCTGGTGGGTGGCGGCGAAATAGTCGTAGCCGGGCTTCAACTGCTTCCAGAAATCCGCATAGGTTGAATATTTATGACGCTGCATATTGGCATCGGTCATGCGGAACGGGTAAATGCTCAACTGCACATTCGGTTGCCCGAACACCAGCGCGGCGGTGACAAACTGGAAGATCTCGTCTATGTTTGAGTCCGTCATGGCATAGCAGCCAATCGAAACGCAGGCACCGTGGATCATCAGGTATTTGCCTTCATAGCCGTGCGCCCGGTCATAATTGTTCGGAAAACCAATATTGATGGCTTTATAAAAACGGCTGTCCGGCTTGAGCTGGTTGCGCTGCACGGAGTAGAACCCTTCCGGGCTTTTAAAATCCCCCTGGCGCTGCTTGGGGCCTAACCCGCCGGAGTAGTTACAAATTTTATAGCTGTCCAGCAACTGGTACTGCTCGCCCATTTTGACGTAAAGATCAAGGGTGCGCTCTTCTTTGAAGATTTGGATATAAACCGGCGACCCCATCAACTGCTGCTTATATTCTTTGCTGACCGGCGTGATTGAACCATTGCTGCTCACCAGGCCAGCAAACGAGACGCACGGAATCAGAAGCATCGCAATAAATAATGCGATTTTGCGCATACTACTTGTTTCCTTGATAAAGCTAATACCACATTGCCAGGACGGCAAAAGACGCCCAAAATTCAGACTATTCTGTTTTGGAGCGCCCACATTAGCATTACGGCATTTTTTCGCAAGCCCCAATACACGTCATCCTTCACGCTACCTCTTTGTTGGCTGCGCCTTCGCACCCCGGTCACTGACTTGTGTAAGCTCCCGGGGATGCTCAGCCTTGCCGCCGCGACGTAGCGCGAATGATTTTGTGTATAACACGTCATTCTTCCGCTACCTCTTTGTTGGCTGCGCCTTCGCACCCCGGTCACTGACTTGTGTAAGCTCCCGGGGATGCTCAGCCTTGCCGCCGCGATGCAGCGAGAATGATTTTGTGTATAACACGTCATTCTTCCGCTACCTCTTTGCTGACCTGCTACAGCGATGCAGCGCAAATGATTTTGTGTTCGTTTGCCGTTTGCTTGCCGGTTATTCTGTTCGCATAAACGCTGAATTAACAGCGAGATCGTGAGTTATCTCCCCGTTTTTCGCGCTGGCTTCTCATTTCATTTGAATGTGCTGTATACTTATCCAGTGTTCTGTGAGGGCGTACGCATGCGCAAAATCATTCATGTCGATATGGACTGCTTTTTCGCGGCGGTAGAAATGCGCGACAACCCGGCCCTGCGCGATATTCCCATCGCCATTGGCGGCAGCCGCGTTAAACGTGGCGTTATCAGCACCGCCAATTATCCGGCGCGCAAATTTGGCGTACGCAGCGCCATGCCAACGGCGATGGCGTTAAAACTCTGCCCGCACCTCACTTTGTTACCGGGGCGTTTCGATGCCTATAAAGAAGCCTCCAACCAAATCCGTGAGATCTTTTCCCGTTACACTGCGCTTATCGAACCGCTTTCGCTGGACGAAGCCTATCTGGATGTAACCGACAGCCCGCACTGCCACGGCTCGGCAACGCTGATGGCGCAGGAGATCCGTCAGGCTATTTTTACCGAGACGCAACTGACCGCCTCAGCGGGCGTCGCGCCGGTAAAATTTCTTGCCAAGATCGCCTCCGATCTCAATAAACCCAACGGACAATATGTGATCACGCCAGCGGAGGTGCCCGCGTTTTTGCGTACGCTGTCACTCAGCAAAATCCCCGGTGTCGGAAAAGTGTCGGCGGCAAAGCTGGAAAGCATGGGCTTGCGCACCTGCGAGGATGTGCAAAACAGCAATCTGGCGATGCTGCTCAAACGCTTTGGAAAGTTTGGCCGCATATTATGGGAACGCAGCCAGGGGATTGATGAGCGGGAAATAAACAGTGAGCGCCTGCGTAAATCGGTCGGCGTGGAACGTACGCTGGCGGAGGATATTCATCATTGGGAAGAGTGCGAGGCGATTATTGAGCATTTATATCCCGAGCTGGAAAGACGGCTGGCGAAAGTTAAACCGGATCTGTTAATTGCCCGCCAGGGCGTAAAACTGAAATTTAATGATTTTCAGCTCACCACTCAGGAGCATGTCTGGCCGCGTTTAAATAAAGAGGATCTGCTGACAACCGCGCGTAAGACCTGGGATGAGCGCCGCGGCGGGCGTGGTGTCCGGCTGGTGGGGTTGCATGTCACTCTGCTCGATCCCCAACTCGAGCGACAACTGGTGTTGGGGCTATAGTGCATCAATAACCGGGGAGCAGGTCAAAACAGTGTGAAGGCGTGGAAGAACCCAGGGTTGTAGCTGAATTAGCGATGAAGTTTTATGTCAGTGCTTTTAATGAGATAGCAACAGAAATGTCTAAATCGCCCAAATGAAAAAAGGCATGCCGGGCAAAATGCCTTTCTGTGAGAGCTATAAGCGGTGAGGAAAATGTCCGCGCCGGGCGGCGCGGACAGCAGGCTTATTTCGCCGGAATGGCTTTCAGCAGTTCGGTCAGCAGGGTCCAGTAGTGGCCCACGCTTTCAATATGCACTTGCTCATCCGGAGAGTGCGGGCCGGTAATGGTTGGCCCAATCGACACCATATCCATATTCGGATACGGTTTTTTGAACAGACCACACTCCAGACCGGCGTGGATCACCTGAATGTTCGGGGTTTTGTTGAACAGACGTTGATAGGTTTCACGCACCAGCGCCATCACCGGTGAATGCGCATCCGGCTGCCAGCCAGGGTAACCGCCTTTCGGGTGGGTTGTTGCACCCGCCAGCGCGCCCAGCGATTCCAGCATGCTCACCACATAATCTTTACCGGTATCTACCAGCGAACGGATCAGGCAGACGATCTCAGCATTGTTATCCGCCAGCGTGACCACGCCCACGTTGAGGGAGGTTTCCACCACACCTTTGGCGACATCCGAGTTGCGGATCACGCCATTCGGCATGGCATTCAGCAGACGGATAAAGGTATCGCGCGACGCGGTGGTCAGCGCGGCTTTATCGCTGCTTGCGCTCGCCAGCAGAACGGTCAGGTTTTTCTCTTTCATTTCCAGTTCGTTCTGCAGGATCGCCAGATAGTCGTTGGCCAGTGTTTTCAGTTCCTCAGCTTTATCCGCCGGTACTGCCACGGTGGCGATGGCTTCACGCGGAATGGCGTTGCGCAGGGTGCCGCCTGTGAAATCCAGCAGACGCAGATCCAGCTCTTGCGCATGACCAGCAAGGAAGCGCACCAGCAGTTTGTTGGCGTTGCCCAGACCGACATGGATTTCCGCGCCGGAGTGACCGCCTTTCAAGCCTTTCAGCGTCAGGGTAAACGTCGCGAAACCTGCCGGAACGGCTTCACGGGTCAGCGGCAGGTCGGTGATAAAGTCGATGCCGCCCGCGCAACCCATGTAGATTTCACCCTCTTCTTCAGAGTCGGTGTTAATCAGGATATCGGCCTGCAGCCAGTTGGGCTGTAAACCGAACGCGCCATCCATGCCCGCTTCTTCGGTCATGGTCAGCAGCACTTCCAGCGGACCGTGCTCAACGCTGTTATCCGCCAGCACCGCCAGCGCGGAAGCCATACCGATGCCGTTATCCGCACCGAGCGTGGTGCCGCGGGCTTTCACCCATTCGCCATCGACATACGGGCGAATCGGATCGGTGGTGAAATCGTGCACCGTGTCGTTGTTTTTCTGCGGCACCATGTCCAGGTGCGCCTGCAATACTACCGGTTTACGGTTTTCCATTCCGGCCGTAGCGGGTTTACGGATCAGGATGTTGCCAACCTGGTCGCGCTCCGCGTGCAAGCCTTTTTCCTTTGCCCAACCCATGATGTGTTCGGCCAGCTGTTCTTCGTGGTAGGACGGGTGAGGAATGGCGCAAATGTTGGCAAAAATATCCCACAGCGGTTGTGGAGATAGTTGAGACAGTTCAGACACAATGAGTCTCCTTACAAAGGACCTGCTAAACATTGCCTTACAGGTCACAGGGTTAAATAAACGACGTCGCAAGAGACCTTGCGAGATGGCGTTGAGAATAACACTTATTGTCTGTTTGCGAGCACAGGAAGATGTAAAAAGCACCTGCATTGCCGGGTAACACTGGTTTTTACCGCTTCAGATCTCTATAATCTCGCGCAACCTATTTCCCCCTAGAATACTTTTTAAGCCGTAAAACACAGGCTGGGACACTTCACATGAGCGAAAAATACGTCGTCACCTGGGACATGTTGCAGATTCACGCACGCAAACTGGCCGCCCGACTGATGCCTTCTGAACAATGGAAAGGCATTATCGCCGTTAGCCGCGGCGGTCTGGTGCCGGGTGCATTGCTGGCGCGTGAACTGGGCATTCGTCATGTTGATACCGTATGCATCTCCAGCTATGACCACGATAATCAGCGTGAGCTGACAGTGCTGAAACGCGCGGAAGGCGACGGTGAAGGCTTTATCGTGATTGACGATCTGGTGGACACGGGCGGCACGGCGGTGGCTATCCGTGAAATGTATCCTAAAGCGCATTTTGTGACCATTTTCGCTAAACCGGCTGGTCGTCCGCTGGTTGATGATTATGTGATTGATATTCCTCAGGATACCTGGATTGAGCAACCGTGGGATATGGGCGTGGTCTTTGTACCGCCAATCAGCGGCCGCTAATTCCCTGCGCACGTTCTGCTAACGCCCGGTTTGACCGGGCGTTGTTCTTTTCAGCGCGCAACAGGTTACAATAACCTCCAGTGATAGATACATGGAGGCTGCGTACAATGTCACAGTCAAATCTCAGCGAAACCCTGTTCAAACCCCGCTTTAAGCATCCGGAAACGTCTACGCTGGTGCGCCGTTTTAACCCGGGCACGCAGCCGCAGGTGCAATCCACGCTGGATGGCAAAAACGTACCGCACTGGTATCGCATGCTAAACCGGCTGATGTGGATCTGGCGCGGCGTGGACGCGCGGGAGATCCTCGAAGTGCAGGCGCGTATCGTGATGTCTCAGGCCGAGCGCACCGAACCGGAGTTGTACGATACGGTGGTGGGCTATCGCAATGGCAACTGGATCTATGAGTGGTCCGTGCAGGCGATGCTCTGGCAGCAAAAAGCGATGCAGGAAGAGCGTGTCGACGTAAGCGGTCGCCACTGGCTGCATGCCTGTAGTTTGTACAGCATTGCCGCCTACCCCCATATCAAAGGCGATATGCTTGCCGAGCAGGCGCAGGCATTGGCCAATCGCGCCTATGAAGAAGCCGCGCAGCGTTTACCCGGCACCATTAAAGAGATGGAGTTTGCCATCCCCGGCGGTGCGCCGGTGACCGGCTTTTTGCATATGCCGCCCGGCGAAGGACCTTTCCCGACGGTATTGATGTGCGGCGGGCTGGACAGCCTGCAAAGCGATTATTACACCCTTTATGAGCGCTATTTCGCGCCGCAGGGTATGGCGATGCTGACGCTGGACATGCCGTCTGTAGGTTTCTCCTCAAAGTGGAAATTGACCCAGGAGTCCAGCCTGCTGCATCAGCATGTGTTGCAGGCCCTGCCGAATATTCCCTGGGTGGATCACACGCGGGTTGCAGCGTTTGGCTTCCGTTTTGGCGCTAACGTGGCGGTGCGTCTGGCGTATCTGGAAGCGCACCGTCTAAAAGCGGTGGCCTGTCTTGGCCCGGTGGTGCACGCGCTGCTGAATGAGCCGTTACGGCAGGGTAAAGTCCCGGAGATGTACCTGGATGTGCTGGCCAGCCGGCTGGGTATGCATGATGCGTCTGACGAAGCGTTGCGCGTGGAATTGAACCGTTATTCGCTAAAAACCCAGGGCTTGCTGGGCCGACGCTGCCCAACGCCGATGCTTTCCGGCTTCTGGCAAAATGATCCGTTCAGCCCGGAAGAGGAGTCGCGGTTAATCACCTCGTCATCTTGTGATGGCAAACTGTTAGAGATCCCGTTTAACCCGGTGTATCGCAATTTTGATAAGGCGTTGCAACAAATAACCGGATGGATCGACCACCATTTCCGTTAATAGATTGATAAATTCTATTGGTTTGGTAAAACAGTTGCTTCACAAAAGGAGATCGCAATGACGTTACCGAGTGGACATCCGAAAAGCAGATTGATCAAAAAATTTACTGCGCTTGGGCCTTATATCCGCGAAGAGCAGTGCGAAGATAACCGCTTTTTCTTTGATTGCCTGGCCGTTTGCGTCAACGTAAAACCGGCACCGGAGAAGCGTGAATTCTGGGGTTGGTGGATGGAAATGGAAGCGCAGCAAGGCCGTTTTACCTATCGCTATCAGTTCGGCCTGTTTGACAAAGAAGGCCAGTGGAAACCCACCGCGATTAAAGATCAGGAAGTGCTCGATCGTCTGGAGCACACGCTGCGCGAATTCCATGAACGCGCACGCGATATGCTGGCTTCACTTGAGCTGAAGCTCGAACCCGCTGAAAACTTCAAAGAAAACCTGAAACTCCCCGCGTAACGCCCTCCATAAAAAAAAGCCCGATCGCAGCATGCGTATCGGGCCGGGACTGGCATGCGCCAGCGTGTACCGAATCCGGTTAAATAAATGCCCTCTTGCGAGGGCATTTCATATAACGAGGGTGTAACGGGTAGAACAACTTAGAACTGGTAAGTCACGCCAACAGCCACGATGTCGTCGTCAGCAATGCCCAGTTTGTTGTCGCTTTTGATCTGGTTTATTTTGTAGTCAACCATTGCCGAGAAGTTTTTGTTGAAGTAGTACGTTGCGCCAACGTCGATGTAGTTAACCAGATCTTCGTCGCCAATGCCGTTTTCCATGTCTTTACCCTTGGTCAGGACGTAGCCCAGGGACGGACGCAGACCGAAGTCGAACTGGTACTGGACCACGGCTTCAAAGTTCTGCGCTTTGTTAGCAAAGCCGCGAGTAGAAGAGACCGGTGTCATGTTGTAAGACACGGCGTACATGGTGGCGAGGTACAGATTGTTTGCGTCGTATTTCACGCCAGTTGCCCAGGCTTCGGCTTTCTCGCCACGGCCCAGCGCCAGGCTGGTGTTCTGTGCGTTGGTACGGTCAGAGTTAGCATAGGCACCGATAAGGGTAACCGGGCTACCGCCGAAGTCATAAGCCAGAGAAGTACCCCAGCCGTCGCCATTCTGTTTGATGACGCTGCTGCGGCCGTTTTCGTTTTTACCCTGGTATTGCAGGGTCATATCCAGACCATTAATGGCACCGAAGAAGTCGGTATTGCGGTAAGTTGCAACGCCGGTGGCGCGTTTGGTCATAAAGTTGTCGGTACGGGTCAGGGAGTCGCCGCCGAATTCCGGGAACATATCGGTAACGGAGGCTACGTCGTACAGCACGCCCAGGTTACGACCGTAGTCGAGAGAACCAAAATCTTTGATTTTCAGACCAGCAAACGCCAGACGGGTTTTCTGACCTGACGTTGTTTCGTCGTTGTTGCCCGCAAATTCAGCTTCCCAGCGACCAAAACCGGTCAGCTGATCGTTAATCTGAGTTTCGCCTTTGAAGCCGAAACGCACGTAAGTTTTGTCACCGTCGTTGCTGGTATCGTCACTGAAGTAGTGCTCGGCTTTCACTTTGCCGTACACGTCCAGTTTGTTGCCGTTTTTGTTATACACTTCTGCTGCGTGAACAGAAGCAGATGCGACAACGCTCATCACCATTAATGCCAGAGTGCTCTTCTTCATTTTAAGTTCCTGATTTAACAAACGCGCTAATATTCGCTGGGTCTTTTGGCCCCGTGAAAAAACAGAAAGGGTTGTAACGCTGCGAAATTAAAGATTTATGACAAATTCAGAATATTTTTAAAAATGTATGTTTTTTTGTGTTTGCCATAAAAGTGTCAAATCCCGCCGTTAGGCTTGCTGATCCCGCGCAACAAACGTGAGGCTATTTACACTGGCAGTTGGCAAGCGCCTTGAGTCCTGTTACAACGTCTGATTACATTCAGTTATCGTAAATTTTCCTTATAAACGGCAGAGAATCATGAGTGACAGCCAGACGCTGGTGGTAAAACTCGGCACCAGTGTTTTAACAGGCGGTTCCCGTCGCCTGAACCGCGCCCATATTGTGGAGCTGGTACGCCAGTGTGCGCAGCAGCATGCCGCCGGGCATCGTATTGTAATTGTGACTTCCGGCGCGATTGCCGCCGGGCGCGAGCACCTCGGTTACCCGGAGCTGCCTGCGACCATCGCTTCTAAACAGTTGCTGGCGGCGGTAGGGCAGAGCCGTTTGATTCAACTGTGGGAACAGATGTTTTCCATTTATGGCATCCACGTTGGTCAGATGTTGTTGACCCGCGCCGATATGGAAGACCGTGAACGTTTCCTCAACGCTCGCGATACCCTGCGCGCGCTGCTGGATAACAATATCGTGCCGGTGATCAACGAAAACGACGCCGTCGCCACCACTGAAATCAAAGTGGGCGATAACGATAATCTCTCGGCGCTGGCGGCAATCCTCGCCGGTGCGGATAAACTGCTGCTGCTGACCGATCAGCAAGGGCTGTTTACCGCCGATCCGCGTAATAACCCCGATGCTGAGCTGATCCAGGATGTTTACGGTATTGATGATGCGCTGCGCGCCATTGCCGGTGACAGTGTTTCTGGCCTTGGTACGGGTGGCATGGGCACCAAACTGCAGGCTGCCGATGTGGCGTGCCGTGCGGGCATCGACACCATTATTGCCGCTGGCAGCAAACCTGGCGTGATTGGCGATGTGATGGAAGGCATTGCCGTGGGCACGCGTTTCCACGCGCAGGAATCTCCCCTTGAAAACCGTAAACGCTGGATTTTTGGTGCGCCTCCGGCGGGCGAGATCACCGTCGATGAAGGCGCTACCGCCGCCATTCTTGAGCGCGGCAGTTCGCTGCTGCCAAAAGGCATTAAAAGCGTGACAGGCAACTTCTCCCGTGGTGAAGTGATCCGTATTCGTAATCTTGAAGGCCGCGACATCGCCCACGGCGTTAGCCGTTACAACAGCGATGCGCTGCGCCGTATTGCGGGTCATCACTCGCAGCAGATTGACGCCATTCTGGGCTATGAGTATGGCCCCGTCGCTGTCCACCGCGACGATATGATCACCCGTTAAGGAGCAGAAGTATGCTGGAACAGATGGGCATCGCTGCGAAAGCAGCATCGTATAAGCTGGCATTGCTCTCCAGCCGCGAAAAAAACCGCGTGCTGGAAAAAATAGCCGATTACCTTGAATCCCAGTCGGAAGATATTTTACTGGCAAACGAGCAGGATCTACTGGAAGCCCGTCGTAACGGGCTGAGCGACGCGATGCTCGATCGCCTGGCGCTGAACCCGGCGCGCTTAAGCAGTATTGCTAACGATGTGCGCCAGGTCTGTAAGCTTGCGGATCCGGTCGGGCAGGTGATCGACGGCGGTTTGCTGGACAGCGGCCTGCGCATTGAGCGTCGCCGCGTGCCGTTGGGCGTGATTGGCGTGATTTATGAAGCTCGTCCTAACGTGACTGTTGATGTGGCCTCGCTGTGCCTGAAAACCGGCAATGCGGCGATCCTGCGCGGTGGTAAAGAGACCTGGCGCACCAATGCGGCCACGGTGAAGGTTATCCAGCAAGCGCTGGAAGAGTGTGGTTTGCCAGCGGGTGCCGTTCAGGCGATTGAAAGCCCGGATCGCGCGCTGGTCAATGAAATGCTGCGCATGGATAAGTACATCGACATGTTGATCCCGCGCGGTGGCGCAGGCCTGCACAAGCTGTGCCGCGAGCAGTCAACGATCCCGGTGATCACTGGCGGTATTGGCGTGTGCCATATTCTGGTGGATGACTCGGCGGAGATCGCGCCCGCGCTGAAGGTGATCGTTAACGCTAAAACCCAGCGCCCGAGCACCTGCAACACCGTTGAAACGCTGCTGGTGCACAAGGGCATTGCGCAGACTTTCCTGCCTGCGCTGAGCAAGCAGATGGCGGAAAGCGGCGTGACGCTGCATGCGGATGAACAGGCTCTGGCGCTGTTGCAAAACGGTCCGGCAAAAGTCGAAGCGGTAAGGGCGGAGCAGTACGACGATGAGTTTCTGTCGCTGGATCTGAACGTGAAAATCGTTGCCGATCTGGATGATGCCATCGATCATATTCGCCAGCACGGCACTCAGCACTCTGATGCGATCCTGACCCGCACGCTGGGCAATGCGAATCGCTTTGTGAATGAAGTGGACTCCTCTGCCGTGTATGTGAATGCTTCCACGCGCTTTACCGATGGCGGGCAGTTTGGCCTGGGCGCAGAAGTGGCCGTTAGCACGCAGAAACTGCACGCGCGCGGCCCGATGGGGCTGGAAGCGCTGACAACTTATAAGTGGGTGGGTTTCGGCGACGATACCATTCGTGCTTAATTGAAGAAGGGTGATGCAAAAGTAGCCGTTTGATTCTCAAGGGCATTGACGCATCACCCTCTTAGTTTTAACCTTCTACACCGTGATTCACGCTCGTGAACGCATCGCAGGGCCGATATAGCTCAGTTGGTAGAGCAGCGCATTCGTAATGCGAAGGTCGTAGGTTCGACTCCTATTATCGGCACCATCTTTTCTCGCGAAATCATCAAGTTACTATTGCATTGTTTTACTTTGTTCAACACCAATGTGCAATTTTGCGCGTTGTAGGTGTGGCAAAATTGTGGCAGGTACAGTGAGATTGTTTGTGGCTCAATGCAAGGGTATGCTAACAGCATGTGTTACCTTGTAGCTCCCGCCAGTCTTGTCTTTTGAGCAATATTACTACTTTGATGGTTTCAGATTAAGGATGTTGTCAGTCCAGTTCACAGCCAGCACGGTTTGGCCTAAAGGATGTTACTACGATAACCTACACAGGCATTCAAACACGTTTAGTCTTCCATTTGGGTATTTGTATTCACTTGACGACCCATTTGCATTTCACTTAGTCATCTCTAACAAAAAATGCATCCGATACCTTGCTATTGACAGGCAGCTTTGAGCAAGGAGCAGACATTGGCCCCACAGAGGATAACTGAACCTTTTTTTGGATATTCTCTAAAAGCGAATGGTCCGGTTTACCGGGATGCTTACATCCGCAGATCACTCATGCAATGGATAAGGCTCAGGACAACATTTCCAGCGGTGACACTATTAGGATTGTGTTCGGTGTGGCCACAGCTGCAATTGCCGTGTTCATTGCCTTGTCTCAGGTTTGCAAATACCAGAAGGGAATCGCGTAATGCTTCTTGGCCTTTACATTAAGGCCAGGCAGTACCTGTTGACGGCTGCAGCCGTCATCATGGTGCTTGCTGGCGCCTACTATCTCGGTGGCCAGGATGCTCGCCGGTCAATGGAAATCAAAGCAGAGCGCGAAGACAGAAAGCGCCTGCGGCACACATTGGATATGAAAAATGACGTTATCAATGCAGTCCGAAGCTCGGATGATACTACCGTTGACGCTCAGCTTGTCGCTGATTGGATGCGTGATTAAGCCGCCGGCTCATGTTGTTTTGCGATGCTGCAAACCCGATTTATGTTAGCCATAGCGATCAGCTAAAGCAGGAAACGAAACGTGAGATCCTTTCCCACAACGTTCAAGGTGCTACGTTGTGCCATTGGTCAAATCATCGCAACAAGTGATGATTTTGGATGTCTAATTAGCTTCAAAAAAGCAATGACAATCCAGCAAACCCCCTTTGTTTGCTCGGTAACTGACAACCAGCGGCTTGATCATTTTTGAGTAATGACGTAGATTTAGTCAACTGCTGACGAGTGCGTCAGTAGTTAATGTAGACCTACGCATACTCGTAGCCTTTTCTCCCTTGATGGAGAACGCCGGAGAGGCCAATGTGGCCCACGGCTTAGTTGACCGCATAAGCAATGCTTTCGCGGTTTTCGCTGGAGAGGCCAATGCGGCCCACAGCTAAGGTGGACACATGCACGACGTAATGAACGAAAAACGTTCTATTCAGACAATTCGTGATCATACCAGCATCATTGCCACGCACACTTTTAAGCAGCATATGCTTCAGGTGCGCACACTTGACAATGAAGGGATGACTGCGCCTGAAGATTTTCACTTCATTGTCACCTTCAAAGATGACGTGGACAATGCTGATGCTACGGTTAAGCCGTTGGCAGAAGCAGTCCTGCTTGGTGATCGCGTTCGTTTCATTGTTAAACCTGCGAAACAGTACCCTGAGATGGCTCGATCAATGGCCGATCTCGTTGAGGTTATTGAACATTCTATTCGTCGTTTCTTTGATACTAATGGTAGAATCATGAGCAATATTAAAGCTAATGGTTCTGCTGAGAAATGGCTCCTACATTAATAGAATCCTACAGAAAAGATCTGAGCGAGTGGCCTCACACAGGGGACACTCGCTCTGTTCGTTTCGGCTTCCTCCTTGCCTCCAGGTCACTTTTCAAAATCTCAGAACACGAAATCATCGAACCAGAGGATGATGTCGTTCGCTACGTTCTCATTGAGCGTGTAGGTGCGAACATCCCCGATGTTGAACTGAGCAACATGATTTTAGACTACGAAGATGACGGGCTAAACGAGCAGGACATTATTCAGGAACTTCTCCGATCTGGCGTCGTTGATGAGGCTAATAACGTCACCGCTGGACGGGTTGGGCTTCGTAACTATAGCTTCGTTGAAGATGGCCAGGACATAGATTGTTTCCAGGTCGCTGGAGCTTATATCCAGCCTACAAGCCATCGTAAAGGCATCATGAGCAGGACATATGTTTTCATGCTGAACTGGTATGAGCATTTAGTGTGTGATGATATGCAGACGATACCTGGTGCGCGCATTTGGGCTGGCCCGATGATTCGTGCTGGTGAAGTGCGAATCTATAATGAGAATGGCGGTTCATTCGAAGATGTGCTTGGCGAGAAAGGTATTGGTAGGCATAACGGCTTCCTGCCCTGGAACCGAGGTCGCTTATTTGACACCTCCCAATGGGACCCTAATCAGCTCCAAACTACAGTTCAAAAATTTATCGTGCTGATTATATCCCGAGGAACCTGCCTCAGAATTGGCTTTATCCCCTGAGCCATGAGCATCTACTAACCCGCTTCTGCGGGTTTTTTATTCCTCAAAATTCATATCACCGCCTACAATCTGGCCTTTACACCGTTGCCGACCCGCATTAGCCTAATAGGCACATAAGAAAACAGCTTGTTTTCACGTAATTATTATTTCGCATAGTTACAATATCTGCAATGTCGTTAAAGTATTCATTCACTTCATATAAAAAAATCCAGAAAAAAGTTCGCCTGCCGAAATATTAGCTACTCCTTTATAGAAGTATGTTCCGTTAAGCTCTTCTACCGTGTCCATCATCTTCATTCTACTGAAATTTTCTTTGGACAAAAGCATGGTCGAAAATTTAACAAATTTCCATCAGAGGCTTCCTGGCCTGCCCACACAGATTAGTACTTTCCTGTGTTTGCAATGTCCGCTCCTGGCACTGAGCGGACGGGTTTACTGGGGTGAAGGTCCGCTGCGAGCGAAAAGAGGAAGCTCACAATTTCCTCAACAATCGATAGAGGCATTACTAACATTGGCGTATCTTTAATCGACAAATAGTAAGACAATCGCTAGCTTGATAGTTCATTCGCCGAAATAAATCCCTATTCATTTTTCGCTAGGGAAATTTTCCTGAACTGATTCCAAATAACATGTAATGGAGATGTTAATGGTTATCGAAAAGTTAATTATTGAAGGCTTTAAGGGTTTCAAAGACAGATTCTGCATCGAGTTCAATGAGTCAGTGAACATTATTGTTGGCGATAACGAAGCAGGCAAAAGTACAATCCTTGAGGCAATTAATTTGGGGCTGACGGGGCTGTACGCGGGAAAACCTGTTAAGAACAACATCAGTCAGTATCTGTTTAACGATCAGTTGGTAAAGGAGTATCTGGCCAGTCTCACTACTGTGAATAAACTTTCGCCCCCGTCACTGTTCGTTGAACTTCACTTTAAAAAAGGGCCAGATACCGCCTTCCTCGAAGGAGACGGTAACTGTTATAAGTCATCCTCTGTAGGTGTGGTATTCAAAATTAAGTTTAACGAGGACTACAAAGCAGCCTATGAGAAGTTATTACAAGCGGGCGATATCAGGACGCTGCCCATCGAGTATTACGATATTGAGTGGAAAGGTTTTAATAGAGATGCGATTTTATCACGCAACATCCCTCTAAAATCAGCTTTTATTGATTCGTCTTCTGCAAAAGGTAACAACGGGTCAGATGTTTACATCAGCAGAATAATTAAAGATCTTCTGACCGATGATGAAGTCATCAGTGTTTCCCAATCGCACCGAAAAATGAAAGAAGCTTTCCTAACAGACAAGTCCATCGAAACCATTAATCAGAAAATCATAACCGCGAGTAAGATTACGAGTAAAAAAGTCACCATCTCGGTTGAGCTTTCTTCCCAAAAGGCGTGGGAGTCCAGTCTAATCACCTGTCTCAATGATGTTCCGTTTAACTACATAGGAAAGGGTGAGCAAAGCATCGTGAAGACAAATCTGGCACTCTCACATAATAAAGCGAAAGAGTCGAATATCATTCTGATTGAAGAGCCTGAAAATAACCTGTCGCATACTAAGCTCAATCTGCTTATCAAGACCATTAAAGATAACTGCTCAGGTAAACAGATTATCATCACAACACACAGCAGTTTTGTTGCGAACAAACTCGGCCTTGGCGATCTGATTTTCCTCTCAAACCGTAAGACGACCAAACTGGCTTCATTAACTCCGGGTACAAAGGAGTTTTTCGAAAAAATTGCTGGTTACGACACGCTACGAATGATGCTGTGTAAGGGCGCCATTCTGGTTGAAGGCGATTCGGACGAACTGGTGGTTCAGAAAGCTTACATGGATGCAAATCAGGGACGACTTCCCGTTGAGGACGGAATTGAAGTCATTTCTGTGGGGATTTCATTTCTGAGATTTCTGGAAATTGCCGCTATTATCGATAAACCCACTCGCGTGGTAACTGACAATGACGGCGATATTGCCGCAATTAATAAAAAATACGATGCCTATTTGGGTGTGAACAAAAAACCACACATTGATATCTGTTTCGATCCGATTGTTGATACCGGTCCACTCTTGGTTGGAGCAAAAAAATATAATTACAACACGCTTGAGCCTAAATTGCTAAAGGCGAACACTCGGGTAAATCTCAATGCCATTTTTGGAACCACACATGCTTCCGATGATGATCTGCGTATTTACATGCGTGGAAACAAGACAGAATGCGCGTTGAAACTTTTTAACTATGCGAATACGGCGGCGCTCAGTATTCAATATCCACAATACATTCTAGATGCGATCAAATGAACAAAGTCATCATCGCCTCTGCTGGAGCAGGTAAAAGTACCTTTGTGGTCTGTGAAGCATTAAAGTCAGCTGCCTTAGGAAAGCGTGTATTGATTACCACGTTTACTGAGGCCTGCCGGGATGAGATCAATCTAAAAATCATTAAAGAAAATGGATGTGTCCCGCCCAATCTTTATGTCATCACTTGGTTTTCTTTTCTGATTAAACATTGGATTAAACCTTACCAAGGATGCTTGTTTGACTACGACGTCAAAGGCATGATCCTTTGCAGCAGCAAATCTGGTGAAAAGCCTTATAAAGCAGCGGGGGGGAGGACCATCTACTGGGGAGAAAATGATTTCAGGATGCACTATTTCAGCCCTGATTTTAAAGTTTACTCTGATAAAATGGCTAAGCTCTCCCTTCGCTGTGATGAAAATTCAGGCGGAAAGGTCATGGCTAGGCTGGCTGCATGTTTTGATGAGATTTATGTGGATGAGGTGCAAGATCTGGCCGGTTACGATCTTGAAATTCTACAAAAATTGTTCAAGTCCCCCATTAAAATTACCTTGGTCGGGGATCCGCGTCAGGCAACTTACAGCACCGTCAATATCGAAAAAAATGCGAAGTACAAAAAAGCGGCGATCGTGAATTTCTTTGATGACAAGGCGGTAGGGGTTACGGTCGATGCCAAAATGCTGAATGAGAACTTTCGGTGCTTTCATGAAATCAATGATTTTGCCAATAAACTATACCCAGACATCGCACCATCAATCTCTAACGTACGGAGCCTTTCAGGACATGATGGGATTTTTCTGCTCCCTGAAAAGCTCCTGAGCCATTATCTGGAAGCGTTTACTCCCACTCAGCTTCGCTGGGATAAGAGACGCTCTGTAGATGAACGCTACCCGGTCTTTACATTTGGTACATCTAAGGGGCTGACATTCGAGCGTGTGGTTATTTATCCGACCAAACCTATGCTTCAGTGGTTTCAGGATAACTCTGCTGCTCTAACCAATGATACGCGCGCAAAATTGTATGTCGGACTTACTAGACCGGTTAAAAGTGTTGCGATTGTTTTTGATGGAGGCGCGACTTTCAACTCAAACGGAATTAATATTTACGCTGCTGGATAATTTTTGTACGCATCACAGCCATAATCCACGCCCAGCCATAACTGAATTATTGATATGTCTGCTGTTGGCACGGAGCGGACTAACTCACTGAGCAAAAGGTCCGCTCTGAGCGAGGCGGGGTCAGTCCACTGCTCCCAGAAAAGTGACTATAGAAACAGTTGCAATTCACGTAGCTCTTGCAGTTTCACCCAAAAAGATGCATCTGTATTGAAAATTATCGAGAGTTGAATAGCCTCTTCAAGAGTTATATCTCGCTCATTTTTAATTATTGCCCAAATTTTTTCATATGACGTATCCATCAGTTCAGCAAGTCTTGCGGGAGACATATCCAATGGCTTCAAGAATTCTTCGTATAAAATCTCTCCGACAGTAGAAGGTGCAGCATTTATCGTCCTCATATCACCCCTTTTTTTCAAACGTCCCAGGATTCCTTAGAGTAATTTGTTTAGCTAAACAAATCAGGGAGTAAGGTTAGTTAAAGTATTTTTCTTACTCATTTTCGATATATCCGTTGTCAGAAATGAAACATTTACCAACGGTGTTTGTTATAAAGGTTAGCTAACCAATTTTATAAGTCATCTACAACCCTCTGTTGTTTACATTTTGTTTCATTTTATTTGTTGCTATTTTGTTTGGCTAAACAATTTATATTTTTTGCGTATATCCTGTGTGTTTACCTAAAAAATCTGTTGATAAGTGTGTTCATAAGCTGTGCTTAATTATATTTGTTTATGACATATGAGGGGCGCTTTCATGACATATGAGGGGCACTTTCATGACATATGAGGTACGCTCTATTTTTAAATCAAATTATAAAACAATGGGTTAGATATGGTTTTGTGATTCTCTAACCAGATCTTTAACCATATATATAACCAAAAGACTAAAAGACTTATTAAAACCTTAGGGTTGTTCAGAAAAGTGCCAAAAAAAATGTAATTTAAATGGTTTTATATTTTTTCGGGTTTTAGAATTGTTGACAGAAATATTTCAGGTGTTAATTTTTTGGTATTCTCAGTTCTTAACGTTGGTTTGCAAATTTTAGCGGCTAAAATTTTAGCGGCTAAAATCCTGATAATATTTTATGAGAAATAGGTTCTGCTATGAAACCAGTTATGCCTGAACTTATAACCGTTGAAGAGTTAGCTTTTGCTTTGAAGAAAACAGTAAAAAGCATCCGTAGCGATGCAACTCGGAATCCTAAATGCCTCCCACCCAGATGCCGCCTTCCTGGCAATAAGCGCCTTTTGTGGCGTCGAGAAGATGTTAAGGAGTGGATAGATAATTCTGTCGAATCACAGTTGGAAAACCGCGATTTAATGCAACGTGCTGAAATGGTTCAAAAGAAACGAGGTAGGCCGCCAAAGATAAAACCGAGAGAATAATTATCTTAAAGTTGGGTAATTAAATAAGTTTCCTTTAAGAAAACACATGCATTACAAACTTAATACATGACTAAACCTGTAGAAATACACCAAGAAAACACACTGCGTACACCGGAATACACAATGGGTATACAGATATACAACGGCAACCGTGGGGCAGGACATGTAAAGTTAGCTAACCTGTAAACAGGTTATCAACTTTACTCTCCCCGTTTTCGTATCTTCGATTCTCAAGGGGAGTCCTGCTCTGCGAGGCTGATCGGCTACCGCCTATATAGAGAATGTATTCAATATTAATAATCTGTTGAAATTGAGGTAAGCAAATGAAGTTAATGCTCCGAGTATTTTCATTACAGAGAGGAATTTTAGCCGCTAAAAAGGCCTTAGTAGTTTCTTTCGTGGTGTCAATCATGGCATTACCGGCGACAGCCGGTATCCCTGTCATCGATGGTACTAATGTGGTGCAGACCACAATCAGCGCAGTCAACAACGTTCAGGCTGTGGCAAAACAGATCCAGCAGTACCAGACGCAGCTGCAGCAGTATGAAAACATGCTCAAAAATACAGTCGCACCTGCTGCCTATATCTGGGATCAGGCCAATTCGACCATCAACAAATTGTTGCAGGCGCAGGACACCCTTAATTACTACAAAAATCAGGCCGGGAGTCTTGATTCATATCTGAAACGTTATCAGGACGTGAATTACTACCGCTCATCACCGTGTTTTAACAGTAATGTTGAATGTACTGCGGATGAAATTAGCGCACTGCGTAAAGCTGAACAGAACAGTTCTGAGGCACGTAAAAAGGCCAATGACGCCGTGTTTAAGGCTCTCGACGAACAGCAGGAAACACTGCAAAGCGATGCTGATAACCTTGCAGATTTGCAGACTCAGGCAACCAGCGCACAAGGGCAAATGGAAGCTATTCAGGCCGCTAACCAGCTTGCCAGTGCTCAAACGAACCAGTTGCTGCAAATCCGCTCGCTTCTGGTATCCCAACAAAACGCTGCAGCAACACTGGCACAGGCTCAGACCGATAAAGAGTCCCAACAAATAGTAGCTGATGAAAAAGCGTTAGCTGGCGAGAACACACCAAGCCCGAAGCGAATTTGGTGAGGGATAGCTGCATGAAAGATAAACTTTTGGTCATTTTTATTCTAATCATTCCATTGATTCTATGCTCTTGCGATAAAAAAGATGAAGATTGTTTATCGACGCCAGAGAATAAATTGAACGAACATAACTACGATAAATGTGCCCTGCGCAGTAATAACAATCCTAGCCCTAAGCGAGAATGGTAATTATGAGAATAGTAAGCAAACTCACTTTTTTAGGAATGATTTTTTTGTTTTCTGTAAATGCTTATGCTGGTCAATTAGATAGTAGCGGATTACTTGATACGTTATTAGATAAGTTTCAGCAAGTAGCCAGCACATGGTCATTAGTAATTGGTGATTATGCAAATTGGCTCTTCTGGGGGCTGGTATTAATAAGTATGGTTTGGACATTTGGTATGTTGGCGATGCAAGGGGAAGGTTTAATCAGTGCACTTGCAGAAATAGTTCGTTTTTTTGCCGTGATTGGTTTTTTTTATTATCTTTTAATCAACGGCCCAGCTATATCACAATCTATAATTAACTCAATGAGACAACTTGCAGCAAATGCTTTAGGAACAAGTACTGGTATTTCACCATCCAGCATAGTTGATATGGCTTTTGTGATATTAACAAAGGTCAGTTCAGCAGCATCAATTTGGTCTCCAATGATTTCGACCATTATGATAACCGTCGCGATAATAGTATTAGTAGTAATGGCGCTTATCGCGATAAATATGCTAATAATGTTAGTTTCTGCATGGGTGTTGTGTTATGCAGGAGTTATTTTGTTTGGGTTTGGTGGTTCGAAATGGACTTCTGATATAGCAATAAATTACTTACGCACAGTATTATCGATTGGTATTCAGTTATTTACGATGACATTAATCATTGGGATTGGGCAATCATTTATAGATCAGTATTTTTCTATTATTAAAAATGATATTCCTGATCTTAATAGTCTTATTGTTTTACTTCTGGCGTCAATTATTCTTTTAGTATTGACGAATAAATTACCGTTGTTGTTATCAGGCGTTGTTGGAGGAGCGTCCTTACAAGGGATCGGTGGTTTTGGAGCAGGTATGATTACTGGCGCTGCTGCTACTGCAATCAGTGGCGCTGGGGCAATGGCAATGAGCGCTACAGCTCAAGTCAGTGGTGGTGCTTCCGCTCTAAAAGCAGCATTTGAATCTGCACAAGCGGCGATGGCCGAAGAATCTGGTTCTGGTGATAGAGGTGGTTCAGGTGGAGGATTTGGCGGCGGGGAAGATACCGGTTCCGTAGATACTTCTGGAGGACAACCATCAGGCGGTTCCGGTGGTTCTTCTGCAGGAAGCAATACAGGTAGCGTCAGCGGAGGAAGCCAGGGGTTTGCTTCATCATTCTCACGAGCTGGCCGCATGGCTTCTCACATGGAGAGCGGGCTGTCTAATGGAGCTTCGGAGTATCAGATGATGAAGGGAAGTACTAATTCTATCCGAAAACAACAGACCGTTGGTGGGGAAATAGCGAATCAAATACGTAAACACACAGCCGATCGTCAGAGTAACCACGAACAGGATGAGTTTGAGGGTGATAGTTTAACTGGCAATAAAAAATCTTGATTTAGGCGCGTCAGTTAGCGCGATAACGTTAACTGACGCTTCCACTAAACACCTGTAAGGAGGTGTATAATGGCTGATTATAATAGCTTTGTTTTGGAAGGAATAAAAATTATTTTTGCCGGTAACAACAAGGAGTTTATTAAAGAGATTTGTGAACCATTGATAAATATTCTATGCATCGAAGAGTATTATTCTGCTACCGGAATTTATAATTACGATGATGCTGATGTGCAAACTGAGTTACTTAAAAATGCATTAAGGGACTATAAAATGGCTCACTAGTGAGAAGAGGCTAACTAAATGTTAGCCTTTTTTATTTTTATTTTTAGATTGTTCAATGTGATAATTTAATACTTCTCTCTTTGCATCTTCATAGGTTAGCTCTCCATTGATCACCTTATTTTTTATTTCATTAAAAAATGAGGAGCCTTTAGGATCTTTATTTGATAAAAAAAGACTGGCTTCAGCTCTCCGAAAAGCTTCTTTCCTTGCTTCTATAGAAAATGAATTTGCAGAGTTATTTTTGTTCATAAGTTGAAGTGCCCTTGTTATTTATATTCGAGATATTTTTATCTACAAGAGTTAGTCTTAACTCAGAGAATTTATTTCCTGATATTCTATAGCACTGATTTTCATTTTTTTCAATATAAAGCGATTTGCTTTCTGAGCTATCACATGTCGTAGATGTTCTTGCATCAAGAAAAATAAATTTTTCTTGATATCTTTCAATATATTTCATTGCTGTCATGCTAATAATAAAAAGAGCAACTGACACAGCAAAAAGGGATAAGCCTGATACTAAACGATTAAAATTAAATTTCCTTTTAATAACTAACGAACTGGCTAGATTGACCATGTTATAGGGGACCATAATTATGAGTCCTATTAATATTATTTTTTCAGGAAGATTATTAATTTGCATATGATGTTGAGCCAAGTTTCCAATATATGCTGAAATTATAGAGGATATTACTATTTTTGCTGGAGATACATCTCGCAAAAATATGTATATATAGACTGTAATTGCACAAATCATTGCTCCTATTGGAAATGAGAGCATGAAAGCATAAGCTAATGTCGAGTAATTAAGATTTTCTGGGACTATACCATAAGCTATGTCAAGCTTAAACTTTGCGAACCATAAGCATACGGAATATGTAAAGCCAGTTACGCCCCATTTAACTACTGCATTATTAAATACTTTATTTAATAAATCACGATATCCTATGTATACACTGGTTAATAAAGCTATAGATGATAGGAAAATTGGAGCGGCAATGTATATATTTTCTAGCCATAATGGGTTTTCTACAATCAAGTATCCAAAAGGTATTAAGTATATTATAGCCAATAGTTGAGGGTTGTTTAATTTTGGTGATGCATCAACTAACTTATTTTTATAATCCATACAACGTCCTTATTTCAACTTTAACGCCAAATCTTCAGCTTTTGGATGATAATACCGCATTAGCATTCTTGGATCTTTATGTCCTGTAATTTTGGTTAGTTCATGCATAGGGAAAATTTCAGCAAGTCGAGAAGTTGCTTCATGTCGAAGGTCATGAAATCTTAAATCTTTAAGGAAAGATTCATCACATAATGAGTTTGTTTTCTCGTATCGTTCTCTGGCTCGTTTTACAGCTCGGTCAAAAGCTCGGGTAATCGCGTCTGCACGCATATCAAAAACCTTATCAGCAGCTGGCTTGGAATGTTCCTTGAGACTGGACAGTATCGTAATGGCTTTCGTTGATAAAGGGACATCGCGGGCATTACCATTCTTAGTATCCGGCAGATGTGCAACTCGCCGATCAAGATCGATAAAGCGCCATCGAAGCTCTGCGATTTCGCTACGGCGCATGGCTGTCTCTAACGCCAGAAGAATGATTGCTGGCAATACTAATGAATGTGTTGCGGCGATGATATGTTCAATCTCGTTGGCTATTTCCTTTCCTGACGTAACACCGGTTTTCTCAGAAACTACAGGCAGCGCTTCTAGGCGTCTGGTCCTGGAGTTCTTGGGTTGGGGTTTGCGAATGGCCTCTACGGGGTTCAGCAGGCTCTCCATGCCCCATTCTTTGCGCGAAACATTGAATACATGAGAAAGTAAGGCCAAACGCCTTAAAACGGTTGCAGGAGCATAGATTTTCAACCATTCATCTCTCAGCTTGGCGACATCGGCACTCCTGATGCTGGCCATATAGTTTTTCGCCAGCTGAGTGCCTTTTAGTATCCGCACCAATGATCGGTCTTGCACTGCCCCTTTTTTGTCGGGAACAATCTCTTTTTCATATCGCGCTAGGGCTTCATACAATGTCGTAGATTCCGCTTCGCTGCGGCTAAGCCAAACTCCTCTCGCCATTTCTGACTCGATCATTTTGGCCCAAGCTTCTGCTTCCACTTTGGTGTTAAAGGTTTTGGTTTGAGAGGGAAAACCACGTTTACGGATTTGAGCTTCCCATTGGTAGTTACCACGTTTGCGTATAGTCGCCATTTCTGTCAGATTCCTAACGAACTGTGGCAATATTGTGGCAAAAAATCCATTTAAATTCGATAGGTATTGATTTTAAAAGAGCAATTTACGCATTCGTAATGCGAAGGTCGTAGGTTCGACTCCTATTATCGGCACCAACATTTTCAATACGTTACACATCATTCATACCCTTCTTATTTTTACTATGTGACAAATTTGGGACAGAAAGCCCGAAAATAGAGTCAATTTGCCGCGCATGTTCTGTCAGGTGATTCGGTGCCAGGTGTGCATACCGGCGAACCATTTCGATAGATTCCCACCCTCCCATTTCCTGCAATACTGACATTGGCACTCCAGCCTGTACTAACCAACTTGCCCTGGTATGCCGTAAGTCATGAAATCTGAAATCCTCTATGCCAGCCCGCTTTAATGCAGCCCGCCATGCTGTGTTAGCGTCATAGCGCATTTTCCTGATAACCAGTGATTTTGTCCCATCTGGCTTAGTGCTGCTTTCACGGTAGACAAACACCCATTTGTGATGATTGCCGATTTACTTTTTCAGCACATGGCAAACAGTCTCATTGAGCGCCACACCAATGGCCTTAGTTGATTTACTCCACTCCGGGGGGATCCACTGCATTTTTATCTGCTGCCATTCCTGATTGATGATGTCTGTGTCTTAAGCCAGTAGAAAGCGCAACTCTACGACTGTTTTAAATGGTTCCGGCCACACTTTTGTAATGAGCATGTCCCTTTCGCATACCATAAGCCAGCGCCCTTAAGGGGCGGAGAAGGGTTAAAGAACTGATTGATGCCCTGCCGGAACAGGATCGCGATAAGTCGCTGGAACTTCTGCTTCAGGCAAAAAAAAGGGCTTAATGGCGGCAGACCGGGATACGAAACGTGTGCCCGGTACTGCTGAAATGTGATGAAGCTTTTTCAGTTTCTCCCTGCGATAATTTATTGAATTTAATAACGTTATTGTTTTCTAATTCAGCGTTATTTTTTCTCGAATAGTGACGTAAAATTAAAAATCCCTTCCGAAACAAAAACCTGAAAAAATACGGTCAGTTTTGAAATGGAAGAAACTGAAATCCGGTTCAATTTTTTCAGTCTGGTTTTCATGCCAGAGAGGCAGCACTGGCGCGGTATGGCTGAATGGTTTGTAGAAAAACAAAACTGAAAAATTTTACTGATACAGAAAGGGCAGGCGGGTGCGGTGTAGTGTGATTTTGGTCACTTTAATAATTTTTTGTCCATAGTCATGCCTTAGGAAGATTGGACTTGAAGTTGATAGAACGATGGAGATGCAAAACGAGGAATCCTCAGAAGCAATGCGATTTTGTTCAAATGGAAGTAGAATTTAGTGAGGTCAATTTTACGGAATGGAAAGCAAATGGCACTGACTCCAAAGCAAATAGGTAGATCTGCAGGAAGAATATTTCAATCAGCAATGCCAATTGATTGGGCATATCGTCCACAAGAAGATCAGGAAGATTATGGTGTGGATGCGGAAATTGAATTGATTGGAGAAAATGAAAAAGCAACTGGCTTTATTTTTAAAGCCCAGATTAAAGGACAGGAGCGTGTAAATATAATTAATAATGGGCAGGTTGTATCTTTTAATCTTTCAACAGAGAGATTAAGTTATTACATGAGCCAGTTAGATTTGCCAATTATTCTTGTTGTAGTAGATGTTACAACCAAAATTGTATACTGGTGTACTTTACAAGACAATCAAGAGTTGAATGATCGGCTAGCAATATCTCTTGGTGAAAGAAATAAAACCATAACAATTCATATTCCTTCCGATAATGTTTTATCTGGTGATGGTGATAAATTAATTGATGCTGTGATGGCTAATCTGTCATGGCTCAAGATAAATGCTCTTAATAAAATAAAAACTCCTATCCATGAGATGTTGAAGAATAGTCCTTCTCAGTTGATTGATGAGTTGATTCAAAGAAATAAAGAGTTTAATTTTTATCTTTACATTGAACAATATGATAGATTGCTCAAGAGTAGCTCATATCAAGAGTTATTTAATCATGCAAAAGTTACTTTTGAGTCTACCTCTGAGCTTTTTGATACAAGATTTAATTCAGGTATTTATATTGAGCAAGTTTATTTACGTGCTCTTAAAGATAAACCAGAAATCAAAGACGAATGTTTGTTTAATTTGTATCAGTCTTTGATTTATCTAGTTCGCACAGAGAAAATGAATAAGTATTATAGAATGTATGTCATTTTTCTTATGAGGGCATTTATTGCAGATAAACTTATCGAAACCGACTATCATGTTGTAATAACTAAACAAAACACTGCAAGCGATCCTCTAACCTCTTGGATGTTGAATCGTGAAAATGATAGGGTTATTACTACAACAGCTAAACATGTAGAGAAAATAATATATACAATTAATAATATGATCCTACATGGCAATGAAAATTTTTTTGTTGATGCTATATCAAGAATTGCTATTAAATTGAGTGTATACGCGCACAGATTAAAAATTGATGAGCGAGTTGAATCATCAGAATATTTATTCAACTGGTTAGATTATTGTTTAAATATTGCAATAGAGGTTTGTAAGTTTCAAGGGAATGAAGGGCTACATGGAAAATTTATCTTGATGTATGCGACGATCAGAGTGAATCAAGATAATTATCAACAATATATCGAAGAAGCAAGATCGAAAGCTGATTATTTCCATAATGATGAAATAAAAGCTGAGTTAAATGACTCACTTGATAAAATCAGTGCGCAGAAGAATACTTACTTACAACGTGAAGATCCTGATTTTGAAGTGGAGTTTTTCACTAGTAGAGCAAAACAGCTAGGATTCAAAATTGATGATCCTGATGATGAAATGGGGAGGATAATAAAACAAGGCTTGTTAGATTATAATCCTGAACGAGTAGTTAAAAACTGCGAGCATTTATTAATGTTTGCTTCACGCTCCCTAGGTATTCCTGCGAGGATGGTTGGCTTGTACTCTGCATCAATGAAATACTTGGTATGTACGAAGAAAAAATACATAATGGGAGGATGGAAGTTAGACGATATATACCATTTTAATCCGACCGGCGGCTTCAAAGAAGAGTTTTGTAAAAACTGTCAGGACAACTGTCCGAGAAGTACTGACTGGAAATGGACAAGTGCATGGCAGGAAGAACAAACTGAAATCCACAAAGACCTTCTGGCCCCCCTGGAACGTTGGTAGTAATGATGCTTTGCCCCTAAGGCTCACAAGTATACTGGTGATTACATTAGGGAGTATTCAACACAACTACCTAAGGGGGCATTTATGGGGGCACTTTATTAGAGTGTTTAAATTATTTTTATATTATTCAATGGACTGCCTTTCTGATGTGTTCCCATTATCGCACCATCTTTTCTAGTAAAATCATCAAGTTATCATTGCAGTTTTTTGCTTTGTTCAACACTAGATTGCGTTTTTACGCGTTGTGAGTGTGGCAAAATTGTGGCAAAGCTCTTTTTTGCATGAAACGGTGAGCTAAATGTAATTAATCTTTATGAATAGTGATTATTTCCCGATTGGCGATTCCGTAGCCTAAAAAAGTTCCATCAGCTCTACTAACATAGAAATCCATAGGATTGGTAAACTGAAAATTCAGCCATGATTCGGACTCATCCGTTCCATTATCCAGAGTGGATACGACGAAGCATTCTATCCCGTTTAATTCGCCTTCCTTGACGTATAAATTCTTGTCGCTCCAGGATAGCCGGTACTTTGCAGCGTTATTTTTGGCTATGTTGATCGCTTCGTATTTAGTAAGTATTTTGCATTTCATAAAAAACATTATACATAATTCCTCCCACAACTACCGGGCCCAGGAGAATGCCGGCTGCTTCATGCCGTAAGGTGGTAAAGGTAATCTGGTAGTTATCTGCTAAGGGGAATTTGAAGCCTGCAATAATATTTTTAGACGACATCCCGTTTGCTCTCATTTGACCTATCATCTCAGCAAAAGCTTCTTCAAGGTATCTCAAAATATAGGATTTGTTATAGCCACTGGTACGGGTAAAAGCACGTAATTCCCGGAGTAAATAAAATTTGGGGGCAATAAACTGATGTACTCGCTCATGGTGACCCTGACCCGAAATCCTGTGCCACTCAGAACATAACCACTGCTGATAGGCAGTGTAATCAATGAAAATCTCCTTGCCACGAACACTGATGACACCTTAATTCAGTTTAAGGTGAAACAGAATGTCTCCCAACTCATGAAATTTCAAGTGATCTACTTTGCGAATTTCCTTCGCGGTGGTGCGTTTTTTGGGATGCGGTATCGCACGATTGCTGACAACTATCCATTATCATTCCTTTGCCGGTAAACGAAGATGCGGCAGGGCGGATGTCCGCCCTGCCGCAACGGGCAGAACAATCAGTAGTAACCGAGCATTTTCCACCAGGCCATTCCGATGGCAAAAGTCAACACCACATTAAACGTGACAACGCAGAAATTAATTTTGTAGAACCGGGGGCGCTCAAAATACCCCTGAGCAAAATAGATAGGGCCAGGACCGCCGCCATATTCCGTATTCCCCCACATCAGATTGCTGAAAATACCGAAACAGATCGCCACCATCATGGGCGGTGCGCCTGCCGCAATGGCGGTTGCGGCGAACGGGGCATACAGCGCGGCCACATGCCCGGTGGCGGTGGCAAATAAATAATGCACGTAAATATAGATAAGCCCCAGCAGGACAAAGGATTCCATCCCGCTAAAGCCATGGATACTGCCGCCAAGCTTGAGGGTCATCCATTTGATAAAGCCAAGGTCGGCGAGCCCACTGGCCAGAGAGATAATGACGCTAAACCAGATAACTGTATCCCAGGCGGCGTGATCGTTGAGTAACGCTTTCCAGCTTACGGCTTTTGAAGCGAATAAATACGCCGCGAGCCCCAGCCCGACGGAGGTTGCGGAAAGGCCGGTAACCAGACTGGTTCCCCAGCCAATGAGCGCCAGAACAAAGCCGAATGCCACTTTCTTTTCCGCACTGCTCATTGCACCCAATTCGGCCAGGAACTGTTTCCCCATGGCTTTGGCTTCGGGCGTTCGTTTCAGTTGTGGGTTCAGTAACTTGTACACCAGCAGAGGCATCAGGCAGAAGCATGCCATTGCCGGGACAACCGCTGACACAAACCAGCTACTCCAGGTGATATCAACACCGAGCGAGGTTTTCGCCAGGCTGCCGACCAGCGGGTTTGCCGCCATCCCGGTGAGGAATATCGCCCCGGTGATGGGCGTAAACTGAAAGCACACCATGGTCAGAAAATCGCCGATGCGTTTACCCGATTCACCGGGTGAAGAGCCCAGAACGTCGTTAATCGAACGCGTGATGGGAAAAATAATCCCCCCTGAACGCGCGGTCACCGATGGCATGGCAGGGGCCATGATGAGATCCGACACGCCCAGTGAATAGGCTATTCCCAGACTGCTGCCGCCAAAAAGCGACAGCATCTTATACGCGATGCGTTTGCCGAGCCCGGATGTCACAAAGCCCAGCGAAAGTACATACGCACAGAAAATCAGCCACACCGTGCCCGATGCAAACCCCGACAGCGCTTTTGCCTCTGACAAGGTTTTGGTAAAAATGACCACGCAAAGAGCAATCAGCATCACCGCCCCGGACGGGAGAGGCTGGGTCAGGATAGCGGCAATGGTGGCCGCGAAAATGGCAAACATATGCCATGCTTCCGGAGTCAATCCTTCCGGAACAGGAAAGAACCAGATAGCGGTTCCGAGGATAAGAGGAACCAGAAAGGCGATAACAGATTTCCGTGCAGAACAAGCGGATGGCATATGTCTCTCCTTATCCCTCAGGATTATTGCCGTTGCGCGAATTTTTCCAGAACCCGATCCACCATTTCTGGTGCCATACCCAGATAATTCGTCGGGTCGGTCAGGCGCTCAATGAGCTGCGGATCAAGGCGGCTGGAAACCCCCGGCATGCTGTTCAGCACATCAGCCAGTCGTCCCCCTTGTTCGTTCACCACGCGGCAGGCATCGTACACAACATCGTGCGCATCCTGGCGGCCAATGTATGGCGCCAGACCCATCATGACGGCTTCGGCAACGATCAACCCTTTGGTCATATCCAGGTTTTTCGCCATCGCTGCTTCATCCACAATCAGGCCGGCGAGCATAAAGTTGGCTTGATGTAATGCCCCGGCGGCGAGCACAAAGCTCTCCGGGATCGCAATCCATTCCGCATGCCACGGCCCGGTGGCACGTTCTAAATCCTGCACCATCGCGTCCAGCATTAATCCGGCGTGCTGGCGTACCCCTTTTGCACATGCCAGCATCAGCTCACTGGAAATCGGGTTACGTTTTTGTGGCATGGTGCTGCTGGCACCGCGGCCTTTCACAAACGGTTCGTACAGCTCGCCGAATTCATTGGCAGCAAGCAGCATCACGTCATAGCCGATTTTGCCAAGCGATCCGGTGATAAGCCCGAGCAGGTTCGTCGCTTCGGCAAAGCCATCGCGGGCAACATGCCAGGTGGAAGAGGGGACGCCCAGCTTGAGGATGCCCATCATGGCCTCTTGTACCGCGAGACCTTTATCGCCAAGCGACGCAAGTGTTCCGGCCGCTCCGGCAAATTCCCCCACCAAAATCCGTGGTCGTGCCTGGGCAAGGCGCTCGGTGTGGCGGTCAAACATATCCAGCCAGATAGCCGCTTTGTATCCGAAGGTAATCGGCAGCGCCTGTTGCAGGTGCGTCCTGCCCGCCATCGGTGTGTCCCTATAGCGGCGCGCCAGACCGGCCAGCGTCAGGCAAAGCTGTTTTAGTTCGCTTTCGATAAGGTCGAAGGCATCGCGAATCTGCAAGACGACGGCGGTATCCATAATGTCCTGAGTGGTCGCACCCCAATGGACGTAGCCGCCTGACTCACCTGCCTGTTTAGAAATTTGGTGCACCAGCGGCAAAATGGGGTAACCGACAATTTCGGTTTCATGGCGCAGGAGATCAAAATCCAGCGTATCCGCAGTGCATTTTTCCGCGATCTCATCGGCGGCTTCTTGTGGGATAACGCCACATTTTGCCTGGGCCTGCGCGAGGGCAATCTCGACTTCAACGTATTTACGAATCAACTCGTGATCGTCGAAAATTGCGCGCATTTCCGGCGTTCCGAAGGAATCCCTGAACAAAACAGAATCAAGCACATTTGAAGGCATAACCACTCCTTGGGGGTCTGATTGGTGATAGACTGCGGGACAGAAAAAACAGTCAGAATCAGGGTTTGTTAACGTTGAATTGGCCATTTTTTTGTCCTGACATATCTTAGTCTTCTGGTTTTATTTGTCCGGACATTTGAATATGTACGGACATTTATAATGACCACACAGTTAGCAAGGAAGCGCTATCGCTCACCTTTGTGATGTCGATCATTTAATTCTTTGAAGAGTGAAACGATGAAAGAGTCTCTGTATAAGCAAATGGCCCGTGAACTGGCGCTGGCGATCACACAGGGGAAATACCCGCCAGGATCGCTGTTTCCAACGGAGATGGAGCTATGTGAAAGCTGGCAGGTGAGTCGTCATACGGTGCGCGAAGCACTGCGGGAACTCGCGGAGCAGGGGCTTATCAGCAGGCGAAAAGGCGCAGGGACACGCGTCTGCGAACAGAAGCCGGAAATGCAGGATCATCCCCTGGCCTCACTTGAAGATTTACTGGTGCTGGCAAAAAACAACCTGCGAGTGGTGAAAAAGACCGATGAGGTGGTGGTGGACGTCGAATTGTCGCAGGTGATTGGTTGTGAACCGGGTTCGCGCTGGCTGCACATCGCCAGTACCCGCGAAGATCCTCAGCAAGAAAATGCCCCCATTTGCTGGACCGACAGCTATATCAGCATTGCGTATGTGAAGGTCGGAAAACTGGTGCGTAGCGATCCGTATGCATTAATCAGCGCGCTGATTGAAAAGCACTACGGTATCCGCAGCAATGAAGTGCATCAGTCGATAACGGCGGTTGGTGTGCCGGTCAAAATCGCGAAAATACTGGGCGTGGAAGCCGGGTCACCTGCGTTGAGAATTGTACGTCGTTACCTTGATGCTCAAGGAAAAACATTCGAAACCACCGTGTCGCTGCATCCTGCCGGGCGATACACCTGCAGTATCGTGCTGAAACATCAGGGCTCAGGAGCAGGCCTGGCGTGATGTTGCCTGCAGTTTATTACCCCTGTGTTTCCCGAACATGAGAAAGAATAATAAACCGCGACATCATCACCTCACATTTGTCATTGGCAGTAACGGAAAGTAAAACAGGGGTCAGAACGAAATCGCCGTTTCTTCTTGCGTAACAATGCCTTCGAACAGGGTCAGTTCCTCCAGTTTGCTGTGGATCCACTGCCGGGAAAATGCCTCTCCCAGGCTGTCGAGCAGATACGGGCATTCCTGAAAAGTGGCGATTGCCTGGTGCTGAAATAACGGTAAAGGCGGGGCAGCGCGCAGAATATCCTCTTCTGAATCGCCATCGATATTCTCGAGACCATACAACATGCCGGTCAGAATTGTGGCCATCACCAGATAGGGGTTGGCATCAGCGCCAGCAAGTCGGTACTCAATGCGACGATTCTCTTCGCTGGAGCAGGGAATGCGTAACGCAGCGGAACGCGTGTTGTAACCCCATGAGCTAAACACGGGTTCGTCCAGGTTTTTTCGCAAACGGCGAAAAGCGTTTACCCCGGGAGCCATTACCGCCAGCGACGCAGGCATAAGATGAAGTAACCCGGCCAGGCACTGGCGCGTCATCTCGTTCAGTTCCTGGGCGGGAGAGGCAAAGAGGTTATCGCCCTGTCTGTCATTCAGGCTGATATGAAAATGCAAGCCGTTGCCAGCAAGCTGGGAAAAAGGTTTCGCCATAAAATTGGCCTTATAGCCGAATTCATTCGCGATCACGCTGGTTAACCTGCGTAGCGCCAGGACGTTCTCACAGACCTCGACAACCTGGTGAGAGTGGCGCAGGTTAAGCTCGAATTGTGCAGGCTCTGCTTCGCTGACAATCCCCGTTAACGGCAGATTCTGTGCAGCAGCCATCTCTTCCAGCCGCTCGATGAAGGGGGCGTACGTAGAAGGGACGGCCATGTGGAAGCACCCCTGACTGCGCATGACCTGGGCCTGCTGGTCGATAAGGTAAAACTCAATCTCCGGTGCGATCACCGGATACAAACCATGGTGATGGAACCGGCGAACAACGTTTTCCAGAATCACCCTTGGCTCAAGCGCATACGGTGCGCCGCTGGCATCCTGCATGGATAGCAAAAGCTGGGCGTTCTCATGGGGATCGTAAGCGGAGGGGCGCAATGTCCCTTTTACCGGCAGGCAAATCCGGTCGGGCTCATCCAGAACCTGGTGGTCAGCCGCAGTACAGACCACTTTACCTTCCCGATCCATTGAGTAAACAGATTGCGGGAAATAACACCCTTTCGCAGCAGAATAAAGATCCCCAACGGCAATCCGCTTTCCTCTGAATGTTCCGTTAATATCGTTCAGATAGATATCAACGTGTTTTGTTGCCGGATAGTGTAAAAGATAGGTTTGCACTTCCTGTTGAAATGCGCGCTGGAACTCATTGTCACTATTTCCTTTTTCTTTAGACTCAACCTCTGCTATCTGGGGCGTTTGCGCTAATGTCAAAAGCGTGCGGATGTTCTGTAAAAGTGGAAACTTCAGCATTGTGTTCATTGTTATCTTTCAGCTAAGCCTGACGGCGACAACAGGAGTATAAAAAACGGCAATGCGCATTGATATAAAAAACACATAAAGAATAAAATGGGTTAAGTAAAAAAAGTATAAATTTAAGTGGCCGTGCAAATTATAGTGGGAATGTTAATGTGGTTATATTTTTCACTTCTTAGCGTAATAAGAGTAAGAGAGTTATATTTTAGCCACCGGATAAGTTGTAAACCTGATTGTTTCTTTTTGTGATTTATTTCTGTGATGCATGTCAAAAAAAATAATACGATACCCAAACCGTTACCAGATCTGGATGGCGATTGTCTGGGTGGAGTTCCTTATTCCTCAATGGTAAAGTCAGACAGGGTGAAAGATGATGATTATCATCAAGGGGATGCAATGTATAGCAAGTTATCAGTCCTTTTTAAGGAATTGATGGATGAGGAATATCATACGGCTCGCGAACTGGCCGTGAGGCTTAACGTGAGCGAAAAGACAGTACGTGTCCGCTTGAAAGAAGTGAATGATATTGTCGTATTACATGGCGCTACGGTCACATCGAAATCGAATATGGGATACCGATTAACCGTGAATGATTACGATAAATTTAAACGATTTGCATATTCTGGTAACGGGGAAAATAAAACTGCCAGACCAACAACATCGAATGAAAGAGTGATATTCATTCTTGCCTTTTTATTAAATCGTTATGATTATATAAAATTGGATGATTTATGCGAACAGTGTTATGTCTCTCGCAACACAATGACTGCGGATTTGAAAAAAGTAGAGTATATACTGCGCATACACCATCTGGTTTTAGAAAGACGACCTAATTATGGTATTATCATTAGTGGCAGCGAATTCAATAAGAGGGTATGTATAGCGAATAATCTCATCAAGCGTAACGATTTTATGAATGCTGATGGTAAAAAAGAAGAACAATTAAAAATTATTGGTAACATTATCTTGTCTGTCTTGCATAACCACGAGTTTCGTATATCAGAAGTTTCACTGGAAAATCTTGTTTCACATATTTTTATCGCAGAATATCGATCTAAGTATGCGCAATCTATAGATATCGATGGAAACAGGATTCAACAGTTAGTGAAGCCCGATGTTCTGGAGGCAACTAAAGAGATCGCCCTGCGCACCCAACAAGAACTTCAGACCTTTATCTCTGCAAGTGAGCAGTCATATATAGCGCTACATATGGGGGCTAAATTATCATCTGGTTCTTATAACACGCCTGGCTCAAATGTTATTATTTCCAGCAAGATTGATGAACTGACATGGCGGATGCTGGAGATTGTACATAAAAGCTTTAATATTGATTTTATGGATAATCTGGAATTAAGGATGTCGTTAAATCAGCATATGGTGCCGCTGGATATACGAATGCAGTACGGTATTCCGCTCATTAATCCGCTGCTGCATGAAATAAAGAAAGAATATGCATTTGCCTATACAATGGCTGCAACAGCGTGCATCGCGCTGTCAGAACATTATATTACCAGCATTCCCGAAGATGAAGTTGCTTATTTTGCTATCCTTTTTGAACTTGCACTTGAAAAAAAAGATAAGAAGATTGATAAGAAGAACATAATTGTGGTGTGCGCATCAGGAAAAGGCACTACGCAACTTTTTATGTATAAATATAAGCAGGCGTTTGGTAAATATATCGACAACATTCATGAATGTACAGCATGGGAGTTGGAGTTCTTTGATTTTGAAGCCAACAACATTGATTATATATTTACAACCGTCCCCATCAATATTGACGTTCCGGTTCCTGTGTTTGAAGTAAATTTGTTCCTTGAGAATAAAGATATTGTCACATGTAGTGAAATATTCGAGGCAAGTAGCAATGCCTTTCTGCATAAATATTATCTGCCTGATCTATTTCTTACGGATATTGTGGCGAAGAATAAAGGAGAGGCACTCAAACTACTTTGCATGCATACGGAAAAATACTTTCCATTGCCGGAAGGTTTTTTAGATGCGGTGCTGAAGAGAGAAGCGTTGGGGCAAACGGATTTTGGAAACCTGATCGCGATTCCTCATCCATTTCAGGTCATGACCAGCAAAAGTTTTGTCACAGTTGGTATATTACGGCAGCCCATTTGGTGGGGAAACAACGAGGTACAGGTTATTTTCCTCATATCCATCTCTTCAGAAGAAGATTCAGAGATCGGACGGTTTTATCAATTGACGACAAAATTGTTGTTTGATGGTGAGGCCTTACAGCAACTGCTTAATGACCAACGCTTTGAGGTGTTAATGGCGTTATTGAAAGGAGCCGTTTTATCGTGAATTGTGGCAATTTTTACCAGATTAAACGTGGTAATTTTCTCGCTGGAGAAGCTGAGCTCAGGTGGTTAGTATCATCTGAAATAATCATAGTGAGGAGTAGTACAAGTGACGGAAATTAGCCTGGAAGATATTATCACCGAGTTGGTGGTGAATGGTGGTAACGCAAAGAGTAAAGCAATGCAGGCAATGAAAGCCGCGAGGATGGGCGATTTTGCAACAGCAGAGATGCGGATCTCGGAAGCGAATACCTCTTTGCAGCAGGCACATTATTTCCAGACGGAATTGATTCAGGCAGAAGCTCGAGGAGAAAAGAAAGCCTCGGTATCACTTATTATGGTTCATGGACAGGATCATCTGATGAATGCCATGACCACAAGAGATATTGCCCTGGAAATGATTGAAATGTACAAACTTCTTAAAAGCAAATAACAACAAGGAATGCATATGACCCATATAACTCTGGTTTGTGCTGCTGGCATGTCTACCTCTATGCTGATGGCTAAAATGCAGCAAAGTGCGAAAAGCAAAAATATCGATACCACTGTTATCGCCATGCCTGAAGAGAAATTTAAAACGTATAAAGGGCAAACGGATATTTTGCTGTTAGGTCCGCAAATTTCGTATCTTGAGGATGATCTAAAGGAGAAATATGAGTCTCGCGGAATCAAAGTCGCAGTCATCGACATGGTTGATTACGGCATGATGAACGGCGAGAAAGTGCTGGCTGATGCACTGGCCTTATTGAGCTAAAAACTCATAAGATAAGCATAGACTTGCATAGCTAATACACATTGGCAGGGGATCACTATGTCCAAATTTGACAGAAAAACGATAACCAATAAAATTCATCCTGTAGTGAATAAAATCCAGACCAGTAAGTTGGTGAATGGCATTACAGGCGGAATGATGGGTGCGATGCCTATTACCATCTTAGGGGCATTTGCAGCGCTATTTTTGAATTTACCCATTCCAGCATATAAAGAATTTATCGCCAGTGTAGGTATTGCTGCCGCGTTAAAAGTCATCATAATGTTTACCACTAACTTTCTGGCAGTTATCTTCGGTGTCGCCATTGCCGGAAATTATGCAAAGCAACATGATGAAGATGGTCTATTCTGCGGGTTATTGACCTTGCTGAACTTTTTTATTGTTACACCTGTGACTTTTTCTGAAAATGGCGCTCCGAACATTCCAATGCAATGGTTGGGCGGTACGGGTATTTTCACGGCAATTATTGTTGGTTTACTCTCAACCTGGCTTTATATTTTTGTTAAACGGCAGGGCTTCACAATAAAAATGCCAGCAAGTGTGCCTCCTGTTGTTTCCAGTAGTTTCAGTAGCCTTATTCCAGGATTTGTCTCCATCCTGCTATTTGCTACAGTTTCAGTGCTTTTTACGGCCACACCGTTTAAAACTATGCATCAGTTTATCTATGCATTTTTGCAATTGCCGTTGCAAGGTGTGGGTGGCAATATTGCTTCTGTCATAATTCTTTGGACATTAGCGCAATTGCTGTGGTTTATGGGCATTCATGGCACGATGGTTATTTACTCTGTCATATTGCCGATTTTTACCGCAATGGATGCAGTACAACTTGCGGCTTATTCGGCTGGTGATCCGTTGCCTAATATTACCGGGCGATCATTTGTCAGCACTTATACAATGTCTGCCAGCGCGATTGGTCTTACTTTACTGATGTTGTTTTTTGCAAAAAGTCAGCAGTATAAGACATTGGGCAAACTGACTACCATCCCGGCGCTGTTTGGTATCAGTGAACCGTTAGTTTTCGGTACACCAATGGTCTTTAATTTCCGATTTGCCATCCCTTTTATTTTCATGAATGCAATTAGCCTGAGTATTGCTTATCTGGCGACTTATATTGGGCTTGTCCCCAGAGTCGCAGGGATTACGCCGATAACCGGTATGCCAATTATTTTAAGTGGTATTATGGAAGGGAGTTGGAAAATCGCTGTATTACAGGTTTTCCTTGTGGGAATACAACTCATTGTCTGGTATCCATTCTTTAAAAAGGCTGATAAAGAGTCTTATGCGTTGGAAATGAACGGTGAGGGAATAAAATAATAAAATGAAGGCGGTATTGGTATTTATGATGTCGCCACACTCTGATATTTGAAATATAAAAAGCTGTAACATCTATTTTATTTCTTTTTAAAAGAACGACCTCCCCATGTACTATTATAGAGAATAATGATGATGAAAAATAAAAAAACAGCCATTATGCTTTTACTTCTGGCGTTTAGCACATTCACAATCCAGGCCGCAGAAATTAATGATAATGAGGATGCACTACGGATCCGACTTAAAAATGATTTTCGTCGTGCGGACAGACCCAGTGCCGGTGAAACAGCAAGAGATATTTATGGCTGGGTTCAGGGCGCGATGCTTGACGTAAACACACACTATTATTCCGATTTTATTGGCGCAGAAGCCGGAGGATATTATGTTTATAAACTAGGTGCCAAAAACCGATGGAGCACGCGTGGGTATCTTGCCGATCATGATAGTTTTGGTCTTGTTTCTGGCGCGGTTAAACTCAAACCGACCGATAATCTCCATTTTAAAATAGGGCGCTTTGGGACTGATAATGGTTACGGCAGCTTGCCATATCGCATCCCGCTTATTGCATCTGGCTCAACAAGAACGATGCCAACTCTTTCGGAAGGGGTGATAGGCCGTTACGAACCCAGCAATAATATCGATCTATGGGCTATGTACCGTACCCGCGTATTTTTATGGCCAGATGCCGCTGTCGGCGTGCGTAATGAAGGGATCTACAACCCAACGACAGGTCATTATGACACGAAACGTGCGCGTTCTTTTCTGGCCGGTAGCTGGCATGATAACAGCAGCCGTTATTCTTTGGGCGGCTCCTGGCAGGATGATGTTTCGTCGCAATATGAAGCTATTGTTGAGAAAAAATTCCTACTTGAGAATAAAGATACAATCAAAGTTGAGCTTCTTGCCTTCCACGCCATGTTGGACGGTATTTCACGTTCCCGTAGTACCCATGATAATACGCAAGTATATTCAGGTCAGGTGACCTATAGCATGCCGAAAATAAGTTTTTTTGGCGCAGCAGGTATGGTAACGCATGCAATGAACAATATTGGCTCGAACGTTGATACAGATATTGGTTATCCCAACTCGCTGAGTATTGATCGAAATAAAGAAGATATGTTTTCTGTGCAGGTGGGAGCGCAATATTATTTCCAGCCGAACCTCAGTGTCATGGTTGCGCCGCTGATTACTCGTGGGTATGAAGACCCGCAGAGAACAATTGAAATTAATGGCCGAGGCGTCCTTACCGGCATTTTCTACAACGTAACTGATGGTGTACTTGCCGGAATGAAAATGTATGTGGCATCGGATATTGCCAAAGAAAAAAGAAATGGCAGTACGCTGGGCAATGAGTTGCATTACTGGGATGTCAAAGCGGGAATACAATATGACTTCATGTTGAAATAGATGTCGTGTTTTCCCTCCCGATATAAATGCAGATAGAAGGAATTTGTGATGTTAAAACCAATTGAAACCGAATCGCGGGAATGTAAATTACTTGATGGTCTGTGGGATTTTAAAATTGATAAAGACCGCTGTGGATTTTCACAAGCATGGTGGAAAGGTCCCCTTAAGGATGCACGCAAAATAGCAGTCCCAGCCAGTTTTAATGATCAATTCGCTGATGAAGTCGTGCGTACACATGTTGGCGATGTATGGTATCAAACTGATGTCCGCATTCCTAAACGTTGGGATGGTCAGCGCATTGTGCTCCGTTTCGATGCGGTGACGCATCGCGGCACGGTGTGGCTGGATGATGAACAGATCATGTTCCACCAAGGGGGGTATACACCGTTTGAGGTGGATATTAGTGCGCTGGTCGGTGAAAAACGGATGGTACGTGTCACGGTATGCGTTAATAATGAGTTGTCGTGGCATACCATTCCGCCTGGTGTTGTTGTGGAAGATAACGGCGTGCGAAAGCAGCATTATTTTCATGATTTCTTTAATTATTCCGGCATTCACCGTCATGTGTGGCTTTATAGCACGCCGCACCACTTTATTCGTGATATTGATGTCAACACGCATTCCCTGGACGATTTCAGCAAAGGCTATGTGCAATATCGCATCGATTCCCCCGGTGAGGTGATATGCCAGTTACTGGATCGTGGTGGGAATAGTGTTGCGCAGAGCTCTGGCTCGGAGGGCGTGCTCGAGGTAACGCAACCAATCCTCTGGCAACCCGGCAACGCTTACCTCTATCAATTGCTCGTTACTGCCGGTACCGACTGCTATACGCTTCCTGTTGGTATCCGAACGGTCAAAGTCGACGGGGATCGCTTCCTGATAAACAACCAGCCGTTCTATTTTAAAGGGTTTGGCCGGCACGAAGATGCCGATTTACGCGGTAAAGGTTTTGATAATGTGCTGCTGGTGCATGATCACGCGTTAATGTCCTGGGCCGGGGCAAACTCCTATCGGACTGCGCATTATCCATATGCTGAAGAGATGCTGGATTGGGCCGATGAGCACGGTATCGTGGTTATTAATGAAACCCCGGCAGTTGGGTTCAACGTTTCGCTACCGATGATCCGCAATTTTACCCGGCCAGAGAAACTTTTTTGTCCGGAGGCCATTAATGAAGTGACTCAGCAGGCGCATCTTGACGCGATACATGAACTGATTGCGCGGGATAAAAATCATCCCTCGGTGGTTATGTGGAGCATTGCCAACGAACCGGATGCTCGTGAGCCATCCAGCCGGGACTATTTCTTACCTCTCGTTAAAGCGACGAGGGAGCTGGATCCTCACCGTCCTGTTTGTTGCGTTAACATCACCAAGTCATCGCTGAATGAAGACCAGATAAGCGATCTTTTTGATGTTCTGTGCCTGAATCGCTATTACGGTTGGTATGAGAACCCTGCCGATCTGGTTACAGCAGAAAAAACGCTAGAAAATGAGCTGGTTGCCTGGCATGACCGGCATAAGAAACCCATCATTATTACGGAATATGGTACGGATACGCTGGCGGGACTGCATTCTGTCTATAACGAAATGTGGTCAGAAGAGTATCAATGTGCATTTCTTGACATGTACCATAAGGTGTTTGATCGGTTGCCGTTCGTGGTAGGCGAGCATGTCTGGAATTTTGCCGACTTCGCTACCTCGCAGGGCATCATCCGGGTTGGCGGAAATAAAAAAGGTGTCTTTACGCGCGATCGAAAACCTAAAGCTGCCGCCTTTCTGCTGAAAAAACGTTGGGCGGATAAAAATTCTGAGGTATAGGTGCGCTGACTTTTTGCTTTCGTGTGAGATACCTTTACGCAGACGATATCCGATTTTCTATCGTAATGTACTGCGTTGTATGGACATTTAAAAAACGACAGGAGGTGTCTCCTGTCGTTTATCCTTCGCCGTCAGGCTCTATCGTTAATATGATCTCCTGTCTGGAAACAGGGCCATCCGGAACCTGCGTGTCTGGTTTTCATGCAATGATGTTATCAAGCGCTTTTTTTGGATTTAACCTGTTTTTTCATGCTTATTTAACGGTATCCTCTGCATTTCAGTGCCTTATCAAGATAACGCTTTTATTTGCCATTTTTAAAGTCTCTAACCAAACCGCCGATAACAATAACACGTCGTGTTGATGTGGCATGATGTCGATGAAAAGAACGGGCATACGGTTGATGATTTCGACTTTTCTGCTTGATGGGATGATCAAAAGTCAGAAAGCGTGAAGCAAGGGCAGATATCTGCTCACAAGGTGCCAAAATTGATAAGAATTCTAAAAAACAGAGTATCTGTATCCATAATGACATTAGCGCTATCGTTCCTCTTTTTTTATGGCGTTGCGCAGATCATTTCCTATGCATACGTTCACGAAAAATTAGAAAGGTATGCTGAGTCGATACTTATGCGAAGTAATAGTCTCATCTCGCAGGTGAAAGAAATTGACGATCTGCGCAATGAATTCGCTATCTACACCCCGTGCAGCGACCAATATTTGCATTCCCTCAGAAAGCGCCTGTGGCCATACCCGCTGATCAAAGATATCTCCTACATCAAAGACGACAGGGTGATCTGCTCAGCGCTGTGGGGCAAGTTTACTGTTCCGCTTTTGCTGAATGTCTTCAGGAATAAAGTTGAACGGTCGGGCTATACCTGGGTTTTTGATGCCATGATAGAAGAGGGGATTACCGCCGATATCCTTTATACCGATAATTTTGCCATTACCGTATCGCCTTTTGCGTTTCAGCGCTTCTGGGAAGATGCGGATAAAATGAATTTTAATGCTGTTGTCGGCGATACTAAGCATGAGTCTCATTTTTTCAGAATAGGCAAGGATGTTAACAGGCTTGAAGCCATAGAACATGGAAGAGAAAAGTCGTTATCATTTATTTTGATAAGAACCTGTAATTCAGTAAATGACATTTGTGTTATCGTTGGAACTCAGCTTCCGTTCTTTTTTTACGGCAATTTTTATGCGCTGTTTTTTTTGTTGAGCATTTCACTGGTGATTGGCCTGCTGGTCAGCGCGCTTATTATTAATAACCTTGAGAGAAACCAGTCGTTACTTTCCCGGCTGGAATATGCAATAGATCATAGAAAATTGCATTTTGTCTATCAGCCCATTTATCGGGTGAAAGATAACAGCCTTATTGGCATCGAAGCGCTTATCCGTTGGAATGATGACAAAGTGGGGAGTATTGGCCCGGATATCTTCATTCCTCTCGCAGAGCAAAATGGCTTAATTAATAAGATTGGATTGTATGTTGTTGAGAATGCAATAAAAGAGTGTGCGCCGATATTACAGAAACATGCCATAACGCTCAGTATTAATGTCAGTTGTTCGGATATCTGCTCTGAGTTGTTTCGTCAAACGCTTGTCAACACCATGCAGAAAGAAGGTGTTTCCGGTGGTTCTCTGATGCTGGAAATCACCGAGAGACAAAGTGCAAGTATCGAAGAGATCAAACAGTCTGTTGAATTTTATCAATCGCAGGGCATCCTGTTTGCTCTGGATGATTTCGGTACCGGTTATTCGAATCTGAGCTGGTTATCCTTAATTGATGTCGATGAAATAAAGATTGATAAATCGTTAACCGATTCGATTGGTACCGAGTCAATTAATAAACATATCCTTCCCGGATTGATTGGCATGTTCAGAAATATGCCGAGAATAGTGGTTTTCGAAGGGGTTGAAAATGAACTGCAATACCTGTTCCTTAAAGAGAATTTGCCGGAGTGCTGTGCGCAGGGTTGGTATTTTTCCCGTGCAGTAGCGCTTACCGGGATAGCGGCACTACTGCCTGGCGGTAATGCATGATGCGGTGATTGCCCGTTCACGCATTCGATCCCTCCCGCTCCTGACGCTGGTGTCGCATGCCAGTTTAAATGCGAAGGTTGAATAACGTTAAAAACCTTCCACACAGTTGCTGGTACCGTATGGAAGTTTTATTTCTGAGCGCTACGGTGTCTGCCCGAACCGGTTAGCGGTTGTTCGCTGAATAGTGAAAGTAGTCAAAATCCGCATAGCGATGTTCGCCGGTAAAGTCCTGGCAGCACATGCCTACAAACGCGCCAGTGAAGCGCTCGATGCCCCGCTCTTTGAAATATTCATCGGAGAGTTTACTGTATTCCACATAGCCCCCTACCGGGATCCATGTCTCTTCATCCAGGGAGTAATAATAATTAGCCCGGTCATCTTGCACGTTAACCCGAAGATAAACGTAGCCTTCGCCAGTTATTTTTATGCCTTCACCGGTTAGCATCGAGAATTTATTGAGGTCGTTGACCATCAAATTCACGGTTCGCTCTCCGCTTTCATCGCAGGAGAGATACAAATAAATGTAATTTGTGGTGTCGTAAAAACAGACTAAGCCGGCCATCTGTTGGAAAGAACGCGGGTTGAAATCTACACAGGTCTGCGCGGTGAACGCAAAATCCGTCTGTCTTCTGGCCACCAGGCTTTGATAATGGTGCGAGCTCAGCGATTCATGACCCCGTAAACGCAAGCATCCTTTTCTCTCATTGAGCGTGCACATATCCTCGCCTAATGGGATGCGCAATGACTGATAGTGCAGCGGGAGCGTCGGTGAATCAAACTCATCCCGTACGGGTTGTTCAGGCCACGCACGCTCTTCCAGTTGCGTGTGCACTGTCATTTCTGGCGTTGTTTTACCGTTAACCAACCGTAGCCAGCCGTCATCACTCCAGTAAACCTGTTGAATAGCCGTTTCACGCCCCATTGGGCTGCGCCCTTTTGACGGTAACGGTCGACCGCACAGATGCACGATGAACCACTCACCCACACTGTTTTCAAACAGATCCGCATGCCCGACCCTCTGCAATGGCAAACGACAGTCGTAACGTGAGGTCATCATCTGGCCGGCAGGGTCGGTTTCATAAGGCCCAAACAGTTGACGTGAACGCGCTATCGTGACGCCATGATTGTAAAACGTCCCGCCTTCGGCGGTTAACAGATAAAACCAACCGTTGATTTCATAAATATGCGGGCCCTCGGTGATGCCCAGCGCGCTACCTGCATAAATTTTGCGGCACTCGCCCACTAATTTTTTCGTCTGCTCGTCATATTGCTGAATGATAATACCGTTCCATTTCGGGAAACCGGGTTCGCCGCCATCCATATGGCTCATCTCCATACTCACCAGCCATTTGGTGCCATCGCTATGATGAAACAGAGAAGGATCAATTCCGCGGCTGTGAAGATAAACAGGCTCAGACCATTCGCCTTCAATATCATCCGTGGTCACCATATAGTTATTGGTGTCCCAGAAACGCCCGGCGACATTTTTTACATCCGTAAAAATGAGATAAAAACGTCCGCCATCATGACTCAGACAGGGCGCATATATACCGCCGGAGTCGGGGTTGCCGATCATATTCAACTGACTTTTTCGATTAAGCGGATAGGCGATCCGTTGCCAGTTTTTTAAATCGTAGGATTTATAGAGACAGATACCGGGAAACCATTCAAATGTGGACGTGGCGACATAGTACGCTTCTCCGACTCTGATAATTGACGGGTCAGGATTAAAACCAGCAATAACCGGGTTAGTAATTGTTGTCATATAAGACTCCCTATAAGGTAAATATAAATAAATTAGCGACTGTTTTGTTTGTTCTTACATCATGGTTGTCGCCGATTCTGTATACACAGTATCGTTTCGATAGTGGGTCATAATAAAAAACATCATGACAACACAAATAGCAGGGATAACCGTAAAGATCAGCCGGACGACCAGAACAGCCATATCCGTCTGTACTGCGGCGCTACCCACATAACCGCCAAAAGTCAGTAACCAGCCGATAATCGCGCCGCCAACCGCAATGCCAATTTTAATGGCAAAGAGATTGGTAGAGAAAACCAGGCCGCTAAGCGATATTCCCGACTTTTTCTCGACATTATCGATAATATCGCTCAGCAGGCTCCATTGCAGCGGTGCTGAACTCGCGTCGATAAAATGAATCACGCTGATGATAATGCAGATTGTAATAATATATTCAGAGGGGACCATAAACAGTGCCGCCAGAACGACAGCCTGAAGAAGTAACGACGCTTTATAGGACACTAAGCGATCAAACTTTCCATATAATGAAGTGGTGAACACCGCACCAACAAACCGGGTGCCGAGAATCACTAATAGAATAGTGCTGGTTAAATCGGGACGATTCAAATAATAGTGAACAAAGTACATAGCACCACCCGTTTTTAATATCCCGGCGATGAGGCTCACGATGTTGAGTGCAAAGATGCAACGCCAGTTATGATCCTTAATCAGCACTGACAGCTCTTTATAAATGCCACTAAACTTCCGCGTTCTGTCGACCTCTTTACGGTAATGCTCTTTGGTCATGGAAAAACAAGCGTAGAACAGTATGGTACTCAGGCCGCCCATGATGATCATGCTCCAGAAGTAGCCTTTCTGCAGGTCGCCATTGCCTAAAATTTTTGTTAAGGGCAGGGCAATAACGGAGACAATAATGCCGCCTAACGCCGCGAAGGCAAAACGGTATGCCTGAATTGACACCCGTTCTTTTGCATCCTGAGAAATATTATTGATCAACGCACAGTATGGAACGTTCACCAGTGAGTAAAAAATGGAAAGGGCGGTATAAGAAATATAGGCATAGATGATTTTACCGGTTTCACCCAATTCTGGCGTGTAAAAGGTTAATGCGCCAAAAATACCAAAGGGTAGCGAGAACCATAATAAATAGGGTCTGAACTGACCATGCCGGGTTTGGGTATGATCGGCAATATAGCCGATATAGATATCGGCGAACGCATCAACTACCCTGACGAAAAGAAACATAGTGCCCATATGAAAAGCACTGAGCCCATAAATATCGGTATAAAAATAGGCCATAAATAGCATGATGGTTTGCCAGATAATATTCGATGCGCCATCGCCGATTCCATAGCCAATCTTTTCTTTGAATCCGATTCTATTCATAACCATACCTTTTCATAAGGAGTTTAAAATAGCGTTAACGCGAACACTCTGTTACCTGATGAAAAGGTAATTCTGATTAATCATAAAAAATGTATCGACGAGGTGTTTTTATATAATTTTTTTGCGCCAGCACGTCCGCATCGATCACACTTAGCGTAAAAACGTCAGCAAGGGGTATCAAACCGAACATCAGCGATTTTTGTGGAGTTGCACGCTGGTGAGACTATGATTTCTGAATTTTTTTGGGGTAACGCCAATCAGTTTTTTGAACTGAAAACAGTAATATGCCGCATCCGTAAACTCGCACTGATAAGCTATGTCGGTAATGCTTAGCGCAGTATTGCGCAGCATATCTACGGAGCGGGCAATTTTCTTGCGTAACAGATACTCTTTGAAGCTGATTTGCATGATTTTTTTGAACGTCCGGGAGAAATGGCACGAAGACAGACCTACAGCTGCAGCGGCTTCATTCAAACTGATATTCAACGAGGTTCGCTTTTCCATTTCCCCCATAAAAGTAATGATTTTCTCAAATAATGAGAGGTTGTCCTTCTCCGGTGAGATTGGCTGCGCGCGGGAGGCGCACTGAAAAACGGTATTGAGTAAGAGGATCATGACCGGGTTTGTGTCGTCTGTTGAATGCCCGGTTTCGTGCACCTGAGCCAGCCATTTGAATAAAAACTGTAATCGTTCGGCTTCCAGTTCATTGGGCTGGGTTATGATTCCAATGTGTGGATTCATGGTGGGGATGGGATATTTTAACCTGTTGAGTACCGCACGGTCGTACTGAAAGAGAAAACGTTCATGATCGCAGGTGAATTCCAGTGCCATATCATGGAGTACCAACGGGCTGATATAAATTAACGTATTGTCTTTTATTGCGAATTTTTCACTGCCAATACTGTAACTGCCCTGAGCTTTATGAAACCACATAATTTCATGCTCCAGATGCATATGCGATTTGATCTCTAATCCCTCTTCCGGAACGCCTTCTCCAGCGCGTAAGACGTAATCCAGCTCTGTCGATGTTTCTAAATTTTCAAAAAAATGATCTTCACTGATTAAGTTTCGCATAATGGCTGTCGCTAACGTTAATGTCTCATCCTTGCGTTTCGCCAGTATAGCGGTCATTCACAGCGGATAATGTTAGCCGGATCGAGCGTCGCTGATAACACGCGCGTTATCAGGTCTGTTTCTAGTTCTCACCTTTTAAGGCATTGATAAAAAAGGGTTAAGCCGATTTGCTGAGTAAGAAATCAATCAGCGTTTTTACGCGTTTGGTTTTCCCGGCGCTTTTCGGGTAGTAGAGATACACCGGGGGAAACCTTTTCCAGTAAGGCTCCATAACGGGAATAAATGTCTCTTTATCCGGCTGCAATGCGTGAATCGGCTCAAACAGCCTGCCGATCCCCAGCCCGCTGCGGATCCCATCCGCCATCACCTCGATATCATTGCCGATAAGCTGGCCTGGCATCTCGACGGTTAACTGTTCTCCGTTGTCGTCCAGCATCAGCGGCAGAATGCGGTTGTTCGTTATGAACCGATAGCCGATCAGCTTGTGCTGCTGGAGATCGGCCGGTGATGCGGGCGTGCCAAAGGCTGCAAGGTAAGCGGCCGATGCATACAGCCCTTCGCGAAAAGGCGTCATCAACTGGCGCGCCACCACGCCGCCTTCCAGGATGTCGCCGAAGCGGATGCCGAGATCGAACCGTTTATCGATAATGTTGATGGTCCCGTCATTGACAGAAACCTCAAGCTGAATACCGGGATAACGCTGGCAAAATTCGGCCATACAAGGTTTGAGGATCAGCAGATAAGCAAAACGGGAGAGGGTGATCCTTACCAGACCTGACGGTTGCTGGCTCTGGTCTTTGATGCTTTCGACGGCTTTTTGCAGCGCGTCCACGGCCACTGTCGTCTGCGCCAGCAACTGCTGCCCGGCGTCAGTCAGCTCAATACGGCGTGTGGTGCGGGTAAACAGCGGATGGCCAATATGCTGTTCCAGAAGTTTCAGCGCTTTACTGACGGAGGGGGGCGTTATTTCCAGTTTTCTTGCCGCCGCCGAAATGCTCCCCTCCTGTGCAATGCTCTGGAAGATGCGTAGCTGATTGTAAATCGCGTTATTCATAGCGCCATCCGTTATGCAATGGAGTGAGGATTATTAGCCAATGGCTAACTATCCATGAGCCAATAGTGGCCTAATTTTATCGAAATCGCGAGCTTATACTCCTCCTGACTTTTTCACCGATGTGATCCTCTCAGGAGCCTGAAATGCGAATTTTGTGTCTGGATATCCCCGCCGCTGGCGCGACCCCACAAGCCTATGCCCCTCATCTGACCGCCGAGGTTTTACATGCCTGGGATTTATATAAATCCGGTGTTATCCGGGATATCTATTTCCGCCAGGATCGTCCGGGCGTGGCGATGTTTCTCGAGTGTGATTCGGTCGAAGACGCCAGCGCCGCCGTGGCGGACTTCCCGCTGGCAAAAGCAGGCTTGCTGACGTTCGAGTGCATTCCTCTGGGCTCATTCGCTGGCTGGGAAAGTCTCTTTTCTCCCGACTATAAAAACCTTGCCTGAACAGGCTAACCCGCGTCGCCGAACCGATCGCATCTCTTCACTCACTTACCGTTAACGAATTGAAAATGCAAAACGTATTGATTATTTCAGGGCACCCCAATCTTCAGGAATCTGTTGGCAATGCGACCATTCTGCACGACATTGCACAGGCGTTGCCGCAGGCAGAAATCCGCAGGCTGGATACGCTTTATCCGGACTACCAAATCGACGTCGCCGCAGAGCAGGCCGCGCTGCTCAAAGCGGATGTGATCGTCTGGCAGTTTCCATTTTCCTGGTATTCGGTACCGGGCTTAATGAAATTGTGGATCGATCAGGTCATGGTGCATGGTTTTGCTCATGGCTCTACGGCAAAACTGGGTGGTAAAAAACTCATTCTCTCTTTTACCACCGGCGCACCGCAGGCGCTTTATGCCACTGACGGGTTTTTCGGTCACACGATTGAGGATTACCTGATTCAGTTTGAGACCACGGCTCGGCTGTGCAATCTGGATTTGCAGCCACCTGTTTATACCAGTGGGATAAGCTACGCCGGTCGCGATGACGCCCTGATTGCGCAGCAGAAAACAGCCGCCAAAGAACATGCCGCGCGCCTGGTGGCTGCGCTGAACATGTTATCTCCCGAACCGGCGCGGGTGGCGTAAAGCAGAGGCGGGTAAAGACGAAGCCATACCCTAAACAGCAGCCAGCTCTGTCTGTTGATAAAAAAAGACCCCGGTAAGCCGGGGTCTTCGAAGCGGGGGAATGTGAAAATATGCCGCCACCCGCGTGGTTAGCTGCGGTTCTCTTCGATAAAGTGCGCGAGATCCGCCGGGGTTTTCAGCACGGTCGCCACTTCGGTTGGTGGGATCATACAGCCATAAACGTCCTGCACTTCCAGCACCATATCCACCGCCAGAATCGAGTCGAGGATATCGGACTCAATCAGCTCATCGTTAAAGCCCACTTTGCGGGATAAGATCTTTTCAAACAGCGCGAGAATTTCTTGTTCCATCTCTATTTCCTGAATCATCAGTTCGTGCGGGCATGAGTGTCCAGCAGCTTACGGTCAATTTTGCCGTTGGGATTGAGCGGCAAAGCGTCTTTGATAATGATTTGCGACGGCACCATATAGGGCGGGATCACCTTCGACAGCGATGTTTTAATCGCTTCCGGCGCCAGTTTCGTCACACAGAATGCTGCAATACGCAACACCCCGCCGCCGGATTTCATCAGCGGCAGAACCACCGCTTCACTGATACCGGACATCGCCAGCAGGCGGTTTTCGATCTCGTTGATCTCAATACGGTAGCCATTCAATTTGATCTGGCTGTCATTACGGCCCTGGCAGTAAAGCAGCCCATCTTCGTAGCCCAGGTCGCCGGTTCTGTAGCCGCGGAACGCTTCGTTCTCCCGGCGCAGCAGCTTCTCGGCGTTCTCTTTCGGCAGGCCGAGGTAACCGCGCATCACATTTTTACCCCAAATGATCAGCTCGCCTTCCGGAGTGATTTCCATTCTGGAGTCCGGCATCATCGCGCCAACCGGCAGCAGATCGTTCTCGCTGTTCAGGATCTCATCGGTGATTTCAATCACCGTGGTGGCGATGGTGGCTTCGGTTGGACCATAGGAGTTAAGGATTTTGGCCTGCGGGAAGCGGCGGCGTAACTGTTTGACCAGCGCCTTGTTCAGCACCTCGCCAATAAACACGAACACGTTGAGGTCAGGCAGGTATTCGCTGTTGAACTGTGGCGAGAGCAGGCGTTGGTAAGCAAAGGACGGCGTGGATACCCATACGGAAACCGCATTGCTTTTCAGGCGATCAAGCCAGTTGTCGGCGGCGATATCCTCTTTCGCATTCAGCACGATATGCCCGCCCGTGGCCAGGTTTGCCAGCAGCGGAATCAAAGAGAGGTCGAAGCTGAACACCGCATGGTTCATCAGCACCGGCGATGCCGGCAGTGAAAAGTCCTGGCTAACCCATTTCATAAAGTGCCACAGGCTTTCACGCCCGATCTGCACGCCTTTGGGTTTGCCGGTGCTGCCGGAGGTGAACATGATGTACGCCAGATCCTGCTCTTCCAGCGTCTTACCTGCTTCACCGGTCGCCACAAACTGCCGGGTGGCAATATCGTAGTACCAGGGCGCGCTTGCCAGCGAGCATATCTCTTTCAGCCGTTCCTGCGGATAAATGCAATCCACCGGAATATACGGAATGTTATGCAGCAGGCAGCTATAGATAGCCACCGCGAACTCCGTCTGCTGGTGGCCGTACAGCACTACTGGCATACCGGCGGGCAACTGGCACTGCTGTAAGCGCTGTGACCAGTCTGTCACGGCGACGCTGAGCTGTTGCCAGGTCAGGGCTTCATCGCTGCCGCTGATGGCCAACTGCTGTGGGTTCGCGGGATCAAGTAATGCCGCACGCAGGAAATCCTGCAGTTCCTGAAGCTCGTTGTGAAGGTTCATAGAGGTGACATTCCGCTAAAGATGTAAAGAGAAGCCGCAGCACTTGCCAGCGTTAAAATACGGCCCAGGAAGATAACCACCGGGTTTTGTAACCTGGTCGTCAGCGCCGGACTGCGTTTGGCTGACCACTGAAGCATGTTGTGCGCAACGGAAATAGCGCCAAACAGCGCGCCGCTGATAACATAGTGCCTTTCGAGCCCGTTCCATGCCCCCATACAAAACAGCGTGCAGAAGATACCGATGTTCTGCGCCAGCGTTTTGTTCTGACGGAAAAAGTCGAGCTTCATTAAGTTCATGTAAATCGGCATAAACACCACGTCCCTCAGCCATTCAGAGAGGCTGATGTGGAAGCGTCGCCAGAAATCCTGCGGGTTTTTCGCCAGAATGGGCATATTGAAGTTCGCCGGGATATTCAGGCCAAACAGGCGCCCGGCACCAATCGCCATATTGCTGTAACCGGCAAAGTCAAACCACAAATAGGCGCTGTAAGCCAGCGACATCACCACCCCCACGCTGAGGGTAAACGGGCGATGGCTCCACGACTGGATCACCAGGTTGTCGATGAGCATCGCGAAGAGAAACTTCTGCACAATACCGGTGAAAATTTGCTCCATCGCCGTTAAAAACTGCTCACGGGTAAGGCTGAATACCGGTTTATTGATGTCCGTTACCCAGGTCCGCCAGCGATACATGGGGCCTGCCAGGATAATAAATGGCATAAACAGGTAGCAGAAATAGTGCAGGAAATGGCGGCCATCTTTTTTGCTGCGGTACAGCAGCACATCAATAGCGCGGAAGGTCATAAACGATAAGCCGATCATGCCCCAGTGGTTGTTCAGGTGCAGTTTCACCAACAACAGTGGCAGCAGCGTCAGGCTGACTGCCTGCCAGGTTTTCAACCAGCCTTTCTCTTTTAAGGTGACAATCGCGTAAAAGCTGAAGAAGACCGCCACGGGAACCGCATAATCCCCCTGGAAGATATAACCCCAGCCCAGCGCTGCCAGGACGGAAAAGGCAGATAAATAGGTCAACCGGTAGTGCAATACGCGGTTAACCAGCGCAAAGATCAACGCCGATGAGAACAGATATAAAAAAAACGTTCCGGAGCTGTACATCATTCATTCCTCAGAACTTTTGATATTCAAAATGCACTTTCAAATTCATGCTCTCATCCACCGAAGACCACGCGATGATGGTGACCGCCAGCAGGAGATAAAGGAAAAAAAGGCGAATAGCGTTTTTCATCATTTAAAACTCTCCAGAATAAAGCGGTCCATCGGTACCCATGCCAGGTCGGTGGGATGCAGGCGATCCCAGTTCCAGCCCTCCTGATAAGGCATTGAGTACATATCGAGATAAGGGATCTGATTTGCCTTCAGAATGGCCGTCGCCTGAGTCACGGCGGGCTGCACCAGTTCCGGGTTCTGTACTGCCCGCCGGTTAATGGAATCAATAATGACCACGACCTGAACATGGCGGGATTTCAGCAATTTGATGGTGGCCTCAAACGCCTGTATTTGCGCCGGAACGACGGGGGAGTCATCCCACACTTCCGGTTTTTCGCCCGGCTCATAAATGGATTTGTCCATCCACAGCGTGGCGGCGCTTTGTTGGCGATACGCGTTCAGCTCGCGAGCGTGGGCCAGCTCTTTATCCCAGTCCGGTGTTGCTACGGATGTCGGTTGTTGCGGCCACGGTTGCGCCTCTTCCGGCTCAATGTGCAGCATGGCCAGCCAGTCGTTTTTTATCAGCGTGCAGAAATTAGCAAACTGGAAACTCACTTCCTGCCAGATATTTTCCGCGTGCCAGCCATAGACGTTCATTTGCGAAAAGGTTAAATGGCTGATCTCTTTTTTATCAATATTGTGTAAGTAATTGACCAGGAAGGGGCGGGTTTGCTCATCCTGGATTAACGGATTAAATACCGGTGCCGGGAAATTATCCGCAAAAATGGCGGGTGGAACGCCGAATGAATAAAAACTGTCCGGGGAAAGTAACAATACCACTTTACTGTTTGCATTAAGGTCGTTTTTAAAACGTGAGAACAGTAAAAAATGTGTAACACTGTCATCGAAGCTGTCACCAAATGCGACAACCGGACGGTGCAAATCATTATTAAAGTAATTATATACAGCGTAATGTTCATCTTCTGAGGTAGCGACTTCAGAAGCGCCGATGAAAAAAATCGCATTGCCCTGCAATGCATGAGAAATAGTGGCTATTTTTTCGGCTTGTTCTTTTTGCGTGCCTTCCATTGATTTAATCAACGGCTGGAAAGTCAGCGGCGGATCAAAGCTGTTCACCAGCGGGTGAACACATAAAAACAGGATAGCAAGGGTCGCCATCGAGATATGTAGGCAGAGTGTATTTTTAAGTTTCATTATAATATTAAGAAAGCATAATATTTATTTGTTTAAAGTTTGTTGCTTTTTATCTTCACAGCAAACCGACCTCTATGTTCACGACACTATATACCAGACGCCTCGCGGATGATGAGCGTTGCTGTGTAACGGTATGTACAGATTTGATCTGGCATCATATTACGGGGCGAATTTTCACGCAGGCAGCGTGGGATAGGAGGGGAAACGGTTTGCCGTCGCTTTCGCGAATGAGAGTCATACGCGCTACGCCCTGTCCCTATGGCAAACGGCAATAAGGATCGGCTTAGCGTTCGCCCGGTTTCAGTGTTTGATTACCTGGCAAATTATTCATCTTCTCATAGCGTTTTTTATACTCCGCCGGCGGGATGCCATTATGTTTGCGAAATATTTTAGTGAAATAGACCGGGTCGCTATAACCCACTGATTGAGCGATTTTAAATATGGGCAATAACGTTGACTGGATAAGTAAACGCGCACGGTTTATGCGTTGTTGTTCACGCCAGGCATAAATGGTAACACCCAAATCTTTTTTGAACAGATGTGCTAAACGGGAAGGGGACAGAAACACCATGCTGGCGAGTTTTTCGACTTTCAGTTCTTCATCTATGTGATCGTTGAGATAGTCGCAGACGGCATTGATTCTGGGATCGTGAGCGTGGTGATTGCTGACCGGCTGTAGCTGAAAGCAGGCAAGGATCAACCGTTCGAGGGCGTTCATCGCCAGTGCTTCGGACAAGGGCGCGTCGTCGGAATTGTGGCGGATCACCTCATAAAAGAGTTCCCGCAGATGCGCCTGTTTTACCGGCTCCGTGACCCGGGTTTTCCCGATGCCGAGAATATTTTTATCCCACTTTAGCCAGTCCAGCCAGTAGGGGCGCGGAATAAAGTAGATCCACAGATGATCCCAGTATTCGCTGTGTTCGTCGCGACCATATTGGTGAGGCACGCCGGGCGGGAAAAGTAGCAGATCATTTTCCTCGTATTGCAGCGTGTTCTCTCCCACCTTCGCCCGCCCCTGGCCGCGTAATGTCAGGTTGATAATGTAGCCTTTCATGCCGTTGGGGCGGTTAATGTAATAATCCAGCGAGGATCCTCTGGAAATAGGGGTAAAGCCGGAGACTATCCATGCATTAAAGGTAAAGGTTTTTATCAATGGAGAAAAATTCAGCAGTTCATTGATATCCAGTTCCATGTTTGCCTCGTTGATAATCCCGGCTCCGGTTCAGCTTGCGATGATACTAAAATCCCATGCGCCTAACCGCAACGGTGCGCCGCGGGTTATTGCCGCGTCTTGCAAGAGCAGCGTGCCGTCTGTGTCACTCTTCAGGGTTTGCGGCTCTCCTGAGTAATTGAAAATGAAGGTGATTTTCTGGCCGTTGCGGTTCCGCATTTTTCTGACGATCACCGGGAAGCGGTAGTCGGATGTCCGGGAGCGTAGCGGCAGGTCACGCGTCAGATGGTTAAAGAGGCTGGCTATCAGCGTTTTTTCCGGCAGAAAGCCGACATACATCGCCACGCCTTTCCCGAAATGTGCTTCCGTAGCCGCCGCATAGGCGTTCCATACCGGGTGCTGGTAACGCAGCAAGGTTCGGGTTTCGGGCGCCGGGGTCAGCAACTCCATCCACAGCTCCACGTTGTTATCCTGCTGGCACGTGATCTCTTCCACGCAGGCGGCAACGGTGACATTTTCCGGCAGAGTGAACTGGTTGTAATGCACGCCGCAGGCCTCGCTTAAGCCGCCGGGTTGCGCACCGGTCCGGACTTTCACATGCTCATCGCTGAAGCCTGATTTAAAACCGATCAGCGCGCGGCCCCCCTGTTCAATATAACGATTGATGCGTGTAAGTAGCGCATCGTCGGCGGCGTATAACGCAGGAATAATAATGGCGCGATAGCGTACCGCGCTGTCGTCGATATCATTAATAATGTCGACCGCGACATTCTGTTCGTAGAGCGCATCGTGGAAGCGGCGAACAATATCGTTATAGACATTGGTCTGCGCAGTTCCCGGCTTAAAGTGGTTAAGCGCATCCATGGCTTCATTATTCACCAGCAACGCCACGTCATGCTCTGCCTGTAAGTTTGCCAGCTGGGGCGACAGTTTTTTAAAGTCAGCGCCGATAGTGGTGGCTTCGCGCCATGTCGGGTTAGGCGCGAAATCATGACTCAGCAAACCTTTCCAGTAGGTTTCAAAAGCATTGTGGATCGAATGCCAGTGCCAGTAGGAAACCATCGACGCGCCCGACGCGACATGGCTGAAGGCCTGTAACCGTAACTGACCGGGATAGGGAGTCCATTGCGGAAATCCCTGCGCCTGGGTTTCCAGCACAAAATAGTTGTGCCCTTTTTTCAGCCCACGGGTGACCGCGCCGCCAAAGGCGATCTCTTTGCCGGTTAACTGATCCTGGCTCGGGTGGTAAATATCGACCCCGGCCACGCTCAGGCATTGCGCTGCGGCGAAGTGATCGACCCGTGGTTGCACACCGAAAGAGTAGCCCCGCCATTCGAAATCGAAATTATGGGTGACAAAATGTTCGGGGCGGGCATATTCGCGCACAATGCTGGCCTGCCAGGCCAGATACTCCGTTACCTGCTGGCGTTGGTAACGGCTGAATGCGCACGCCAGGCTGGCATTGATCGTATTCTCGACCGGGGGAAAATCTTCCCAGTTATCGATACGGTTGCTCCAGTAGTCGAGGCCAAAATCCTTGTTGAGCTGCGCCAGCGTGGCGTACTTTTCTTGCAGATGGCGGACAAATCCTGCCTGCATATAACGCCCGACGTTGTCGTAATGTTTGGTCTCGTTATCCAGTTGAAAACCGATCACCGCGGGGTGATTTTTGACGTGCGCCATCAACACCCGGATGATCTTCTCCGCATGGCGACGAAAGTCCGGATTAACAATATCCATGATCTGCCGGGGCCCGTACTTTTGCTGCCCGTCAACGGTGGTGACCAGCACCTCCGGATGCTTTCTTGCCAGCCAGGCCGGAATGGCGTAAGTCGGCGTACCAATAATGACCGCAATTCCGGCGGCGTGCATGGCGTTGAGAACGCGATCAATATGATAAAAGTTATAGGTGCCTTCTTGCGGCTCTAAGGTACTCCAGGTCGATTCTGCAATGCGCACCACATTGATACCCGTTTCCAGCATCAATGAAATATCCTGCTCCAGCCTCTCTTGTGGCATATATTCATCATAATAAGCCACGCCATAATATAATTCGGCCATTCACCACCTCCTGGATTAAACCTGCGTTGCAGGTACAGCATTAAAAGAACGGGCGTTGTCGAGGGTAATAAACGACGCCAGCGTAAATAAAAGCGCAATAGATCCCAGCACCATATAACTGTCGGTGAAGCCTAATTTCTGGTACATATGGCCAATGCCCGTCGACAGAAATATCGAGCTGAAGCTTTTTGAAAACTGGAAGCCAATAAGGTAAACGGTCGCCGAAAGTAGCGGGTTAAAATTAGCGGCAATATATTTAAGCGCAGCAACCAGCAGTACCGAGCTTTCAAAACCGTGAAGCAGTTTAATCAGGCTTATCGATACCGGGCCAATCGCCCAGGCGGAACCGATAATGCGCAGGCTCATGATCAACCCACAATAGAGCAGGGCATTTTTCGGTCCGATCTTATTCACAAACCAGGGGGCAAAAAACATCACCACGGCGTCAAGGAAGATTTGCCCGGTCGTCAGGTAGCCGAACGCTTCTGCGCCTCGCGCTTTGCTTTCAAAGAAGTGACTGTAATAAATGGCGAATTGCTGATCGTAAGTTTCATACACTGCGCCGACGCCTATCATATAGAGGGCAAAGAACCAGAACTTCCTCATGTTCAACAATGCGGTGGCGTCCGCCAGCGTGACGGGCGTTGTCACCCGATGATGCGTCTGCGGGGCGGTGGTTTTGACCTGCGTTTTCCAGACGGTAAACAGTAAGCAGATGCCCGCGCCGCTTGCTGTCCAGAAAATCAGGTTCTGATCAATGCCGTATAATTTCCCGGCAGCAAACGTCCCAATGGCTGCACCGATACCGCCAAACATCCGGGCGCGTCCAAATTCAAACCCGGAAGCACGGCTGACTTTATCGATGTACGCTTCGCAAACCCCGCAACCTGCGCCGTAGGCCATCCCGATATAAATACCGCCGGCCAGCGCGCCAAGCACCACATTTATTTTCAGTAATGGGGCGAAGATATAAATCCAGTAAGGCGCGAACAACGTGATGATAATGGCCAGCATCCACATCAGGTTTTTGCGGTAAATTAATTTGTCGGAAATAAAACCAAACAACGGTTGGATACACACAGCCACTATCGCAGTAAATGAATAGACCAGTCCAACGTCGCCATAGTTAATACCAATTGTTTCTGTTAGCCATAGTGAGAGGTAGGGATAGCAACATCCCCAGCCAATAAAGAAGAAAAGAAAAAACAGACAGCTCATATAATAGTTTTTATTTGAATCTATCATGATGCCCTCACATTATCGGAACCTGGGTACAGGGGTTTTGTCCCCAGCAAATTACCTTTTCAGTGAAGCCGCAGTCATAAAACTCTCGCTATCGACCAGTAAAAATCTGCTATCCGCAGGTGGCTGTGAAGTGGCTCACGTTCCAGGGGGGGCGATAAAGCGCCTCAGAGAAGAGGCGCTTTTTGTCATTATTAAGCGCTATCTCACTGGGAGCGTGACACTTTTCGCCCGACAAGCTGGATGAATGAAAAATAGTCACCCGCGCCGGCTTCCATTATCGGAACCATCATTTCCTGTGCGAGGGCGCAGGGCATAAAGTCATCCCAGGCCTGCTGGCATGAGGCCATCTCTCGCGACTGGATAATTTCAATGCCGGGTTCCTGCTCCCAAAGCGTTTGCCACCAGTGACGGGAGTAAAAGTACCAGTCCGGCGTCCAGAAGGGTTTCACCACGTCCGGCACATTGCCTTCTGTATAATCCCCGATAAACCCCGGTACGGCCACAGCGATAAGCCCGTCCTTTTTCAGCAACGGCAGGAGCTTCGCCAGCATGCTGTCGTTATTGCCAAAGTACTGATACGCATCCACGCTGATGATCATATCGAAGTAGTCATCCGCAAACGGGAGTGTTTGAGTGGCATCCACCCGCAGAGGAAAGATCTTCTGGTCCAGACCCAGCGTCGTAAAGCGTTGCGCATTTTCCGTCGGCGCGATCCACAAATCAGCGGCAAATACCGTCACACCGTATTTTTCCGCCAGCAGGATGGAGGAAATGCCTTTTCCGCAACCGAGATCCAGAATGCGCATACCGGGAGACAGAGGGAGCATGGCCGCCATCTCTTCGGTGATGCGCATCGCATTCGGTCCCATCATGGTCTCCAGAAGAAAAGCGCGGTCATAGTGGTCGGTAAATGGCGTGTGCAGCGTCATTGTCATCTTCAGCTCCTTATTGGTTGTCTGTCCGGGCGCGAACATGGCTCAGTCCGGTAGGATTGATACGGTATGGCTGACCATTTACCGATGCGATCAGCTTTTTGGTCCTGAGTTTTTTGAACACCGCAAGAGTGCAGTCGCTGAGCAGTAATCCTTCGCGGGTGTAGCATTCAACGGTGGTAATACGGCCTGATGCATCGCGGATATGCGCAATGCGTCCGCCTTTGGCGAGAACGTGTAAGGTACGTTGTTCCGGACGGGATAAATTCATACTGAAAACCTGTTCATCATCATGAGCAAAAACGAGCCAACACCCGCAGGTGTTCGCGTAAGGTTTAAGCGCAGCGATAATCAGTCCGGCCTTGCAGGTCGGGAAACTGATTATCTGATGGTGACATTCTCCAGCATCAAAGCCTCGGTGAGCGTAGAAAGGGATAACGTGATGGATACTATCACAGCCGGTTGAGGGGGAAATCAATCTGCCGCCGAAGTGTGACGGAGTACGATTATTGGCGTGGGTAGACCAGACCACCGTCTCCCAATATGGTGGCGCGCGTGGCAACGAACCCCGTGGAATAAGGCATTATAATTATTGTGATAATTGTTTTTTTGCTCTGGCGCGGAATATGATGGGCGTTCAAATAATAAAGGTAAGAAGGTTATATGAAACGCACTGTTTTCATCATTTCTCTGGTCTGTCTCTCTTTCACTTCACACGCCAAAACCGTGGCTGATTTTATTAATGCCTGGCCTGAGCTGGCGACGAATCCAACCATTAAGGCTGCTATTCAGCAGGGGGCGATTGGTAACGCGGGTCTGGATGCAATGAGCAACGGGGCAACGAGCACTACGCTTGGTGACGATGCGCAGAAATTGCTGGCTAAAAACGGCTACGACTATGCGCAAGCCGCATTACGGGATTTAGCCACATCAGGCTGCGGCGAGAACGGTCTGGCAGAGGTTTATGGTCTGCGCGAAAAAGATTGTCAGGCGATCATTAAAGTGGACACGCAAATCGAGTGATGCGGTGTAACGCCATCGCAGCCCGGCGGGAGGTAGTCGTTACCGCCCGCCGGTGCACATCAGTGATGTAGCATTTCCTCGACTACTTGCGCTTTGGTCATATTGTACGGGTAGTACGTCGGCCAGTTATCCATCTCTTTGAGCAACGCCTCCTGAGAGACATTCCCCATAAAAATGTGAAAATGCTGTGACTGGCGCGGCGCGATAATATGGTCGCTGAACTGCACATATTTTGGTGCTTTGGACTGGCTGTCTGTGCATTCAAACAGGTAACGAACGCCTTTCTTACCGGAGGTATAGGTGAGGATTTTGTACCCGGCGTAATCATAACGGCAACGGTTCACCGTGTTGCCCGTGTGGAATTCCATCACGTTGTCTTCGATGCCGATCATCTCAACGTTTGTCGCGTAGCCTTTTTTGTAATAAGCCCGGTACTCTTCCACGGTTTTGTCGCCCTGTTTCGCTTTTTTCTCCAGCACCGGATCCAGATCGCCATTCAGCAGGTAAGGTTCCAGCGATTGCCAGATGCCATCCCAGTCGCTCAGCGCTCTGTCTTTTACCTCTTTATTGTCAAAAATGCCTTCGCTGGCTTTGCGTTCAACCTCCGACAGCGGTTTACCGTGATGGTGGTCGTGGGCAACGCTTTGTGCGCTGCCAAGCAGCACGCCCATACCGAGTAAGAACGCGGATTTCTTCATGATCATCGTGTAGTCCCTGGTTATCCTTTGTGACAAATTGAAATGTTATAATATAACAATTCATTTTGCCGTCTGTGTCAACACAGAGAAAACGCGTTGGCGATTTTCCTGACGCTTACTGCCAGCCCTGCGCTTGCCTGGAAAGCCAAAATCGTCAACAATGCGCGCTAAGGTGATGGCGTTCCACCTTTCCCAACCGCTTCCCTGAGAAGCTGATGACGCCTGATATGACTCTTTGACGGAGGCATGTCGGGCGTTTTTGATTTACCCCTCCCGGCATGTCTCTTCATTCATTCGCGCGATTAATGAGGAAAACATGCTGAAATCTTTATTTGCCGTGATTATTGGTGGTTCTGCGGGGTGCGTTATCCGCTGGCTGCTCTCCATTCGGTTGAATGTTCTGTTTCCCAATCTGCCGCCAGGCACCTTACTGGTGAATCTGCTCGGCGGGTTAATCATTGGCGGTGCGCTGGCGTTCTTTACCCGGCAGCCGCATCTTGATCCCACCTGGCGACTGCTGATCACCACCGGTTTATGCGGCGGCATGACGACCTTTTCAACGTTTTCACTGGAGATCTTTGCACTGCTGCAAACGGGGGATTATCTGTGGGCGCTCACTTCCGTGTTGGTACATGTCGTGGGATCGATTTTGATGACGGCGTTGGGATTTGTGGTGATTAACGCGTTGTTTTGATCTCCGTGGCAGGGAGGATCGTGCGTTCTCCCTGCACTCTGAATAACCGCTTCGGTAAATTCCGTAAAAATAAATGACGCCTCTGAATTATCTCTTTAGAAGATATATCCATTTTCAACTCCTTTATAAATATAAGTTTTATTTTAAATGCAATATATGCATCTAAATGTAAAAATAAACTGCGTAATTTTTATTGTGATTAATTTTGTGAATGGCGTTGACTAATTTTCATTAGCAACCAAACTTAAATCTCCAACGCGATCGATTAGAGTACGTAATGACTTTTTCGATTATTCGTAAAATACCATTGGAGATATAAAATGGCCGAGCATAGAGGTGGTTCCGGAAATTTCGCAGAAGATCGTGAAAAGGCTTCTGAAGCGGGACGTAAAGGTGGACAACACAGCGGGGGCAACTTTAAAAATGATCCCGAACGTGCATCCGAAGCCGGTAAGAAAGGTGGAAAAAACAGTCATGGTGGTGGACGTAAATCTGAGTCCTGACAGTGGCTTATAACGGTCAGTCATCATTGAAATGGTACGTCAATAGCAAGCGGGTCGGAAACGGCTCGTTTACTTCGTTATTGTGAGAGTGATATTACGTTAACTGATTCTTTATTGTGAAATTAAAATATGATGACCCGCATAATATTATGCAACGGTAATCTTTTGCAAAGATTATTGTTCATCAGCGCAACGAGTACATTGCTGTGCTATGAAATAAAAACCTGAGTAAAATGATGAGAGAAAATAAAGAAGAAAACCCCAGCGATATAATGGCAATAGAAGGGTGTGAGAATTTCCTGTATATCGACCCTAACAGAATGATATCAACACTTATTTTTATTAATGAGGCAGCAGTAACCCTTCATCTTACCCCCAGCCAACGGCGTCTGGTTAACAAAATGGCTAACCGGATACAGACGCGCAAGGCCGATAATCCAGGCTGACAGCGCATTCTTCTTCTGCGGAGAAATGACGAAAAAATCACCCTCAGGGACAGGAAATCCGCTCTGTACCTGAAGGTATGCAATTGCATATTCGTTACTAACAATGAGCCTGCTAACCATTCGCAAAATGTGTACAAGAATATCCTTATAAAACAATTTGTTGTAATGAAATATACCGATCATTTGGAATGATTTTTTTCATGGTAATTGCATTGAAGTTATCCAAAAAATGTTTATATTTCATGCAGTTCTACACTTTACCAAACCCTGGTGTCGCATTTGCAGCCGCTCTGACTGAGCGGTTTTTTTTTCGTTTGCCGCCTGGCTTCTTTTCGCTGTGGGTATCTATAGTCAAAGGACGGAAGGCAATAGGGAGGATCCTGTGCTGAAAGTTGAAAAAGATGATCCACACAACGCACCCGAGTCCGGCGATAAAAAGCCGCAACCGGTGAAAAAGTAACAAAAAGGTCGCTACGGCGACCTTTTTGTTGCCCACGCAACAGGCTATTTTCTGCGTGTTAGCAAAGGAGGGAACTTCAACGGGCCTGAGACGCGAAGCGCTGTCATGCGCCTTATCCCTCCTTACATGCTTTTCTCCACATGGCCCAGCGTTTTTTCCGGGAAGCAGTAGTCGCGTACGCGGCGTTTTAATTCTGCGGCATCGGGGAAACCGCTATCCTGCTTGCGATCCCAGATAACGTGACCGTCAATATCGATAACAAAAATCCCGCCGGTGCCTGGCTTCAGGGTGACCGCATCGAGATCGGTACTGAAGGTATGCAGTAATTCCTGCGCCATCCAGCTGGCGCGTAGCATCCAGTTACACTGGGAGCAGTAATGCAGAGTAATGGTGGGTTTGCTCATTTTATCGTCACCGTAAGCGCGTAGTAGACAACCATTGTAGGCAATGTAGGGGGAGGAATGTGAAGAATAATTAAGTTATTGCAAGTGATAATTATTATCATTATTATCTGGCTCAATAAGATGAGAGTTGGCCATCAGTGTCGGGTGCGGACACGGCACAATTCCACGTACGACTGGAAGTAAGCAGTGAGCCTGATACTAATAACACCTGGGCTTGCAAAACTATGTATACATCGCAACTTTCCCGGCCTCGCTTTAGCAAGCGTGTGCTGGTGACTTCACTACTCGCAGCACTGTATCAGACCTCCGCCAGTGCGGCTGATACCCCCACAATTTCCGCCAACTCCCAGCAAGATACCGCTGAAGAGATGGTCGTCACAGCGCCTGCGCCGGTATTAAAAGCCGGGAGCGACCATTCGGTCAGCGCGCAGGATCTGCAAAATAAAGGCGCGAAAGATTTTGGCTCCATTATGCGCTATGAGCCGTTGATCAGCGCCACCGGCGCCAGCGGCGGTTCCGGCAACGGGAAAAGCGGCTTTGATCGCGGCGGTTACACCGGCTATAACATTCGTGGTCTGGAAAGCAACCGTGTCGGCATTGATGTTGATGGGATCCCACAGCCCGATGCCACCGGCCGCAGCTATGTCAGTCGCGCAGGCCTGAACACCTTCGGCATTGGCCGCGATTACATCGATCCGTATATGTACGGTAGCGTCGATATTCAGTCCGGCGCGACATCAACGGATAACGCCAACACCTCGATTGGCGGCAACGTCTCCTTTAAACCGAAATCTGCCGACGACTACCTGCGTCAGGGGAAAGAGACCTACTTTGGTTACCAGAGCGATTACGACTCCGCCGACCGTAGCTGGCACAACGGCATAACCGGCGCGGCCGGGGACGACACCCTGCGCGGCATTTTTGTCTACAGCCGCCGCGACGGTCAGCAGACCCGTAACAACAGCGGCACTCTGGACGCTTATCCGGCGAACTGGCACTCCGATGCGATGATGGCCTCCGGCATCTGGCAGCCCAATGAGGCGCACAAACTGACGGCGACGCTGGATTATTACCACAAGACCAACCACACCCACTACGATAGCTGGAACAGCAGCGGCAGCACGATCCTCGGCGATGCGCAGCAAACCAGTCAGACCCGGCGCTGGGGCGTTAGCCTGAAAGATGACTGGACGCCAATGAACGACTGGCTCGATAGCATGTCCAGCAAAGTCTACTACCAGCACACCGAGGCGCATGACCGCACCTGGATGCCGGACAGCACCACCGGTAGCATGGAGACGGTCTACTCCAACTATGATACCGACACCTGGGGCATTCAGAATGCGCTGGCGAAAACGCTCGGTCGTCATGATCTGAGCGCAGGCTTTAACGCCAGTACCAGCAAAACCGAGCGCCCGTTTAGTCAGTCGCCGGTACCGAGCGCCTTCAGTGTGATCATGCAGCCGGAAGCGAACAGCCGCAGCTACACCGTGGGCGGGTTCGTGCAGGATCAGATTAACTTCGATGCAGATGGCCACCACTTCGCCATCATTCCTGGCGCGCGCGTTGTGCATCAGTCCACCAAACCGGATAACCTCTCCAGCCTGACGACCAACAGCAGCGTGCTGACGGAGTCGTCCGTCTCGTCGTTGTACGGTAAAAATTCAGACACCCAGTTGCTGCCGTCGCTGACCTTCCAGTACGACCTCACGCCGCGCCTGATGACCTACCTGCAATATAAGCGCGGGGCGGAGTTCCCGAACGCCAGCCAGTTGTACGGCTCGTGGAACCTGGGTTCAAGCTATGCCGGACGTGGGCAGTATGCGTTGATCGGCAACACCGATCTGAAAACCGAAACCAGCAACAACCTGGAATGGGGCATGAAGGGCGACGTCACCGACGGGGTAACGCTGCGTACGGCGCTGTTCTACAACAGCTATAAAAACTTTATCGCCTATACCCGTTACACTCGTTCAGGTAACCCGGATAAATTCACCAACGTTCCTTCCAATATCTACACCACTTATCAGGCGGAAAACCGCGATAAGGCCTTTATCTATGGCGGTGAAGTCAGCGCGAAATTCAACGTTGGCACCTGGTTCGAACAACTGAACGGCCTGAGCGCTACGCTGGCGTACGGCTATACCCAAGGGAAGTCCAAATCCAGCTACTCCGGCGACAAATACGTCGATCTCGACAGCGTCGCGCCAATGAAAGCCATTGTCGGCGTTGCTTGGGATGATCCGGCAAAACGCTACGGCACCGCGCTGACCGCCACCTTTGTCAAAGGCAAGCAGGCGACCGCCACCAACCGCCAGTCCTATACCAATACCGGCGGTGCATTGGGGGATTCCAGTGTCGAATATATGCGCGTGCCGGGCTACGGTCTGCTGGACTGGACGGCGTACTGGCAGGTGGCGAAACACGTCAAAGTTAACGGCGGCGTTTACAACATCACCGATCGTAAGTACTGGGACTACCTGAACAGCCGTACTCAGGAAGAGTCCACCAACCAGAATGCCTACGATAAAGCGCTGGCGGTGATGCCGGGACGCACCTGGCAATTGGGCGTCAATGTCGACTTCTAAGGCGATGTTATCGCTCGGGCTGCCCGGGCGAACAGGTCTCCACCGTTAACGTTTCTCCCCGGTATCGCTGCCGGGGTTTTTCACATCCTAAAGGACGCTATGTTTATGCCTGCATCTGCACACGACTTCGCCGCCATCTGGCGTCAGTATCAGACCATCAAAACGCAAGAACCGGCAAAATACGCCCGTGACATCGCCAGTGAGATGGCGATCAGCGAAGCAGAATTAACCCACTCCCGCGTCGGGCACGATGCGGTGCGCCTGACGGGCGACGTGCGTGACATTCTCGCGGCACTGGAACCGGTGGGCGAAATAAAATCGATCTGCCGCAATGACTATGCGGTACACGAGCAACTGGGCGAGTTTACCCATCAACATATCAGCGAACACGCCGGGCTGGTGCTCAACCCGCGTGCGCTCGATCTGCGTCTGTTCCTCGGTGAATGGGCCAGCGTGTTTCACCTCTGCGAACAAAGCCCGCGCGGCGAGCGTCAGAGCATTCAGTTTTTCGACCGCCAGGGAGATGCGCTACTGAAGGTTTACACCACGGCGCGTACCGATATGGCGGCATGGGACGCGGTGATCACCCGTTTTCGCGCCACCTCTGCGCAGCCGTTGACGATCGTCGCCGCCAAAGCGACTCAGTATGCGCACGCCGCCGACGCTACCGCGCTGGATCAGGCGTGGCGGGCGATGACCGATGTCCACCAGTTTTTCGGGTTACTGAAAAAGTACAACCTCTCCCGTCAGCAGGCGTTCCGGCTGGTGGGCGACGATCTGGCCTGCCAGGTCAGCAATGACGCGCTGCCGACCCTGCTGGAGAACGTATTGCAGGACGGCAATGAAATCATGATCTTCGTGGGGAATCGCGGCTGCGTACAGATTTTTACCGGCGTGCTGGAGAAGCTGACGCCGATGAAAGGGTGGATCAACATTTTCAACGAAACCTTCACCCTGCATCTGCGCGACGCGGGGATCGCCGAATGCTGGATCACCCGCAAGCCGACCGACGGCGGTCATGTCACCAGCCTTGAGCTCTTCGCCGACGATGGCGTGCAGATAGCGCAACTGTATGGTCAGCGCAGCGAAGGTCAGCCGGAACAAGCGCAGTGGCGAGCACAGATTGATGCCCTGATCGGCAAAGGAAAAGCAGCATGAAAACAGTACTGATGTTGCTGTTAGCGCTGCCGCTGGCGGTCAGCGCGGCGGCGGAGAAAATCGTCTCCCTTGGCGGCGACGTCACCGGCATTGTGTACGGGCTGGGCGCGCAGGCGCAACTGGTGGGGCGCGACAGCACCAGCACCTGGCCTGCGCAGGCGCAAACAGTGCCGGATGTGGGGTATCTGCGGCAGCTCAACGCGGAAGGCATTCTCTCGCTACGCCCGACCGTGGTGCTGGCAAGCGCCCAGGCGCAGCCGTCGCAGGTGCTGCAAAAAGTGCAGGAGAACCATGTCCGGGTGGTCTCCGTGCCGGGCGGCTACACGCTGGCGGATATCGATAAAAAAGTCGCGGTGATTGCGGCGGCCATCGGGCGCACCGCCGCAGGCGACGCGGTGCGTAAAACACTGGCAGCGGAGATTGCCGCACTGCCCGCGCAGCCGGTGAATAAGCGGGTGTTGTTTATTCTCAGTCATGGCGGCATGGGGGCGATGGTCGCCGGGCAGGAAACGGCGGCGGACGGCGCTATCCGCGCGGCAGGTTTGCAGAATGCGATGCAGGGCTTTGCCCATTACCGCGCCCTGTCGCAGGAAGGGGTGATCGCCAGCAAACCGGACCTGGTGGTGATCTCCGCCGACGGGGTGAAAAGTATGGGCGGTGAAGCGAGTCTCTGGGCGCTGCCCGGTCTGGCGCAAACCCCCGCCGGGCGCAATAAACAGGCGCTGATCATTGATGATACGGCGCTGCTGGGGTTTGGCCTGAGTACGCCGCACGCGGTGCTGGAGTTGCGCCGTAAAGCGGAGCACACGCCAGAATGAGTCGCGCCGTGTCCCGCATACTCTGGGGACTGTTTCTGCTGCTGTTGGGGGTGACGATGCTGGCGACCACCCAGGGGGCGATGCACTTGCCGCTTGCAAGCTTATGGTCTGCGGGGGATGAGGGACTGCGTCAGATCTGGCTGACCATCCGTCTGCCGCGCGTGCTGCTGGCGTTACTGGTCGGCGCGGCGCTGGCGCTCTCCGGCTGTGTGATGCAGGGGCTGTTTCGTAACCCACTTGCCGACCCGGGGTTGTTGGGCATCAGCGGCGGCGCGTCGCTGATGGTGGCGTGCTGGTTGGTGCTGCCGGTGTCGGTTCCGATGCTGGTCGCGCTGTACGCACCGATGCTGGCAGCATTTATTGGCAGTCTGTCGGTGATGGTGGTGATTTATCTGCTCAGCAAAACAGCGGAGAGCGGGCTGTCGCGCCTGTTGCTGGTGGGGATTGCCATTAATGCGCTGTGTGGCGCCGGGGTGGGAGTGCTGTCGTGGATCAGTAACGACGCGCAGCTACGTCAACTTTCGCAGTGGGGAATGGGCAGTCTCGGGCAGACAGAGTGGCTAACGCTGGGGGTGGCTGCAACGCTGATCCTCCCCGCTTCGGTGGTGATCTGGAAGGTGGCGCAGCCGCTTAATCTGCTGCAACTGGGGGAGGAAGAGGCGCACTACCTCGGCGTCAATGTTCCTGCGCTTCAGCGGTTACTGCTGGTGTGCAGCGCGCTGCTGGTGGCCACGGCAGTCGCGATCAGCGGCATTATCAGCTTTGTCGGACTGGTGGTGCCGCATCTGATGCGCATCTGGCTGGGGCCGGATCACCGCGGGCTGGTGCCGGGTTCGTTATTGACAGGGGCCGGTTTGCTACTGATTGCCGACACGGTCGCACGCACGGTGGTTGCGCCTGCCGAGATGCCGGTGGGTCTGCTTACCAGCCTGCTGGGCGCGCCCTGGTTTTTGTGGCTGATCTTCCGACAAAGGAGAACTGCACGTGGATAACACGTTAACCGCCACCCATTTGCACCTGAAGGTTGGCGCACGGCAACTGATTGAGGATGTGTCGTTAACGCTGACATGCGGTGAAAGGGTGGCGCTCATTGGCCCTAACGGTGCAGGGAAGTCAACGCTGCTACGCTTGTTGACTGGTTACCTTCCAACAGCAGCGGGGGAGTGCTCACTTGCCGGGCGCGCGCTCAGCCAGTGGTCGCCTGCGGCGCTCTCCCGCCATCGCGCAGTGATGTTGCAACACACGCAACCGGGGTTCGACTGGCCCGTGGAGGCGATTGTCGCCATGGGCCGTGCGCCCTGGGGGCAAAAAGGCGAGCGAGAAATTGTGCAGCAGGTGCTGGCGCTGACCGGTTGCGATGCGTTATGCGGACGGCGTTATACCACCCTATCCGGCGGTGAACAGCAGCGGGTACAACTGGCGCGCAGCCTGGCGCAACTCTGGCGTGACGATGCTCCTGAAGGCTGGTTATTTCTGGATGAACCCACCTCGGCGCTGGATCTCTACCATCAGCAGCAGTTATTGCGCTTACTGAAGCGGCTCACGCAGAAAGGAAAACTGCATGTCTGCGCCGTGCTGCACGATCTGAATCTGGCTGCGCTGTGGGCGGACCGCATCCTGTTATTGCATAACGGCAAGCTGGTGGCGCAGGGCGCTCCGGGAGCGGTTATCCAGCGCGCGGTCATTGCCAAATGGTATGGCGCAGACGTGCTGGTCGGCGAACACCCGGGCGGTGATGCGCCGCAGGTCTTTCTTTCCGCCTGACAGGCGTAGCGCGGGCGGGCGCAGGGAGGATGACAACCGCGTATTTTTGCTACAGTTTAGTGTGATGAACTGAAGCGGAGATCTGCGATGACCTTACCGCCCCTGCAGGCGCTGATCTGTTTTGAAGCTGTAGCACGACACCGGAGTATGAAAGAGGCGGCGCAAGAGTTACACATCACCGCCAGCGCGGTGAGTCAGCAAATCGCCAAACTGGAAGCCTGGGTCAATGTGCGGCTGTTTATGCGCGGCCCGCGTTTTCTGACGCTGACGACGGAAGGGCAGATCTATCTGCGCGAGATCCAGCCTGCGTTTAATCAACTCTCCAGGGCGACGCAGCGGCTGATGGACTCCGGCTGGCAGACGACGGTGACCGTCAGTTGTACGGCCGAGATCGCCAGCCAGTGGCTGTTACCCCGCCTGAGGGGCTTTGAGTACTATCATCCGGGGGTGGAAGTGATCATTAACACCACCCACCGCACCGTTGATCTGCGCAGTGAAGGGATCGATTTTGCCGTGTGTCATGAGGCGCATGCCGCTGCGGAATGGGTGTCGCACCGGTTGCTTCACGCGCCCCGGTTGCCGGGCGGCAATATGGCGCTGGTCTATGATAAAGCCGCCATTTTGCAGCCGGTTTGCTACGATTTCCGCGACTGGCTGCTGGAGAAAACCGCGGCGGATAACGTGTAAAAACAAGCCGTAACGCCAAAAACGCCGGGTTGCGGCTCCATCCGGGCGCTACCCGCCAAGGTACATCTTTTTCACATCCGGGTTGGCTAACACCTCCTGCGCCGCGCCGCTCAGCACGATTTTGCCGTTTTCCAGCACATAAGCCCGATCGGCAATGGTCAGTGCCGCCGTGGCGTTTTGCTCCACCAGCAGAATCGTGATGTTCTCGTCGCGCAACTGGCGAAGGGTGGTAAACAACTCGCCGACAATCTTGGGCGCAAGGCCAAGGCTCGGTTCATCGAGCATCAGCAATACCGGCTCGCTCATCAGCGCGCGGGCTATCGCCAGCATCTGCTGTTCACCGCCGCTCAGGGTGCCCGCCATCTGTTTACGCCGCTCTTTCAGGCGCGGGAAGAGGGTAAACATGCGATCCCGCAGGCGGGTGAAATTCGCCAGATTGTTATAGGCCCCCATCCGCAGGTTCTCTTCGATGGTCAGGTTGGTGAAGATTTTTCGGCCTTCCGGCACCAGCGCCAGTCCTTTTCGCACAATATGGTGCGTCTGGCTGCGCGAGATATCCTCATTGAGAAAGTTCACCGTGCCGGTGGAGCGCACCATATTTACAATGCCGTTCAGCGTGGAGGTTTTCCCCGCGCCGTTGCTGCCGATCAGGGTGACGATCTCCCGGTCATGGATGTCAATATCCACCCCTTTTAGCCCCTGAATGACGCCGTAAAAGACGTTTAACTCGCGTGCGCTAAGCATAACGTACCTCTCCCAGGTAGGCGGAGATCACCTCCGGATGTTGGATCGCGTCCGCCATCAAACCGCTGAACAACGGCTTGCCGTACTCCAGCACCATCACGCGCTCGCAGAGCGCATTAACGAATGGCATATCATGCTCAATCAACAACACGCTTAACTGGTAATCCTTGCGCATGCGGAAAATCAGCCCGGCCAGATCTTCGGTCTCTTTCGGGTTCATCCCGGCGGCGGGTTCATCCAGCAACAGCAGTTTTGGCGCTGTGGCCAGTGCGCGGGCGATCTCCACTTTGCGCTGGTTGCCGTAGCTCAGGTTGGTGGCCTGCACGTTGGCATAGTCGGCAATACCGATGTAGGCCAGCAGTTCCATCGCCTTTGCCCGCGCGGCGCGTTCAGCCGGGAAATAGCGGCCAATATGCAGCGCCGCTTCCAGCAGGGAGTAGCGGCTGGCGTGATCCAGCCCGACCATCACGTTCTCCAGCACCGTCATGGAATTAAACAGCCGGATGTTCTGAAAGGTGCGCGCAATGCCGGCATTCACCACCTGGTTAGGCTTCAGTCCTTTGATGGATTTCCCCGCCAGCGTCACGCTGCCGCTGGTGGGTTTATAGTTGGCGGTAATCACGTTAAACAGGGTGGTTTTGCCCGCGCCATTCGGGCCAATCAGGCCGAAGATCTCAGCTTCGTCGACGTGAAAACTCACCTCGTCGATGGCCCGCAGCCCGCCAAACTGCATCACAATGTCCTGCACTTGCAAAATGACGTTACTGGCTGTCATGGCGGCTCCTTTTGCGTAATTGCCAGATCTCTTTCTTGCCGAGCAGCCCTTCGCGGGCGAACAACATGATCAGCAGCAGCAGCAGGGAGAACACCACCATGCGCAGCCCAGGATAGGAACCCAGATCGTGACCAAACAGCGACAGTGGCTGATCGAGAAAACGCAGCCACTCGCCGCTGCCGACCACCACAATGGTGCCGAGCAGCGCGCCGGTGGTGCTGCCCAGTCCACCGAGCACAATGATGATCAGCAACTGGAAGGTGAGCATAAAGTCGAACAACCCCGGCGAGATGGTGGTCAGCAGCGACGCCAGCAAACCGCCGCCAATCCCTTCAAAAAAGGCGCTGGTGGCAAAGGCGCAGGTTTTAATGCGGAACGTATTGATGCCCATCGCAATGGCGGCATCTTCATCATCGCGGATGGCCTTCATCATGCGGCCGTACTTTGACCACACCAGTTGTAGGATCATCCCGGTGGCAAGCAGGGCGATAAGCCCGCACCAGAACAGCAAATGCGGCTGCTGCGGAATATCGTTGAGCCCAATCGCGCCGTTGGTAATTTGCGGGTTATTAATCGCGAGGATCTTGATGATGAACCCGAAGCCCAGCGTGACGATCGCCAGATAGTCGCCGCGCACGCGAAACACCGGGAAAGCCAGGCACACCGCCAGCGCTGCGGCGCACAGGCCGCTTATCAACAACGCCGGCAGGAAGCTGGCGTGCAGCAGCATAATAAAGGGACTGGGAGCCGCCATTTCGAACATATCCAGTTTGCTGTCGCTGGAGAGAATAAACAGCGCGGTGACATACGCGCCCACGGCGACAAAACCGTTTGGCTCCAGCGATAACTGCCCGGTAACGCCGTTGATCAGGTTGTAGCTGACCGCGAGGATCATAAAGACGAAAACGGTGCTGATCACCCGGACAATGTAATCGTTAAACAGCGTATTGATGGCGACCAGCAGCGCAATGGTGATGAGGATAATCAGCAGATTGCGCCCCTGCGCGGCAAGCGTCGTTGTGGGGTTGCGCATCAGAAACGGCTCCTTTCCAGACGTTCATCACCCATAATGCCAACCGGGCGGAACAGCAAGACCAGAATCAAGAACATAAAGGCGAAGGCGTCTTTATAGCCGCCCAGTTCAGGAAAGAGGGCGACGGCGACCACTTCGGTAAAGCCAAGAATAAAGCCGCCGAGCACCGCGCCGGTCACGCTTCCTATCCCGCCAAGCACCGCAGCCGCAAAGGCTTTCAGGCCAATCAGCACACCCATTAACGGGTCAATTGTCGGGTAACTGATGGAGTAGAACACGCCGCCCAGCGCGGCAAGACTGCTGCCCAATGCAAAGACCAGCGAAATGATCCGGTTGGCGTCGATGCCCATCAGCCGCACGGTGTTCACGTCAAACGCCACCGCGCGGATCGCCATGCCGTAGCGGGTGCGATAGAGCAGCCAGAGGATCGCCAACAGCAACAGGACGGTGATCAACGGCACGATCCACGCCACGTTGGTGATGATTATCTGCCCGAAGGTCAGGGTGCTGTTGAAATAGTCCGGTGCCGAGAAGAAGCGGGAGCTGCCGCCAAACAGGACGTTGAACAGGTTTTCGAGAAAAAAGCTCACCCCGATGGCGGTGATCAGCATCGAGATTTTCGACGCCTGGCGCAGAGGGCGGTAGGCGACCCGGTCAATAAACATGCCCAGCAGGCCGCATAAACCGAGGGTCAGCAAAATGGCTACCCCAAAGGGTAGCCCAATTGACGAGAACAGAAACAGGGTAGCGAATGCGCCGACCATCATGACGTCCGCATGGGCGAAGTTGATCAGGCGCAGCACCCCGTAAACCATGGTGTAGCCAATGGCGATCAGTGCGTACATGCCGCCCAGACTCATGCCGTTGACCACCTGCTGGAGAAAAATGGCACCATCCATTGAAGCACCTCTTGTTAACAACGGCCTGTCACTGCGTTAGGGATTAACCACGGTCTTAAAGGCGAGCTGGCCATCTTTCACTTCATTGATCACCGCGCTGCGCACCGCATCGCCATCTTTCAGCGTCAGTACGCCGGTCACGCCCTGGAAGTCTTTGGTGGCGCGGATTTTTTCGTTAACGCACACGCGGTCGCGCGGGTCATTACACTGGTTCATGGCGTTGACGATCACGTTGTAGGCATCGGCTGCCATCGCGCCCCAGGTGTGGGTCGGAGAGTTAAATTTCGCTTCCCACGCTTTGATAAACGCTTCGCCGGAAGGCGTCTGTTCTTTGGCGTTTGGCGAGTAGTAATCGGTGGTCATATAGCCGTTAACCGCGTCTTTACCCACATCAAAGAACACCGGATCCGCCGCCAGCCCATCGCCACCGACCACCGGTTTATCCAGACCGAGTTGTTTGGCCTGAACGGCAATCAATGCGCCTTCGGTGTAGTAGATAGGCATGTAGATCATGTCGACGTTTTTGGCTTTCACACTGGAGAGCTGCGCTTTGAAGTCTTTACTGCCCGACGGTGCCTGCACTTCGATTGGAATGGTGCCGCCGTTTTTCAGGAACTGCGTGCGGAAGGCTTTTGCCAGGCCGACGGAGTAGTCGTTGCTGCTGTCAAACACGATGGCGGCCGTTTTGGCGTTCAGATCGCGGGACGCAAGGTTCGCGCCGACCACGCCCTGGAAGCTGTCGGAGAAGCAAACGCGGCTGACATACGGGTGGTTACGGGTGACGCGGTCGTTAGTGGCGGTAGAGGAGACCAGCGGCGTTTTGGTGTCATCGGCGATTTTGACCATCGCCAGGGTGTTGGAGGAGGTGACTTCGCCAATGACGGCGTCGACTTTATCACTGGAAACCAGGCGCTGCATGGCGTTAGCGGCTTCCACCTTGTCGCTCTTGTCGTCGATCACCACCAGTTTGATGGTATCGCCGTTTTTCAGCGTCGGCGTAATGCCCTGGATCAGCTCCAGACCTTTTTGCGACGGCTGGCCGTAACCGCTCAGTGCACCGCTAAGTGGCAGCACCACGCCGATTTTCACTTCCGCCGCCAGCGCGCTGTGTGCGCCCACCAGGCCAGAGACCAGTACTGCCATTAAAGAGACTTTCCCACAAAAACTCTTCATTGTTACCTCACCGTCCGTCAGTTGATTGTTTATGTTTAACCATCAATTACTGCGTAACACTGATGAATACCGATGCGCCTGGAGAAATAGTCAATAACGCATAATGTTTTTGATTTATGGCGCTAAATTACGAAGGGTTTTACTGTCAATAACGAAATCAACCTTACATCCATTAATTAGATTTTTCTCATCCATTCTTCTTATAGATTTAACGGGCGCAATAGCACCGTTTTGGCGCGCTAAAATAGTGCGTATGCGCTTTGTTGGTGCGCGAATACCATCATTGTGAGAGGGATCAAAATAATTATCTGGTGTTATGAAGGCGATGCGTGGATTTAAGAAAGAAAATATTTTTTGCGGATTTTAATAAACGCATAGACAGAATAAAAAACCAGATAATCGCAATTAATATGGTAAATAACGCCTGTTATTGCCGCTATTGACAATAATAAAACCCTTGTTATTTTGTATTGGCAGTCAGTTTATTACCTGTTTTTTCGGAAATGTTATTTCTGCGTTAATTATTTTGTTCAGCCTTATTCTGAGGACGGTAAATAATGAATATTCAAAAGCCCTATCTGCTTTTTCTTGGTGATGCGCACGATCAACTGGCGGCGAAAGTTGCCGATGGGATTAAACAATGGCACCCGGAATATTGCGTAGGCCAATACCGGATGGCGGAATGCCATGCAGATTGTCATGTCCCGGATATGGATATTAACGCAGCGGTAAAAGCCGGTGCGAAAACGCTGGTCGTGGGCGTTGCTAACCGTGGCGGCGTTATTTCTCCGGCCTGGGTCTCTATTCTCAGCCAGGCGCTGGAAAGCGGTCTGGACCTGGCGGCCGGGCTGCATAATAAGCTGGCCGATGTCCCGGAATTAAAAGCACTGGCCGATCGCCTCGGGCGCTCACTGTTCGATGTGCGCCATCCGACTCAGCACTATCCGGTCGCCAGCGGGCGCAAACGCAGCGGTAAGCGACTGCTGCCGGTGGGAACGGACTGCTCCTGCGGCAAGATGTATACCGCGCTGGCCATTGAAAAAGCGATCCTGGCGCGCGGCGGTAAAGCGACCTTTCGCGCTACCGGGCAGACCGGCATTCTGATCAGCGGCAGCGGGGTCAGCATCGATGCGGTGGTCTCCGATTTTGTCTCTGGCGCAGTGGAAACGCTGTCGCCGGATAACGATGCCGACCACTGGGATATCATCGAAGGTCAGGGGTCACTGTTTCACCCGTCATTCGCGGGAGTGACCACCGGGCTTATCCACGGTGCGCAGCCGGATGCGCTGGTGCTGTGCCATGAACCGACCCGCACGCATATGCGCGGTGTCGATTACCCGATTCCCGACCTCAGTGATTGCATGGCGTTAAGCCTGAAAATGGCGCAGCTGACCAATCCGCATGCCCGGTTTGTGGGCGTTTCCGTCAATACCGCCGCGCTGGACGAGGCGCAAGCCTGTGCGTTAATGGACGCGCTGCAACAACGCCTCGGTCTGCCGGTGGTCGATCCGTTCCGCCAGGGCGTCGGGGCGATCGTTGATGCGCTGGCGGCGCTGTAATGGAACTCTCGGTTGCACATGAACGCTGGCCGCTGCGCCAGGCGTTCACCATTGCCCGCGGCAGTCGCACCGTTGCGGATGTGGTGGCGGTGGCCTTAACGGTTAATGGCGTTACCGGGCGCGGGGAGTGTCTGCCATATGCCCGTTACGGCGAGTCGGTCGAGAGCGTGATAGCGCAGATTGAGCAGATGCGTGCGGCGCTGGCGAACGGCATGACCCGCGACGCGTTGCAGCTTGCGCTCCCGGCGGGGGCGGCGCGAAATGCGCTGGACTGCGCCTTCTGGGATCTGGAGTGTAAACTCACCGGGCAGACCATCTGGCAACGCACTGCCAGCCAGCCGCCGCATCATTTGCAGACCGCGTATACCCTGTCGCTGGATACGCCCGAAAAGATGCAGCAAGCGGCGCGGGAAAACGCCTGGCGCCCTCTGCTGAAGCTGAAACTGGCCGATAATCAGGATGGCGCTCGCGTTGCGGCGGTACGTGAAGGCGCGCCGCATGCGCGGCTGATTGTCGATGCCAACGAAGGGTGGGATGAACATCTTTACCTGCAACAGGCCACTGCGCTTGGCAAGCTTGGCGTCACGCTGATTGAACAGCCGCTCCCGGCGGGTAAAGATGCGGTGCTGGCGCAACTGCCGCACCCGGTTCCGCTGTGCGCCGATGAGTCCTGCCACGATGTGGCGTCGCTGGCGCGCATTGCTGGCTGCTATGAGATGGTCAACATCAAGCTCGACAAGAGTGGCGGGTTAACCGAAGCGCTGCGCGTAAAGGCGGAAGCCGGGCGGCTGGGGTTACAGGTGATGGTGGGCTGTATGGTGGCGACCTCGCTGTCGATGGCGCCTGCGGTGGTGGTGGCGCAAGGCGCGAGCGTTGTCGATCTCGACGGTCCTTTGCTGTTGGCGAAAGACCGCGAACATGGGCTGCATTATGAAGGCAGCGAACTTTTTCCCCCGACGCCAGCCCTGTGGGGCTGACGCCGTAAATCAAGGAGAGGGTGATGTCACGCACGGTATATGTGAACGGCGAGTTTTTGCCGGAAGAGGCGGCGAAAATATCGGTTTTCGATCGCGGGTTTTTATTTGCCGACGCGGTGTATGAAGTCACGGCGGTGGTTAACGGGAAGCTGGTCGATTTTAACGGCCACTATGCGCGTCTGGTGCGCTCCTGCGCCGAGCTGGGTTTAACGCTGCAACTGGATGAACGCGCTCTGCGTGACATTCACCAGCGGCTGATTGTGGAAAATGCGCTACAGGAAGGGGGCATCTACCTGCAACTGACGCGCGGTAACGGCGGCGATCGTGATTTTCACTATCCGCCTGCTGACACGCCCCCCACGCTGGTGCTGTTTACGCAGGCGCGTGCGGTGGTGGATCATCCTGCCGCCAGTAAGGGGATTCGCGTGGTGACCTGCCCGGATATTCGCTGGCAGCGGCGGGATATTAAAACCGTGCAGTTGCTTGCGCCCTGCATGGCGAAAGCCTTTGCCGAAGCGCAAGGCGCGGATGACGCCTTCCTGGTGGAAAATGGCTATATCACCGAGGGCAGCTCCTGTAACTGCTATATCGTGCAGGCGGACAACACCGTGGTAACCCGCCCGCTCAGCAACAGCATTCTGCACGGGATTACCCGTAAAGCGCTGGTGCGGCTGGCGGAGGAGCACGGCGTGACGATCGAGGAGCGGTTGTTCACCCCGGAGGAGGCGCGCAATGCCCGTGAGGTGTTTATCAGTTCGGCGACGACCTTTGTCTGGCCGGTGATCGCGGTGGACGGGCAGACTATCGGTGACGGGAAACCCGGACCTGTCACCTTGTTGCTGCGGAAGATCTATTTGCAGATGCTCTGAGCAATCCCCGCCACATACATTGCCACCCGCGTCTTTTTCCTCGCTCTCTGCGGTTATAAAGAGGGCGAGATTCATATCAATGGCTGATATTCTTAAGGCAAAAGGACGATATGAAGGTAACGCGGTGACAATCAAAAAATTGGCTGCCATTCTGGGCTTATCGCACACCACGGTTTCCCGTGCGTTAAACGATCATCCTGCGATCAGTCAGGCGACAAAAAACAGCGTATTACAGGCCGCCAGGGAGTATGGCTATATTCCCAACAGCGCCGCCCGGGCATTGCGTAATGCCAGTACCGGCGCATTTGGTTTAGTCATTCCTGATATCCAAAACGACTTTTTTATTACCATCACCAATGCCATTGCCCACCAGGCGGCGGAGCAGGGCTGGCAAATGATGCTGGCGATCACCGGCGATAAACCGGAGATGGAGCATACCGTGCTGCGCCGCTTAATGACGGCGCGGGTGGACGGTATTATTTTCGCCCCGACGGCCAGCCCGCTGGACGAGAGCCGCGAGCTGCTGTTGCGCACGAATGCCGTTCAGCTATTACGCCGACACGACAGTTTACCCGCACCGGTGATAGCCATTGACGATCGTTATGGCATTCACCTTGCGGTACAGCATCTGCGCGGGTTGGGGCACTCGCGCATTGGCTACATTGGCTCATCGCTGGCATTAAGCACCGGCGCGGAACGTTTGCAGGGGTTCCTGCAAGGGTTCAGCGCAGAGGAGCAGGCCGCACTTGAGGATGTCATCGCAATGGGGCCGCCACAGGCGGCGTTTGGCGGCGAGGCGTTTGCGCGCATTATGGGATCGGCCAACCCGCCGAGCGCACTGGTGCTCGGCAGTCCGCGCTATGCGATGAGCATTCTGCTGGCGGCGAAAGCGCAGAACATTCGCATTCCTGACGATCTGTCGCTGGTGGCGTACGGTGATGTGTCGTGGGGGAGCTTGCTGGACGTGAAGCTGACCACCATTACGCTACCGGAAACGGAGATTGCCAGTGCCTGCGTGGCGATCATTCGCCAGTGGATGAGCGCGGAAACGCCGGTGACGCCGGAGGCGTTTTATGCCGCCACGCAGAGCCACATTTTTACGCCGCAACTGGTTCCGGGCGGCTCAACCAGCGCCTTTACGCCACGGCGTTAAACGTAAAAAAACCGGATGCAAGCCAGGCTGACATCCGGAATGAAACGCCAATATAAAGTGCTTCGAGGAAACTATCTGAACGTCGCCAGCAGCTTTTCCGCGCCTTTTAGCAGCAGCCCCTGATCGGAGCCAATCGCCACTATTTTAAAGCCCGCATCAATGTAGCGGCGGGTTTGCGCATCATCGGTACACAGAATACCTGCCACTTTGCCTGCCGCCTGTATCCGTCTGCCGGTCTCTTCAATCACGCGGATCACCTCCGGGTGCATAGGTTGGCCGATATAGCCCAGACTGGCGGCCAGATCGCCGGGGCCAATAAAGAAGGCGTCCACCCCTTCAATAGCCGCCATCGCTTCAATATTTTCCAGCGCCTGCCGGGTTTCCGGCATCACGATCAGACAGATCTCCGCATCGCAGGCGGTGGCGTAATTTTTGATCCGCCCGAAGCCGGACGCGCGCGGCGCGCCGCAATACCCGCGCACGCCATGCGGCGGATAACGCACGGCGGAGACCAGCGCTTGCGCCTGTTCGGCGGTATCGACCTGCGGCACCATCAGCGTGTTCACCCCGGCATCCAGGTAGCGCTTGATCAGTGATGCATCGTGGTTGGGGATGCGCACAATGGGCTGCGAAGGCCCTCCGGCAGCACACGCCTGTAATTGCGCATAGATTTCCATAAACTCGCTGGGGCCGTGTTCCGCGTCGAGTCCGATAAAGTCGTAACCGCAGCCGGAAAGGATTTCGCTGGTGATCGCGCTGCCCAGTTGCGTCCACAGTCCCAGTTGCAACTGACCCTGGCGGATGGCCTGTTTGAACGCGTTTTTTTTGAGTTCCATCGTGGCTCCTTAAACGTGAGGGGGACGTTTCCTGCGTTGTCCTTTACCGGGCAAAACGTGCGGAGATCGCGCCAATACCGCTGAGTTCGGCCGTGAAAACATCGCCGGGTTTGGCGGAAATCGCCGGTCCCATCGCGCCGGTAATGACAAATTCACCGGCCCGCAGGGGTTTACCCGCGCGCACCATCTCATCCGCCAGCCAGACCATGGCATGCAGCGGGTGACCCAGGCAGTTGGTCGCCAGCCCTTCCGATACCACCTCATCGCCGCGTTTGGTGGTCATTACGCAGCGGGTAATATCACACGCATTCAGGTACACCGGTTTGGTACCGAGCACCACCAGGCTTGCGGAGGTGTTGTCAGCGACAAAATCGCAGGCGTTAACGTTCCAGTCGATCATCCGGCTGTCGACGATCTCAAAGGCCGCCAGCAGGTAGTCGCAGGCATCAATAATGTCGAGCACGGTATGCTGGCTGTGGGTGAGATCTTTTTTCAGCACCACGGCGATTTCCGTCTCTACACGCTGATCGCTCAGTGCGCGTTGGGTGATCTCTGCGCCGTCGGTCAGCACCATATCGGCATAGAGAGTGCCGTGGCACGCTTGCGAAATGCCGAACTGTTGCTGCACGGCTTTGTTGGTCAGCGCCAGCTTCCGTCCGACCCGGCGGCGACCCTGCGCCTGCCATTGTTTATCGTTATAGTCCTGCACCTGATAGGCGGTGGCGAGGTTTTCATCGTCGACGAGACTGCGTATCGGTTCACGCGCGACGCCGCTTTCATAAGCCTGGCGCAGAAGATCGCCAGCCGTTCTGATGCTGTTTTCCACGCGGACAACTCCTTGTGTGGGTTAACATTAAACATCGACCCGGTTTTGCGCCTTGCCGTGACAAAACGCGGCGACGTTCTCTACCGTTGTCGACAGGATACGACCGCGCGCTTCAACCGACGCCCAGGCGATATGCGGGGTGATCAGGCAGTTTTTTGCCGTCAGCAGCGGGTTTTCCGGCTGGGCGGGCTCGCGGGAGAGCACGTCGACCGCCGCCCCGGCAATCCGCCCCGCGTTGAGTGCGGCGGCAAGATCCGCTTCATTGACCAGATCGCCGCGCGAGGCGTTGAGCAGCAGGGCGGTTTTCTTCATCTTTTGCAGCGCCTGGCGATTGATCATGCCTTTAGTTTCCGGCGTCAGCGGGCAGTGCAGGCTGATCACATCCGCTTCGGCATACACGGTGTCGAGGTCGACATAGCGCAGGTTGTCGCTTTCCGGCAGGTTTTTTTGCCCCTGCGAACAGGCCAGTACGTTCATGCCGAGCGCTTGCGCCACTGCGCCGAAGGCCTGACCGATGCGGCCATAACCAATAATGCCGACATTTTTCCCGGCCACTTCGATCATCGGTTGTAGCCAGTAGCACCATGTATTGCGCGTGCTCCAGCCGCCCGCGTGGACATCGGCATCGTGTTCGCCAACGCGGTTGCACAATTCGAGCATCAACGCGGTGGTAAATTGCGCCACCGTGGCGGTGCCGTAGGTGGGAACGTTGGAGACCACGATCCCCCGCGCTTTTGCCGCGGCGATATCCACCACGTTATAGCCGGTGGCCGTCACGCCAATAAACGTCAGGTTTGGACACTGGCGGAACACGTTATCGTTCAGCACCACTTTATTGGTGATCGCGACATCGGCATCACCAAGCCGTTCGGCGACCTGCTCCGCAGGGGTGTCGTCGTAAACGGCAACGGTCCCCAGTTGTTCCAGCTTCTCCCAAGACAGATCGCCGGGGTTAAGCACACCGCCATCTAACACAACAATTTTCATACATTACCCATTTGGTTTTTTACTCGGCAGTACATCAACTTAGTCGATGCACTGCCGGGTGGTAAGCACTTTTTTAATGCAATTCCATGGTCTGGTTGCGGGCGGTTTTTTTGTGATCGAGCGTCAGGACCGCGATCAAACTGAGCACGGCGTTAAAGCCCAGCCATACACCCACCATCGCATTACTGTTAAAGGTATGGTTGAGCCAGGTGCAAATTGCCGGTGTCAGTCCGCCGAGCACCGCTGCCGCCACCGCCTGGGCGAAGGAGTAACCGGCCGTGCGGGCATGGGCCGGAACCAGTTCCACCATCGCTGCCACCTGTACCGAGCTATAGCAGGCGTACATAAAAGAGAACCACAGTTCAAACACCACAAATTTGAACACCGTCGGATCGGCCGCCAGCCATGAGAGCAGCGGCCAGGCCGAAATGGCCCCGACCAGCGTGACAACAATCAGCATGGTTCTTCGGTTGACGCGGTCGGCGATCATGGCGGTAATCGGCAGCCAGAACAGGATCGACAAGCCGACAAAAAACAGGGTGATAAAGCCGACGTGTTCGCCGAGATTCAGGCTCTTGATAAAGGTCGGCGCATAGGTGGTCACGGTCTGGGCGGTGACGGTAGCCATGGCGACCATCCCCATGCAGGTGACAATCACCCGCCAACCGGTGATCAGGCTGGTGCAGATCTCTTTGACGGACGGCGTGGTTTTCTTCTTCGCAAAGACCTCGGTTTCTTGCAGATTGCTACGCAGCCAGAACATCAGCGGGATCACCGCACAGCCGATTAGCAGCGGAACGCGCCAGCCCCAGTCATGCAAATCTTTGGTCTCCAGGGTGTAGAGCATGACAAGGCCAATCAGCGAGGCGGCCATCACCGCAAACTGCTGTGAACCGACCTGCCAGCAGGTGTAAAACGCGCGGCGGTTTGGCGGGGAAATCTCCGCCAGATAAACCACCACGCCACCCAGTTCAGCGCCTGCGGAGAAGCCCTGTAACAAACGGCCAAAAATAACAATGATGGGCGCGGCAATACCAATCGCGGAATAGGTTGGCGTCAGAGCAATACACAAAATACCGATCGACATTAACGTCAGCGCCATAATTAACCCTTTGCGGCGTCCGTGACGGTCGGTATATGCGCCTAAGATAATTGCGCCAAAGGGGCGGGCGAAAAAGCCTAATGCAAAGGTCATTAAGGTGAGCATTAATGACACATATTCATTATCGGACGGGAAATAGGCCTGCGAAATATAACGGGCATAATAGCCGTACACCATAAAATCATATATTTCGAGCGCGTTGCCTGCGCCCACCTGGACGATGGGCTTTACCTGAATTTTCTTTCTGGCGGCAGGCAATGCCTCGCTGCTGTACTCGGTCATTTGAATCTCCTTCAATGTATTTGGACAATTTGGAAAAACTCATACAACCAGAACAGACATTGCAAAGACTCGGTTCAGCAGGGTGTAGGGCCTGAAGAGGTAACGCCTGTTCACATCATCAGAAAATTAAAAAGGTCAGCGTGTTATTGATGGTTAAGCGCGTTTACGCCAAAGAATCCCAGCGGATGCGAATCTTCCAGTCGTATCGCTTCATTCCATTTTGCCGTGCGTTCGGAACGGGCCATTGAGCCGACTTTTAATTGCCCGGCGTTCAGACCCAGCGCCAGGTGCACAATCAGGTGATCTTCGGTTTCACCGGAACGCGCGGAAACAATCGTGCCGTAGCCCGCTTTTTTCGCTTCGCTAAACGCCTGGCGTAACTCACTGAGGGTGCCCGCCTGGTTGGCTTTTAATAACACCGCATTACAGGCGCCTTTTTCCGCCGCCGTTTTCACCCGTTGCGCATTGGTCACGAAATAGTCGTCGCCGACAATTTGCACCCGTGACCCGGCGGCTTTGGTAAAGGCAATCAGCCCCTGTTCATCATCTTCTGCCAGCGGATCTTCAATGGAGACAATCGGATACCTCTCCAGCCAGCCGAGCAGCAATTCGCACATGCCGTCGGAATCATAGTCGGAGGACTCCAGCGCCAGCCGGTAATGCCCGTTTTTGCCGAATTCGGAGGCGGCGATATCCAGCGCGATGGCTACTTCTTCGCCGGGCACGAAACCTGCGCCTTCGATGGCTTTCACCAGCGTATCCAGCGCTTCTTCATTGCTGGAAAACGCCGGCCACCAGCCGCCTTCATCGGCCACGCCGTTTAATTGCCCGCGCTGTTTCATGATGCGCCCGGCGCTGTGATAGACCTCGGCGGTCATCACCAGCGCCTGCTGGAAAGAGTCTGCGCCGGTGGCTATGACCATCAGATCCTGAATATCAATGCGGCGACCGGCATGCGCGCCGCCGCCAAAAATCTGGATCTGCGGCAGCGGCAGCGCCACCGTTTGATCCCCGGCGAGGTATTTCCACAGTGGCAGACCGGCATCAGCGGCGGCGGTGTTAATTGCCGCCATCGAGCAGGCGACCGCGGCATTACCGCCTAAGCGTGAAAATGTGCCGCTGCCGTCCAGCTCTGTCAGAATGCGGTCGATCTGTTGCTGATCGTGGATGTCGATACCCGCCAGCGCTGGTGCAATCAGGGTGTGAATATTCCGCAGTGCTTTTTGCACATCTCTGCCCGCCAGTGACGTACCGCCATCGCGCAGTTCAACGGCTTCATGCGTCCCACAGGACGCGCCAGCCGGGGCCAGACCACGGCCGGTTATGCCGTTTTCAAGGCGGATTTCCACTTCCACCGTTGGCCAGCCGCGGGAATCCCAGATGCGGCGTCCGCGTACGTTTTTAATGCGACTCATAACCCAATCTCCTTTCTCCAGAATGCCTGGATCGCGTGCAGGTGAATAAATGCCTGTTCCAGTAAGGTGCAGCCAGCCCGGCGGACGAACGCCGTATGCTGATCGTTGAGGTACTCCACCGGGGATTTGCCGTCGACCCTGGCGAGCAGTAAGCAGGGCAGCAGCGTTGCCACGCGCATTTCCACGGCGCTGGTCGCTTCCCAGTCCACCCGGCGAAGATAAGCGCGGTATAACGCCTCAAACGCCGCCAGCAGGTGTGTTTGCTGTGCGCTGTTGGGCGCAATGACTGTTTTCAGTAAGAAATGATTGAGGCAGAAGGCTAAATCGAATGCCGGATCGCCGTAGCAGGCGCATTCCGCATCCAGGATCACCGGGCCGTCCGGACCGCAGAGAATGTTTTTGGGGCTGATATCGCCATGCACCAGTGCGCGGTGAGTGGTCTGCGTGCGATTGAGGATCGCGAGAATACGATCGGCATGGCGTGGATGAGCCCGGGCGGTTTCCCCAAGGTAGGGATCCAGACGCAGCGAAAAAAAGTTGTCGTCGTAGGCGAACTGCTTTTCCAGCGCCGTATTATTGGCCGTTTGCTGGTGGATAATGCCCAACACATCGCCCATGCGGGCGGCAAAATCGACGTCAATATCGCCTGCCAGTAAGCGGTTTTTCCAGTTTTCATAGTGCCCGGCGGGAAGATAATCCATCACAAAACAGAGGGCGCTGCGATCCACCCCCTGAATATGCGCGACCGCCTGCGGCGCAATGTCGGCGACGGTGTTCATCCAGTCGATTTCAGCGAAAACCCGCTCCAGCGGCGCATGCCACGCTTTGGCGACTTTCAGCGTTGGCAGCGCCTGTTTCAGGCAAAATTGCCGCTCGCCCGTGCTGATTTTTAAAATCGTCGAGGAAACGCCGCCGGTGAGCGGTGTGACCTGCAACGGATCCTGCGGGGTGATTAACCCCATGTTCTGCAGAACCTCGCGTATTGCATCCTGGTTGAGTGAAAGATCGTTAAAACACGTTGCCATGCGTCACCACACAGTGAATGTTGCTCAGGAATGCAATTAGTAATGCACACGTGTGCATTAAAGATCAATTGGCGGGGTTTGTCATTATGATGACGGTTGTCATAAATTCGATTTTATTGTTGTTAATTAATTGAATTTTAATTAAAAATTAAAATGTGATCGCAATCATATTTATCATAATAAGCCTGTTTTGATGCCATTTTTAGCGATGTAACATTCTGCTGGTTTATAAAAAGGAACGGCTGGCGGGCCAGGTTAAAAAGAGGCGAAGTGGTGCGGAGGTATACCCTGTTAAGGGGGTCAGAAGGTTATTAACGATGCGCGTGCGCAGGGGGAAAACAGAAAGCGCTTCGTGAAAAGCGCTTTGCCGGTTTGTCAGTGGTGAGCGGGGAGACGTGGCGTAACCCGACCATGCAGCGCGGGGTTGTCGCTTTCGTCCTTCAGCCGTACGCCGGTCAGGCGGCGTAAAAAAGCCTGCTCCAGCAACCACGCCAGTTTAAAGGCGGCGGCGTCGTAGCCCAGCCCTTCCGGGCGAATGTTTGAAATGCAGTTGCGCTCGGACTCAATGCGCTGCCGCTCGGGTTTCCAGGTCAGGTAAACGCCAAGGCTGTCCGGTGAGGATAAACCCGGGCGCTCGCCAATCAGGATCGCGACCGCTTTACTGCCCAGCGTTTCGCCGATGTCATCGCCCAGCGCCACGCGTGACTGGTGCGCCAGCACCACTGGGCCAAGTGAAATCCCCAGCGTCTGCAAATAGGGCAACAGGGCGCTGATAAGCCCCACCGACTGGCGGTGCACCGCATGTGACGATAATCCGTCGCCAATGACCAGCAACAGATCGTGAGCAGGAGGGCGGCGCTCCGCCAGGGTCTGGCGGCTCTCGTCGCTGAGCATTCTTCCCAGGTCCGGACGGTTGAGATAGGTGTGTCTGTCCGGCGCGGCGCTGTGCGCCTCCTGCGTGTTCAACCCCAGTTCATGTAACTGGCGCGCCAGCGTTTCGCTGTCGAACGGCTGGTGAATGGCATCGCGGGCCTGCGCATGGGCCAGACCGAAGTTAAGCACTTCGCGCGTGGGCAAACTGGCGCCGCTGCGGCCAAGTGCGATACGCGCATCGGTGAATTCGCGCAACAGTGTCCAGGCATCGGGACCGTTCATACAGGTGCTCCTTGCGGCAACGCAGCCAGCAGCGGGTGGTTCGCACCGGTCAGGCGTAGCTGCCCGTGGGTGTCGATAATCTGCATGCGGGTAAGCCATGCGGCGAACTCGGGCGCGTGTTTAAGCCCCAGCAGGCGGCGGGCGTAGAGCGCATCGTGAAACGAGGTACTCTGGTAATTGAGCATGATGTCATCCGCGCCCGGCACGCCAATCAGGAAGGTGAGCCCGGCAGTGCACAGCAGCGTCAGCAGGGTGTCCATGTCGTCCTGATCCGCTTCGGCATGGTTGGTATAGCAGACATCGCAGCCAATCGGCAGTCCCATCAGTTTGCCGCAGAAGTGGTCTTCCAGTCCGGCGCGGATGATCTGTTTGCCGTCGTAGAGATATTCCGGGCCAATAAAGCCGACCACGGTGTTCACCAGCAACGGGTTAAAATGCCGGGCGACGGCGTAGGCGCGCGCCTCGCAGGTCTGCTGATCGACACCGTGATGGGCATTGGCGGAAAGGCAACTGCCCTGGCCGGTTTCAAAATACATGACGTTGTTGCCCAGCGTGCCGCGTTTCAGGCTTAACGCCGCCTCGTGCGCCTCCTGCAACAGGGCGAGATTGATGCCAAAGCCGCTGTTCGCCGCTTCGCTACCCGCCACCGACTGGAACACCAGATCCACCGGTGCGCCGCGTTCGATCAACTGCACGGTGTTGGTGACATGGGTCAGTACGCACGACTGTGTGGGAATGGCGAAGCGGTCAATAATGTCCGCCATCATATGATTGAGCTTTTCCAGGACTGGCAGGCTGTCGCTGGCGGGGTTAATGCCGACCACGGCGTCCCCCGCGCCGTACAGCAACCCATCGAGCATGCTGGCGGCAATACCTTTCAGGTCGTCGGTCGGGTGGTTGGGCTGCAAGCGCACGCTGAGATGACCCGGCAGGCCGATGGTATTACGAAAGCGGGTAATCACGCTGCATTTGCTGGCTGCGAGGATCAAATCCTGGTTGCGCATCAGTTTACTAACGGCGGCGGCCATTTCCGGGGTGATCGCGCGGGCAACATGGCTCAACATGGCCGTGTCGGTGCTGTCCGCCAGCAGCCAGTCGCGAAAGTCCCCCACCGTCAGGTGGGCAATCAGCGCGAAAGCGGCGCTGTCGTGGGTATCGAGAATAAGGCGCGTGACCTCATCCGTTTCATAAGGAATTAACGGGGTGGCGAGGATATCGCGCAGCGGCACATCCGCGAGGGCGATTTTTGCCGCCATTCGCTCTTCCGCCGACTGCGCCGCCACCCCGGCCAGCACATCCCCGGATCGCGCCGGGGAGGCTTTTGCCATCAGTTCTTTGAGGCTGGCGAACCGGTAGGTACGGTGCGCCAGAGTGGTTTGATACATTGATACTCCTCAGGAAATCGCGCGCAGTTGCGGATCCAGGCTGGCGCGTTCGCGGGCGTGCGCCGTTTTACGGAACCACATATAACCGCCGAGCATCATAATGGCGAAGATCAGCGCCAGCAGGGTGTTGTACCAGACCATCGCCACCAGGCAGAGCACCGCCATGCCTAAGGCGAATGCGGGCGCATACGGGAACAGCGGCGCTTTAAACGGGCGCGCCAGTTCCGGCTCGCTACGGCGTAGTTTGAACAGCGCCGCCATCGAGGTGATATACATAACGATAGCCCCGAATACCGACATCGTCACAATGCAGGCGGTCAGCGGCATCCCGCTGATGGTGATTAACGAGTCAGAGAAAATCGCCGCAATCCCGACTACGCCACCGGCGAGGATGGCCAGATGCGGGGTGCGTGTTTTGCGGTTCAGATTCGCCAGGCTTGCCGGCAGGTAGCCCGCGCGCGCCAGCGAGTAAATCTGGCGGGAATAGCCCATGATAATGCCGTGGAAAGAGGCCACCAGACCGAACAGGCCCAGCCATACCAGCATGTGCAACCAGCCGCTGCTGTTGCCGACCACCACTTTCATCGCCTGCGGCAACGGATCGTTAATATTGGACAGCGCACGCCAGTCGCCCACGCCACCGGCAAACATCATCACGCCTACCGCCAGCACGGTCAGCGTCAGAATACCGCCGCCCAGCGCACGCGGAATGGTGCGTTGCGGATCTTTGGCTTCCTCTGCCGCCATAGACGCGCCTTCAATGGCAAGGAAAAACCAGATAGCAAATGGGATCGCGGCGAACATGCCCGGCAGCGCCAGTCCGCTGAAGCTGTCGGCGCCCGCCCAACCGTTGGCGGTGAAGTTGCTCCAGGAGAAGCCCGGTGCGACCACGCCCATAAACACCAGCAGTTCGAAAATCGCCAGCAGGGTGACAATCAGTTCGAAGGTGGCGGCGATCCCCACGCCGAGAATATTCAGCGCCATAAAGATGATGTACGCCCCGCAGGCCACCCATTTCGGATCGAGCGACGGGAACTGCACATTCAGATAAGCCCCGATCGCCATGGCGATCGCCGGTGGGGCAAAGACGAACTCAATCAGGGTGGCAAATCCCGCAATAAACCCACCCGTCGGCCCGAAAGCGCGATAGGCATAAGCGAAAGGGCCGCCTGCGTGCGGGATCGCGGTGGTCAGTTCGGTAAAGCTGAAGATAAATGCGCAATACATGGCTGCAATCAGTAATGCGACGATCAGGAAACCCATCGTACCGGCCTGCGACCAGCCGTAGCTCCAGCCAAAGTACTCCCCGGAAATCACCAGCCCGACAGCGATCCCCCACAGCCGGAAGCTGCCCAGTGTTCTTTTTAGTGTTGTTTGTGTGCTCATAATGTACTGCCTCGCCATTGAATATCTTGCTATGGCGATTGCAAAGGGAGTGCCAGAAAATAGAATCCTTATTATTCATATAGTTACGCACGGTAAGCCGATCTAGCCTGGTTGCAGGCGTGTTTTTGGTGCAGGGGCTGCCCTGCGATGGTGAAGTTTGCGCTAACAGAGGATATGTTGCTTAAGCGTAAATTTATTGCCGCTGGGTTAGGAAAATAATGACTTGTTACAAGGTGAAGGTATTTTGTAGCTAATAAAGACAAATTAAATGCGAATATTCTTAAGTTATTATTTTCATTGCAGGCTTTAATTATATTATTGTAGTTTAAAATATTGAATTGCTTCACATTAACTTAACATGTTGATTTTATAGTTTGATTTAATAATTTTTTGTGAAGTGTTCCGCATATTATTCAGGCGTGAGCCTGATGTTAAATGTAATCCGTGAGAATGGGTTGACCTGAATTGTCCGGCACTTTAGTTTGTAGCAAAAAATTCAGCGCAATTTTCGGGTATGTTTAACGAAGGAGGAAATAATGGCCTGGCGTCCTATTTTATATGTCATTTTTACGCATAATCCGCAACTTAATAGTCGACGGGCGCATCTGCGCCTGGTGCATGGGTAATATTCCCTCTTCCGGCAGGAAGAGGGAGAGGGCAGGTAGCTAGCTGGCTTTCTGCTCGGGCAGATGTGCGGCAATATAACGTTCGTAGCGGTTGGCTTTCAGGTAGGTTAAATCCACCAATACCAGACCATCGACACAGTTGTTGAATTCCGGATCGCAGCCAAAATCAATAAACTGCACGCCTCCCGTTTCACACAGCTCGGAATACTGTTTATACAGCGGCGGAATACCGCAGCCCAGATTGCCCAGCAGCGACTTCAGACGCGTCAGATCTTCGGTGTAATCCTCACCGGTAAACTGTGCGAGCACGTCCGGCATGGTGGCAGGCCACGGGCGACGTGACGCGGCCAGTGGCCAGGTTGCCGGGAACCACAAACGGTAGAACGCCACCAGCAGATCCCTTGCCGCCGGCGGCATACCGCCAGAAATCGATACCGGGCCAAACAAGTAGCGGTATTGCGGATACCGAGCCAGGTACGCGCCAATTCCCGACCACAGATAATCCAGACCACGGCGTCCCCAGTAGCGCGGTTGAATAAAACTGCGCCCCAGTTCAATGCCATGCCGCAGCACGTCCGCCATCCGCTCGTCATAGTGGAACAGACTGTGGCTATAAAGCCCTTCAATGCCGCGGGCTTCGACCTGCTGTGCGGTAGGCATAAAGCGATACGCGCCGACGATTTCCAGATCGTTCTCATCCCAGAGGATCAGGTGCAGGTAATCGTCGTCATATTTATCCGTATCGCGACGTTTACCGCTGCCTTCGCCCACCGCGCGAAAAGCAATTTCCCGCAACCGTCCCAGCTCACGCAGCAACGGCGCATCTTCCTGCCCCTTGCGCTGCCAGAGGTAGATAATTTTGCCATCCGCCGTGTGGCCAAGGCACTCGGCGTTGTTGAGTTCACGGCGCAGCGTGATCCGCTCTTCCGGGCGCGCAATGGCGCACTCGGTTTTGAAGGGGCCGGGCAATCCCTTGCCCAAACGCAGGACATGCTTGCGACACTTATCGGCCAGTTCCCGCGAGGAGAGTTGCGGCGTATGCCAGCTATTCCAGGGAATGCGCTGACCGATTTTGATCGGCAGGTTGCTGTTGCGGCGGCGAAACATCTGCTGCATCAGCAGCAACAGCGGTAGCGTGTCCGAAACCATTGCGCTTGCGTAGAACAGCGCGCTGTTACGGGCATCGATCCAGGCCGGTAGCAGCGGAGCGCGGAATTTATTCGCCAGTTTAATGAAGCCGGTATGCCAGCTTTTATCGCGGATGCCTTTACGCGTTACGCGTGAGACTTCTCCCGCCGGGAAGAAAATCAGCACGCCGCCTCGTTGCAGATGGTTTTCCATCTGTTGCAGTGACGATTTACGCGTGCGTCCGCCCATGTTATCCACCGGAATAAACAGTGAACTGAGCGGCTCCAGGTGGGTCAGCATACGGTTGGTGACCACTTTGACATCGCGACGAACACGGGAAACGGCATACATCAGCGCCAGCCCGTCGAGCGTACCGGTGGGGTGGTTGGCGATAATCACTAAGGGGCCGTGTTCGGGGATCTGTTCAAGATCGTGAGCGGGAACGGTGCAGCGGATCTGCAGGTGTTCAAGCACCTGTTCCACCATATCCAGCCCTTTCAGGTGGGGATGGCGTTCCGCAAATTGCTGGAACTCGCGTTCATAAAGCAGGCGTCTGAGCAGATTCTTTTGCCAGGGTGCGGGTCTGGCCTGTGGCCAGAGGTCATCGAGTACATTGTCGAGACTAAACATGGTGGCTTCTCCTCCCGTCTTGCGAAGACAGTAAAGGCAGAAGATGACGTTTACGTTTCATTACAATGAACATATGACAATACAAAATGGCATGTTTTGTCACATGTGCCCTCTCCCGGCAGGAAGAGGGCGGAAGGCAGGGTTAACTCAGAGGATACCGCGTTCGGCGAGGTCGAGCGCGAAGTAGCTGAAGATCAGATCCGCGCCCGCGCGTTTGATGGCACCCAGGCTTTCCAGCACCACTTTATCTTCGTCAATGGCGCCCGCCAGCGCGGCGAATTTGATCATCGCATACTCGCCGCTCACCTGATAAGCACCCAGCGGCAGCCCGGTGCGCTCGCGAACGTCACGCAGAATGTCGAGGTACGCGCCCGCCGGTTTGACCATCAGGCAGTCTGCGCCTTCGGCTTCGTCGATCAGCGACTCGCGAATTGCTTCGCGGCGGTTCATCGGGTTCATCTGGTAGGTTTTGCGATCGCCTTTCAGCGCCGTGCCTGCCGCTTCACGGAACGGGCCGTAGAATGAGGAGGCGAACTTGGTTGAATAAGACATGATGGCTGTGTCGGTGAAGCCTGCCGCGTCCAGCGCCTGGCGAATGGCTTTTACCTGACCGTCCATGGCGGCGGATGGCGCGATGAAGTCTGCGCCAGCGGCGGCGGCAACCACGGCTTGTTTGCCCAGGTTGAGCAGGGTGGCATCGTTATCCACGCCGTGGTCGCACAGTACACCGCAGTGACCGTGCGAGGTGTATTCGCAAAAACAGGTGTCGGACATCACAATCATCTCCGGCACGGTTTCTTTGCAGATGCGCGACATACGTGCCACCAGGCCGTTTTCCTGCCAGGTATCGCTGCCCGTCTCGTCGGTATGATGAGAAATACCGAAGGTCATTACCGAACGGATGCCCGCTTTGGCAATGCGTTCGATTTCACGGGCGAGGTATTTTTCCGGAATGCGCATGACGCCTGGCATGGCCTCAATGGCTTTGTAGTCGTCCAGCTCTTCTTCAACAAAGATCGGCAACACCAGGTCGTTTTTGCTCAGTGTTGTCTCTTCAAACATAGCGCGCAGCGCAGGGGACTGGCGCAGGCGGCGAGGGCGAGTGATTAAATCGGTCATGGTATGCCTGATATTTGTGGAACAGATGACGCCATTGTAACTGAAAAGGGGAGGCGCTGTTTTACCAAAATCGCTGTTAAAAACCGGGGCCAGGGCGACTGCCGCCTGCCCCGGTTTTCGCATCAGGAGGCGGGAACCACTTGCGGCTTGTTGTTGCTCAGCTCGCTAACCAGGTCGTTGACGCCGTCGCTCATCGCGGTAAAGCGCGTCAGCGGCGAGCGGGTGATCACCACAAACACACCGACGTTGTGCTGCGGCACCATGGCCATATAGGTGATAAATCCGCCGCCGCCGCCGGTTTTCTGAATGATGCCAGGGTGCCCCTCTTTCGGCCCCATATACACCCAGCCCAGACCCAGTGCGTCCGCTTTACCGGGGACGTCCATCCCGATCACTTTCGTTAACTGATTACGCGGGTAAATCAGCGTCTGCATACGGTCGGCCTGGTTGTTGCGGGAGTAGAAATCCGACGAGAGGAACTGTTGCATCCAGCGCATCATGTCGCCGGGCGTGGAGTAAACGCCGCCGCTGCCGACTGCCGCCAGCGTGTTATTACAGGGGCTGGCGCCTTTCTCGGCCACCATCAGGCGCTTGCACTGATCCGGCGAGGGGGTAAAGGTGGTGTCTTTCATGCCCAGCGGGCGCGTGATCTGATCTTCAAACAGTTGGGGATACGGTTTTCCCGCTGCTTTTGCCAGCGCGTCGGCCAGCAGATCGAACGCCAGGTTGGAGTAGGCGGCCTGCGTGCCGGGCGCAAATTTTAGCGCGGCGGTTGAGAGCCAGTTCCAGCGCTGTTCACGCGTTGGCCAGACAAACACATCGCGGTGCGCCGCGCCGCCCGGTTGTTCGCGGGGCAGGGCGCTGGTGTGCGTGGCGAGATTCACCAGCGTGATGGGTGTCCCCTGATACGTCGGGACGCGTGCGCCCGGCGGCGCATATTTACTTAAGGGATCGTCCAGACGCACGGTACCCTGATCGAGCAGCTTCACCAGCATCTCGCTGGTCATCAGCTTCGACAGCGAGGCAATACGAATCACCGAGTCCAGTTGTGGGCGTACATTATTGCCCGGTCGGGTTTCGCCATAACTTCTGAATACGCGCTGATTACCGTCAATCACGACGATCGCCATTCCTGTCGCGCCACTGCCAAAGTAAATATGATTGGCGTAGCGGTCGACGATATCCGAAGCAAAAACCGGGTCAGGAGAGTGTTGCGCCGCCCGGGCGGTGGTCAGGCTGAGTGCGCACAGCATCGCAGAAAAAAGCAAACAACGTTTCAACGAAGGGATCCATAGAATAATGGGAAAGATAGAGCGTATTTATACTACTTAGCGTCCCGTTGCAAAGCACTAATAAGCGTATTCTTTCGCCCTAATACGTAACGATGGGTAAATATGAAATTTTTTCCCTATGACTGCGCCCGCCAGCGCATGTGATAACCTCTCTCTTTCCCGAAAACAGGAGTCAGATAATGGCAGGTAAACGGGTAGTGATGGTGGTGGATATGCAAAACGGCGTGTTCGCGACACCGCGTATTCAGCGCGAGCAGTGCGTGGCGCGCATCAACCGGTTAACGGCAGCCGCAGACACGGTGATCTTCATTCAGCATGCCGAGGCGGGCGGGCTGGAAGAGGGGAGCACCGGGTTCGATTTGTTGCCGGAGCTGAACCAGCCAGCGGGCGCGCTGTACGTCACCAAGACCGCCTGCGATGCGTTCTACAAAACGCAGTTGGAAAGCGTATTACGCGAGCATGATATTGATGCATTCGTCATGTGCGGTTGCGCCACCGACTACTGTGTCGACACCACCCTGAAAAACGGCGCCAGTCGCGGCTATGCGATAACCGTGGCACAGGATGCGCACACCACTGCCAACCGTCCGGCTGCGCAGGCGGCAACGTTAATTGAGCACTATAACGAGGTGTGGCGGACGCTCACCGTACCGGGCAATCCTGTGCGGGTGAAACCCGTCGAAACAATTGTTCACGAATGGCAAACGAACTAAGGGGTTACCCTTAGGTCTGAAGAGATTATCCGGCGTCGCATCTGCGGCGCTTTTTTGTCACTGCGCGTTTTGGCGCGGTGCAAAATCCAGGTTGCACAGCATGTGTGGTAAATAATAAGAAGTAAGCAGGAGAGCACGATGTTTAAGTCCTTCTTCCCCCGGCCGACACTGTTCTTTTTGTCGGCCTTTATCTGGACCGCTATCGCCGTCATTTTCTGGCAGGCGGGCGGCGAAGCCTGGTTGATGCGCCTGACGGGTGCATCGGCGGACGTACCGATCAGCGCCGCGCGTTTCTGGGCCCCTGGCTACCTGCTGTTCTATGCCTATTATGCGTTCTGCGTTGGCGTATTTGCGCTGTGCTGGTTTACCTTCTCGCCGCACCGCTGGCAGCGCTGGTCGATTTTAGGCACCGCGCTGATCATCTTTGTCACCTGGTTTTTGGTGGAAGTGAATGTGGCCATCAACGCCTGGTATCAGCCGTTTTATGATCTGATTCAGACTGCGCTCAGTGCGCCGAATAAAGTCAGCATCGGCCAGCTCTATAGCGAGATTGGCGTGTTTTTGTGGATCGCACTCATTGCCGTGACGGTTGCGGTGCTGAACAACTTTTTTGTCAGCCATTATGTGTTCCGTTGGCGCGCGGCGATGAACGAATACTATATGGCGCACTGGGAGCATCTGCGGCATATCGAAGGGGCGGCGCAACGTGTGCAGGAAGACACGATGCGTTTTGCCACGACACTGGAAGATATGGGCACCAGCTTTATTAACGCGGTGATGACGCTGATTGCATTTTTGCCGGTGCTGGTGGCGTTGTCGCCGCATGTGCAGCAACTGCCGATCGTCGGGCATGTGGCCTACGGGCTGGTTATCGCCGCCATTGGCTGGGCGTTGCTGGGAACGGCGCTGCTGACCTTTGTCGGTATCAAGCTGCCAGGGCTGGAGTTTAAAAATCAGCGTGTGGAAGCGGCATACCGCAAAGAGCTGGTGTACGGTGAAGATGATGCCGGGCGCGCAAGACCGAATACCATTAGCGAGTTGTTCTCTGCGGTGCGGCGTAACTATTTCCGCCTCTATTTCCACTATATGTATTTCAACATCGCCCGTATTTTGTATATGCAGGTTGATGTGGTGTTCGGCCTGATTGTGCTGTTCCCGACCATTGCCGCCGGGGCCATCACTTTCGGTCTGATGCGCCAGATAACTAACGTATTTGAACAGGTGCGCAGTTCGTTCCAGTATTTAATCACCTCCTGGACGACGCTGGTGGAGCTGATGTCTATCTATAAACGTTTGCGCAGTTTTGAGCGTGAGCTGGATGGGCAGGAGAGCCGGCCCGTGCCCTCTATTTTCGGTTAATACAAGGAACGGTATGTCTTACGTGCCCCGTTTTTCCTGGTTGCTGGCGGCATTGATCCTCGCTGGCTGTTCGACGCAAGGCCCGGTATCGCAGAAAGAAGTGGAGAAAGAAAAAGAGCGGGAGAAAGCACAACCGCTGGATGTGGCGAGTGTTGTGCGCCAGAAAATTCCCGCCAGCGTGAAAGACCGCGAGGGCTGGGCGCAGGATCTTGCCACCACGTTTAGTAGCCAGCAGCTTGCGCCAACGCTTGAAAACATCTGTTCGGTACTGGCGGTGGCGCAGCAGGAGTCTAACTATCAGTCCGATCCCGTTGTACCGGGGCTCAGTAAAATCGCCTGGAAAGAGATCGATAAGCGTGCTGAACGCATGCACATTCCGACGGTGCTGGTGCATACCGCGTTAAAAATCCCTTCGCCGAATGGCAAAAGTTACAGCGAACGGCTGGATAACGTGAGAACCGAAAAAGAGCTGAGCGCCATTTTTGATGACTTTATCGGCATGGTGCCAATGGGGCAGAAACTGTTCGGTTCCCTGAACCCGGTACGTACCGGCGGACCGATGCAAATCAGCGTCGCTTTTGCCCAGCAGCATACGGACGGTTATCCGTGGAAAATGGCAGGCACCGTGCGTCAGGAAGTGTTCAGCCGTCGCGGTGGGTTGTGGTTCGGGACTTACCATCTGTTGAATTATCCCGCCAGTTATACCGCACCGATTTACCGCTTTGCGGATTTCAACGCCGGTTTGTATGCCAGCCGCAACGCGGCATTCCAGCATGCGGTCAGCATCGCAACCGGCGTGAAACTGGCGCTGGATGGCGACCTGATCCTCTACGGCAGCAGTGATACCGGCAGCACTGAGCGGGCTATTCGCAAACTCGGTCCCCAGCTTGGGATGAGCGACCGCGATATTCGTCGTCAGCTGGAACGCGGTGATAGCCAGGCGTTTGAGCAGACCACGCTGTGGCGTGAAGTGTATCGTCTGGCGGAGAAGAAGAGTGGCAAAACGCTGGCGCGTGAGATGTTGCCGGGCATTCAGTTAGAAAGCCCGAAGATCACCCGCAACCTGACAACCGCATGGTTTGCAAAGCGCGTGGATGATCGACGGGCAGCCTGCATGGCGCAGAATTAACGTCAGTGGTGTCGTCGCCAGCGCAGCACAAGGGCGATGACGCCAAGCAGGGCGCTTCCCGCTAAAAAAGGCACAAGGCCGAAGACAGTGCCTACGCCGAGCCCCATCTCTACCTGGGGACGGGACGCGTCCTGCATCTGCATCAGGTGTTCAAACACGCCCGGCGCGTGCACCAGCAGGTTCAACAACTGGGCACCAGCCCAGAAGCAGAGCAGAACGAACACAGCATAAGCAATATTACCCGGCCTGGAGGCGTCACGTTTTTTTGCACCCGTGAAGGGTTTTGACAGTGTAAAGTCAGCCATAAGACCTCCGGTACTCTTTAACAATTAAACAACAACCTGACACGCAACGTAATGGGTTCAGTGACCTCAGTTCGGGGTAATTTTGGCAGTTGTACCGCTTTGTCAACATCAGAAAGGTGATAATTTCGCCACGGGAAGGATCCCGGTTGATCTATTTTTGTACGCGCTCACATTTTTGTAACGTTTTAATTACTATCGCAACATTTCAGATTTAACGCATACGCCACAGACCCGACGCGCCGGTTATGCGATGATGCCTTTTTAACTGCCGGAGTTGTCATGAAGCTGCCTGTGAAAATCCGCCGTGACTGGCACTATTACGCATTTGCGATTGGGTTGATTTTTATTCTGAATGGAGTGGTGGGACTGTTGGGGTTTGAGGCCAAAGGCTGGCAGACTTACGCGGTAGGGCTGGTCACCTGGGTCATCGGTTTCTGGCTGGCCGGGTTGATTATCCGCCGCCGCCCCGATGACGAAGAGACGGCGGATAAGCCAGAGTAACGCTTAACCGTTGACGGAAATTTTCAGCGCGCTGTTGGCCTGATGGCGCGCAATCGCCAGTTCAATCAGACGCGTAATCAGCGCTGAATAGCCAATGCCGCTCGCCTGCCACAGTTTCGGGTACATGCTGATGTTCGTGAAGCCCGGCAACGTGTTGATCTCATTAATGATGACTTCATTGTCCGGCGTCAGGAACACGTCCACGCGCGCCATTCCTTCACAGCCCAGCGTCTGGTACGCCTGCACCGCAATATGGCGGATCTTGTCGTTGATTGCCGGATCAATCGCCGCCGGGACGACAACCTGCGCGCCCTTATCATCGATATACTTGGTGTCGTAGGCGTAGAACTCGCTGTTCAGCACAATTTCGCCGCAGGTGCTGGCCTGCGGGTCATCGTTACCGAGCACTGCACACTCGATCTCGCGGCCTGTGATGCCTTTTTCCACCACCACTTTTTTGTCGAATTCAAACGCCAGGCGCACGGCTTCATGGTACTGGGCTTCGCTGGTGACTTTGCTGACGCCAACGGAAGAGCCCTGATTCGCCGGTTTGACAAACATCGGCAGGCCGAGTTTCGCTTCCACGTCGCTGAAGCGGATCTGCTGGCGGTTTGCCCGCGTCAGGGTGACAAAAGGCGCGATTGCCAGCCCGGCGTCGCGCAGCAGACGTTTGGTGACGTCTTTATCCATGCAGGCGGCGGACGCCAGCACATCGGAACCCACGAACGGCAGATTCGCCAGACGCAGCATGCCCTGCAGGGAACCGTCTTCGCCCAGCGTACCGTGGACAATCGGGAAGATCACATCAACATTCGGCAACGGCGTGCTGCTTCCTGCTTCGATCAACTGCTGTTGCTCGATACCCGGCACCAGCGCAACGCTGTTTTCGGAAGGATTAAGCGCGATGTGCGCCGGATCGTGGGCGTTCAGCAGGTAATTATTCGCGTCGCTGATATGCCACTGACCCTGTTTATCGATCCCCAGCAGCACGACCTCAAACCGTGATTTGTCCATCGCGTCGACGATATTTTTCGCCGATTGCAACGACACTTCATGCTCTGCCGATTTACCGCCGAAGACCACCCCTACCCGCAGTTTTGCCATTTCTACGTTCACTCACACTGATTCCACAAAGCCCATACGATAGCACGTCAAAACGCACGATTCGCGGCCTTCTGCCATAATGTTTTTTGTATACCTGAAGGGGGAGACGTGAGAGGGAAAAGCCTGATTGCGCTGAGCAGTGTGCTGGCGCTGATTTTCATCGGTTATCACGACCTGCGTGGTGCATTACGCAGCACACGCTCCGCTGCCTGTCGCCGGAACGCCGGGCCGTTAAAGCATAAATCGCTGTGATTTATGTGGTTTTTTCATCGGACCTCCGCCATGTCCGACACTTAACAGATAAAACACCAAAGTTCTGTTAAACGCATCTCTGGCGACCCATCTGGCGCACGTTATTGTTAATCTGTGCGCTGATTGTCAAAACCTGAATAATTACGCCTGTTTATGGAATCCTGGAAGGTTAATCTTATCTCGGTGTGGTTCGGATGCTTTTTTACCGGCCTCGCCATCAGTCAAATTCTGCCGTTTTTGCCGTTGTATGTTGCGCAATTAGGCGTGACGTCCCACGAAGCGCTGTCGATGTGGTCAGGGCTGACGTTCAGCGTGACCTTCCTGGTGTCGGCCATTGTCTCGCCGATGTGGGGCAGCCTTGCGGATCGCAAGGGTCGCAAACTGATGCTACTGCGCGCCTCACTGGGCATGGCGATTGCCATTCTGTTGCAGGCCTTCGCCACCAACGTCTGGCAACTGCTGTTGCTGCGTGGGGTGATGGGGTTAACGTCGGGGTATATTCCGAATGCGATGGCGCTGGTGGCCTCCCAGGTACCGCGTGAACGCAGCGGTTGGGCGCTGAGTACCTTATCCACCGCGCAAATCAGCGGCGTGATTGGCGGGCCGTTGATGGGCGGTTTTCTCGCTGACCATTTAGGGTTGCGGATGGTCTTCTTTATCACTGCGCTGTTATTAATGGTCAGCTTCCTGGTGACGCTGTTTCTGATTAAAGAAGGCGTCAGGCCGAAGGTCAAGAAGGGCGACCGCCTCAGTGGCAAAGCGGTTTTTTCAACGCTGCCTTATCCTGGCCTGGTGCTTAGCTTGTTTGTCACGACGCTGGTGATCCAGTTGTGCAACGGTTCGATTGGCCCGATCCTCACCTTATTTATCCAGTCGCTTGCGCCGCATACCACGAATATCGCATTTCTCAGTGGCCTGATTGCCGCCATTCCGGGCGTTTCTGCGCTGATCTCCGCACCGCGGCTTGGCAAACTGGGCGATCGCATTGGCACGTCGCGCATATTGATGGGCACTATGGGCATCGCGGTGGTGCTGTTTTTCGCCATGTCATTTGTTACTTCGCCGCTGCAACTGGGGATCCTGCGTTTTATGCTGGGTTTCGTCGATGGCGCCATGTTGCCCGCCGTGCAGACACTGCTGTTGAAATATTCCAGCGATCAGGTGACCGGGCGAATTTTTGGTTACAACCAGTCCTTTATGTACCTTGGCAATGTCGCCGGGCCGTTGATGGGCGCAACCGTGTCGGCCGTGGCCGGTTTCCGTTGGGTATTTGCTGCTACCGCCGTGGTGGTGTTTATTAATCTCTGGCAATTGGGGCTGGCATTTCGTCGCGCTCGCCGCTAAGTATATAAACGAGCCGGGAAGATATTCCCGGCCTTTCTATAATGTTTTCTTATATAAATAAGCCGCCTGTTGGAATTTATAATTTGGGACTAACGTCTTAAATTAATCCGCTCTGATTTTTCATAGAAACGTTTCGTTACTTGCGCTTTTTAAATTCCCGTAAGCGTTGTGAGAAAATCCGCAAAAATAATACATGTATCTACTTTGCAACATCTGGGCAGAGTGTTAACGTCGTCGAATATCCCATCAGGAAATAGCGCTATGAAAAATCTCATTGCAGAGTTGTTGGTGAAGCTTGCCGAAAAAGAAGAGGAATCGAAAGAGCTGGTCGCCCAGGTCGAAGCGCTGGAAATTGTCGTGACTGCGCTGCTGCGTCATATGGCGTCTTCTGAGCAACAGGCGTTAATTCAAAGCATCGAAGGGGCGTTGGATGATGCCCGTCCTGGCTCCCACGTGACCAATAAGGATACGGAGTTGCTGCAACAGTACGTAAAAAAGCTGTTAAGGCACCCGCGCAGCTAACCCCCGGATACATCGACAGGACTGTCATCTGACTGTCATGCGCGCTGCCTATAGTCGCTCTGTTTTATTTTCTTTAAGTATTTGTACATGGAGAATATTAAAGTGAAACAGAGCGCATTATACCTTGCTTTATTACCGCTGTTATTTACCCCTGCTATTTATGCCGATACTACCTCTACCGCTGTGCTTGATAATCGTGCAGCGCAGGGGGATATTTCCACGCCAGGCGGCGCGCGCCGTTTGAGCGGCGACCAGACCGCTGCGTTGCGCGATTCGCTGAATGACAAACCGGCGAAGAATATTATTCTGCTGATTGGCGATGGCATGGGCGACTCCGAAATTACCGCTGCGCGAAATTATGCCGAAGGGGCGGGCGGTGCGTTTAAAGGCATCGATGCATTGCCATTAACGGGTCAATACACCCATTACGCGCTGGACAAAAAAACCGGGAAACCGGACTACGTGACGGATTCCGCGGCCTCGGCAACGGCGTGGAGCACCGGCGTCAAAACGTATAACGGCGCGCTCGGCGTCGATATTCACGAAAAAGATCATCAAACTATCCTCGAAATGGCGAAAGCGGCAGGCCTGGCGACCGGTAACGTCTCCACGGCTGAATTGCAGGATGCGACGCCTGCGGCGCTGGTTTCCCATGTGATCTCTCGTCGCTGCTATGGCCCGACAGTGACCAGTGAAAAATGCGCCCTCAACGCGCTGGAAAAAGGCGGTAAAGGGTCGATTACCGAACAGTTGCTGAATGCCCGTGCGGATGTGACGCTGGGCGGCGGGGCAAAAACCTTTAGCGAAACGGCGACAGCGGGCGAATGGAAAGGAAAAACGCTGCGTGAGCAGGCGCAGGCGCGCGGTTATCAACTGGTGGGCGACGCGTCAACGCTGGCGGCTATTACGGAAGCGAACCAGGGTAAACCGCTGCTGGGGCTGTTCTCTGATGGCAACATGCCGGTGCGCTGGGAAGGGCCGAAAGCCTCTTTGCATGGCAATCTCGATAAGCCAGCCGTGACCTGTACGCCGAACGCGAAACGTACCGACAGCATACCGACGCTGGCGGCGATGACCGAAAAAGCGATTGAACTGCTGAACAAAAATGAGAAGGGCTTCTTCCTGCAGGTTGAAGGCGCTTCCATTGATAAACAGGATCATGCGGCAAACCCGTGCGGTCAGATTGGTGAAACGGTCGATCTCGACGAAGCGGTGCAGAAAGCGCTGGAATTCGCGAAGAAAGACGGTAACACGCTGGTGATCGTCACGGCGGATCATGCCCACGCCAGCCAGATCATCGCGCCGGACAGCAAAGCGCCGGGTCTGAGTCAGTTACTGAACACCAAAGATGGTGCGGTAATGGCTATGACGTATGGCAACTCCGAAGAAGAGTCGATGGAGCATACTGGTGCGCAAGTTCGCATTGCCGCCTATGGCCCACATGCCGGGAACGTGGTGGGACTGACCGATCAGACCGATCTGTTCTATACCATGAAAGCGGCGCTGAGCCTGAAATGATTGCTGCCCGGCGGTAAATCTTTGCCGCCGGGTGGTTTTTTCCCTGTTCAGGGCCATCCTTAAAGAGCCACACTGACAGAAGGATGGTGCGATGAAAATAACATTCCTGGTTACCCTCGTATTCGGTCTGCTGTTTGTCACGGCGCTGAGCGCCGCCGAAAAAAATCTTACCCCTCAGCAGCAACGCATGACCCTCTGTAATCAACAGGCCACGGCGCAAACGCTCTCAGGCGATGCCCGTAAGCACTACATGAGCGACTGCCTGAAGAACACCAAAACTGAACCCGGTCAGAAAAGCCTGACGCCGCAGCAGCAACGCATGCGCGAGTGTAATGCGCAGGCGACGCAGCAATCGCTGAAAGGCGACGATCGCAGTAAATTCATGAGCGCCTGCCTGAAAAAACAGGGCTAAAAAAGGGGTGAGCGGTTGTTCGTGCTCACCCTCCTGTTCCTGTCTTCTTCACCCGGTTGCCCGCTGGCTAATCTCTGCCAGGCTTAACAGGTGAGCAACGTTCTCTTTTTTCCTCTCCTCGTGGTTGTGCGCTGTCTGGCGTGACGCCCGTTTTTGCAACACTGACACGGGAGCAATATGATGAACTATCAATATGTTACCGACCTCAATTCCTTGCCGGAAAACCAACCGGTAAAAGTGGATGTGGCGGGAACCACTCTGATCCTTATCCGCACGCTTGGTCAGGTTCGCGCTTTTCAGAGCAAATGCCCCCATGCGGGCGGGCCGTTGGAGAAGGGGGCGATTTGCGACGGCAAACTGGTGTGCCCCTGGCATAAAGCGGCGTTCGACATTACCAATGGTGAGTGGCGCGAACCGCTGGCGTTAACCAATCTCAAACAGTACCCGGTGCTTATTGAGCAAAACCGTGTGTTAGTGAACCCGCGTCCACGATCTCCCGCCAGCAGACCGAACATCCGCGGCGATCGCCCGCAAACAGCGGTGATCCTCGGCACGGGCGCAGCAGGCAGCGCAGCGGCGATCACGTTGCGTGACGCCGGTTTTTCGGGGCATCTGATCCTGATCGATAAAGACGATGGTGCACCCTACGATCGCACGGCGCTGAGTAAATTTGTCCCTGCCGGCAAAATGAAAATCAGCGAGGTTCCCCATCTGCTGGATGAGACATTTTACAGCCAGCCCGGTGTTGAGCGTCTGCGTGACGAGGTGACTGCGCTGGATTACCACGCGCATCAGCTAACGCTTGCCAATGGGCGGCCTGTTCACTTCGACAAATTGTTGCTGGCAACGGGCGGTCAGCCAGTATGGCCAGAGATCCCCGGTAATCACCTGGCGGGTGTGCATGTCTTACGGGATATTCATCAGGCACAGCGCCTGCTCAACGAGGTGGAGCAGGAACAACAACTGGTGGTGATCGGCAACAGTTTTATCGCCATGGAACTGGCGGCGGCGCTGCGTAACCAGGATATTGATGTCACGGTGCTGTCGCGCCATGCACTGCCGTTTGTGCCGCAATTTGGTGAAGAGATAGGGCGGCGCTTTCGCGATCTGCATAAGCAAAATGGTGTGAAATTTATGACCGGCGAGCCGGTCGCGCTGGAAGGGAACGGCCATGTGCAGGGGGTGAAGCTGAAAAATGGTCGCACCCTGCCTGCGCATGTGGTGGTCTTCGCGACAGGTGTGCGCCCCGCCACGGAGTTAGCCCACGATCTGCCCCATGAACAAGACGGTAGTCTGAGCGTGGATGAAACCCTGAGCGCCGCGCCGGACGTCTGGGCGGTTGGCGATATTGCCAGTTACCCGGCGCCAGAAGGGCGCAGACGGATTGAACACTGGCGCGTCGCGCAGCAGCAAGGGCATATTGCAGCGCTGAATATGCTGGGCGAACATCATGCATTTGATCGGGTGCCGTTTTTCTGGACCACCCACTTTGGCACCCGTTTTGAGTACCTCGGTTATGCCCGCGAGTGGGACAGCATAAAAATGCTCGGTTCGTTTGATGATAAACGTTTTGCGGTGCTGTACGGCGAAGCGGGAGTGTTAAAAGCGGTATTAAGCTGTGGCGAGTACAGCGCGACGGCGGGATTACTGTTGAAGATGCAGCAGCCTGTCAGCCTCAATGTTGCCAGCGAAATGCTGGCCTGACAGGCGCTGAAATCCTCTCCCCGTTGGGGAGAGGTGGCGGGTTACTTGCTGAGTTTATCGGACTTTGCCATGCAGGCTTCGATGGCCTCAATGACCGCCGAGCGGAAGCCTTTCTCTTCCAGCACTTTTACCGCTTCAATGGTGGTGCCGCCGGGGGAGCAGACCATATCTTTCAGCTCGCCCGGATGCTTGCCGGTTTCCAGCACCATTTTGGCTGAGCCCATGACCGCCTGAGCGGCAAATTTGTAAGCCTGCGCGCGCGGCATACCGCCCAGCACGGCGGCATCCGCCATCGCTTCAATAAACATAAACACATAGGCGGGCGCGGAACCGCTCACGCCGACTACCGGGTGGATCATCGGTTCGGCAATCACTTCGGCTTCACCAAAGCAGCGGAAGATATTGAGGACATCGGCGATGTCTTCCGGCGTGACGAGGGCGTTTGGCGTAATGGAGGTCATCCCGGCGTTGACCAGCGAGGGGGTATTCGGCATGGCGCGCACAATTTTACGATCGTGGCCGAGTGCGCGCGCCAGTTGATCGAGCGTCACACCCGCGGCAATAGAGACAACCAGCGTCTCTTTATTCAGGCTGGAGGCCACTTCGCTCAGTACTTTCACCATGATGTTCGGCTTCACGGCGCCAAACACGATGTCGGCGATCTGCGCCACTTCCTGCGCGCTTTGCGACGCATTGATGCCAAACTGATCGTGCAGGGCGGCGACTTTATCAGGCGACGGGGTATACACCCAGATTTGCCCGGGCAGAACCTGCCCGCTTGAGATCAGGCCGCCGAGGATCGCCTTACCCATGTTACCGCAGCCGATAAAACCGATTTTTTTTTCCATCACGTCTGTCTCTCTGCTTGTAATTGCTTGTGGCATATAGCTTAACGTGGATTGCCGCGCAGGGCTAAAGCTTCTGCGACGATCGTACGACTTTCCACTGCGGGGAATTAAAGCGACAATGCGGCGCAATCAAAAGGAGCAACTATGGCGATTTGGGTCGATGCGGACGCCTGTCCGAACGTGATCAAAGAGATTTTATTCCGCGCCGCTGAGCGCACGCAAACCCCGCTGACGCTGGTGGCTAACCAGAGTTTGCGCGTTCCACCGTCGCGGGTGATCCGCACGTTGAGAGTGCCGGCAGGGTTTGATGTGGCCGATAACGAAATCGTGCGGCTGTGTAGCGCAGAAGATTTGGTGATCACGGCGGACATTCCACTGGCGGCGGAAGTGCTGGCCAAAGGCGCCGCGGCGCTGAACCCGCGCGGTGAACGTTATACTGAAGCGACCATTCGTGAAAAACTGACCCTGCGTGATTTTATGGATACGCTGCGCGCCAGCGGCATTCAGACTGGCGGCCCGGATAGCCTTTCGCAGCGGGATCGTCAGCAGTTTGCTGCGCAACTGGATAAGTGGCTGCTGGAGGTTAAGCGCCGCCAGGCAGAATAAATTTTGCGCAACCTCGCGTAACAGGGTATGGTTTGCCGCCTTGCGGGCTTGTCAGCCTGTGATACATTCAGTAATGTTGCCGCTACATGTGTTGCCACGGAATCTTTACAGCCTTAGTCGTTATCCGCTCTGGGTAAAATGAGATTATGCTCCGTGGTGGACATAAAAGTGTAATGTAAATCTTACAGTGAATATTGTACTAGTTTAGTGATATCATTCGCTGTCTCATTATCCGTCCTGCGTTGCGCAGGACCCGGAGGAAACACCAGTTCATGACGCTACCCATTTTTTTAATTGGCGCACGCGGTTGCGGTAAAACCACCGTGGGTCTGGCACTGGCACTGGCGCAGGGATGCGAGTTTATCGATACCGATCACTGGTTGCAGGAAGAGGTTAAGCAGAGTATTGCGACCATTGTTGATAATGAAGGGTGGGACGGATTCCGTGCAAAAGAAACGGCGGCGCTGGAGGCGGTAACCGCGCCGGCAAGGGTGATCGCCACCGGAGGCGGCATTGTGCTTAGCGAATATAACCGCCGTTTTATGCGTGAAAAAGGTGTGGTGATCTATCTGTGCGCGCCGGTGTCAGTACTGGCCGATCGGCTGGAGGCGTTCCCGGAAGAGGGGCAGCGCCCAACACTAACCGGGAAGCCTATCAGCGAAGAGGTGAGTGAAGTGCTGGCGCTCCGCGATGCGTTATACCGTGAAGCTGCGCACTATGTGGTGGATGCGGCGCTACCGCCAGAGCAGGTGGTGACGGACATTGAAGCGGCACTACAGCTGGCTCGCGCCAGTTAGCGAAACGTTTGTCTATACTTAATAGCCCGACCGATAAAAAAGGAAGAGCTATGCCGACGAAACCACCCTATCCGCGTGAAGCCCGCATTGTTGCCGTTGAAAAAGGTACAGGCACTCAGACGGTGACCTGGTACCAGCTACGTGCAGACCATCCTAAGCCCGATGCATTAATCAGTGAGCATCCTACCGAGCAGGAAGCGCTGGATGCTAAAAAACGCTATGAAGATCCGGATAAAAGCTAAGCCGGATAGTCAACCAGCGGCATTATTTTCTGAAAATTTTAGAAACGGACTTACATCACATTTTGGGGCTGGCTGATTGCCCCTCAGTTGGTATATTTCATTATTACTGGAATCTACATGAACACGGGAGCGGTTCGTTGACCCTACGTGCAGTGGCATCTGCCGGGGTAGTGGTTAACGCATAAGCAGTCAGAATGATTGAAAGGCGGAAAGCAGAATGAGTGCGACTTTGGCGATCCTCACCATTGGTGTGGTGCCGGTAGAAGAGACCTTACCGCTCCTGACAGAACATGTGTCAGCGCAGCAGATCACCCATATCAGCCTGCTGGGTAAAATGTCTCCCGATGAGGTGCGCAGTGAATACCGCGTTGAAGCTGGCGATGTCGCTGTTCCGACGCGTCTGCAGGATGACAGTCTGGGGATGCTCTCCCGCGCAAAAGTCGAGCGCGATCTGCAAAGCGTTATCGAAGTGCTGGATAACCAGGGCTACGATGTCATCCTGCTACTGAGTACGGCGGATATTCAGGGGCTGGTGGCGCGTAATGCGATCCTCGTGGAGCCGCAGCGCATTATCCCTCCTCTGGTGGCCTCGATTGTCGACGGGCACCAGGTCGGCGTGATGGTGCCGATCCCGGAATTGATGGCGCAGCAAAAAAGAAAATGGCAGGTGCTGGAAAATGAGCCTTACTATGTGCTGGCTCATCCTTGGCTGGCGACAGACTCTGAATTGATCAGCGCCGGGAAGACATTGCTGGAACAAGGTGCAGATGTGTTAATGCTCGATTGTCTCGGTTTCCATCAGCAGCACCGTGATTTACTCCAGAAAGCGCTGGATGTTCCGGTTTTATTATCTAATGTACTGGCGGCGCGCCTTGCGTCAGAACTGCTGGTCTAGGCCGCAGTACTGCGCAATTTCGCGTGACAGAAGCAAAGCACGGCCTCTATATTGTTTTTTCATACATTTTTAAAAGGGCCAGTTCATGCTTCAAAGTAACGAATACTTTTCCGGTAAAGTGAAATCCATTGGGTTTACCAGCAGTAGCACTGGCCGTGCCAGCGTTGGCGTTATGGCGGAAGGGGAATACACCTTCGGGACTGCGCAGCCTGAAGAGATGACGGTCGTGAGCGGCGCGCTGAATGTGTTGCTGCCGGGGGAAACCGTGTGGAAAGTCTACAGTGCCGGCGACGTGTTCAACGTGCCTGGCCACAGTGAATTCCATTTGCAGGTTGCGGAACCGAGCTCTTATCTCTGCCGCTATTTGTAATATCATGCCGCCGGATGACGGCTCCGCCTTAGTTGGCCTGCAAGGAATTTTGCAGGACTGATAAGCGAAGCGCCATCCGGCAAGATCGGTTTAGCGTTGCGCTTCGCCGCCTAAGCCTTCCACCAGATTTTGAATCAATGCCGCCAGCTCGCCGGTCATCAGAATAAAATCGGCATCAAAGCGCTGAGCGTAATCATCCCGGTCGATATCTTCGTTCTGATCGCGCAGTTCGTCAGAGAACTTCAGGCGCTTAACGGAACCGTCGTCGCACATCAGGAACTGGATACGTTGCTGCCAGTCGAGAGCCAGTTTGGTGACCACTTTGCCGGCTTCAATATGTACAGCGATTTCGTCGCTCACCAGATCCTGTTTTTTCGCGCGGATCACGCCGCCATCTTCCAGCATCGCTTTGAGTTCAGCTTCATCCAGTAACTGGAACCCTTGTGCGACGGTGCCGGAGCGGACCCATTCGGTCAGCGTCAGCTCAATCGGGTTCTCCATCGCCAGCGGAACCACCGGCAGCGAGCCGAGGCTTTTACGCAGCAACGCCAGCGTATCTTCCGCTTTTTTGGCACTGGCGCAGTCAACCATAATTAAGCCGTTGACGGTGTCGATCCACATCATGGTCTGGCTGAAGCGGCTAAACGCGCGCGGCAACAGGGAGTGCAGCACTTCATCTTTCAGGGAGTCTTTTTCCGTTTTTTTCAGTTTACGGCCCTGTTCAGCTTCGAGACGGGAAATTTTGGCTTCCAGTGCTTGCTTGACCACCGGCGTCGGCAGAATTTTTTCTTCTTTACGGGCGCAGATAATAATCTGGCCATTGGCGGTATGGGTCAGCGCGTCGCTGTGTGAACCCATCGGTGGAACCCATCCGGTTTTCGCCATATCCTGACTACCGCATGGAGTAAACGATAGTGGGGCAAGCTGTTTTTCCATCTCTTCCGCACGCAGCGCAACATCGCGGCTGAGACGGTATACCATTAAATTTTTGAACCACAGCATGATTTTTTCCACGGCCTTGTCGTTAAATGCAGCGGGCATGATAGCGAATTGTTGTCGTCGTTGCATTGCTAATGCGTGGTCCACTATGAGGAGTTTGATGTGCGTATCGGTATCGATTTAGGTGGGACAAAAACAGAAATCATTGCGCTGGACGATAGCGGCAACGCGTTATTTCGCCATCGTCAGTCCACGCCGCATGATTATCTGCAAACCATAGAGCTGATTGCTTCATTGGTGGATCTGACGGAAAAAGAGACGGGTCAGACTGGCACGGTCGGTATGGGGATCCCGGGGTCGATTTCGCCCTACACCGGGGTAGTGAAAAATGCTAACTCCACGTGGCTGAACGGTAAACCGTTCGACAGAGATTTGAGTCAGCGACTGAACCGCGAAGTGCGACTGGCCAATGACGCCAACTGCCTGGCGGTATCTGAAGCCGTGGATGGCGCGGCGGCAGGCGAGCATACCGTTTTCGCCGTGATTATCGGTACCGGTTGCGGTTCCGGTATTGCGATCAACGGGCATTCACACATTGGCGGTAACGGTACGGCGGGAGAGTGGGGGCATAATCCGCTACCGTGGATGGATGACGACGAGCTGCATTACCGCGCGGAAGTCGCCTGTTATTGCGGCAAACAGGGCTGTATTGAGACGTTTATTTCCGGCACCGGTTTTGCGACCGATTACCACCGTTTAGGGGGGCAGCCGTTAAAGGGCAGCGAGATTATTCGTCTGGCGGAGGCGCAGGATCCAATAGCGGAGTTAGCATTGAGCCGTTATGAGCTGCGGCTTGCCAAGTCGCTGGCGCATGTGGTCAATATTCTCGATCCGGATGTGATTGTGCTGGGCGGCGGGATGAGCAATGTGGATCGTCTGTACCAGACCGTACCTGGGCTGGTGAAAAACTGGGTCTTTGGCGGTGAGTGCGAGACCCCAATCCGTAAGGCGCTGCACGGCGATTCCAGCGGCGTGCGCGGCGCGGCCTGGTTATGGCCGCTGGGCGAGTAATCAATGCGTATGTGAGTGTGCAGGCCTGATGGCGCTTTGCTTATCAGGCCTGCCAGTCAGCGCGACAAAACGGCGTATTTGCCGTCGAGTTTGCTGTAACCCAGGCCGTTGATCTTCTTCACTTTGATCTGCACCGGAATACGCTCTTTCATTGCTTCGACATGGCTGATAACGCCAATGGTCTTGCCGCTGGCATTGAGCGCGTCCAGCGCATCGAGGGCGGTATCCAGCGTTTCGCTATCCAGTGTGCCGAAACCCTCGTCGAGGAACAGTGAATCGATGCGGGTTTTGTGACTCACAAGATCGGACAACGCCAGCGCCAGCGCCAGGCTGACCAGGAAACTTTCGCCGCCGGAGAGCGTGCGCGTATCGCGCACGGCGTCCGCCTGCCAGGTATCCACCACTTCCAGCTCCAGCGCTTCGCTGGCTTTGCGTTTCAACAGATAGCGGCCATGCAGGCGCGTCAGCTGATTGTTCGCCAGCCACACCAGATTATCCAGCGTTAAGCCCTGCGCGAATTTGCGGAACTTATCACCCTCTTTGGAGCCAATCAGCGCGTTCAGATGCCCCCAATCGTCACAGCGGGCGGTGGCCTGTTCTATCTCCTGCAACACGTTTATCTGGCGCTGGCGGTTATCGCTATCCTGCTTCAGTTGCTGGCGGAACTCGCCCTGGCGGGTGGTATTTTCCCGTAACTGGCGACCGAGTTGTTCCAGCGCCAGGCTGGCGCTCTCCGTCGTGCTATTGGCGTCCATTCCGGCGGGCAGTTGCGCCTGGTGCGCCGTGAAGGCCTGCTCAGCGCTGGCGGCAAGCGTCTGCTTCTGTTGGCAATCGCGTTCGAGTTGCTGCCGTAACTGCTCCAGACGCTGGCGCTCTCCGTCATCCAGCAAAGCGGCGAGAAACGCCTGCTGATCGGCAAACACGCTGTTTTTCAACGTGTCGGAAAACTGGTTTTCCAGCGTCTTTTCGCTTTCGCTCTGCTGTGCAAGCTGGTGTTGCAACGTCTGCCATTGGCTGTGCAGCGAAATGCAATCATTATGTACCTGGCGCCAGCCCTCCAGCGGGATAATCTGCTCATCCACCGCTATCTCATCGGCGGGCAGCGTGTCGATGATGGGCGTAAGCAACGCCATACGCTCATGCAGGGCGGTCAGCTGTTGTTGTTGCTGTTGCCACTGCTCCGCTTCCTGCGCACGCGCGGCCAGCCACGCTTCCTCTTCACCTTCCGGTGGCAGGCTCAGCGCCAGCGGCTGCAAGGCCTCGGCGAGACTGGCGCGACGACGAACCACCGCCTGTTGATAATGTTCGCCCTGCTGGTGTAATTCGTGGATTTGAAGTTGCAGTGTCTGGCGCTGATTGAGCAGATACAACTGATGCTCATACGCGTCCTGCGCGCTTTGCCAACTGGTCAGTTCGCGATGCGGCTCCAGCACCACGTTCAGCTCTGCACAGGCCTTCGCCCATGCCTCTAGCAACGCTTTCTCGTCCTGTTGCTGCGTGGCAATTTCGCGCTCATCTTTTTCATAGCGTTCGCCGAGCCCTTTCAGCCGTTCGCCGAGCGCAACACCTTCCTCTTTGACCTGGCGGACTTCCAGATCCAGCGCGTTACGCCGGGCCTGATTAACGCCCGGTTCGAGCGTCTGATAGTGCGCAATTGCCGGGTGCTCGGTTGCGCCGCACAGCGGGCAGGGATGCCCCGGTTGCAGACGGGCGCGTTCGCTCTCCAGGTCTTTGATGCGGTTTTCCAGCTCGCAAATGGTGGTGACCTCACTCAACAGCTGGTTCTTTTCTTTATACACCTCGCGCTTGCGCGCCAGCCCGGCGCTGAGCGTTTCCTGTTCGGCTTTCAGGTCGAGCAAACTTTGCTGGCGCAGGCTTAATTGCTTGCGCAGTGGTGCAAAACGGGCGTGCAGGGCGGTCAGTTGCTGGCGCAGCGGGCGGTTTTGCGCGCACTGGTGCATGGCAGCGGCTGTCTCTTCCACGCTGAGTTCCAGCGTGGCGATCGGCAGGGTGCGCAGTTTGGTCTCATGACTCTGGATGCGCTGTTGCAGGCTCAGCCACTGCTTTTTCTCATCGTCTAACTGATTAAACAGCGCCCGCCAGCCAGTCAGCTCGCTTTGCCAACGCTGGAAACGCGCATGTTCGCTCAGCCAGCTCTCCAGCGTTTTGTGCGTGGCTTGCAGGGTCGCGAGTTGTTGCACGGCGCTGGCGCGGATGCGTGCACGCTGGAGCAGACTGGCCTGTAAGCGAGTGTTTACTTCTTCGCTCTGGTTGCGGGTGCGACGCTGCACATTGCGTTGCTCTTCCAGTCTGTCCCAAAGGGGGCGAAGCTGCTGTGCTGGTTGCGCGCGTTCCAGCGCCGCCAGTTGCGGCTGCGCACTGGTCTGCGCCTGTTGCGCCTGTACCAGCGCCGCCTGCGCACGGCCTCTGGCGGCGCGTAGCTCGCCATCGCGGTTCAGCCAGTTTGCCTGCGCCTGGGCGCTGCCTAGCCCTGCCATGAGCTGCTGTTCTTGTGAAGTGAGCGCCTGCAAACCTTGCTCAAGCTGTTGGCGCTGCTCATCATTCAGCACCACCACCCCTTCGGCCTGTGCTTGTAATGTTTCCAGTCGGGTTTTCGCCGCTTTGTGTTTCTCAAACACGCGGGCGGAAATCTGCCCGTAAATTTCGGTGCCGGTCAGCTCTTCCAGCAGCTCTGCGCGCTCGCGAGGTTTGGCATTGAGAAAGGCCGCGAATTGCCCCTGTGAGAGCAGCATCGAGCGGGTAAAGCGCCCGTAATCCAGCCCGGTTAGCGAGGCGGTAAGATCGAGTTTATCTTTGACTTTGTCGGCGAGGATCTTACCGTCGGCGCAGGTTGCCAGCTCCACGCGCGGCGCTTGCAGATTGCCGTCCGGCAAACCGCGGGCGCGGCTCTGGCTCCAAAACGCGCGGTAGGCCACGCCTTTGACCTCAAACTCCACCTCTGCCAGACAGTCGGCGGTGTCGCGGGTCATTAAATCGTTTTGCGATTGTGACAACGTACTGAGGCGCGGCGTTTCGTGGTACAACGCCAGGCAGATGGCATCCAGCAATGTGGTTTTGCCCGCGCCGGTCGCGCCGGTAATGGCGAACAGACCGTTGCTGGCAAAGGGTTCTTCGGTGAAGTCGATTTTCCATTCGCCTTTCAGCGAGTTAAGGTTTTTCAGCCGCAAACTGAGAATTTTCATGCTTCTTTCTCCTCGTCCAGCGCCTGCAATGTTTCGCTGAACAGCGCCTGTAATCGCCCTTGCTGCGTCTCGTCGAGTTCTTCCTGCGCCAGGCGGCGGGCAAAGACCTCTTCGACTTTTAATTCATTGAGGGTCTCGCGCAATTCACCGGCAAGTATACGTTCCCGCTGTTCCCGGCTACGGCGAACCAGCAGGACGTCAACCGGGAGATCTTCCGTCACCTGCTGGATTTTTCGTTGCATATCGGCCAGGTATTCGCCACTGACGATTTCGATATCCAGCCAGACGGGGGTGTCGCCAGGTTTGTCGCGCCACTGTTCAAGCTGGCGGCAAATCTCAGCAAAATCGCCTTTGATAACCGCCAGCGCCTGCGTGGCAGGAACATCCAGTGCGGTAACGTCGGCCAGTTTGCCTGCGGTAAAGGTCACCAGATTGACGCTTTTACTTTTGCCGGTTTCGTCAAAACTGAGTGGGATCGGCGAGCCGCAATAGCGGATGCGCTCCTCACCGCCGATCTTTTGCGCCCGGTGGATATGCCCAAGGGCGATATAGTCGGCGGGAGGGAAGTTCTGCGCCGGGAACGCATCCAGCGTGCCGATATAAATGTCGCGTACGGCGTCGCTTTTGCTGGCGCCGACGGTGGTTAAATGGCCGCTGGCGATGATCGGCAGTGGTTTATCGCCGCGCAGTTCGCTGGCTGCGGTAAATTGTTGCTGGTAATACCCGGTGATCGCCGCCAGCAGGTGTTGCTGTTTTTCCTGCCCGGACAACCCGGCCTGGCTGAGCATAATGTCGCGCGGGCGCAGGAAGGGCACCGGGCAGAATACCGCGCCCGGTTCACCGTTGCGGCGGTAAAGCCAGAAAGGCTCTACGCCTGCGCTGGCGACGACGGTGGTTTTCAGATACGCGAGGATCTCTTTCGATTCGTTGAGCGTGGCCACCGAATCATGGTTGCCTGCCAGCACCACTAACTGGCAGCCGGTTTGCTGAAGTTTGACCACGAAACGGTTATACAGCTCACGGGCGTAGCTGGGCGGGGAGCCAGTGTCAAAAACATCGCCCGCCACAATAATGGCGTCGACCTGATTCTCTTCCGCCGTGGCCAGCAGCCAGTCGAGGAAAGCGGCGTGTTCAGCGGCGCGGCTCTTGCTATAGAAGTTTTGACCCAGGTGCCAGTCAGAGGTGTGAATAATGCGCATAGCGGTTCCGTGGCAAAAAAGCATAAAGCAGATTATAAACATTAAGCAGATGAGGGACATAACCTGACGAAAATAGGGACTGTCACAGAGCACTTGCTGGGGTCATCTGGCGGTCATGTTATTCATAAATCTGTCATAAAACTGACGCATAATGGCGCCGCTATATATATTGATGACTTAAATAAGACAGGGCAAATTATGGCGAGACGAATTCTGGTCGTAGAAGACGAAGCTCCAATCCGGGAAATGGTGTGCTTCGTGCTCGAACAAAATGGTTTTCAACCGGTGGAAGCTGAAGATTATGACAGTGCGGTGAACCAACTTAATGAACCCTGGCCCGATCTTGTTTTACTGGACTGGATGTTGCCTGGCGGTTCCGGTATTCAGTTTATTAAACACCTGAAACGTGAAGCGATGACCCGTGATATTCCGGTCATGATGCTGACGGCGCGCGGCGAAGAAGAAGATCGCGTACGCGGTCTGGAAACCGGGGCAGATGACTACATTACCAAACCTTTCTCACCCAAAGAGCTGGTGGCGCGCATTAAAGCTGTGATGCGCCGCATTTCGCCGATGGCGGTGGAAGAGGTGATCGAAATGCAGGGCCTGAGCCTTGATCCTTCCTCTCACCGCGTCATGACCGGTGAAAATCCCCTGGATATGGGGCCGACAGAGTTTAAACTCTTACACTTCTTTATGACCCATCCGGAACGCGTATACAGCCGTGAACAGCTGTTGAACCACGTATGGGGAACCAATGTGTATGTTGAAGACCGGACGGTGGATGTGCATATTCGTCGTCTGCGCAAAGCGCTGGAACACAGCGGCCACGATCGTATGGTGCAAACAGTGCGCGGCACGGGTTACCGTTTTTCGACCCGTTTCTGACATTTAACAGGAGTGTGACGCGTGCTGGAACGGCTGTCATGGAAAAGGCTGGTGCTGGAGCTCCTCCTTTGTTGTATCCCCGCCTTGATTCTCGGCGTCATGTTCGGTTACCTGCCGTGGTTTTTACTGGCTGCGGTAACCGGGTTGTTGATCTGGCACTTTTGGAATTTACTGCGTCTTTCATGGTGGTTATGGGTCGATAAAAGTATGACCCCGCCGCCGGGTACAGGGAGCTGGGAGCCGCTGTTATACGGGCTGCACCAGATGCAGATGCGTAATAAAAAGCGCCGTCGTGAGCTGGGAAGCCTGATTAAACGCTTTCGCAGCGGCGCGGAGTCGCTGCCGGATGCGGTGATCCTCACCACCGAAGAGGGGGCGATTTTCTGGTGTAATGGCCTGGCGCAACAGGTGCTGGGTTTGCGCTGGCCGGACGACAGCGGGCAGAATATCCTTAACTTGCTGCGCTACCCGGAATTTACGCAGTATCTTAAAAAACAAGAGTTTAGCAAGCCGCTGAATCTGGTGCTCAACACCGGTCGCCATCTGGAAATCCGCGTGATGCCTTACAGCGAGGAACACCTGCTGCTGGTGGCCCGCGACGTCACGCAAATGCATCAACTGGAAGGGGCGCGGCGCAACTTTTTTGCCAACGTCAGTCATGAACTGCGCACGCCATTAACGGTGCTGCAGGGCTACCTGGAGATGATGCAGGAGCAGACGCTCGAAGGCGCGCCGCGGGAGAAAGCGCTGCATACCATGCGCGAACAAACCTCGCGAATGGAAGGACTGGTGCGCCAGTTACTGACGCTTTCGAAGATTGAAGCAGCGCCGACCTTGCCGCCGAATGAAACCATTGATGTGCCAATGATGCTGCGGGTCGTGGAGCGGGAAGCGCAAACCCTGAGTCAGCAGAAGCATCACTTCCATTTTGAAGTTGATAACGCGTTGAAAGTGCTGGGAAATGAAGAGCAACTGCGCAGCGCGATTTCCAACCTGGTCTACAACGCCGTGAACCACACGCCAGCAGGAACGGAGATTACCGTGCGCTGGCAGCGCGTGCCGCTGGGGGCGGAATTCAGCGTCGAAGACAACGGCCCCGGCATCGCCGCTGAACACATTCCTCGTCTCACTGAGCGTTTCTATCGCGTGGATAAAGCCCGTTCCCGGCAGACTGGCGGGAGTGGTCTGGGGCTGGCGATCGTGAAACATGCGGTGAATCATCACGAAAGTCGCCTCGAAATTGTCAGTACTCCCGGCAAGGGAACGCGCTTTAGCTTTGTTCTGCCGGAACGTCTGGTTGCCAAAAAAGCCGCGTCCTGACGCGTCTGTCAGCTTATCTTTCCAGCGGCCTGTATCAACAGGCCGCTTATTCCGATGTTTTCTCCCCCCTGAAACGTATTTTGTACGCATGCTGCTTTTTTGTTCGCATGATCAGCCATGTGTTTTTCTTATAATTGGAGTTATTAACTACTATTAATTGTATGGATAGTATAACCATCTGGTTTTGCGATCCCACCTTGCCTTTAAACGTTATAAGCGTTTAAATTGCGCCCCGTATATTGTCAGACCAACTGTATTTGCGTGGTAAATCGAAAAACTATTCTTCGCTACGCAATGCATAGAGCATTTCCCGCTGACTTTCTGCGACATTGGCGCGGTATCGTCCGGTTGGGAAAGGCGAAAAAAACATCATTTTTACGACACCACATCCACAGGCAGTAAAAAATATGACCCATCACTTAAAACCACGCGACATTGTTGCTCTGGGCTTTATGACATTTGCCCTCTTCGTCGGCGCAGGTAACATCATTTTTCCTCCCATGGTTGGTTTGCAGGCCGGTGAACACGTCTGGACGGCGGCGCTGGGCTTTCTGATCACCGCTGTGGGCTTACCGGTGCTTACCGTTGTCGCGCTGGCGAAAGTCGGCGGTGGCGTGGACAGCCTGAGCACGCCGATTGGTAAAGTGGCGGGCGTCTTGCTGGCGACGGTGTGCTATCTGGCGGTCGGGCCGTTGTTCGCCACGCCGCGTACGGCGACGGTGTCGTTTGAAGTGGGTATCGCGCCGCTGACTGGCGAAGGTGCAATGCCGCTGCTGATTTACAGCGTGATCTATTTTTCTCTGGTGATCCTGATTTCCCTCTATCCGGGCAAACTGCTGGATACCGTAGGCAATTTTCTTGCGCCGCTGAAAATTATCGCACTGACTATTCTCGCTATCGCGGCGATTATCTGGCCGGCCGGTCCTATCAGCCATGCGCTGGAAGCCTACCAGACTGCGCCGTTCTCAAACGGTTTCGTCAATGGCTATCTGACCATGGATACGCTGGGAGCCATGGTGTTTGGCATCGTGATTGTCAATGCAGCGCGTTCGCGCGGTGTCACCGAAGCCCGTTTGCTGACCCGTTATACGGTGTGGGCGGGGCTGATGGCGGGCGCAGGGTTGACGCTGCTGTACCTGGCGTTGTTCCGTCTCGGTTCCGACAGCTCTGCGCTGGTTGAGCAGTCGGCTAACGGCGCGGCCATTCTGCATGCTTATGTTCAGCATACCTTCGGCGGCGCAGGCAGTTTGCTGCTGGCGGCGTTGATTTTTATTGCTTGTCTGGTGACGGCGGTTGGCCTGACCTGTGCCTGTGCGGAGTTCTTTGCGCAGTATCTGCCGCTCTCTTACCGCACGCTGGTCTTTATTCTGGGCATCTTCTCCATGGCGGTCTCCAACCTGGGGCTGAGCCATCTGATTCAGATCTCTATTCCGGTGCTGACCATGATCTACCCACCGTGCATCGTACTGGTGGTGCTGAGCTTTACCCGCTCTTTATGGAACAGTTCCACACGCGTTATTGCACCGGCCATGTTTATTAGTCTGCTTTTTGGTATCCTTGACGGCGTGAAAGCGTCTGCGTTTGCAGAACACCTTCCGGCCTGGACCCAGCGTTTGCCGCTGGCGGAACAGGGACTGGCCTGGCTGATGCCAAGTCTGGTGATGGTGGTTCTGGCGGCAGTCTGGGATCGCGCCGCAGGTCGGCAGGTCACTTCCAGCGCCCATTAATCGCGGCAAACACGGCTTGTTTAACCACGGGGTAGCGCACTCCGTGGTTTTTTATTTTTGTGTTGAATAATGGCAGTGGAAACGATGGAAAGTACTAATAAGCTAAAGCGTGGGCTAAGCACCCGGCACATTCGCTTTATGGCGCTGGGTTCGGCAATTGGCACCGGCCTGTTTTACGGCTCCGCAGATGCAATCAAGATGGCTGGCCCAAGCGTGTTGCTGGCCTACATTATTGGTGGTGTGGCTGCGTATATCATTATGCGCGCACTGGGCGAGATGTCCGTGCACAACCCTTCCGCCAGCTCCTTCTCTCGCTATGCTCAGGAAAACCTCGGCCCGCTGGCCGGCTATATCACCGGCTGGACGTACTGCTTTGAAATCCTGATTGTCGCCATTGCCGATGTCACCGCGTTTGGTATTTACATGGGCGTCTGGTTCCCGACGGTGCCGCACTGGATTTGGGTGCTGAGCGTGGTGCTGCTTATCTGCGCCATCAACCTGATGAGCGTCAAAGTCTTCGGCGAGCTGGAGTTCTGGTTCTCCTTCTTTAAAGTCGCCACCATTATCATCATGATCGTGGCCGGTTTCGGCATCATTATCTGGGGGATCGGCAACGGCGGGCAGCCGACCGGGATCAGCAATTTATGGAGCCACGGTGGTTTCTTCAGCAATGGCTGGCTGGGCACGGTGATGGCGCTGCAAATGGTGATGTTCGCGTATGGCGGCATCGAGATTATCGGTATCACCGCCGGGGAAGCGAAAGATCCGGAGACGTCGATTCCGCGCGCTATCAACTCGGTGCCGATGCGTATTCTGGTGTTTTACGTCGGTACGCTGTTTGTGATCATGTCGATTTACCCGTGGAACCAGGTGGGTACTGACGGAAGCCCGTTTGTACTGACCTTCCAGCATATGGGCATTACCTTTGCCGCCAGTATCCTCAATTTTGTGGTGCTGACCGCCTCGCTCTCGGCGATTAACAGCGATGTGTTTGGTGTGGGGCGTATGCTGCACGGGATGGCTGAGCAGGGCAGTGCGCCGAAGATGTTCGCCAAAACGTCGCGCCGCGGGATTCCCTGGGTGACGGTGATGGTGATGACCATCGCGCTGCTGCTGGCGGTGTACCTGAATTACATCATGCCGGAGAATGTTTTCCTGGTGATCGCCTCACTGGCGACTTTCGCCACGGTATGGGTATGGATCATGATTTTGCTGTCGCAGATTGGCTTCCGTCGTCGTCTGTCGGCAGAGGAAGTCCGCGCGCTGAAGTTTAAAGTTCCGGGCGGGGTGGCGACTACCGTTGTCGGCCTGATTTTCCTGGTCTTTATCATCGCGCTGATTGGCTGGCACCCGGAAACCCGCATCTCGCTGTACGTGGGGTTTGCATGGATTGTGCTGCTGCTGATTGGCTGGGCATTTAAACGCCGTAACGCGTAATTGTCGATACAAGCCCGCGCCAGCGGGCACCAGGCCGGATGGCGCAGCGCGCATCCGGCCGGTACACAAAGCGGGCTTACACGACCGGGGTTAATAATCTCCCGTCAGTAAAATAGCTGACCAGGTTATTGATGGTGAGATCCGCCATCGCCTGGCGTGTCTCCGCCGTGTTGCTGGCGATATGCGGCAGCAACACTACATTCTGTAAGTCGCGCAGCGCGGGCGGGATGTGCGGTTCCTGCTCGAACACATCCAGCCCGGCGCCGCGCAGTTTCCCTTCCTGTAACACCGCAATTAACGCCTCTGTGTCCACCACGCTACCGCGTGCGATATTCACCAGAATGCCCTCCGGCCCCAGCGCGTCCAGTACTTCGCGGTTGATAATGTGGTGCGTTTTCGCACCGCCCGGCAGGGTCAATACCAGAAAATCCACTGCGTTTGCCAGACCGACAAGGGAATCATGACGTTGCCACTGGCTGTTACGCGCCTCACGGGGGCTGAAGTAATGAATCGGCATCCGGAACGCGGCAGCGCGCTCGGCGACATCATGGCCAATGTTGCCCATCCCGACGATACCGCAGCGCTTACCGCTCATTTTCCACGCGCCCGGAAAGGCCGCATGCTCCCATTCGCCCGCCCGGGCAAAACGATCGGCGGCGCAAATTTTACGTGTCACCGCCAGCATCAACGCCAGTCCGGTATCCGCCACGCATTCGTTAAGTACGTCGGGCGTATTGCTTACGCGAATGCCACGGCTGCGGCAGGTATCGAGGTCGGTGGCATCAACGCCAACTCCGAAACCACTAATGACCTCCAGCGCCGGAAGCTGTGCAATTAACGCCGTACTGATGCCTTTTGCCGCACGGGTCAATGCACCCCGGATAAGATGCCCGCGTTCGCGCACCACCGTCTCTGCACCGGGTTGCCAGTATTGATGCACCACAAAGTGCTGTTGCAGGGTATCGATCATCGGCTGGGGGATTTCAGTAATGACGAGGATTTCAGGTTTGCTCATGCTCGCTCTCTTATCGCGCTATAGTTTTTATCAGTATAAAAACCCACCGGGGGCGAGACTTCGGGCATCGGCACGAAGCGGGCGTGAAAAAACTCACGCAAATGCCCGGTGAATATCCCGTCAGATCACATCTGCGCCCCGTCTCTCACCCCCGGAAAAAATGCGAAAGAAGGAGGCGAGACGGCAAGGGCTGTGAAAAAGTGGCGTCATTTTGAACAAAGGGGATTGTTGATGTTGAACGCATGGCACCTGCCGGTCGCGCCGTTTGTCAAACAGCACAAAGACCAGCTCATTATCACCCTCTGGCTGACGGGAACATCGCTGCCCTCGCGGGTAACGCTGCGGGTGGAAGTCGATAATGAAGAAACCCCGCTGGCGATGCATCGCGCGCGTCACACCATCGGTAATGGTGTGACCGTCTGGCGGGTGGCGGTGGATGTAAAGAGCGGGCAGCCGCGCCGCCGCTACAGCTTCAAGCTGTTGTGGCAGGATAAGCAACTGTGGTTTACCCCGCAGGGATTCAACCGCTTCCCGCCCGCCCGGCTGGAGCAGTTTGCGGTGGATGCGCCGGATAACGGCCCGCAGTGGGTAGCCGATCAGGTGTTTTATCAGATCTTCCCGGATCGTTTTGCCCGCAGCCAGACGCGCGATGCCGATCAGGATAATGTTTATTACCACCACGCCGCGGGCCAGTCGATTGTGTTGCGCGACTGGGACGATCCGCTGACGGAGGACGCCGGGGGATCCACCTTTTATGGCGGCGATCTGGACGGTATCAGCGAAAAACTGCCCTATCTGAAAAAGCTGGGCGTGACGGCACTCTACCTTAACCCGGTCTTTGTTGCGCCCAGCGTGCATAAATATGACACGGAAGATTATCGCCATGTTGATGCGCAGTTTGGCGGTGATCAGGCGTTGCTGCGCCTGCGCCACAACACGCAAGCTCTGGGGATGCGGCTGATCCTTGACGGTGTGTTTAATCACAGCGGCGATTCTCACGCCTGGTTCGACAGGCATAATCGCGGCACGGGTGGCGCCTGTCATAATCCGGACTCTCGCTGGCGTAGCTGGTTCAGCTTTGATGATCAGGGGCACGCCCGCGACTGGCTGGGTTACCCGAGCTTGCCGAAGCTGGATTACCAGTCATCGACGCTGGTTGATGAAATGTATCAGGGGGAGGACAGCATCGTTCGCCACTGGCTAAAAGCGCCGTGGAACATGGATGGCTGGCGGCTGGATGTGGTGCATATGCTGGGGGAGGATGGCGGTGCGCGTAACAACCTGCTGCACGTTGCCGGTATTGCCCGATCGGCGAAAGAGACCCAACCGCAGGCGTACATCGTCGGCGAACATTTTGGCGATGCGCGTCAGTGGCTGCAGGCGGATGTTGAAGACGCGGCAATGAATTATCGCGGCTTTACGCTGCCGGTATGGGCGTTCCTGGCGAATACCGACAACGCTTATGATCCCCAGAAAATGGATGCGCAAAGTTGCGCGGCGTGGATGGATAACTACCGTGCCGGGCTGTCGCATCAACAGCAGCTGCGCATGTTTAATCAGCTCGACAGCCACGATACGCCGCGCTTTAAGACGGTCCTGGGTAAAGATGTCGCCCGTTTGCCGCTGGCAGTGGTCTGGCTGTTTAGCTGGCCCGGTACACCCTGCATCTATTATGGCGATGAAGTCGGGCTGGATGGCGCAAACGATCCCTTCTGTCGCAAACCCTTCCCGTGGGACAAGAAACGGCAGGATACCCGCTTACTTGCCCTCTACCAACGGATGGCGAAGCTGCGCGCCCGCAGTCAGGCGCTGCGCTACGGCGGTTGCCAGGTTGTGTATGCGCAGGAAAACGTGCTGGTGTTTGTGCGCGTTTATCAGCAGCAGCGGGTGCTGGTAGCGCTTAATCGCAGCGACGCCTGTGAAGTGGTGCTGGAGGATTCGCCGCTGCTGCACGGGAAAAACTGGCGGCTTAAAGAAGGTACAGGTACGCTACAGGATGATGTGCTAACGCTACCGGCGATTAGCGCTTCTGTTTGGTCTGCCTCCTGAGCTGAAGCGCGAAAAGGGGGCTTTGCGTCTCCCCTTTAGCGAAGGCGAAGTACATGGATGGTCTTTTATTCTTCGGCGCGGTCGTGCTGTTTTTTGCTCTGGTGGTGGTGCCGATTGTGGCAATCACCGCCTGGCGTCGCAGCGTGGCCACGCAGGATGAACTCACCCGGCTGCGCCAGCGGCTGAGTGTGCTTGAACAGCGGTGGGTCAATGCGCCGGTCAACATTGATCCTGCGCCTGTTACGGCGCAGCCGTTGCCGGTTAGCGATCCTGTTGCCGTTAGCGAACCTGTTGAGGTTGTGCAACATAGCGAACCGGTGGCGGTGTCGCCCTGGGGCCGTAAAGTGGACGGCTCTGCGGCGGCTGAGATCGCGCCCGTTGCATCACCCGACGTTGTCTCACCCAAAAACGAAACCGCCTCCTGGGGCCTGGCCTCATCCCTGGCGCGCTGGTTTATGCAGGGTAATCCGCTGGCCAAGCTGGGGATTGTGCTGCTGTTTATCGGCCTCTCTTTTCTGCTGCGTTATACCGTGGAGTATTCGCTGTTCCCGCTGGAGTTGCGCCTTGCCAGCGTTGCACTGGCGGCGATGGTGCTGCTGGGGCTGGGCTGGCGTTTACGTCATAAACAGACGGTATTTGCCCTGATTTTGCAGGGGGGCGCGGTTGGCGCGCTCTATCTCACCGTGTTTGGCGCGTTCCGGCTGTGGCAAATGCTGCCGATGACGCTGGCTTTCGTTCTGCTGTTGGTGATTTGCGCGGCGAGTGTGGGGCTGGCGGTATTGCAAAAAGCGCTAAGTCTGGCGCTGCTGGCGAGTCTGGGCGGTTATCTTGCGCCGATCTTGCTCTCGACCGGCGGCGGCAGCCACATTGCGCTGTTCTCCTTCTATTTACTGCTTTCGGTTGGCATTCTCGCCATCAGCCTGTGGCAGCACTGGCGTGAGCTGAATTTGCTGGGCATGTTCTTCACCTTCGGCGTTGCCGGCGTGTGGGGAATGCAGAGTTATCGCCCGGAATTTTACCTGAGCTGCCAACTGTTCCTGATCGCCAATATTGTTATTTTCGGCGTGTTAAGCGTGGTGTTATCCCTGCGTGCGCAGCGGCGGGGCGAACGTATTATTGATGGCGTATTGCTGTTTGCGCCGCCGCTGGCGGGCTTCGGTATGCAGTACGCTATCACGCAGCACTGGGCCTACGGCCCGGCCTTTAGCGCCCTCGGTTTCGGTCTCTTTTACCTGGCGCTGGCTTCACTGGCGCTGAAGCGTTATCCGACCACGGCGAAACCACTGGTGCTGGCAGCGCTGGCGCTGGGCGGCGCGTTTGCCACGCTGGCGATTCCGCTGGCGCTGTCGGCGCGCTGGACATCCATGGCCTGGGCACTGGAAGGGCTGGGGATCGTATGGCTCGGCGTGCAGCAGAACCAGCGACGCATGAGCTACAGCGGCACGGCCTTATTGCTACTGGCGTTGTTCAGTGCGCTGTGGGCTGCGGCGGATGGTCTGCCTGCGCTCTCGGTGCTGATGATTTTCGCCGTACTGAGCGGCTGCTGGCTGGCAGGGGCGCTGTTGTGGCGCGGTATGCGGCGCGAAGTCAGCTGGCTGTTGCTGGCGGGCGGCATTCTGTTCTGGATCATCGCTCTGGGTGGCGCGGCGAAACGGATGCTGGTTGCCGATGCGCATGCCGCGTTTGCGGTGCTGGCGCTTCTGTCTGCATCCGTCTGGCTGTGGCGAGCGGCGCAGCAGCGTTTGCGCTGGCCAGAGCTGGGCTATGCCCGCTGGTTGCTGTGGCCCGCAATGGCGATGGCGCTGCTGTATCAGATTACCGTGCAGGGGCATATTCTGGCGGGCGGATGGCAAAACCTGGCCTGGTGCATCGCGTTGCCTTCGGCGCTCATTCTGCTGTACCGGGATAACGAAACGGTGCCTGTGCGTGTGTCGCAAGGGCTGCATATTTCGCTGTTCTGGCTGTTGCTGCTGGCAGCGGGTAGCGAGCTGTGGTGGTTTGTCGGATCGCTTGGCTGGGGCTTTGAACCGTGGCGTGCCGGTTTGCCGATGGCGGCGGGCGGTATCGTGATTGCGCTGGTGATGGCGGCGATCCGCAGAGAGATGTGGCCGGTGCGTGTCTGGCCTGCATTGTATGGCGCGCTGGCGCTGTTGCCACTGATCCCGCTACTCTTCGGATACTTGCTCTATGCCAACCTGGGGGACGGCGTGGTGAGAGAACTGGCGTACCTGCCGCTTATCAACCCACTGGAAGAGGGCGCGGCCTTTGCGTTGCTGGGGTTGTGGCTCTATAGCCGCTTTGCTGAAACACACTATTCGGCGTGGGTACCACAGGTATGGCGAGCACGCCCGTGGGCGATCGCGGCGCTGGCTTTCTGGTGGCTCAATGGCGCGTTATTACGTGCGCTGGCCTGCTACGGAAACGTGACGTGGGATGCCGGTAGTTTGTGGCAGTCGCGGTTGATCCAGACTTGTTTCGCTCTGTTCTGGATGTTGATTGCGCTGGTGGTGATGATCCATGCTACGCGTCATTCCAGCCGTCGGCAGTGGTTGTGCGGCGGCGTTTTGCTCGGTGTCGTGCTGCTCAAACTGATGCTGGTGGACAGTGCCGGTGGTGGTGGGCTGGCGCGGGCGATTGCCTTTATTGGCGTGGCCGTGCTGGTGTTGATTGTCGGTTATTTTTCGCCGCTGCCGCCCAGGGCTGCAACGGAGCAGGAAAAGGGAGAAAAACAATGAGAGGGGTATTCGCATTACTGGCGGTGGCGTTGATGGGTTGCGCATTGCCCGCGTTAAGCGGCGAAGAGATCCCCGAGGCCCCGCAAGATTATGCCTGGGGGGCGGCGCTGGATCTGCCGGAGACCGCATCCTGGTATCGCGTCGATCTGCCATTGGATGTCTATGCCCAAAGCACATGGCCGGATCTGCGCGATGTGCGGATCTTTAATCATGATGGCGAACGGGTGCCGTTTACTCTGGAGACGCAGAAAACCGCCGTGGCTGAGCCTGCGCCGATCCCGCTACGGCTTTTCCCGCTGGATGCCTCTCCGGTAGAAACGGAGAGCGAAGGGCAAAGCGTGGTGCGTTTGCGGTCTGCCAGCGGGATTGATATCCGCATTGAAGGGGAGACGGCGAAACGCGTCGGCCAGAGCTATTTATTGGCGTTGCCGGAAAATCTGCCGCAGAGTTTTACGCTGGCGCAGTTGAAACTGGCATGGGATGCGCCAGTTAAAAACTGGCAGGGCAAGGTGTCGCTGTTTTATAGCAGCAATATGCGTGACTGGGATCTGCTGCAACAGGACTCGCCGGTGATGGAACTGACCAGCGGCACTGATCGGTTGACGCTTGACCAGATTACCGTCAATCAAACGTTCTCTGCCGACGGTGTACGTTACCTGCTGATGGTGTTTGACACGCCGCAACTGCCGGTCACGATAACGCACGCCAGCGCGACGCTGGGGAGCGAACCGACGCCGCTAGAGCAAGTGCAAATGGCCGGGGAGGGGCAGCGGATTTCCTCCAGCGAAGCGCACTATCAATGGACGCAACCGCAGCCGTTGAGCGCGCTGTCTGTGACGCTTGCGGACGACGGCGTGTTACCGGTGGAGATCAGCTGGCGTAGTGCCGTGAACGCCCCCTGGCGCAGCCTGACTAAAACGGTGCTGTGGCAGCTAAACGGGCAATCCTCCGCCCCTGTGCCAATGCCGGATGAACCGGTGCAGGCGGTGCGGATTGTGACGCTGGATGCCCGCTTACCGGCATCGTTGCCGCAGGTGAACGGTAGCCGCGATCGGCAAACGGTACTGTTTAATGCGCAGGGCAAAGGGCCGTTTATGCTGGCATGGGGCAATAAGGCCGCACAGCCCGCAGCGGTAACGCTGGATGCGTTGATCCCACTGGCGTTGCGTAAACAAATCGATGTGGAGGCAATACCGCAAGCGCAGCCTCAGGCGCGCGCGACGCTGGGTGGCGACGTGCGGCTGACAGCGACATCCCCTGCGGAACGGCAGGCAATGTGGAAAACGCTGCTGGTGTGGGGTGTGCTTGTGCTGGGCGTGGCAGCGCTGGTATGGATGGCGCTGCGCATCTGGCGGGAAGCGAAACCGCGTTAGTTTCCCGGTGACAAAAAAGGCCCGCATGCGGGCCTTTTAGCAAAACGTTGCCGGTTACAGGCTGGAGACGTTTTCGCTCAGGTATTTCGCGACGCCGTCCGGAGAGGCGTTCATCCCTTCTTTGCCTTTTTCCCACTGTGCCGGGCACACTTCGCCGTGCTCTTCGTGGAACTGCAGCGCATCAACCATACGCAGCATTTCATCAATGTTACGTCCCAGCGGCAGGTCGTTTACCACTTGGTGACGAACGATGCCGTCTTTGTCGATCAGGAAGGAGCCGCGCAGAGCAACGCCAGCGTCCGGATGTTCAATACCGTAGGCTTTCTGGATTTCACGTTTGATGTCAGCAACCATCGCGTATTTCACCGCGCCGATACCGCCTTTATCCACCGGCGTATTACGCCATGCGTTGTGAACAAACTCGGAATCGAAAGAGACGCCAACCACTTCTACGCCACGGCTTTGGAACTCGGCATAGCGTTTGTCGAAGGCGATCAGTTCAGACGGGCAAACGAACGTGAAGTCCATCGGCCAGAAGAACAGCACGGTGGCTTTACCGTGGGTGTGCTGTTTGAAATTGAAGTTTTCAACGATTTCACCGTTGCCCAGTACGGCGGCAGCAGTAAAGTCCGGGGCCTGACGAGTCACCAGTACCATAAGTACTCCTTTGATTTACAAGGTTAATAGAACGCAACGCGGGGGATTATAGGGAGAGGTGACGGCCTGCTCAAAGTGCCACTGCCAATCGTTGAGATAGGTTTTGGCTATTGAACGGTTCTTTTTTATCGTTATAAAGATAATGGCGATGGGAAAAAGCGCAAGCGTTATAACGACCGGGCACTCGCCTGAGCGATCATTCGTGGGTAGAAATCCCAGAATAACCGCTCGAGCAGCGCATAATTGGCGTCCAGATCCTGCCAGGAAGCGCGCAGCGCTTCAAGGCGTGGGCGGCGGTTGGCCATGCCGTTGAGTACGTTCTGAATAAAGTGCATTTCACGGTAGCGCTCCATCCAGCGTTCTGACCACAGGTAATTGTTCAGATTGACGAAACGCGGCGGGGAATCGGGCAGGATGGTAGCCACCTGCGCGTGGGCGTAACGGATGAAGTCATCCAGCGGAAAATCCGGCGATACCTGCGCCCAATGGCGCGACAGGAAGTGATCCCACATCACATCGAGAGTGATAGGCGCGACCCGGCGTGTTAGCGGGCGGAAGGCTTCACGGGCAATTTTCACTTCCGGTAGATTGTCGGTCATCACATCGATACGGCGATGCAGATGAATACCGTCGACGATCGCTTGCGGGTAGAGGTTTTCCGGATTGCCGCGCACAAAATCCGCCAGCAGGTTACCGGGAAGGGAGCTGTCAGCCAGATGGGCAAGGTGCAGGTGTGCTAAAAAGTTCATCTCTATTGTTTATCCAAAAGCGGCTAACGGTTGCAGCGAAGGGGCGTGGGCACTAGACTACCCGCCTCTTAAATATGTATCGAGTTAGTGTCATGCGCGTTGCCGATTTTTCCTTTGAATTACCTGAATCCCTGATTGCCCATTACCCGCAGCCCGAGCGCAGCAGTTGCCGCTTATTGTCGCTGGATGGCCCAACAGGCGCGCTGACGCATGGTACTTTCACCGATTTACTCGATAAGCTCAACCCCGGCGATCTGCTGGTGTTCAATAACACCCGCGTTATTCCGGCGCGTCTGTTTGGCCGCAAAGCCAGCGGCGGCAAGATTGAAGTGCTGGTTGAGCGCATGCTCGATGATAAACGTATTCTGGCGCATATCCGCGCCTCTAAAGCGCCGAAACCCGGAGCAGAACTGTTGCTGGGTGATGGGGAAGATATTCAGGCAACCATGGTGGCGCGCCACGACGCGTTATTCGAAGTGGAATTCCATGATGAACGACCGGTGCTGGATATTCTCAATGCCATCGGCCATATGCCGTTGCCGCCGTATATCGACAGACCCGATGAGGACGCCGATCGCGAGCTGTATCAGACCGTTTACAGCCAGAAACCCGGTGCGGTAGCTGCACCGACAGCGGGCCTGCATTTTGATGAACCTTTGCTGGCGCGTCTGCGCGAAAAAGGCATTGAAATGGCCTTTGTCACCCTGCATGTCGGGGCCGGGACTTTCCAGCCCGTGCGCGTTGACAGCATTGAAGACCACATCATGCATTCCGAGTACGCTGAAGTGCCGCAGGAGGTTGTGGACGCAGTGCTGGCGGCAAAAGCCCGCGGCAACCGTGTGGTGGCGGTCGGCACCACCTCTGTGCGCTCGCTGGAAAGCGCCGCGCAGGCGGCGAAGGATGCGTTGATTGCCCCGTTCTTCGGCGATACGCAGATCTTTATCTATCCGGGGTATCAGTACCAGGTGATCGATGCGCTGGTCACCAATTTCCATTTGCCTGAATCGACGCTGATTATGCTGGTTTCCGCTTTCGCCGGTTATCAACACACCATGAATGCGTACCACGCCGCAGTTGCGGAGAAATATCGCTTTTTTAGTTACGGTGATGCGATGTTTATCACGTACAATCCGCAAGCTCTTTTAGAGCGTCCTTGATAAGGCTATTTTACTTGCCATTTTGGACCTGGGTAGTGCTCGCACAACATGTGTGCGTTGCCCGCGTCCAGAAAGGCTGCGCCAATAACGCCTTGCGTGCGGATTGGTCAATTCGACGTTGTGGAGTGATTCCGCAACAGGTTAGTTATCATCAGACTGTTTCTCTGATGCTGGAGAAGAAATGAAATTTGAACTCGATACTACCGACGGGCGCGCGCGCCGTGGCCGTCTGGTGTTTGAGCGTGGCGTTGTGGAAACGCCGGCATTTATGCCTGTGGGCACTTACGGCACCGTAAAAGGGATGACGCCGGAAGAAGTGGAAGCGACTGGTGCGCAGATCATTCTGGGCAATACCTTCCATTTGTGGCTGCGCCCGGGCCAGGAAATTATGAAGCTGCACGGCGATCTGCACGATTTTATGCAGTGGAAAGGGCCGATCCTCACCGATTCCGGCGGCTTCCAGGTCTTTAGCCTTGGCGACATCCGTAAGATCACCGAAGCGGGTGTTCATTTCCGCAACCCGATCAATGGCGATCCGATTTTCCTCGATCCGGAAAAATCGATGGAGATTCAATACGATCTCGGTTCCGATATCGTAATGATTTTCGACGAATGCACGCCTTACCCGGCAGAGTGGGACTATGCAAAGCGCTCCATGGAGATGTCTCTGCGTTGGGCGAAGCGCAGCCGTGACCGTTTTGATGGGCTGGGAAATAAAAATGCGCTGTTTGGCATTATCCAGGGCAGCGTTTACGAAGATTTACGCGATATCTCTGTCAAAGGTCTGGTAGAGATTGGCTTTGATGGCTACGCTGTCGGCGGTTTGGCTGTTGGCGAGCCGAAAGAAGACATGCACCGCATTCTGGAGCACGTCTGCCCGCAGATCCCGGCAGACAAACCACGATACCTGATGGGCGTGGGGAAACCGGAAGATCTGGTTGAAGGTGTGCGTCGCGGTATTGATATGTTTGACTGCGTTATGCCGACGCGTAACGCCCGTAATGGCCATCTGTTTGTGACCAATGGCGTGGTGAAAATCCGTAACGCGAAATATAAAAGCGATACCGGCCCGCTCGATCCCGAGTGTGATTGCTATACATGTCGCAATTATTCGCTCGCCTACTTGCATCATCTTGATCGTTGCAACGAAATATTGGGCGCGCGTCTCAACACCATTCATAACCTGCGGTTCTATCAGCGCTTAATGGCTGGTTTACGCAAGGCTATTGAAGAGGGTAAATTAGAGAGCTTCGTAGCGGATTTTTACCAACGTCAGGGTCGACCGGTTCCACCTTTGAACGTTGATTAATTTAATAATGAGGGAATTTGAATGAGCTTTTTTATTTCTGATGCGGTAGCCGCAGCAGGCGCGCCGGGACAGAGCAGCCCGATGTCTCTGATCCTGATGCTGGTTGTGTTCGGTCTGATTTTTTACTTCATGATCCTGCGCCCGCAGCAAAAACGCACCAAAGAGCATAAAAAGCTGATGGACTCCATCGCGAAGGGTGATGAAGTGCTGACCAACGGTGGCCTGGTGGGTCGCGTAACCAAAGTAGCGGAAACCGGCTACATTGCTATCGCGCTGAACGACACCACTGAAGTGGTCATCAAACGTGACTTCGTAGCTGCCGTTCTGCCGAAAGGCACCATGAAGGCGCTGTAATCTATCGTTTTCCCAAAGGGAACTGCCGTGTTAAACCGTTATCCTTTGTGGAAGTACATCATGCTGGTCGTCGTGATTATCGTCGGCCTGCTTTACGCACTTCCCAACCTGTATGGTGAGGATCCGGCTGTTCAGATCACTGGCGCGCGCGGCGTCGCCGCCAGTGAGCAAACGCTGATCCAGGTCCAGAACGATCTACAAAAAGAAAAAATCAACGCGAAGTCTGTGGCACTGGAAGAGGGCGCGATTCTTGCTCGCTTCGATTCTACCGATACGCAGCTCCGTGCCCGCGAAGTACTGGTCAGCGCGTTAGGCGACCAATACGTTGTGGCGCTTAACCTTGCGCCGGCAACCCCGCGCTGGTTGACCTACATTAAAGCCGAACCGATGAAACTCGGCCTCGACTTGCGTGGCGGCGTGCACTTCCTGATGGAAGTCGACATGCAAACGGCGCTTGGCAAATTGCAGGAACAGAATATCGACAGCCTGCGCAGCGATCTGCGCGATAAAGGCATTCCTTACACCACAGTGCGTAAGGAAGATAACTATGGCCTGAGCATTCAGTTCCGCGACAGCGCGGCGCGCGATCAGGCGAACGCTTATCTGACAAACCGTCACCGCGATCTGGTTATCTCCAACCAGGGCGACAACGTACTGCGCGCAGTGATGAGCGATGCGCGTCTGAGCGAAGCGCGCGAATACGCGGTTCAGCAGAACATCAACATCCTGCGTAACCGTGTTAACCAGCTCGGCGTTGCCGAACCGCTGGTGCAGCGCCAGGGTGCTGACCGTATTGTGGTTGAACTGCCGGGTATTCAGGATACTGCGCGTGCTAAAGAGATTCTGGGCGCGACCGCAACGCTGGAATTCCGTCTGGTTAACAGCAGTGTGGATGCTTCCGCAGCCGCCGCTGGCCGTGTACCGGGCGATTCTGAAGTCAAACAGACGCGTGAAGGTCAGCCGGTTGTCCTGTACAAACGCGTGATCCTGACCGGTGACCATATCACCGACTCAACCTCAAGCCAGGATGAGTACAACCAGCCGCAGGTCAACATTTCGCTGGATAGCGCGGGCGGTAACATCATGTCTAACTTCACCAAGGACAACATCGGCAAGCCGATGGCGACCCTGTTCGTGGAGTACAAAGACAGCGGTAAAAAAGATGCTAACGGTCGTGCGGTGCTGGTGAAACAGGAAGAGGTGATTAACATCGCCAATATCCAGTCTCGCCTTGGCAACAGCTTCCGTATTACGGGGATTAACAATCCGAACGAAGCACGCCAGCTGTCGCTGCTGCTGCGCGCTGGTGCGTTGATTGCGCCGATTCAGATTGTTGAAGAGCGCACAATTGGCCCAACGCTGGGTTCACAGAACATTACTCAGGGTCTGGAAGCCTGCCTGGCGGGTCTGGTGGTCTCCATCATCTTTATGATCTTCTTCTATAAGAAGTTTGGTCTTATCGCGACCTCTGCGCTGGTGGCTAACCTGGTATTAATTGTCGGTATTATGTCCTTGTTGCCTGGCGCAACGCTGACCATGCCGGGGATTGCGGGGATCGTGCTGACGCTTGCGGTGGCGGTGGACGCCAACGTACTGATAAACGAACGTATTAAGGAAGAGCTGAGCAACGGTCGTTCGATCCAGCAGGCTATCCACGAAGGTTATCAGGGCGCGTTTTCGTCTATTTTCGATGCGAACATCACCACGTTGATCAAAGTGCTTATTCTTTACGCGGTAGGTACGGGGTCAATTAAAGGGTTTGCGATCACTACCGGTATCGGTGTGGCGACCTCGATGTTCACCGCCATTGTCGGTACCCGTGCCATCGTCAACCTGTTGTACGGCGGCAAACGCATTAACAAGCTGTCTATCTGAGGAGTGCGTTGTGGCACAGGATTATACTGTTGAACAATTGAACCACGGCCGTAAAGTCTGGGACTTTATGCGCTGGGACAACTGGGCTTTTCTGATTTCCGGCGGGCTGCTGATCCTGTCCATCGTGGTGATGGGCGTTCGCGGCTTTAACTGGGGCCTGGATTTTACCGGTGGTACGGTTATCGAAATTTCGCTGGAAAAACCAGCGGATATGGATCTGATGCGCGACGCGCTGGAGAAAGCGGGCTTCAAAGAGCCGCTGCTGCAGAACTTCGGCAGCAGCCGCGACATTATGGTGCGTATGCCGCCTGCGCAGGGTGAAACCGGCGGGCAGGTACTGGGCAGTAAGGTTGTGAGCGTCATTAATGAAGCTACCAGCCAGAATGCCGCAGTGAAGCGCATTGAATTCGTCGGCCCGAGCGTGGGGGCGGATCTGGCGCAAACGGGCGGCATGGCGCTGCTGGTGGCGCTGATCAGCATTCTGGTGTATGTCGGTTTCCGTTTTGAATGGCGTCTGGCTGCTGGTGTGGTTATCGCGCTGGCGCACGACGTGATCATCACCATGGGCGTGCTGTCGCTGTTCCAGATTGAGATTGACCTGACCATTGTGGCATCGCTGATGTCGGTGATCGGTTACTCCCTTAACGACAGTATCGTGGTATCTGACCGTATCCGTGAAAACTTCCGTAAGATCCGTCGCGGTACACCGTATGAGATCTTTAACATCTCGCTGACGCAGACCCTGCATCGTACTTTGATCACCTCCGGTACGACGTTGGTGGTGATCCTGATGCTGTATCTGTTCGGTGGCGCGATGCTGAAAGGCTTCTCACTGACCATGCTGATCGGGGTTTCCATCGGTACGGCGTCTTCCATTTACGTCGCCTCCGCACTGGCGTTGAAAATGGGGATGAAGCGCGAGCACTTGCTACAGCAGAAAGTCGAGAAAGAAGGGGCGGATCAGCCGTCCATTCTGCCGTAAGCGTTTGTTTGTTGTGAAAAACCGCAGCTCAGTCTGCGGTTTTTTTTCGTCTGACGATCGCTCCTGACAGTATGCTGTCAGGAGGGGGGCGGCAAAATCTCCTTGCTGACTAAACAGAAAGGAGATGAACATGAACACATTAATTAACTGGTTTGAGCTGCCGGTGCAGCAACTCGATCGCGCTGTGGCGTTTTATCAACATGTATTGGGCGGTGAATTTCGTCGTGAGACGGTGACAGGTATTGAGATGGCGGTGTTCCCGCATGTCAAACCTGCTACTGGTGGTGCGCTGGTAAAAGGCCCGATGTTCCAGCCTGCGAACGGCGGCGCAGTGATTTACCTCGCGACGGAAGATATTAACACCGCACTTGAGCGCGTGCGTGAGAAACAAGGGGAATGCTGCTTTGGCCCACAGGTGTTACCGGACAATATTGGTACAATTGCTCTGATTATTGACAGTGAAGGTAATCGGGTAGGTTTGCACCAGCCTGCATAATATACTTTGAGCCTGCGCATACCGCGCAGGCTGATTTTTCCCGGAAAACGACCATGAGCCGCCGCGCCGATCGTCTGTTTCAGATAGTACAAGTCCTGAGAACCCGCCGACGAGTCACGGCCGCGTTGCTGGCTGAGCGACTGGAGGTTTCTGAACGCACCATCTATCGCGATATCCGCGATTTATCGCTGTCTGGCGTGCCGGTTCAGGGCGAAGCCGGAAGTGGGTATCGCCTGATGCCCGGTTTTGATCTCCCGCCATTGATGTTTACCAGCATGGAAGTAGAGGCGCTGATCGCCGCGATTGGTATGCTCCAAACCTGGAGCGGCGATGTGCTGGCGCAGGCTGCCGGTTCAGCACAAGAGAAACTGCTGGCAGTGTTGCCGTACGATAAGCGCATCGCGGCTGAACGTAACCGCATTATTTCGCCGAATTTTGACAGATTTCCGCAGGTTCGCGTCTGGTTTGATGTTATTCATCAGGCAATGCGTCTGCATCAGGAACTGTATCTGCACTACCAGGACGAGAAGGGTGAAGCCTCCGAACGGGTGATCCATCCGCTGGGATTATCCTTTATGGGGGCGACGTGGGTACTGGTGGCGTGGTGTGAACTGCGTGATGATTACCGCTGTTTTCGCCTGGATCGTTGCCAGGGCGTGACCTTTACCGGGAAAGCATTCGCCGAGCGGCCTGATCGCTCAATGCAAGAGTTTATCCGCTTGCAGAAAGAAGCCTACGCGAAATAAAAAAGCCGACCTTGCGATCGGCTTTTCGGGCTGGATGCGCTGGCCGTGGCTGAACGCCACCCGGCAAGCGTCAGCACGGAATTAGAAGTTGTAACCCACGACCAGGTAACCACCCCAACCGGTAGAACGCGCGTAGACATCGCCACCCAGTGATGCATCATCTTTGAACTGACCGCCATTGTGCCAGTAACGCGCAACAACAGAGTAATGCCAGTGATCGTAGCCCAGAGAGAGAATATGGCTGGACGCGATGGAGTTGTTGGTACGAAGCTGTTCGCCATTCACGTAGTAACGGCTGTCGCCCAGGTCTGAACCCCAGTCAAAGTTGGTAAAGCCGATATAGCTCAGCTGGCCGCCCCACAGGGTAGTGATCGGTACAAAGTATTTCACTTTGAAACGGTAGCCATCCCACTCGTTCTCGTTAGTGGCCCCGTAGTTCTGCCACTGGTATTTCGCATACACGTTCAGAGACAGGCTCATCGGCAGACCGGTGTCGATGTCGGTACCCAGACCCATGTACCAGGTGCTCTGGCGACCAGACGCGTTGCGGCCCATGTCGTAGATGTAGTTGTTGGCGATGTACCACTCTTTGAACGGGCCAAAGCTCAGGTCAGTGCCGGTCAGTTTATCAATGGAGAAACGCGGTTCGATTTCCATAAACAGCGGGGAGCCGTGGTTCCAGATCCCCTTCGCACCGGTGTTACCCCCGAAGAATACCGGCGCATCCATATAGCCGTAGAAATCAAACCAATCTTTCTTAGCGAATGCTTCATATTCCAGGTAGGTATCGTTACGCGGGACAGGTCCGAAACGGGTGTGATAACTCCCCACCACGTTTACGCTCTGGTGCCACCAGTCGGAAAGGTATTCAGGTTTGCTGTTATCCGCTGCGTTGGCAGTGAAAGAAGCGGAAAGCGTCAGAGCAGCACCGGCTGCGAGAATTATTTTTTTCATCATTTCGCCACTGATTGAGATCCCAGACGGGAGTGAAAGAAAGCACGCATTGAGTTTCTAAATGTTTCATATTTCTGGACGCCTATTATAAGTATCCGCGCTCACAAAAATATGTGTTGTTTCACATTACTGACACGCGCGTAATCGATTGCGTTCACGTTTGCGTGCAATAAACGAGGGCGATTGTACTGGCATTTATCAATATTGCAAATTCGTGAATGTGATGACTGGATGAAGGAAAAGAAGAAAAAGCGTGACAAAAAGCAAGCAGGGGCGACAACGTCACCCCTGACGACTTACTGCAAATTGGTGGGCTGAATGTCGTGAATGCGCACAAAGCCTAACTGGTCCGGCGTAATGCCGTTGAGTTGCAGCGGAATGTCCACATCACTTGGCGCAAGGGTGCTGGCAGGCGCGTTAATCAGCTGATTCTGCACATTCACTTCCTGATAGTTTTCGGTTGTCCCCTGAATCTGCCCCCACTCGACCGTACCACTGAAGGCGGGCAACGGATCGTTGGACTCGCCCTGGATACGCAGTACGACGCGGGTGCCGCCAGCGTTTGGCGCAATGTTTTGCAATGACATGCGCAACATACCAATCTGGCTATTCAGGCGAGCCGGGGTGTTCGCACCCGGTAGCAAATATACGCCGCTGCCGGATTTCGCATTCAGGGTATTTTGCTGGGTGATTTTGACCGTTTCTTTATTCAGTTTGCTCATTTCGTTGTTCAGCGTGCTGACGCTCTGATGCAACTGACGGACTTCGCTTTGCTGGGCGCAGGCACTGAGGGCAAAAAGGCTTCCCAGTAAGAGTGTTCTTAGGTAACGTCTTGTCATTGTGTCTGTTTCCTTGAAAATGAGGATCTCAGTAATGGTAGATCGCAACGCTGTGGTTGCCATCGATCCATTGTCTCAAAAACGGTCTGCCTTTGTAGTCATGCCAGTTCAGGGTAAAATAGATTTCAGTTAACTCTAACCTCAGGACACCGTATGCATTGCCCATTCTGTTTCGCCGTGGATACCAAAGTAATTGATTCTCGTCTGGTGGGTGAAGGTTCTTCTGTTCGCCGCCGTCGGCAGTGTCTGGTCTGCAACGAGCGTTTCACCACCTTTGAAGTGGCGGAACTCGTGATGCCGCGGGTGGTGAAGAGCAATGATGTGCGTGAGCCGTTCAACGAAGACAAACTGCGCAGCGGTATGCTGAAAGCGCTGGAAAAACGTCCGGTAAGCGCGGATGACGTGGAAATGGCGCTGAACCACATTAAATCGCAACTTCGCGCAACAGGCGAACGCGAAGTGCCGAGTAAAATGATCGGTAATCTGGTGATGGAGCAGCTTAAAAAGCTCGATAAAGTGGCCTATGTTCGCTTTGCCTCCGTCTACCGCAGCTTTGAAGATATTCGCGAGTTTGGCGAAGAGATCGCTCGCCTACAGGACTAAGCATGCAGGACGAAATGTATATGGCCCGTGCGCTGAAACTGGCGCAGCAAGGTCGCTTTACCACCCATCCGAATCCGCGCGTCGGTTGCGTGATTGTGAAAGATGGCGAGATCGTTGGCGAAGGTTTTCACTATCGTGCGGGTGAACCCCATGCTGAAGTGCATGCGCTGCGTATGGCAGGCGATCGCGCCCGCGGCGCAACGGCGTATGTCACGCTGGAGCCGTGCAGTCACCATGGCCGTACGCCGCCGTGCTGCGAAGCGCTGATTGCCGCTGGCGTCGCGCGCGTTGTCGCAGCGATGCAGGACCCCAATCCGCAGGTTGCTGGTCGCGGCTTATACCGTCTGCAACAGGAAGGCATTGAAGTCAGCCACGGGCTAATGATGAGCGAAGCCGAAACGCTGAATAAGGGCTTCCTCAAACGCATGCGCACCGGGTTTCCCTATGTGCAGCTCAAGCTGGGGGCGTCGCTGGACGGCCGCACTGCGATGGCTAATGGCGAAAGTCAGTGGATCACCTCGGCGCAGGCGCGTCGCGATGTACAGTTATTGCGCGCGCAGAGCCATGCCATTCTGACCAGCAGCGCAACCGTGCTGGCGGACGACCCCGCGCTGACCGTACGCTGGGAGGAGTTAAACGCCGACACGCAAGCGCTTTATCCGCAAGAGAACGTACGCCAGCCGGTGCGTATTGTTGTCGACAGCCAGAACAGGGTCACACCGCAGCACCGCATTAGCCAGCAGGCGGGCGAAACCTGGTTTGCCCGGACGAAAGCAGACGATCGCGCTTGGCCGCAAAGCGTGCGGGAAATTATTGTCCCGGAGCATAACGGCCATGCGGATCTGGTTACGTTGATGATGTTGCTGGGAAAACAGCAAATCAACAGTGTGTGGGTAGAAGCCGGTGCTAACCTTGCTGGTGCGTTATTGCAGGCCGGCCTGGTGGATGAACTGATTATTTACCTCGCGCCTAAGCTGCTTGGCAGCGATGCGCGCGGGTTATGCGTATTGCCGGGACTGTCGGCGCTGGCCGATGCTCCACAATTTAAATTCAATGAGATACGTCAGGTTGGCCCGGATGTCTGCCTGCATCTTACCCACGCGTGATGCCCGCTGTAAAAGGGAAGCAGCGCGTAAAATATTATGATAAAATCCGCCCCCCTGCGGGGTCCGAACTGAACCTGTGAAGGATATGTATGAACATTATTGAAGCCAACGTCGCTGCTCCTGACGCTCACGTCGCCATCACCATCGCGCGTTTCAACAACTTCATCAACGACAGCCTGCTGGAAGGCGCGATTGATGCGCTGAAACGCATCGGTCAGGTGAAAGACGCCAATATCACCGTCGTGTGGGTGCCTGGCGCTTACGAACTGCCGCTGGCGGCAGGCGCGCTGGCGAAAACCGGCAAATACGATGCGGTGATCGCGCTCGGTACGGTGATCCGCGGCGGCACTGCGCACTTCGAATATGTTGCTGGTGGTGCAAGCAATGGCCTGGCGCATGTTGCGCAGGATAGCGAAATTCCTGTCGCGTTTGGCGTGCTGACCACTGAAAGTATTGAACAAGCCATCGAACGCGCTGGCACCAAAGCCGGTAACAAAGGCGCAGAAGCTGCGCTGACCGCGCTTGAAATGATTAATGTATTGAAAGCCATTAAGGCCTGATTTTTTTGTAAGGGGAATTCCGTGAAACCTGCTGCTCGTCGCCGCGCCCGTGAGTGTGCCGTCCAGGCGCTTTACTCCTGGCAGTTGTCCCAGAACGACATCGCTGATGTTGAATACCAGTTCCTGGCGGAGCAAGACGTTAAAGATGTTGACGTCCTGTACTTCCGTGAACTGCTGAGCGGGGTGGCGACCAATAGCGCATATCTCGATGGCTTAATGAAGCCGTACCTGTCCCGCATGCTGGAAGAGCTGGGCCAGGTCGAGAAAGCGGTATTGCGTATCGCACTGTTCGAACTGTCTAAACGTGATGATGTGCCGTATAAAGTGGCCATCAACGAAGCTATCGAACTGGCAAAAACCTTTGGCGCTGAAGACAGCCACAAGTTTGTTAACGGCGTGCTGGATAAAGCCGCACCTGCGATCCGTCCCCACAAAAAGTGATCCGCAAGCCGGTGATAAGCGCTGCACTCTGCTCGCTTGTCCCGGCTTTTTCTTTTTTCTACCGAGGCATAACGTATGGCATGCGGCGAATTTTCCCTGATTGCCCGTTATTTTGACCGTGTACGTCACTCCCGTCGCGATGTAGAAACCGGCATCGGCGACGACTGCGCACTGCTCAATGTTCCCGAAAAACAGACGCTGGCAATAAGCGTGGATACGCTGGTGGCGGGCAACCACTTTTTGCCGGATATCGATCCGGCCGATCTGGCGTATAAAGCGCTGGCGGTTAACCTTAGCGATCTGGCTGCGGTTGGCGCCGATCCGGCGTGGATGACGCTGGCGTTGACCTTACCTGAAGCAGATGACGCCTGGCTGCAGGCCTTCAGCGATAGTCTGTTTGAACAACTCAGTTACTACGATATGCAACTTATTGGCGGCGACACCACGCGCGGACCGCTGTCGATGACGATTGGCATTCATGGCTATGTGCCGGTTGGGCGCGCCATGAAACGCGACGGTGCAAAACCTGGCGACTGGATTTATGTCACCGGCACGCCGGGCGATAGCGCTGCCGGGCTGGCGATTTTGCAGCAGCGTTTAGTGGTGAAAAACCACGAAGATGCGGCTTATCTGCGCCAGCGCCACCTTAGACCGACACCGCGCCTTCTGCATGGCCAGGCGTTACGCAATCTTGCCAGCTCGGCAATCGACATTTCTGATGGTCTGATTTCCGATTTGGGCCATATTCTGCACGCCAGCGGCTGTGGAGCGCGCGTCGACCTGGATTTGCTGCCCTATTCAGACGCTTTCCGCCGACATGTAGAGAAAGAGCAGGGGCTGCGCTGGGCGCTTTCTGGTGGTGAAGATTATGAGCTGTGCTTTACTGTGCCGGAACTGAACCGCGGCGCGCTGGATGTGGCAATTGGTCACCTTGGCGTGCCTGTTACTTGTATAGGGCAGATGAGCGCCGATGTCGACGGGCTGCATTTTACGCGCGACGGCAAGCCCGTCACGCTCGATATGAAAGGATATGACCACTTTGCCGCGCACTAAAGACACCGCCAAAAGCCGCCTCAATTTACGCAATCCCTGGCATCTGCTGGCTACCGGCTTTGGCAGTGGTTTGAGCCCGATAGTACCCGGAACGATGGGCTCGCTGGCCTCGATTCCTTTCTGGTGGGGGATGACGTTTTTACCCTGGCAGATCTATTCACTGCTGGTGATGCTGGGCATTTCCATTGGCGTCTATCTTTGTCACCAGACGGCAAAAGATATGGGCGTACACGATCACGGCAGCATTGTCTGGGATGAATTCATTGGGATGTGGATAACGCTGATGGCATTACCCACCCATGACTGGCAGTGGGTGGCCGTGGGGTTTGTGCTGTTCCGTATTCTGGATATGTGGAAGCCGTGGCCGATCCGCTGGTTTGATCGCAACGTTCACGGCGGGATGGGGATCATGGTGGACGATATTGTCGCCGGGATCATCGCCGCCGGGTTGCTGTACCTGATTGGCCATCACTGGCCGATTGGGCTGATTTAAGGGTGCTGTGCCTGAGGGCGGTTAATGCCTTCCCGGCAGTAAAATATGCAGGCCCGGTAAGCGAAACGCTGCCGGGCTGTTTATTATTTAAACCCCACCACCGGATGTGGCTGATACGGCGTTTCGAGTTCGGCGATGTGTTCCGGCTCCAGCGTTAAATCCACTGCGCCCAGCAGTTCGTCGAGTTGCTCTTCCCGGGATGCGCCAATAATCGGTGCGGCAATGGCCGGTTTGCTGAGTAACCATGCCAGCGCCACTTGCGCGCGCGAGGCCCCTGTCTCTTCTGCCACACCCGCCAGACGCTCTGCAATCTGTGCATCGTTTGCATCGGTTTCGCTGTACAGCGTTTTACCAAACTCATCGGAGACCAGACGGGCGGTGGTTTCTCCCCATGGACGGGTTAAACGACCGCGCGCCAGCGGGCTCCACGGGATCACCGCGACCCCTTCTTTGTCGCACAGCGGCAGCATGTCGAGCTCTTCTTCCCGGTAGATCAGATTGTAGTGATCCTGCATGGTGACAAAACGCGCCCAGCCGTGTTCCGCCTGGAGCGACAGCGCCTGGGCAAATTGCCGGGCATGCATGGAAGACGCACCGATATAGCGCGCTTTACCGGCTTTCACCACATCGTTAAGCGCTTCGAGGGTTTCTTCAATCGGCGTGGTGTAATCCCAGCGATGGATCTGCAGGAGGTCTACATACTCCATACCCAGACGTTTGAGACTGTCATCAATGGAGCGCAGGATCTGCGCCCGGGAGAGGCCTTCCGCCAGATCCCCCACCTGGTGATAGACTTTGGTGGCAACAATCACCTCATCGCGGCGGGCAAAATCGCGCAGCGCGCGACCAACAATCTCTTCACTGCTGCCGTCAGAGTAACTGTTCGCGGTGTCGAAAAAGTTGATACCGCCTTCCAGCGCGCGCCGGATAATCGGGCGGCTGCTCTCTTCCGGCAGCGTCCAGGCGTGTTTACCCCGGTCAGGTTCGCCAAATGTCATGCAGCCAAGGCAAAGGCGGGAAACCCGAAGATCTGTTTTTCCTAATATGTTGTATTGCATGGTTCCACTCCTGCTCGTCAAAACGTACGTTTAAGCATAGCAGGAGTGGAAAGGGGAGGGTCAGGCCAGCCAGTGACGGATGCGGGCTTCAATGCCTGCGGCATTCAACCCCAGTTCTGCGCGCGCTTCATCCTGCGTACCTTGCGGGATAAAAAAGTCCGGCAGGCCAAGATTCAGTACCGGCACCGGTTTGCGGTGAGCCATCAGGACGTCATTCACGCCGCTGCCCGCGCCGCCAATAATGGCATTCTCTTCCAGCGTAACCAGCGCGTCATGAGTGGCGGCGGTTTGCAGAATCAGCGCTTCATCCAGCGGCTTAACAAAACGCATATCGATAAGCGTCGCGTTCAGCGCATCCGCCGCTTTTTCCGCTTCCGGCAGCAGGGTGCCGAAGTTGAGGATCGCCAGCTTCTCACCACGACGTTTCACCAGTCCCTTACCGAGAGGCAGTTTTTCCAGCGGTTGCAGCGGCACGCCAACGGCGTTGCCCCGTGGGTAGCGCACCGCACTTGGCCCCTCTGCATAGTGATAACCGGTGAACAGCATCTGGCGACACTCGTTTTCGTCGCTCGGCGTCATGATCACCATATCGGGAATGCAGCGCAGATAGGAGATATCAAAGGCCCCCTGGTGCGTTTGCCCGTCAGCGCCGACGATCCCTGCGCGATCGATAGCGAACAGCACTGGCAGTTTCTGGATCGCCACATCGTGGATCACCTGATCATACGCGCGTTGCAGGAACGTTGAGTAGATCGCCACGACAGGTTTGTAACCGCCAATGGCCAGGCCCGCAGCGAACGTCACTGCATGTTGCTCGGCGATGGCGACATCAAAGTATTGATCCGGGTATTTGCGTGAAAATTCCACCATACCGGAGCCTTCGCGCATTGCCGGGGTGATCGCCATCAGCTTATTGTCTTTGGCCGCCGTTTCGCATAGCCAGTCGCCGAAGATTTTCGAATAGGAGGGCATTCCGCCGCTGCTTTTCGGTAATGTTCCGCTGGTGGGATCGAATTTTGGCACCGCGTGGAAGGTGATCGGATCTTTTTCAGCCGGCTCATACCCACGGCCTTTCTTGGTCATGATATGCAGGAATTGCGGGCCTTTCAGGTCGCGCATATTGCGCAACGTTTGCACCAGCCCCAGCACGTCGTGCCCGTCCACCGGGCCGATATAGTTAAAGCCCAGTTCTTCAAACAGCGTACCCGGTACGACCATACCTTTGATATGTTCCTCGGTACGCTTGATCAGCTCTTTGATCGGCGGTACGCCGGAGAGGACTTTTTTACCGCCCTCGCGCAGCGTGGAGTAAAGCTTGCCGGAAAGCAGTTGCGCCAGATGGTTATTCAGCGCACCGACGTTTTCGGAAATCGACATTTCGTTGTCGTTGAGCACCACCAGCATATCGGGGCGAATATCCCCGGCGTGGTTCATGGCTTCGAACGCCATCCCGGCGGTGATCGCGCCGTCGCCAATCACGCAGACGGTGCGCCGCTGTTTGCCCTCTTTCGCGGCTGCGACGGCAACACCGATCCCGGCGCTGATTGAGGTGGACGAGTGGCCCACGCTCAGTACGTCATATTCGCTTTCGCCACGCCACGGGAAGGGGTGCAGGCCATTTTTCTGCCGGATAGTGCCGATTTTATCCCGGCGCCCGGTCAGGATCTTGTGCGGATAGGCCTGATGGCCAACGTCCCAGATCAACTGGTCGAAGGGGGTGTTGTAGACGTAGTGCAGCGCAACGGTCAACTCGACCGTGCCAAGCCCGGAAGCGAAGTGCCCGCTGGAACGGCTCACGCTATCCAGCAGGTAACGACGCAGCTCGTCGCACAGCTTCGGCAGGCTCTCTTTCGGCAGCAGACGCAACTCTTGTGTGGTATCAACCAGCGCCAGCGTCGGGTATTTGGCTATATCAAAACTCATCAGCAACTCGTTATAGCATGTTGGTTTATTTATCACGCTGGATTATGTAATTCGCCAGTGCTTCCAGTGCCGTTGTATCCAGTGATTGCGCCGACAGCTGGCTTAGCGCCTGGCGGGCATCGTCAATCAGGTCGCGGGCTTTTGTCCGGGCTTGCTCAAGGCCCAGCAGTGCGGGATAGGTGCTTTTACCAAGTTGCTGATCGGCGCCCTGGCGCTTACCAAGCGTCGCAGTATCGCCGACAACATCCAGAATGTCATCCTGAACCTGGAAAGCCAGACCGATGTTTTCCGCATAGCGATCGAGCAACGGCAATGCTTCCCGGCCTTTGTCTCCAGCGCTTAACGCTCCCATTCTTACCGCTGCGCGGATCAGTGCGCCGGTCTTATGGCGATGGATCTGTTCCAGTGCTTCCAGCGAAACCTGCTCGCCTTCTGCGGCCAGATCCAGAGCCTGACCGCCGCACATCCCGGCCACACCACTGGCGGTAGCCAGCTCTGAAACCAGACTCAGTCGATCGCGGGGGGCGACTTCCGGCATGGGCGCATCGGCAAGGATCGAGAACGCCAGCGTTTGCAATGCATCTCCCGCGAGGATGGCATTAGCTTCGCCAAACTTGATATGGCACGTTGGCAAACCACGGCGTAAATCGTCGTCATCCATGGCGGGCAGATCGTCATGGATCAGTGAATAAGCATGGATGCACTCCACCGCAGCGGCGGGGGCGTCCAACGTTTGTCGGCTCACGCCGAACATGCCGCCGGTGGCGTAAACCAGAAATGGACGCAGCCGTTTACCACCTAATAGTGCGCCATATTGCATGGCCTCAACCAGAGGAGTGTTCTGAAAGGGCAACGGATCGATAAAACGGCGCAGCGCGTCGTTGGCCTGATCTACACAGGTTTGCAGCTGTTGGTTAAAATCCATTTACTCGGTATCCGGTGCGAAAGGCGTAAGCGGCGCTTCTTCGTTGTCGGACAACAGGATTTGCACGCGTTGTTCTGCCTGCTGCAGTTTTACCTGTCCCTGGCGCGCCAGTTGCACACCACGTTCAAATTCATTGAGCGCCTCTTCCAGCGGGAGATCGCCGCTTTCAAGACGAGTGACAATCTGTTCCAGTTCGCTCAGCGCAGTTTCAAAACTGGCCGGTGCGTCATTTTTCTTTGGCATAGTGAATGTCTGACTCTTCTGTTTTCCGACTCAATCCAATGACGTTATGGTAGCGAAGTCGCGGAACTAAGCAAATAACGCGCAATGGTAATGCGTTGCACAAGATCTTCGCGATGGTGGTATACTTGCGCGCCTGGATGCAGCCGCGGGTATGGGCTGCTGTATTTTTTCCCTTCACAGGCCTTACGGGCTTGCCAACGAACCATTGCCGCCATGAAGTTTATCATTAAATTGTTCCCGGAAATCACCATCAAAAGCCAATCTGTGCGTTTGCGCTTTATTAAAATTCTTACCGGGAACATTCGTAACGTTCTAAAGCAGTATGACGAGACGCTTGCTGTTGTCCGCCACTGGGACAACATTGAAGTCCGCGCCAAAGATGAAAACCAGCGCCTGGCTATCCGCGACGCGCTAACCCGCATTCCGGGTATTCACCATATTCTGGAAGTGGAAGACGTCCCTTTCACTTCGCTGCACGACATTTTTGAAAAAGCGCTGGTGCAGTACCGTGAGCAGATTGAAGGTAAAACCTTCTGCGTACGCGTGAAACGCCGCGGTAAGCACGAATTCAGCTCCATTGAAGTGGAACGCTATGTCGGCGGCGGTCTGAACCAGCATGTTGAGTCGGCGCGCGTCAAACTGACTCACCCGGATGTGACGGTTAACCTCGAAATTGAAGACGATCGTCTGCTGCTGGTTAAAGGCCGTTACGAAGGTATCGGGGGTTTCCCGATTGGCACCCAGGAAGATGTGCTGTCGCTGATTTCCGGTGGGTTCGATTCCGGCGTTTCCAGTTATATGCTGATGCGCCGTGGCTGTCGCGTGCACTATTGCTTCTTTAACCTTGGCGGTGCGGCCCATGAAATCGGCGTTCGCCAGGTGGCGCATTATCTGTGGAACCGTTTTGGTAGCTCGCACCGTGTGCGTTTTGTGGCGATTAACTTTGAGCCGGTGGTCGGCGAGATCCTCGAAAAAGTGGATGACGGCCAGATGGGCGTGGTGCTGAAACGCATGATGGTGCGCGCGGCATCAAAAGTAGCCGAGCGCTACGGGGTGCAGGCGCTGGTTACCGGTGAAGCGCTGGGTCAGGTCTCCAGTCAGACGCTGACCAACCTGCGACTGATTGATAACGTGTCTGATACGTTGGTGCTGCGCCCGCTGATCTCCTACGACAAAGAGCACATCATCGACCTGGCGCGCGAAATCGGTACCGAAGATTTCGCCCGCACCATGCCGGAATATTGTGGCGTGATCTCCAAAAGCCCGACGGTAAAAGCGGTAAAAGCGAAGATCGAAGCGGAAGAAGCGCATTTCGATTTTGCGATTCTCGATCAGGTGGTCGCGGATGCCAGCAACATCGATATTCGTGAAATCGCCCAGCAGACCAAAGAAGACGTGGTTGAAGTTGAAACCGTCAGCGGCTTTGGTCCGAATGATGTGGTACTGGATATTCGTTCTGTTGATGAACAGGATGACAAGCCATTACAGCTGGAGGGTGTCGACGTGGTTTCGCTGCCGTTCTACAAGCTGAGCACCAAATTTGGCGATCTCGATCAGAGCAAAACCTGGCTACTGTGGTGTGAACGCGGTGTGATGAGTCGTCTTCAGGCGCTCTACCTGCGCGAGCAGGGCTTCCAGAACGTGAAGGTTTATCGCCCGTAAGTGAAGATGCCGGAGGGGGGCAAACGCCGCCATCCGGCATACATCTTATTCGTAGTAATTATAAATCCCTGCCGCCATCACCAACTGTGAGGCCACTTCATGGGCTTTCTCGCGCCCAACCAGCAGGTCGATAATCTTCAACCCAAAGTCAATGGCGGTGCCAGGCCCCTGGCTGGTGAGTAAATTGACCCGGGGATCCCACACCACGCGTTTATCCTGCCACTGATCGGCCGGAATGGTTTCTTTCAGGCCCGGAAAACCGGTCATATTGCCGAGCGGGAAAATCTCGTGCGGCACCAGTACGGTGCCAGCCGCCGCGCAAATCGCCGCGACAATACGCCCGGAAAGATGAAACTGGCGCACCGTTTCCACCAGTGACGGACTGTCACGGAAACACTCCGCGCCTTTCAGCCCGCCAGGCAGCACGATAATGTCGTAATCGCCATCCGCCACGGCAACCAGCGGCGCATCCGCCAGCAGTTTAACGCCGCGAGAACAGGTAATAGTCAGGTTGCCATCGCTGGCGACGCTGGCGGTGGTGACGGCAATACCGCCACGCACCAGCAGATCGATAGTGGTAACCGCTTCGGTCTCTTCACTACCAGGGGCGAGACATATCAGAGCCGATGCGCTCATACTCACTCTCCTTACGTTTAATCATTTCATACAAACGGGCGTTTTCCGGCACAGCGATGCCATGCGCGCGCGCCCGTTTGAGCAAATAGCCAGTGATATAATCACATTCTGTGTGGCGCATCGCGCGCACGTCCTGCAACATTGACGAGATATTTTCCGCCGTATTTTCAATGATCTGATGTACATAAGACAGCAAATCGTCTGGCGAGATGTGGTGGCCTTCTCGCTCAATCACCGCGGCCACTTCGCGGGTGACTTTCTGGATCTCATCCGGAAAATCCCGCAGGTCGCCGTTTTTACAGTCACGCAGCGCGGTCAATGGGTTGATCACGCAGTTCACCGCTAGCTTGCGCCACAGCGCCGGGCGAATGGTGTTATGCCATGCGACGTCTGGCAGCACGTCCTGCAGAATGTCCGCCAGGTAACTGAAGTCACCGTCCTGCTGCCGCGCCGGACCAATGTGGGTTGTCCCGCTGGCGACATGCACTATCACATTACCGTCGCGACGGGCGGCATGGGTCGTGGTGCCTATCAGCAGAGGATTGGGCAGTGCTTTGAGTTCTTCCACGGTGCCCATGCCGTTATGGATCAGTAAAACGGGCGTGGTCGGGGAGAGCACGGAGGCCAGGCCCTTCACCGCATCGGAAACCTGCCACGCTTTCAGCGTGACCAGCAGTAAGTCGCTGCGAGCCAGGAATTCAGGATCGTTGGCCGTCAGGGATTCGTTAAAAATGGAGCCGTCTTCATCAACGACATTCACACTGCAAAACGGCTGTGGAACGCGTAACCATCCTTGTACTTCATGCCCGTGCTTACACAAGGCCGTTAACCACAATTGCCCTAAAGCACCGCATCCGAGTACGGTAATTCTCATTTATCCTCCTCACCTGCAACTGCGCCAGGTGTTGCTTCAACCATTATAGCGCTGTCAGCTAAGCTTCCAGTATTACAAGTTGAGTTATGCATCGTTGCGGGTATTATGCATCGCAACAAATACAGAGGGAGAAGAAAAGATGCCATCTTTCGATATTGTTTCCGAAGTTGAAATGCGTGAAGTGCAAAACGGCGTAGAGAATGCGACCCGTGAACTGGCAACACGCTTTGATTTTCGCAACATTGAAGCCACTTTCGAACTGAACGAAGAAAAACAGACAATTAAGGTGCTGAGCGAATCAGATTTTCAGGTTAACCAGTTGCTGGATATCCTGCGCGGTAAACTGCTGAAACGCGGTATTGAAGGCGCGTCGCTTGACGTGCCGGAAGAGTTTGTTCACAGCGGCAAAACCTGGTTTGTGGAAGCGAAACTGAAGCAGGGCATTGATGCGCCGACAGCGAAGAAAATCATCAAGCTGATTAAAGACAGCAAACTGAAAGTGCAGGCGCAGATCCAGGGCGAAGAGATCCGCGTTACCGGGAAATCCCGCGATGACCTGCAATCCGTAATGGCGCTGGTGCGCGGCGGCAATTTAGGTCAGCCGTTCCAGTTCAAAAACTTCCGCGACTGATGTCAAACTACCTCTCCCGTAAGGGAGAGGCGTTAACTTAGCCTGTAATGGCCTGCTCAACCTCAAAACGGTTGGTCACTTTGCTGTCGATTTTGACATAAGCACTACGCTCTTCCGCCACCACCATCACTTCACTTACCCCGGCTTTGGCTTGCAGACGCTGCGTGAGCGCCGCATCGATCGCGACATCATCCGGAATAGCGATACGTAGGCTACTGACGTAAGGCGGTTCTTGCATCGTGCCGGCAACCAGTAACCAGACCGCTGCCAGCAGCGCGCCGGCCAGAAATACGGTTTGCGAGTCGAACAAGCCATCTACCCAGCCCCCGAGCGCACCACCAATCGCCACACCAATAAACTGGCTGGTGGAGTAAATCCCCATCGCTGTCCCTTTGTAACCGGCAGGCGCTTCCTTGCTGATTAACGAAGGCAACAACGCTTCCATCAGGTTAAAAGCAAGAAAGAAAAGCTGGACTCCGATAACGATTTCCCAGAAGTGCGGCCCGGCACCCCACAGCACAATTTCAGCAATCAGCAGCAGTGCCACGCAGAACAGGAATACGCGTTTCATGCGGCGTTTCATTTCGGCGTAAATAATAAACGGCACCACCGAGACGAAGGAAACCAGCATGGTGATCAGGTAGATTTTCCAGTGTTCCGGCGCGGGGAAGCCTGCTGATTCGAGCTGACCGGGCAGAGCCACAAAGGTCGACATCAGTAAAATATGCAGGCACATAATGCCAAAATTGAGCTTCAGCAATTTGGGGTTGACCATCACCATACGGAAACAGTCTTTCACCATGCCCGACTCGCGGTTTCGCACGTGATACTGGCTGTTCGGCACCACCCACAGGGTGAGCACAATACCCGCCAGCGCCAGTCCGGCAATCATCCAGAACAGGGCATGCAGGCCCAGCTGGTGGGTGATTATCGGACCCAACACCATGGCGATGGCGAAGGTAACGCCAAAGCTGACGCCGATAAACGCCATCGCTTTTGTGCGGTTCTGTTCACGGGTGAGATCGGAAAGCAGCGCCATAACGGCGGCGGCAATGGCGCCGGAACCCTGTAATGCGCGGCCAAGGATAATGCCCCAGATTGAATCGGAGAGTGCGGCAATGACGCTGCCGACGACAAAGATCGCCAGCCCGCCGACAATCAGCGGCTTACGCCCGATCCGGTCCGATAGCAGACCGAACGGAATTTGAAATACGGCCTGCGCGAGGCCGTAAATGCCAATCGCCAGGCCTATCAGGGCTTCGCTGGCGCCCTGCAGCGCCATACCATAGGTGGTCAGAACGGGCAGGACCATAAACATGCCAAGCATGCGCAATGAGAAAACAGTCCCTAAACCCCAGGTGGCGCGCAACTCGCCTGGCGTCATCTTGTAATCGTTCATTACTACCTCAAATTGAAAACCGGACATAGTGTAGTGCGGGGGCAGGGCGGGGTAAATAACAGCTTGATTAACAAATATTACCCTTCTGTTTCGGGGCGGCAGAATGAAAAAAGGGTGCCGAAGCACCCTTTATATCGCGGTATGGATCACCAGACGTAAGTCAGCAGACTGTGCGAATCCGGCACCATAAAATCGACGGACATCATCACGGAGAGCGAAGTGATAGCGACAATCGAGAAGACGAACAGTTTGCGCGCCCACACTTTGTCATCCGCCACTTTATAGCCGCGCAGTGCCATTCCTAACCACCAGAGGCTGACGGCTGCGGCAACCACCAGGTATTTGTAACCGGCGTAACCGCCCAGCGACAGCATCAGTGTGGCGATGGCAAACGCGAGGATATACAGCGTGATATGGTTTTTGGCTACGGAAATGCCCTTGACTACCGGCAGTACCGGAATGTTCGCCGCCTGATAATCCTTAAAACGGAAAATCGCAATGGCGTAGGAGTGCGGCATCTGCCAGAGGCTAAAAATAGCCAGCAGGATCAGCGCACCGCTGTCGAACTCGTTGGTCACTGCGCAGTAGCCAATCACCGGCGGCGCGGCGCCGGAGAGAGAGCCAATCAGCGTACCGTAAACGGAGTGACGTTTCATATACAGGCTGTAGACGCCCACATACACCACGAACCCCATCACCCCCAGCCAGCAGGCCAGCGGATTAGCACCAAACCACAGCAGCATAAAGCCAGCAATACCCAACAAGGCGGCGTACACCAGCGACACGTTTGGCGAGATCAGCCCTCTGACCAGCACACGGTTTTTCGTCCGTTCCATCTTTTTATCGATGTCACGGTCGATGTAGTTGTTGAATACACAACCCGAGGCGACCACCAACGACACGCCAATCAGCGTGTAGACGAACAGGGGATAGTCAATGTGGCCTTTGGAAGCCAGCAGGAACCCCCCGATCACGGAGATCAGATTGCCAAAAATAATGCCCGGTTTCGTTACTTGCAGGTATTGCTTAAACATACTCGCCGCTCTTAGTGAACCATCATGTTGTAGTTCAGGTTCCACATAATCCAGATTGAACCCACTACCAGGATAGCGATGATAATCACGGTAAAGATAAAGGCGGTAAGGTTCCAGCCTTCATCAGACTTGGTGTTCATGTGCAGGAAGCAAACCAGATGCACCAGAATCTGTACTACGGCGGTGATCAGGATAGTGCCCAGAATCACCGGCTTAGACGCAGACCCGCTCATCACCATCCAGAACGGGATCACCGTCAGGATGATCGACAGGATAAAACCTGTCATGTAGGTTTTTACGCTGCCGTGGGAAGCGCCATGATCGTTAGTATGACTCATTACATCGCCCCCATCAGATAGACAACAGAGAACACGCAAATCCACACCACGTCCAGGAAGTGCCAGAACAGGCTCAGGCACATGATACGGGTACGGTTCGTCCTGGTCAGGCCGCGACGGGATACCTGGAACATCAGTACCGCCATCCAGATCAGGCCAGACGTTACGTGCAGACCGTGGGTGCCGACTAGCGCAAAGAACGCTGACAGGAAGCCGCTACGATCCGGACCCATGCCTTCGACGATCAGGTGGTGGAACTCGTAGAGTTCCATCCCGATAAAGCCTGCGCCAAACAACCAGGTCAACGCCAGCCAGGAGACAACCTGGCTTTTGTTGTTTTTGTACATGGCGATAGCCGCCATGCCGTAGGTGATGGAGCTGAACAACAGCAGCGCGGTTTCGACCAGAACGAACGGCAGTTCAAAGATATCCTTGCCGGTCGGACCGCCCGCTGTGCCGTTCACCAGAACGGCATAGGTCGCGAACAGACAGCAGAACAGAATGCAGTCGCTCATCAGGTAGATCCAGAAACCGAAGACTTTATTCGGTCCTGCATCATGATGCCCATGTTCGTGCGCGTGGGCGTGCGCGTTGGTCAGAGTATCAGTTGCCATTTTTCAGCCCTGCTTTAGTGATCTCATCGAAATGCTGGTTTTCCAGTTTCTCGATTTCTGCAACCGGTACGTAGTAATCCACGTCCTCGTCGAAGCTTTTCACAATCCAGCTAATTACGATGCCAGCAAAGCCGACAATCGCCATCCACCAGATGTGCCAGATCATGGCGAAACCAAACACCGTGGCAAAGGCCGCGATAACAATACCGGCGCCGCTATTTTTCGGCATATGAATTTCTTCATAGTGCGCTGGCTGTTTGTACGCTTCACCTTTCTCTTTCATTTCCCAGAATGCGTCACGCTCGTGAATCTGCGGAACATGGGCAAAGTTGTAGAACGGCGGCGGAGAGGAAGTTGCCCACTCCAGCGTACGGCCACCCCACGGGTCACCGGTCAGGTCACGGTTCTGATCGCGGTCGCGAACGGAAACGTAGATCTGAATCAGCAGGCACAGGATGCCGATAGCGATCAGCGCTGCACCACATGCGGCAACGATCAGCATGCTATGGAACTGCGGATCGATTTGCTGGCTCAGACGACGGGTCATACCCATAAAGCCCAGCACGTACAGCGGCATAAAGGCCACGAAGAAGCCGATGATCCAGAACCAGAATGCGCGTTTACCCCAGGTTTCGTTCAGGGTGTAACCGAAGGCTTTCGGCCACCAGTACGTCAGACCTGCGAAGCAACCGAACACCACGCCGCCGATGATTACGTTATGGAAGTGCGCAATCAGGAACAGGCTGTTGTGCAGTACGAAGTCTGCGCCCGGAACGGCCAGCAGCACACCGGTCATCCCACCTACGGAGAAGGTGACGATAAAGCCGATGGTCCACAGCATGGCAGAGTGGAACACAATGCGGCCCTGGTACATGGTGAACAGCCAGTTGAAAATCTTCACCCCGGTCGGGATGGCGATAATCATCGTGGTGATACCGAAGAAGGCGTTAACGTTCGCACCGGCACCCATGGTGAAGAAGTGGTGCAGCCAAACGATAAACGACAGGACGGTAATACACACGGTCGCCCACACCAGTGAGGTGTAGCCAAACAGGCGTTTACGCGAGAAGGTGGCGGTAATTTCGGAGAACACCCCGAACACCGGCAGCACCAGAATGTACACTTCCGGATGGCCCCAGGCCCAAATCAGGTTGATGTACATCATCATGTTGCCACCCATATCGTTGGTAAAGAAATGGGTGCCCAGATAGCGATCCAGGGTCAGCAGCGCGATGGTAACGGTCAGAATCGGGAAGGAGGCGATGATCAGCACGTTAGCGCACAGAGACGCCCAGGTGAAGACCGGCATTTTGAACATCGTCATGCCCGGCGCACGCATCTTCAGAATGGTCACGAAGAAGTTAATACCGGTTAACGTCGTACCGACACCGGATAGCTGGAGACTCCAGATCCAGTAATCAACCCCGACGCCAGGACTGTATTCAATTCCCGATAGTGGCGGATAAGCCAGCCAACCTGTCTGCGCGAATTCACCCACGCCCAGAGAGATGTTAACCAGGATAACGCCGACAACCGTGAACCAGAAGCTCAGGTTGTTCAGGAACGGGAACGCCACGTCGCGCGCACCGATCTGCAGCGGAACCACGAGGTTCATCAGACCGATAACGAATGGCATTGCCACGAAGAAGATCATGATCACGCCGTGAGCGGTGAAGATCTGATCGTAGTGATGGGGAGGCAGGAAGCCTGCTTCACCCGCCGAAGCCAGCGCTTGCTGACTACGCATCATCACAGCATCAGCAAAGCCACGCAGCAGCATAACAACCGCGACGAGGACATACATAATGCCAAGGCGTTTATGGTCAACCGAGGTCAACCACTCTTTCCACAGCCAGGACCACTTACCGAAGTAAGAGATCAAGCCGACTACCGCCAGACCACCGACGATAATCGCAGCGATCGTAACCATGATAATGGGTTCATGGTACGGCACTGAATCCAGTGTAAGTTTTCCGAACATCGTTTTCTTCCTCGGCCCCTTAGTGAGAGCTTTCCGCGTGGCTCATGTCCATGCCTTCCATCCCTTCGTGCTCGCTATGCTCGCCCGCAGGTTGGGTCATGTCCATGCTCTTGCCGTGGCCCATAAATTTGTTGATAACGTCTTTAAACAAATCGGGTTTCACGCTGGAGAAGTATTCAACCTTGTTGTATTCGCTTGGCGCAGCAATCTTCTCGTATGCCGCCATATCAGTGATGGCGTTCGAAGATTGTTTTGCTGTGGCGACCCACTGGTCGAATGCGGCGCGGTCCGGCGTAGCAATGGCTTTAAACTTCATACCGGAGAAGCCTGGTCCGCTATAGCTGGCGGAGATGCCATCATAGGTACCGGCTTCGTTGGCGATGAGATGCAATTTGGTTTGCATACCGGCCATCGCATAAATCTGGCTGCCCAGACGCGGGATAAAGAACGAGTTCATCACGGAGTTGGAGGTCACTTTGAATTCCACTGGCGTGTTCGCCGGGAAGGCGATCTCGTTTACGGTGGCAATGCCCTGTTCCGGGTAGATGAAGAACCATTTCCAGTCCATCGCGACCACTTCAATCGTAATTGGGTGTTCGTCATGTACCAGTGGTTTGCTCGGCTCGAGCGAGTGGGTGGTTTTCCAGGTCAATACGGCAAGGAACAGGATGATCAGAATCGGCACCGTCCAGACCACAGCTTCCACTTTATTGGAGTGTGACCAGTTAGGGCTATACTTCGCATCTTTATTGCTCGCACGGTACTTCCAGGCGAAACCAACGGCCATCAAGATGGCGGGAATAACGACAATCAACATCAGGCCAAAAGCCGTCAGTATCAGCGAACGTTGCTCCAGTCCAATCTGTCCTTTGGGGTCAAGAAGTGCAGAATCGCAACCACTGAGTAAAACAGTGCTGGCGATTAATGACAACCATCCCAAACTTTTATTGTATTTCCTGAGTCTCATTTAACGACCTCAATTCCACGGGATCTGGTGGCGCTTAAAGTGTGCGGGCATTTTACGGAAAGGTTACGTTACTGTAAACATGATTGGCATTGTGTCAGTAAGGTGTTACTGGGTTCTGCCGTTTATGTCACACGGAATGCAACAATCTGTAAAATCGGGCATTCGCACAGCCAGAGATTGAGATTATAACGAAAATATTACATTACAATCAGCGTTGAGGGTAAATTGGTATAACCAATCAATCAAATAAACATTTAATTAACATTTATCCAGCAATTACTGCACATTATTGGAACCAATGTGAAACGCGATAATTAATTACAGTGCTGAATCGTTAAAGAATAGACTTTAATTTAAAGGGCACAAAATAATTAAAGAAAAAGTATCCGTAACACGATAAATAACGATTATGCCGTAATGTAAATAACGCTTATTTATTGAGCATAATAATAACGATGGTGAATTGTTTTGCGGCGTTTTTATCTTCTGAATTGATTTTAAAGCGAAATATTACGGACCCGTCATGGCGAAGGAATGAAGTTGTGAGAGAAGAAAAAATATCTCCCATTATTGGTATCGATCTGGGCACCTCTAACAGTGCTGTCTCCTGGTTTGAACACGGCTCCCCGCGACTGATCACGGGCTCGCAGGGCGAACGCTTAACGCCATCCGTTGTCGGGCTGGATGATGAAGGGAACCTGATCATCGGCGCTGCGGCCAAAGCCCGGCTTGTCAGCCATCCACAGATGACCGTCGCCAGTTTCAAACGTTATATGGGCACCGATAAAACCTGGACGCTCGGTGAACGCCCGTTTCGCGCGGAGGAGTTGTCTGCGCTGGTGTTGCGAAAACTCAAAACGGATGCGGAAGTCGCGCTGGGTTGCCCGGTTAACCGTACGGTGATCACCGTTCCCGCCTATTTTAACGATGCGCAACGTAAAGCGGTAAAGGCCGCCGGGAAACTTGCCGGCCTTCACGTTGAGCGCCTGCTTAATGAACCGACAGCGGCAGCGCTTGCGTATGGACTTGCCGACAATAGCGAACAAAAATTTCTGATCTTCGATCTTGGCGGCGGCACTTTTGATGTGTCGATTGTCGATATGTTCGAAGGGGTTATCGAAGTCCGCGCCAGCAGCGGCGATGCCTGGCTGGGCGGCGATGACTTCACCGATACGATTCGTCAATGGATGCTCGTGCAGTCGCCTGCGCTTGCTGATGTGCCTTTAACCTGTGCGGCTGAACTGACTGCCCTGGCCGAAACGCTCAAACAGACGCTGAGTATGCAGGACAGCGCTGCGGCACAGCTCACTTATGCCGGTGTCACACATCAGTGGACCTTGCAGGCGGAAACTTTCGCGGAGTGTGCTGCGCCTTTACTGGCGCGGCTGAAAAAGACCGTTGTTCAGGTATTACAGGATGCGCAGTTTGATGCTCGCGAGCTCGATCATATCATCCTCGTTGGCGGCGCAACGCGTATGGTGTTGGTGCGCCAGCTGGCCACGCGGATGTTTGGCCGCTTCCCACGTAATGAACTGAACCCGGATGAGGTCGTCGCGCTGGGGGCAGGTGTACAGGCCGGGCTTATTGCGGAAGATCGTGCGCTGGACGATATCGTACTGACCGATGTTATGCCCTATTCGCTGGGCGTTGCGGTCGGCAAGCGGCTGGAAGGCGGCAACATCGACGCGGGGTATTTTATGCCGCTGATTGAGCGTAACGCCTTTGTACCGGTCAGCATCGTGGAAACATTCTCAACGCTACAGGATAACCAGCGGGCAATCGAGATTGCGGTTTATCAGGGCGAGGCCCGGCGGGTCAGTGACAATTTACTGCTTGATCGTATGCAAATCGATATTCCCGCACGTCGCGCCGGAGAAGTGAGCGTCGATGTGCGTTTTACCTACACGCTGGATGGCATTCTTGAAGTGGAGTGCACCCTGCAGGGGGAGGCGAAGACATCGACGATGATCATCGAAAAAGCGCCGGGTGTATTAAGCGAAGAGGAGATTGCCGAACGCCTGCGTCAGCTTGATGGCCTGAAAATGCGCCCGCGCGATGTGCCGGAAAATCGTCAGTTGCTGGCTGAGGCCTCTCGCCGTTATGAGCAGCTTTTGGGGGAGCGCAGATTGATGCTGGATCACTACACCAGCCAGTTTGAAATGGCGCTGAACAGCCAGGATGTACGCCATATCGCCAGTGCACGCGAGGCGTTACGCCAGGTGCTTGCGCAGTTTGATGACGGGATGTGATGTGATGACGATTTGGGAAACCCTGGGCATTGATGCCACTTCGGATGATGCAGCTATCCGCCGCGCGTATGCTCGCCAACTTAAACTGCACCGTCCTGACAAAGATCCTCAGGGATATCAGGAACTGCGGGAAGCCTTTGACCTGGCAAAGCGGTATGCCAGTGGTATGACCCTATGGCAGACCGACGCTGTTGAAGAGGACGAGCAGCCTGTGGCTGCATCTTCTGCTACAGAAGATTACCTGCAACTTCTGGAGAAACATCACGACGTCGATTTGCACCCTGGCTGGCAGCATGATGCGCTGGAAGATGACGCGGAACGTTTTTCCGTCAGGTTGCTGGCGGATGAGTTCTCTACCCTGAATGCGTTAAGGCATTATCTGGAGCATGAACTGCCTGATGCGCTGGAGGCGCGCAGTGTCTTCAGCCAGGCGCTTGCACAGGCATTAAGCCAGCGTGAAGGGATAACTCGCGGACTGATTAATGCCGTTTCTGAAATCATGGGCTGGGGGCTGGAAAACTACCGTGCCCGCCAGTTATCGGGGCAGGTCATTGAGGCCCTTGAAACGCAGATTGCACTTAGCGAGGCCAATGACTATTGGGCGTTTCTTTCCCGACAGGGCGATGAGGATGGCGACCGTCAGGCAAAGCTGGCATGGCGGATACTGAGCGGCGAGATCAGGTCATTACCCTGGTGGACGAGGTTAATCCCCGGTTTTATTCAAGCGTTAACGGGGCAGCTTTCAACCATTAAGCAGTACCATCCGCAATTACTTGCTCGGGTGAACCCGGCGTTACAGCAATCACTCTCCACACCGACGCTTGCGGTAAGCTGGGACGGCATTGTTGTGCTCTGGTTCTGGGGATTTTCACTCTGGCTGGAAGTTTCACGGTCACCGTCGGCAGTCGGGCAGGCTGCGGTGATGCTGGTGATGATTGTGATCTATCTGTGGGGCGTGCCTCTTCTTCTTGAAGGATACGCACAAAGAAAAGTATTAGCGCGCGTGCTGTTGCCCGTCTTTTGGCTGCTGGGATGGGCGATTATGGCCGTGCCGCTGTTTCATCTCGGTCAGCTGCTGTTCACCTATCCACCCACCGAAAAGGGCCCGGCGCGACTCGTGATGTTTGGTGTGGTCCTTGCTTATCCCGCCTGGTGGCTGATCCGCAGAAATCTCTACCGCTGGTATGCAATGCCCCTGAAAGGCGTCTCCACGATGATCATGTTGCCGATCCTGTTTCTCCGGCATTTCTCGCCCACCATGGCGGCCGTTGGGATATTACTTTTGCCAATATTCTTCAGTCATGTCGTTCGTTGGTTGTTTTTCTTCGGATAATCAGCCCTCGCGCTTGCCATCGGTGCGGCAAGCGCGAGGCTCAGATGAGTTGCGTTTTACGTAGCGCCAGCAAATCCAGAACACCGCCGAAAAGAATGCCTGCAATAGCCAGCAACGCGCCCCATTCCAGTAAACGCACGCCAAACGCCCACTCCGCCAGGCCGGTGGCGTTGACAATCAGCACCACCAGCCAGCCTCCCAGCAACAGGCAACCCACACTTAATATGCGCAATGCCAGTTGATAGGCCGCCGCGTATTCAGTGCGCCGCATAAAGCTTTCGGTGCGCTGTGTAAACTCCAGCGTTTTCTTGCACATCACCAGCAGTATCAGGCCGGGCACGGCGGCAACAATAGAGAACAGGTAGAACGTTGACCAGTTATACGTCTCCACAAACCAGCCGGCGAGAGGGCCAACATATACCCGACCGACAGCGGAGAGCGCCGAAAGCAGGGCGAACTGGGTTGCAGAGAAAGACTTGTTGCAGAGCGACATTAGCAACGCGACGAAGGCTGCCGTCCCCATGCCGCCGCACAGGTTCTCGAAAAACACGGCGGCGCCCATGGTGATAATGTCTTTCGCTGTTACCGACAGCAGCCAGTAACCGGCATTGGAGATGGCTTGCAGTACACCAAATATCAGCAGCGCGCGAAACAGCGACAGTCGCTGCATTAATACGCCACCAAAGAGGGCGCCGACGATGGTGGCGGCAAGCCCCAGCGTTTTGTTCACCACGCCAACTTCGCCCGCATCGAAACCGACGCCGCGAATCAAAAACGTGGTGGTCAGACTCATGGCAAAGGCATCGCCCAGCTTATAAAGGACAATCAATAGCAGGATCAGCCAGGCATTATTACGCCCAAAGAAATCACGCAGCGGTTCGACTACCGCACGCTCCAGCGTTTTCGGCACCGGGATCACATCTGTTGGCTCCGGCGCCAGCAGCGTGGAAATAATGCAGGGGATGAGCAGCGCCGCCATGAGCCAGTACATACCCTGCCAGCCCAGCCAGCGATCCGCCAGCCACAGCGCCAGACCGCCGGAAACCAGCATCCCGAGACGATAACCCAGCACGCTTATCGCTGCGCCAGCGCCGCGCTCTTCAAAGGGCAAGACATCGGTTTTCCAGGCGTCGAACACGATATCCTGAGATGCGGAGCAGAAAGCGATAACCACTGCCAGCGCCGCCATCCAGCGCAGGTGGTTGGCCGGATCGAGAAAACCCATACCGGTAATAGCGACCAGTAACAGAAGCTGGGTCAGCAGTAACCAACCGCGACGCCGCCCCAACACAGGCGGGGTATAGCGGTCCATCAGCGGTGACCACAGAAATTTAAACACGTAAGCCTGGCCGACGAGAGAAAAGAATCCGATGGTTTTTAGATCGATATTCTCAACGGTCATCCACGCCTGGAGCGTGCCGCTGGTCAACGCGAGTGGCAAACCGGAAGCAAAACCGAGTATCAGCAAGATGGCTGATCTGGGTTGTGTGAATATGCGTAAGTAGTGACTGGACATGAGTGAAAAACTGGCCCGGCAGAACCGGGCCAGAAATGGATTAACGGGCGTTTTGCTTGATGAAGTCGTGAATGCTGGTGTCCTGAGACATATCAGCAATAGTGTCGGTCAGCACGCTGTTAACCGCATTGGCAATTTTGGTGTTGGTGGCATCAAACGCGCCTTCAACATTGTAGCTTGCGCGGTAGTTCTTGGTCATCTTGTTGCCATTTGCTGCGGTAGCGATGATGGCGATATCCGCTTTGGTGGCGATGCTGTAACGCACGTTGCCCTGGGAAACATCGGCATACAGTTGGTTAACGATGATTTGCAGGTTAACCGCACCGTTCGGCCCAATCATATAACCGCGCGCGGTCATCTGTTTCTCCAGCACTTCCTGCAGCAGGAAACGCAGATCGCGGGATGCCGTCAAGGTCACCAGTTGGTTGTCGCGGGTCACTTTGGCCAGCGCCTGATCCTGACGTTGATCCGCGCCGTTAATGCTGACGGTAACGCCCATCAGGCTCGGATCCTGCTGCGGCAGGGAGATTTTCGGAGAAACGTCAATAGTGGATGGCGGGGTAGCGCAACCTGCCAGCATAAATAATGCGACCAACGGGAAGAGAAGTTTTTTTAACATGTTCATGCTCTCAAGGGATCGTAAGCTTTTATGGAGAAAATTCTCGCCATCATAACATCGCCGCCGTCAAGGGGAAGTCCTCAACGCATGTAAATTCATCGTCTTGTCCTTTTTTTCGGCGCGAATAACCTCTTTAACCGCAAACCTGGGCAAAAGTGATGACGGTTTTAGTAGAGATCATCCTCTTGGACGAGAAAATCAGACGAACGCTAATTTTTTGTTGTTTTATTGTTACGAAGACGGTAAAAGCGGCTAACATTTAAAGAGATGGCTGGCATCTCAGCGTTGTCGGAGGTGTATATCATGATGATGCGTGAACAAATTGAAGAAAAGCTAAAAGCTGAATTTGAACCCCTGTTTCTGGAGGTCGTTGATGAGAGCTATCGTCACAATGTTCCTGCCGGTTCTGAAAGTCATTTCAAAGTGGTGCTGGTAAGCGATCGCTTTACCGGCGAACGTTTTCTCAACCGCCATCGCATGATTTACGGTACGTTGACAGCAGAACTGTCTTCAACGGTGCATGCACTTGCGCTGCATACCTACACCCATAAAGAATGGGAAGGGTTGCAGGACACCCTCTTCGCCTCGCCGCCCTGTCGCGGAGCCGGAACCCACGCCTAGAAAACCAGGTTGCAACAGGCTGAACTTTTCCAGTATGTTGCATGCAGATTATGTGAAAACGGCCTACGGGCCGTTTTGTTTTGTCTGAATTTTGAGCGAGAAACGCAATTTTTTGAGCGAAATTGCTTCAGAAGTGTGAAAAATGGCGCAGCTTTGCGGCATTCCCGTTCTCGACTCATATCTGTGATGCCGCTATAATGCTGCGTCTTATTTTTCGGAATGTCTCCGGGATGATTCTGACGACAGGGAATGTATATCTGATTTGAGAGAACATTCCGGTTCTGCAAAGCGAAAAGGTTTGCTTCGCAGAGTAGAGTTGACCGAGCACTGTGATTTTTTGAGGTAACAAGATGCAAGTTTCAGTTGAAACCACTCAGGGCCTTGGGCGCCGCGTAACGATTACAATCGCTGCTGACAGCATCGAGACCGCTGTGAAGAGCGAGCTGGTCAACGTAGCGAAGAAAGTTCGCATTGACGGCTTCCGTAAGGGCAAAGTACCGATGACCGTCGTTGCTCAGCGTTATGGCGCATCTGTTCGCCAGGACGTGCTGGGCGACCTGATGAGCCGTAACTTCATCGACGCGATCATCCAGGAAAAAATCAACCCGGCTGGCGCACCGAACTATGTTCCGGGCGAATACAAACTGGGCGAAGACTTCACTTACTCCGTTGAGTTCGAAGTGTATCCGGAAGTTGAGCTGAAAGCGCTGGACACCATCGAAGTTGAAAAACCGGTTGTCGAAGTGACCGACGCTGACGTTGACACCATGCTGGAAACCCTGCGTAAACAACAAGCGACCTGGAAAGATAAAGACGGCGCTGTTGACGCAGAAGATCGCGTTACCGTTGATTTCAGCGGTTCTGTTGACGGTGAAGAGTTCGAAGGCGGCAAAGCCACTGATTTCGTGCTGGCTATGGGCCAGGGCCGTATGATCCCGGGCTTCGAAGACGGTATCAAAGGTCACAAAGCGGGCGAAGAGTTCACCATCGACGTGACCTTCCCGGAAGAATACCATGCTGAAAACCTGAAAGGTAAAGCAGCGAAGTTCGCCATCAACCTGAAAAAAGTTGAAGAGCGCGAACTGCCGGAGCTGACCGAAGAGTTCATCAAACGTTTCGGCGTTGAAGATGGTTCTGTTGCTGGTCTGCGCGCTGAAGTGCGTAAAAACATGGAGCGCGAGCTGAAAGGCGCCGTGCGTAACCGCGTGAAATCTCAGGCTATCGAAGGTCTGGTTCAGGCTAACGAAATCGACGTGCCTGCTGCGCTGATCGACAGCGAAATCGACGTTCTGCGCCGCCAGGCTGCACAGCGTTTCGGCGGCAACGAGAAACAGGCTCTGGAACTGCCGCGCGAGCTGTTCGAAGAGCAGGCTAAACGCCGCGTTGTTGTTGGTCTGCTGCTGGGCGAAGTGATTCGCACCAACGAGCTGAAAGCTGACGAAGCCCGTGTGAAAGGCCTGATCGAAGAGATGGCGTCTGCCTACGAAGATCCGACCGAAGTTATCGAGTTCTACAGCAAAAACAAAGAGCTGATGGACAACATGCGTAACGTCGCGCTGGAAGAACAAGCGGTTGAAGCGGTTCTGGAAAAAGCGAAAGTGACTGAGAAAGCCACTTCCTTTAACGAACTGATGAACCAGCAGGCTTAATCGACTTCTGCGATAGCTAAAATCAATAAGCCCGTCACCTGCAGGTGACGGGCTTTTTTTATCGCATCGACATTATCAGATCTGTGCTAAAAGAGCGTTTCAGTGTTAGCGTAACAGCAAAAGATTGTTATGCTTGAAAACAGGCAGTGTCATCCCCACTAAGGGAATAGTGACAGTAAAACTCTGGCTGATATCCGTCCGTGAGCGGTCATAGTCAGACCCCGCTCACTCAAGTACAATCAGTACAGCAGGTTTGTTTATTTTTATATCCAGGAGACGGAAATGTCATACAGCGGCGAACGAGATAACTTTGCACCCCATATGGCCCTGGTGCCAATGGTTATTGAACAGACCTCACGCGGTGAGCGCTCTTTCGATATCTACTCCCGTCTTCTCAAGGAACGCGTGATTTTCCTGACCGGCCAGGTTGAAGACCATATGGCGAACCTGATTGTGGCGCAAATGCTGTTTCTGGAAGCGGAAAACCCGGAAAAAGACATTTACCTGTACATTAACTCACCGGGCGGGGTGATCACCGCCGGGATGTCTATTTACGACACCATGCAGTTTATCAAGCCGGACGTCAGCACCATTTGTATGGGGCAGGCCGCGTCAATGGGCGCATTCCTGCTGACGGCTGGCGCAAAAGGCAAGCGTTTCTGCCTGCCGAACTCACGCGTCATGATTCACCAACCGCTGGGCGGTTATCAGGGGCAGGCGACGGACATTGAGATCCACGCCCGCGAAATCCTGAAAGTGAAAGGGCGCATGAATGAACTTATGGCGCACCACACGGGTCAATCATTAGAACAAATTGAACGAGATACTGAACGTGACCGCTTCCTTGCTGCGCAGGAAGCCGTGGAATACGGCCTGGTTGATTCAATTTTAACCCATCGTAACTAATGCCCTGGCTGCATGTGCCGCTATACTATTCAGTACAAGCGGCATAATGCTTGAGTAACGTTTTGCGCCTGGAATGGCATTTGCGTCGTCATGTGCGGCACAAAGAACAGATAAGAGGTTTTGACTCATGACAGATAAACGCAAAGATGGTTCGGGCAAACTGTTGTATTGCTCTTTTTGCGGCAAAAGCCAGCATGAAGTGCGTAAGCTGATTGCCGGGCCGTCCGTGTATATCTGCGACGAATGTGTTGATCTGTGTAACGACATTATTCGCGAAGAGATTAAAGAAGTTGCGCCGCACCGGGAGCGCAGCGCGCTGCCGACGCCACATGAAATTCGCCACCATCTCGATGATTACGTGATTGGTCAGGAACAGGCGAAAAAAGTGCTGGCAGTGGCGGTGTATAACCACTACAAACGTCTGCGCAATGGCGACACCAGCAATGGCGTGGAACTGGGCAAAAGCAACATTCTGCTGATCGGGCCGACAGGTTCCGGTAAAACGTTGCTGGCGGAGACGCTGGCGCGCCTGCTGGATGTTCCGTTTACGATGGCCGACGCCACCACGCTGACCGAAGCGGGCTATGTGGGCGAAGACGTCGAAAACATTATTCAGAAGCTGCTGCAGAAGTGCGATTACGACGTACAGAAAGCCCAGCGCGGGATTGTCTACATTGATGAGATCGACAAAATTTCCCGTAAATCGGATAACCCGTCGATCACCCGTGATGTTTCCGGCGAAGGCGTACAGCAAGCGTTGCTGAAACTGATTGAAGGCACCGTGGCTGCCGTTCCGCCGCAAGGGGGTCGTAAACACCCGCAGCAGGAGTTCTTGCAGGTTGATACCTCCAAAATCCTGTTTATTTGCGGTGGTGCATTTGCTGGCCTCGACAAAGTGATTTCTCACCGTGTTGAAACCGGCTCCGGCATTGGTTTTGGCGCGACGGTGAAGGCCAAATCAGAAAAAGCCAACGAAGGCGAACTGCTGTCGCAGGTTGAGCCGGAAGATCTGATCAAATTTGGTCTGATTCCGGAGTTTATTGGCCGTTTGCCGGTAGTGGCAACGCTGAATGAGCTGAGCGAAGAAGCGCTGATCCAGATCCTGAAGGAGCCGAAAAACGCCCTGACCAAACAGTATCAGGCGTTGTTCAATCTGGAAGGTGTGGATCTGGAGTTCCGTGACGAAGCGCTGGATGCCATCGCTAAAAAAGCCATGGTGCGTAAAACTGGTGCGCGTGGTCTGCGTTCGATTGTTGAAGCCGCGCTGCTCGACACCATGTACGATTTACCGTCGATGGAAGATGTCGAAAAAGTGGTGATTGATGAGTCGGTGATCGCCGGGCAAACCAAGCCGTTGCTGATTTACGGCAAGCCGGAAGCGCAGCAAGCATCTGGTGAATAATTCATCAATTCATACAATCAGTTAATCAAAAAGGGGGGATTTTATCCCCCCTTTTATTTTTCCGTATTCCCGCCGTTGAATGTGTGGGAAACATCCCCATATACTGCTTTACATGTTAATGGTGCGTGTTGCACAGTCACGTCACCTGATTACCTGGCGGACTTTAAACTAAGAGAGAGCTCTATGAATCCTGAGCGTTCTGAACGCATTGAAATCCCCGTATTGCCATTGCGCGATGTGGTGGTTTATCCGCACATGGTCATTCCGTTATTTGTGGGACGGGAAAAGTCTATCCGTTGTCTGGAAGCGGCCATGGACCATGATAAAAAAATCATGCTGGTTGCGCAGAAGGAAGCGTCAACGGATGAGCCGGGTGTAAACGATCTTTTCACCGTCGGGACCGTGGCGTCTATTTTGCAGATGTTGAAACTGCCTGATGGCACTGTAAAAGTGTTGGTCGAAGGGCTGCAGCGCGCGCGCATCACGACACTTGCTGATGACGGCGAGCACTTCTCAGCGAAAGCAGAATACCTGGAATCCCCCGCCATTGACGAGCGTGAACAGGAAGTTCTGGTACGCACAGCCATCAGCCAGTTTGAAGGCTACATCAAGCTGAACAAAAAGATCCCCCCGGAAGTGCTGACGTCGCTGAACAGCATCGACGATCCGGCCCGCCTGGCGGATACCATCGCTGCGCATATGCCGCTGAAGCTGGCGGATAAGCAGTCCGTGCTGGAGATGTCCGACGTGAATGAGCGTCTGGAATATCTGATGGCGATGATGGAGTCTGAAATCGATCTTCTGCAGGTTGAGAAACGTATTCGCAACCGCGTGAAAAAGCAGATGGAAAAATCCCAGCGCGAGTACTACCTGAATGAGCAAATGAAAGCCATTCAGAAAGAGCTGGGCGAGATGGATGATGCGCCGGACGAAAACGAAGCGCTGAAGCGTAAAATCGATGCGGCGAAAATGCCGAAAGAGGCGAAAGAGAAAGCCGAATCCGAGCTGCAGAAGCTGAAAATGATGTCGCCGATGTCAGCGGAAGCGACGGTGGTGCGCGGCTATATCGAATGGATGGTGCAGGTACCCTGGAATGCCCGCAGCAAGGTCAAAAAAGACCTGCGTCAGGCGCAAGAGATCCTCGACACTGACCATTACGGCCTTGAGCGCGTGAAAGACCGCATTCTTGAGTACCTTGCGGTACAAAGCCGTATGAACAAACTCAAAGGGCCGATCCTGTGCCTGGTAGGACCGCCGGGGGTAGGTAAAACCTCTCTGGGTCAGTCCATTGCGAAAGCCACAGGGCGTAAATACATCCGAATGGCGCTGGGCGGCGTGCGTGACGAAGCGGAAATCCGCGGTCACCGTCGTACCTACATCGGCTCTATGCCGGGCAAACTGATCCAGAAGATGGCGAAAGTGGGGGTCAAAAACCCGCTGTTCCTGCTCGATGAAATCGACAAGATGTCGTCTGACATGCGTGGCGATCCGGCTTCTGCATTGCTGGAAGTGCTGGATCCGGAGCAGAACGTGGCGTTCAGCGATCACTACCTGGAAGTGGACTACGATCTCAGCGATGTGATGTTTGTGGCGACCTCCAACTCCATGAACATTCCGGCGCCACTGCTGGATCGTATGGAAGTGATCCGCCTTTCCGGTTATACCGAAGACGAAAAACTGAACATTGCCAAACGCCATCTGCTGACAAAACAGATTGAGCGTAACGCACTGAAAGAAAGCGAATTGACGGTAGATGACAGCGCAATCGTCGGCATCATTCGTTACTACACCCGTGAAGCGGGTGTGCGTGGTCTGGAGCGTGAAATCTCAAAACTGTGTCGTAAGGCGGTTAAACAGTTGCTGCTGGATCCGTCTCTCAAACACATTGAGATTAATGGTGACAACCTGCATGACTATCTGGGCGTTCAGCGCTTCGATTATGGTCGCGCTGATGACGAAAACCGCGTGGGTCAGGTCACCGGTCTGGCGTGGACGGAAGTGGGCGGCGACCTGCTGACCATCGAAACCGCGTGTGTACCGGGTAAAGGCAAACTGACTTATACCGGCTCGCTGGGCGAAGTGATGCAGGAGTCTATCCAGGCGGCGCTCACGGTCGTACGTGCGCGTGCGGAGAAACTGGGCATTAACGGTGATTTCTACGAAAAACGTGATATTCACGTTCACGTTCCGGAAGGGGCGACGCCGAAAGATGGCCCGAGCGCGGGTATTGCGATGTGCACCGCGCTGGTTTCCTGCCTGACCGGTAACCCGGTTCGTGCGGATGTGGCGATGACCGGTGAAATTACCCTGCGTGGTCAGGTTCTGCCGATCGGCGGTTTGAAAGAAAAACTGCTGGCTGCGCACCGTGGCGGCATTAAGACTGTTCTGATTCCTTACGAAAACAAACGTGACCTGGAAGAGATTCCGGATAACGTCGTGGCTGATTTGGATATTCATCCGGTCAAGCGTATTGAGGAAGTTTTGAGCCTTGCGTTGCAGAATGAACCCTTTGGTATGCAGGTTGCGACGGTAAAATAGTGACCTCGCGCAAAGTGCGTTGATAAAAACAAGGCTGGTGAGTGAATTCGTACTTGCCAGCCTTTTTTTGTATAGCTAATTTAGATTGCTGGTTGGGTGTGTCATCAACAACTGGTGTTGTAAGGGCATGAGAGGCCTGATATAACTGCTGCGCGGTCGCGCTGTGAAGGATGCAGGTGCGATATAAATTATAAAGAGAGGAAGAGAAGAGTGAATAAATCTCAACTGATAGACAAGATTGCCGCAGGTGCCGATATCTCTAAAGCTGCGGCTGGACGTGCGTTAGATGCTTTAATTGCTTCCGTGACCGAATCACTGAAATCCGGGGACGATGTGGCACTGGTAGGTTTTGGTACTTTCGCGGTTAAAGAGCGTGCTGCCCGTACTGGTCGCAACCCTCAGACCGGTAAAGAAATCACCATTGCCGCAGCGAAAGTTCCGGGGTTCCGCGCAGGTAAGGCACTGAAAGACGCGGTAAACTGATCGTTTATCCCCTGAGGGATAGCGGTAAATATCAAGGGCGCATCGCGAGATGTGCCTTTTTTTTTATCCGAATGTACTTTCTGCGAGTTTATCCGCATTGTGGGCTAACAATTGCCCCGTTTTCTTGTCAGAATACGCGTTCACGCGCAGCGGGCAACTGTGCTGCCTGAGATATAAAGTCACCTACAGCGGAGTGTTGTTACACCATGATGGACAATTTACGCGCGGCGGCGAATCACGTCGTGCTCAAGATCATTCTGGGTTTGATTATCGTGTCATTCATTTTGACTGGCGTGGGTAACTACCTGATTGGCGGTAACAATAATTATGCCGCAGAAGTTAATGGCCAGGAGATTGGCCGCGCACAGTTTGAAAACGCCGTGACCGGTGAACGTAACCGTATGGCGCAGCAACTGGGCGATCAGTTTTCAGAACTGGCCGCTAACGAAAACTACATGAAATCTGTACGCCAGCAGGTGCTCAATCGCATGATTGACGAAGCGCTGCTGGACCAGTACGCCAAAAAGCTAAACCTTGGTATCAGCGATGAGCAGGTGAGAAAAGCCATTTTCTCGACCCAGGCTTTCCAGTCCAACGGCAAATTTGATAATGCCCGTTTCAACGCTCTCGTAAACCAAATGGGCATGAGTGCCGATCAATACGCGCAGGCATTGCGTAACCAGTTAACCTCCCAGCAGTTGATCAATGCGGTCGCAGGCACTGACTTTATGCTGAAAGGTGAAACGGATGAGCTGGCGGCGCTGGTCGCTCAGCAGCGCGTTGTGCGCCAGGCGGTGATTGACGTTAATGCACTGGCGGCCAAACAGACTGCCAGCGATCAGGAAATTGCCAGCTATTACGATCAGAACAAGAGCCGTTTTGTTTCACCGGAGCAGTTCCGCGTGAGCTACATCAAGCTGGATGCAGCAGCGATGCAGGAAAACGCCAGCGATGCGGAAATTCAGGCTTACTACGATCAGCATCAGGATCAGTTCACTCAGCCGCAGCGTAATCGTTACAGCATTATCCAGACCAAAACGGAAGATGAAGCTAAAGCCGTACTGGATGAGCTGAATAAAGGCGCTGATTTTGCGACCGTTGCGAAGGCGAAATCCTCTGACATTATCTCTGCCCGTAATGGCGGTGATATGGGGTGGCTGGAAGAGGGGACAACCCCGGATGAGTTGAAAAACGCGGGTCTGAAAGAGAAAGGCCAGCTGTCAGGCGTGATCAAATCCTCTGTCGGTTTCCTGGTCGCGCGTCTTGACGACATTCAGCCCGCGCAGGTTAAGCCGCTTAACGATGTGCGCAGCGAACTGGCAGAGAAAGTGAAACAGGAAAAAGCGCTGGATGCCTGGTATGCACTGCAGCAGAAAGTGAGCGAAGCCGCGAGCAACGATAATGAATCCCTTGCCGGCGCAGAGCAGGCAGCAGGTGCTAAAGCGGTGCAGACCGGGTGGTTCGGTCACGATAACCTGCCGGAAGAACTGAACTTTAAACCAGTGAGCGACGCCATTTTCAACGGTGGTCTGGTTGGGCAGAACGGCGCGCCAGGCAGTAACTCCGATATCATTACTGTTGATGGCGACCGCGCATTCGTGCTGCGTATTACCGACCATAAAGCGGAAGCCATCAAACCGCTGGATGATGTAAAAGCGCAGGTTAGCGAGATCGTGAAGCATACCAAAGCGGAGCAGCAGGCGAAGCTGGATGCGGACAAACTGGTTAGCGACCTGAAAGCGGGTAAAGGTGATGATGCGCTGAAAGCGGCAAGTCTGAGCTTTGGTCAGGCAAAAACGCTGGGTCGTGTAGGTCAGGATCCGATCAGCCAGGCTGCCTTTAACCTGCCGTTGCCGGCGCAGGACAAACCCTCCTTCGGCACCGCCAGCGATCAGCAGGGCAACGTTGTGATTATCGCGCTGGACGAAGTTAAAGCAGGCAGCATGCCGGATGCGCAGAAGAAAGCGATGGTTCAGGGCATCACGCAGAATAACGCGCAGATCGCTTTTGAAGCGCTGATGAGTAATTTACGTAAAGAAGCCAAAATCAAACTTGGCAGCATGGCTGAGCAGCAGTAAGCCGCAAGGGTTCGAAGAACCTCTCAAAAATTTGCAACGTTTTGCAATCTTCAAAGGCCGCTTTCGCGGCCTTTTCCATTTTATGATTTTGCCGTTTGTCCGTTGTTACTCTCCTGGGTATTGTTGTCTTGCTTTTGAAAACAAAGGAGAAAACAGGATGAAACATGGAATCAAAGCACTTTTAATTACCCTTACCGTTGCATGCTCGGCACTGAGTCACAGCGCACTTGCCGCACCTGCGGCAGGGGCAAAACCGCCGATGACACAGAGCAAAAGCGATGCCTCTTCTTCGCTGCAGGTAAAAGCGCAGGATTCGGCAAAAACAACGGAAGAGGAGGATGGCGCCCGGATCAGCATTAATAGTGCCAGCGCTGAAGAACTGGCGAGAGTGATGAATGGCGTCGGTCTTAAGAAGGCGCAAGCCATTGTCAGCTACCGTGATGAATACGGCCCCTTCAAAACGCTGGAGGATCTTAAACAGGTGCCAGGAATGGGCGGCGCACTGGTTGAACGCAACCTGTCACACCTGAAACTGTAAGGTGCTTGCGTAGTCGAAAATCTTTGCCAGAATAAAGAGGTCATACCAGTATGACCTCTGTCTCTATAACAATAAACGGTAAAGGTTAACGCGCTATGCAGACTCAAATCAAAGTTCGTGGTTTCCACCTTGATGTGTACCAGCACGTCAATAATGCCCGCTATCTTGAATTCCTCGAAGAAGCGCGCTGGGATGGACTGGAAAACAACGACAGTTTTAAGTGGATGACCGCCAACAACATCGCTTTCGTGGTGGTCAATATCAACATTAATTATCGTCGCCCGGCGGTGCTTGGCGATGTGTTAACTGTGACCAGCCACGTTCAACAGATCAATGGTAAAAGCGGGGTGTTGAGCCAGGTTGTTACGTTAGATCCGGATGGGCAGGTTGTTGCGGATGCGCTGGTGACATTTGTCTGTATCGATCTGAAAACCCAAAAAGCGCTGGCGCTGGAAGGCGAACTACGGGAAAAACTGGAAAAGATGATCCGTGAAGGAGACTGAGTAAATACCCTGGTCGTATTGTCAGTTTGCAGACCGGATCTTTCACGTGCGTCCGGTCTGCTCATCCCTGTTATTTCAGGCCGGTTTTTTGTTTCATTGCCGCCATTACGCCGGTTTTGTCCGCCAGGTAGTTCTGCAAACCGTTTGCGCGCAGGTTACAGGCTGCACAATGGCCGCAGCCATCGCCTTTGATACCGTTATAACAGGTCAGCGTTTCGCTACGCACCAGATCCAGTTTGCCCCAGTAATCGGCCAGCGCCCAGGTTTCGGCTTTATTGATCCACATAAGCGGCGTTTCGAAGCGGATATCTTTCGCCAGCCCCAGGTTTACGGCATGGTTAAGCGCTTTGACAAATTCATCCCGGCAGTCCGGGTAACCTGAAAAGTCCGTTTCACACACGCCAGTGATCACGGCTTCAGCCTGCACCTGATACGCATACACCGCCGCCAGCGTCAGAAACAGAATATTGCGTCCTGGCACGAAGGTATTCGGGATACCGGTGGCGTCGGGCTCATAGTCCGGCACAGGAATGCTGTCGCGGGTCAGGCTACTTACCGCCAGTTCATTTAGCAGGGTGACATCCAGCACTTTGTGGGCACGTGCGCCAAGCGCCTGCGCCAGTTCCCGTGCCACGTCGATTTCGGCGCGATGGCGCTGACCATAATCAAAGGTGACACAGTGAACTTCATCATATTGCTGCAACGCCTGAACAAGGCAGGTCGTGGAATCCTGTCCGCCACTAAACACAACAACGGCACGTTTCATAATTCTTCCTGGCAATCACAAATAAAACACTATGGTAGCGCGTGCCGCCGACAGCGACCAGCTTCTTCACCGCGCGGGAGCGGGTAACCAGGCTTCGGCAAAATCGAACCAGCCGCGGGTATTTAAATGAAGCCCCTCAACACCGGGCGGCGCACTGATACGGTACTGATAATTAAACAGTGGCGTCAGGATCGCATCGTTCATCAGCGTGTTGAACACATCCTGTAGCGCCAGGTTGCGCTCTCGTTCATCGGCTTGACGTTGTACGGCGTCCAGCGTGGCTTGCAGATGAGCAAAGTGTGGCGCACTCAGCAGGTTTGGCCACAGTTGATCGCAGCGCAACCATTGTTCAAGAGCATATTCCGGCGCTTCGCCAATTAACCGATCGCCCATCATCAGATCGGCCGACGCCAGTTGGGTACACCCATCCCAGTTTTTACCGTCATGGAAAATCAGCGTCAGTTCACAGCCGAGCGTGGCGAGATAATGCTTCAACTGCTCTGCCATGGTGTGGAGTTCAACCGGTAAGTGGTAGAGCAGGGTGAGTTTTTTGGGCAGAGGCTCATTTTGTGGCGGCCAGTCCGGCATTTTCCAGCCGGGCAATAATTCACGGGTGGGATTGATCAGGTTTTCGTCCAGCGGCAGCGTCTGCAACAGCGACGTATCGTGAATAATCTGCACCAGGCGGCGTAACTGCGCCTGACTCAGCCGCGCGCCCGGTCGTTGAGCAAGGTAACAGAACCCCAGGCTGATGCTGTTACTCACGGGTTGTAAATGCCGAAGCTCATCCGGTTCGCCAATTGCAATTTCCACCGGGTGCCGACAACTGGTACCCAGATCCCGATCAAACAGTTGTGGCGTGATCCAGAACTCGACGGCTTTTAGCAACGGATGGCCCAGATGATAGTGATCGTGGCTCTCCAGCCGCACCAGTTCCTGACTAAAGGTCACCAGTCGAAATGGGCCGGTTCCGATGAGAGGGTACTGCGGATGCGCCAGACAACTGACATAACTGGCAAGACGATGCGCCAGCCAGTAGTCCGGTCGGTGCAGGGTAAAGGCCAGACACCAGGGGGGCGTGATATCAATGCAGGCGACGCTGGCGAACAACTTGCGCAGCGCAGGGAGTTCCAGCAACAGCCGTAATCGTTGCTGTAAGTGTCCGGCGGTGACGGCATCGCCATTGTGCCAGTGCAGGGTTGAGTGCAGATGGAAGCGCCAGGACAGACCGTCATTGCTGATGTCCCAGTGGTGCGCCAGATCGCCCTGCGGCAGCGTGCTGCGTGAGGTAAAGCGGGTCAATCCACTGAAGATTTGCCCGGCGAGATGTTGTTCCGCGCGGCCCGGAAGAAAACCGGGCTCCAGCGGATCCAATGGGCGATAGTAAGGAATACGCAACGTGGGTGTTTCGTTTTGCCAGAAGCCGCCGAGGAACGGATTGAGCAAAGTGCGCAGGTCGTCGGCATCAAGTTGTGCGAGAGCCAGCGCATTTTGCTGCTGTCCGGTATTCAGCGCCTGTTCCAGCATTTCGCTACGCAGCGATTCAGGCGACACCCGAAAATGCAGCTCACCCCGTTTACCGCGCCCGGACTGTGATTTCCAGCTTAACCATCCTGCCTGCTGCATTTGCCGCAACAGCGTGCGCATATGACGCTCGCTGCAAAAGCAGCGCGTCGCCAGCTCGGTGACGCTCACGGATTGCGCTTCGCCCTCTGTGGCGTGCCACAGGCGCTGGTACTGATGGAGTCGATTGAGTTGTCGCATAAACCCGGAACAATAATTTTTATCTATTCAGTATTACTTCCGTATATATCAGGCAATACTGGATAGCAACACAACGGCACCCTATTCGGAGAAATATTTATGGCTCGTCTGGCCGCTTTTGACATGGATGGCACCCTGTTAATGCCCGACCATCGTTTAGGCGAACAAACGCTGGCTACGCTCCGTCGCCTGCATGATCGCGAAATTACGCTGGCGTTTGCCACTGGCCGACATGCGCTTGAGATGCAGCGCATCACCCGGAGCCTGGCGCTGGATGCATTTCTGATTACCGGTAATGGCACCCGCATCCACTCGCGCGAAGGCGAGGTGCTGTACCGGCAGGATCTGGATCCGGAAGTGGCCGATCGGGTGCTGCACAGCACATGGGAGACCTCAGCCACTGTTCATGTTTTTAATGACTCGGGATGGCTGACGGACCGCGTGTTTCCGGAAATGCTGGAAGCGCATATGCAAAGCGGTTTTACTTACCAACTGGCGGATCTCAAGCGGTTATCGGCTTACGATGTCACCAAAATCTGTTTTGTTGGCGATCATGATGATCTTTGCCGGCTGCATATTCAGCTTAATGAGGCGCTCGGCGAGCGCGCGCATTTATGCTTTTCCGCAGAATATTGCCTGGAAGTATTACCGCTGGGTTGCAACAAAGGCGCTGCGCTGGCGGTGCTAAGCGAGTCGCTGGGCTATACGCTGCAGGATTGTATGGCGTTTGGCGATGCGATGAATGATCGGGAAATGCTCGAAAGCGTGGGCTACGGCATGATTATGGGCAACGCCATGCCGCAACTGCGGGCGGCATTGCCTCACTTACCGGTTATCGGGCACTGCCGCGATCAGGCAGTGTCTCACTTTTTGACACACTGGCTGGACACACCACATCTTCCTTATTCCCCCGAATGACGACGATATTTCCAGCAAGCCGGGTCACTGTTACCCGGCTTTTTTTATGCCTGGACCAGACGGGCGACTTCCGCGCTCCAGGGCGTAATATCGCCCATGTTCGCCGCCACCCACTGCGGGTTGTAATAGGTATCGAGGTAGCGGTCGCCGCTGTCGCACAGCAGTGTCACGATAGCGCCGCGACGCCCTTCGTCACGCATTCGCACGGCAAGTTGTAATGCGCCCCACATATTGGTGCCGGTCGATGCGCCGACTTTGCGGCCCAGTTGCGTTTCCAGCCACTGCGCGGTGGCGACGCTGGCGGCATCCGGTACGCGCAACATTTCATCCACCACATCGGCAATAAATGAAGGCTCGACGCGCGGGCGGCCAATCCCCTCAATTTTACTGCCCACCGGGCTGCGCAAAGTGGCGTCGCGTTGCTGCCAGTAATCAAGGAAGACCGAGTTTTCCGGATCCACCACCAGCAACTGAGTGTCATAGCCTTGGCTACGAATATAGCGGCCAAGGGTGGCTGAGGTGCCACCTGTTCCCGCGCTCATCACAATATAGTCGGGCTGCGGATAGGGTTCGTTTTTCATCTGCCGGAATATGCTGTCGGCGATGTTGTTATTGCCACGCCAGTCGGTAGCGCGTTCGGCATAGGTGAACTGATCCATATAGTGACCATTCAACGTTTTCGCCAGCCGTTCAGATTCGGCGTAAATCTCGCAGGCGCTGTCCACGAAGTGGCAACGGCCGCCATAAAACTCAATCTGTTCAACCTTGCGTTTCGCCGTGCAGTAGGGCATGACCGCGATAAACGGCAAACCCAGCAGGCGGGCAAACCAGGCTTCCGAAACGGCGGTGGAACCGGAAGAAGCTTCTATAATCGTTGTGCCTTCTTTGATCCAACCGTTACACAGACCGTACAGAAACAGTGAGCGCGCCAGACGATGCTTCAGACTGCCGGTAGGATGGGTGCTCTCATCTTTCAGATAGAGATTGATCCCCGGAAAACCCGGCAGCATCAGACGGATCAGGTGCGTATCCGCTGAGCGCTGTGCATCGGCGTTGATCTCGTTAATGGCGTATTTAACCCAGCTATTCATGGTGCGTTTCCGTTTGTCATTTTGTGCCCAGTCTAGCGAAAGCAGAAGAAAAAAAGGTTGCCATTTCGCCTTTGATATAGACTCTAAGGAGAAATTTTTTCTCCCGGAGTGGGATATGTTAGATAAAATTGACCGCAAGCTCCTTTCGCTGCTGCAACAGGATTGTTCGCTCTCTTTGCAGGCGCTGGCAGATGCCGTTAATCTGACCACCACGCCCTGCTGGAAACGTCTGAAACGCCTCGAAGACGACGGAATATTGCTCGGTCGTGTGGCGGTGCTGGATGCCGAAAAGCTGGGCTTAAATCTGACCGCCTTTGTGCTGATCAAAACCCAGCATCACAGTAGCGAATGGTATTGTCGCTTTGTCAGCGAAGTGACGCAGATGCCCGAAGTGTTGGGTTTCTGGCGTATGGCGGGGGAGTATGATTACCTGCTGCGGGTGCAGGTCGCGGATATGAAACGCTATGATGACTTCTATAAGAAACTGGTCAACAGCGTGCCGGGGCTGTCAGATGTCACTTCTAGCTTCGCCATGGAACAGATAAAATACACCACGGCTTTGCCCATTGAATAACCCTCCCGGTTGTTAACCGACAGCCGGAAAATCACGTTCAGGATGTAACCGCGTGCGATTATTTGCTCAGTTAGGCTGGTACTTTCGCCGGGAATGGCGACGTTATCTCGGCGCAGTAGCCTTACTTATTATCATTGCTATCCTTCAGCTTATTCCGCCGAAAGTGGTGGGCGTTATTGTGGATGGCGTGACCGAACACCATTACACCACGCAACAGGTGTGGATGTGGGTGGGACTGCTGATCGTTGTTGCGGTGGTCACTTACCTGCTGCGCTATGTCTGGCGCGTCTGGCTGTTTGGCGCGTCTTATCAACTGGCCGTTGAGCTGCGCGAGGATTTTTACCGCCAGCTAAGCCGCCAGCATCCGGAATTCTATTTACGCCACCGTACCGGCGACTTGATGGCCCGCGCCACCAACGACGTCGATCGCGTGGTGTTTGCCGCTGGCGAAGGCGTGCTGACGCTGGTGGATTCGCTGGTGATGGGCTGCGTAGTGCTGGTGGTGATGTCGACGCAAATCAGCTGGCAGTTAACGTTGCTGTCGTTATTGCCAATGCCAATTATGGCGCTGGTGATCAAACGCTACGGCGATCAACTGCATCAGCGCTTTAAACTGGCGCAGGCGGCCTTCTCCGCGCTGAACGATCGCACGCAGGAAAGCATGACCAGCATCCGCATGATCAAGGCATTTGGCCTTGAGGATCGCCAGTCTGCGCTGTTTGCCAGCGAAGCGGCGGACACCGGCGCGAAAAACATGCGTGTGGCGCGTGTTGACGCCCGTTTCGATCCCACCATCTATATTGCGATCGGTATGGCGAACATGCTGGCCATCGGCGGCGGAAGCTGGATGGTGGTGCATGGCAGCTTAACCCTCGGGCAACTCACCAGTTTTGCCATGTACCTTGGGTTGATGATTTGGCCGATGCTGGCGCTGGCCTGGATGTTTAATATTGTCGAGCGTGGTAGCGCGGCTTATAGCCGTATTCGCGATATGCTGGCGGAAATGCCAGTAGTGAAAGATGGCAGCGAGCCCGTGCCGGAAGGCCGTGGAAACCTGAGTATCGCCATTCGCGAATTCCGTTACCCGCAAACGGAGCAACCGACGCTGAACAATGTTAGTGCGGTACTGAACCCAGGGCAGATGCTGGGCATTTGCGGCCCGACAGGCGCAGGGAAAAGTACGTTACTGTCGCTGATTCAGCGCCATTTTGATGTGACCGACGGAGATATCCGTTTTCACAATATGCCGCTGACGCAGCTTAAACTGGATGCCTGGCGCAGCCGTCTGGCGGTAGTGAATCAGACACCGTTCCTCTTTTCCGATTCCGTCGCCAGTAATATTGCGCTGGGTAAACCGGGGGCGACGCAGGAAGAGATCGAGCATGTGGCCCGACTGGCCAGCGTGCATGAGGATATTTTGCGTCTGCCGCAGGGTTACGCCACCGAAGTCGGTGAACGCGGCGTAATGCTCTCCGGCGGCCAGAAGCAGCGTATCTCTATTGCCCGCGCGTTGCTGCTTAATGCGGAGATCTTAATTCTCGACGATGCGCTCTCCGCCGTCGACGGGCGCACCGAGCACCAGATTCTGCATAACCTGCGCCAGTGGGGAGAAGGGCGAACGGTGATCATCAGCGCCCATCGTCTGTCGGCGCTGACGGAAGCCAGCGAAATTTTAGTGATGCAACATGGGCATATCGCTCAGCGTGGTCAGCATGAGCAACTTTCCCGCCAGCCCGGCTGGTATCGTGACATGTACCGCTATCAACAACTGGAAGCTGCGCTGACGGATGCGCCGGAGGAGGCCATCGATGCGTAATTTGGGCAAACAGTGGCCGACCCTGAAACGGTTGCTGAAATATGGCTCGCCATGGCGAAAATCCCTGTTGAAAGCGGTTCTAATGCTGTGGGTCGCGGCGGCGGCGGAAGTCTCTGGCCCGGCGTTGATCAGCTACTTTATCGACAATATGGTAGCGAAGAGCTATCTGCCGTTGGGGCTGGTGGTGGGGATGGCGGCAGTGTATGTCGGCCTGCAACTGCTGGCGGCGCTATTGCATTATTCGCAGTCGCTGTTGTTCAACCAGGCGGCGGTCGGCGTAGTGCAACAACTGCGCACCGACGTGATGGACGCCGCGCTGCGTCAGCCGTTAAGTGAGTTTGATGTTCAGCCTGTCGGGCAAATTATCTCCCGCGTGACCAACGATACGGAAGTGATCCGCGATCTGTACGTTACGGTGGTGGCAACGGTGCTGCGCAGCGCCGCGCTGATTGGCGCGATGCTGGTGGCGATGTTCAGCCTGGACTGGCGCATGGCGCTGGTGGCGATGGCGATCTTCCCGGCGGTACTGATCGTGATGCTGATCTATCAGCGTTACAGCACGCCGATTGTGCGGCGGATGCGCGCGTACCTGGCGGATATCAATGACGGTTTTAATGAAATCATTAACGGCATGAGCGTGATCCAGCAGTTCCGCCAACAGGCGAGATTTGGCGAGCAACTGGGCGACGCCAGCCGTTCACATTATCTCGCGCGTATGCAAACCCTGCGGCTGGATGGCTTTTTGCTGCGGCCGCTGTTGAGCCTTTTCTCTGCGCTGGTGCTATGCGGCTTGCTGATGCTGTTTGGTTTCTCTTCTCCGGGTACGGTTGAAGTCGGGGTGTTGTATGCCTTTATCAGCTACCTTGGTCGTCTGAATGAACCCTTGATCGAACTGACTACTCAGCAGTCGATGTTGCAGCAGGCGGTGGTCGCCGGTGAGCGCGTATTTGAGCTGATGGACCGGCCACGCCAGTCTTACGGCGATGATGATACGCCACTGCACAGCGGCGCCATCGACATTGAAAATGTCTCTTTTGCCTACCGCGAAGATCAGCAGGTGTTACAGGACATCTCCCTGCACGTTGAACCGCGCAGCTTTGTTGCGCTGGTGGGACATACCGGCAGCGGAAAGAGCACGCTCGCCAGCCTGCTGATGGGGTACTACCCGTTAACGCAAGGGGAAATCCGTCTCGATGGTCGCCCGCTTTCTGCGCTGAGTCATGATGCGCTGCGTAAAGGTATCGCGATGGTGCAGCAGGATCCGGTGGTGCTGGCCGACAGCTTTTTCGCCAATGTGACGCTGGGGCGCGACATCAGCGAAGCGCAGGTCTGGCATGCGCTGGAAGTGGTGCAACTGGCGGAGCTGGCGCGGGGTATGAGCGAGGGCATTTATACGCGACTGGGTGAGCAGGGCAATAATCTCTCCGTTGGGCAGAAACAGTTGCTGGCGCTGGCGCGTGTGCTGGTGGATACGCCGCAGATCCTGATCCTGGATGAGGCGACTGCCAATATCGACTCCGGGACTGAACAGGCGATCCAACAGGCACTGGCCGCTGTTCGGGAACAGACAACGTTAGTGGTGATAGCCCACAGATTGTCGACCATTGTCGAGGCTGAAACCATTTTGGTGCTCCATCGCGGCCAGGCTGTTGAGCGCGGTACGCATCAACAATTGCTTGCGGCGAAAGGACGCTACTGGCAGATGTATCAATTGCAACTGGCGGGCGAAGAGCTGGCGGCCAGCGCGCGAGAAGAGTCGCTTATCGCGTAATGCACCAAAATTAAGCACGCTACTGAGACTCTTCTCTGTTGGTGCAAAAAAGTAACGCACCATGCACTATCATGGTGCGTTTTTCTTTGCCAGGAACATTCCGAACCGTCACCTGCGTTTTGTCTTTTTCACCTTTTCCCTGTCCGCACGCACTAACAAACTGAAATCCTCCCTGTTTTCATTCTTGGCACACCGCTTGCAATATCCCTTATGTATTAGCTGCGGCCATTATCGAATTTCGACTGGAGGGGGATCTATGAAGCTGGTTACCGTGGTGATTAAGCCATTCAAACTCGAAGACGTTCGTGAAGCACTGTCTTCTATTGGTATTCAAGGGCTGACCGTAACAGAAGTAAAAGGTTTCGGACGTCAGAAGGGTCATGCCGAGTTGTACCGCGGTGCGGAATATAGCGTCAATTTCCTGCCGAAAGTGAAAATTGATGTGGCGATTGCTGATGATCAGCTTGATGAAGTGATCGATGTCATCAGCAAAGCGGCCTACACCGGAAAGATTGGCGACGGCAAAATTTTCGTTGCCGAGCTGCAACGCGTCATTCGTATTCGTACCGGCGAAGCCGACGAAGCGGCACTGTAATACCTGGCACACAGTGATAGGGATGGAAAAATGAAGAACACAACATTAAAAACAACGCTCGCTTCCCTGGCACTCCTGCCGGGTCTGGCAATGGCGGCTCCCGCTGTTGCAGACAAAGCGGACAACGGCTTTATGATGATCTGCACCGCGCTGGTGCTGTTCATGTCGATTCCGGGCATTGCGCTGTTTTACGGCGGTCTGATCCGTGGCAAGAACGTCCTCTCCATGCTGACGCAGGTTACCGTCACATTCGCACTGGTGTGCGTTCTGTGGGTGGTCTACGGCTACTCGCTGGCGTTCGGCACCGGCAATGGTTTCTTCGGCAGCTTTGACTGGGTGATGCTGAAAAATATTGAGCTGACCGCTGTAATGGGCTCCATTTATCAGTACATCCATGTTGCGTTCCAGGGCTCTTTCGCCTGTATCACCGTCGGCCTGATTGTCGGTGCGCTGGCGGAGCGTATTCGCTTCTCCGCAGTGCTGATTTTCGTGGTGGTATGGCTGACGCTCTCCTATGTGCCGATTGCGCACATGGTATGGGGTGGCGGTTTGCTGGCGACAGATGGCGCACTGGACTTTGCGGGCGGTACCGTTGTACATATCAACGCCGCTATCGCCGGGCTGGTCGGTGCCTACCTGATTGGCAAACGTGTGGGTTTTGGCAAAGAAGCGTTTAAACCGCACAACCTGCCGATGGTCTTCACTGGTACTGCAATCCTGTATGTGGGCTGGTTTGGTTTCAACGCCGGTTCTGCCGCTGCGGCGAACGAAATCGCAGGCCTGGCGTTTGTTAACACTGTGGTCGCGACCGCAGCCGCTATCCTGGCATGGGTCTTCGGTGAGTGGGCAATGCGCGGTAAACCGTCTCTGTTGGGTGCATGTTCTGGCGCTATTGCCGGTCTCGTTGGCGTAACCCCGGCTTGTGGCTACATTGGTGTCGGTGGCGCGCTGATCCTCGGTCTGATTGCCGGTCTGGCGGGTCTGTGGGGCGTGACTGCACTGAAACGTATGCTGCGTGTCGATGATCCGTGTGACGTGTTTGGTGTCCACGGTGTGTGCGGCATCGTCGGTTGTATCCTGACCGGTATCTTCGCCTCCACGTCACTGGGCGGCGTAGGTTATGCCCAGGGCGTGACCATGGGCCACCAGGTGCTGGTGCAGTTAGAAAGTATCGCTATCACTATCGTGTGGTCCGGCGTTGTGGCCTTTATCGGCTACAAACTGGCCGACATGACAGTGGGTCTGCGTGTACCGGAAGATCAAGAGCGTGAAGGTCTGGATGTGAACAGCCATGGCGAAAACGCCTACAACGCCTGATTGAGTTACGTTATCTCCTGAGCATAAAAAAGCCTCCCGATGGGAGGCTTTTCCTTTTGTTGCGGGCAGTTAACCGCGATTACGCATCACGCCTTCCTGTACGGTGGAGGCGATCAGCACGCCATCCTGAGTGTAAAACTCGCCGCGGACAAAGCCGCGCGCGCTGGAAGCCGAAGTACTTTCCACACTGTAGAGCAACCACTCGTTGATATTAAACGGACGGTGGAACCACATAGAGTGATCGATGGTGGCGACCTGCATACCGCGCTCAAGAAAACCCACGCCGTGAGGTTGTAGGGCAACCGGCAGGAAGTTGAAGTCAGACGCGTAACCCAGCAGGTACTGATGGACGCGGAAATCTTCCGGCACGGGGCCATTGGCACGCACCCACACCTGACGCTCAGGCCCGGCAACATGGCCTTTCAGCGGGTTATGAAACTCAACCGGGCGGATCTCCAGCGGTTTGTCGCTGATGAATTTTTCTTTGACCATCGGCGGCAACAGATGGGAGAGATCGCGGGCGATATCGGTTTCGGACTTCAGCGAGTCCGGCGGTGGCGCAGAAGGCATGGTTTTCTGGTGCTCATACCCTTGCTCAGGCGCCTGAAACGAGGCGGTCATATAGAAAATCGGCTTGCCGTTCTGCACTGCCGCCACCCGACGGGCGCTGAAACTGTTGCCATCACGCAGGACTTCCACATCATAGATGATAGGTTTTTGACTATCGCCCGGACGCAGAAAGTAGCTGTGAAAGGAGTGAACCAGGCGGTCGGCGGGCACTGTCTCTTTGGCGGCATACAGCGCCTGACCGACCACTTGCCCACCAAATACCTGGCGCAGGCCTAAATCTTCGCTCTGTCCCCGAAACAGACCTTCTTCAATTTTTTCCAGATTCAATAATGCCAGCAGATTCGTAAGCGCTTGACTCATAGATTTCCTCAGATAAATAACGGCCGACAAAGCGAATGCTTAATTGATTATAACCTGGAAATGAAAGTGGTCCGATGGGTGCAATAATCTGAATAGTAGGGGGTTTACAGGAAGAAATCGCGGGTATGTGCCACACTTGTTCTCGTTACGATGGTTTAACCACACATCCTGGCAGGCGCTACCCTGCCGGTGCATTGACGATAAGGAGAATTCAATGAAACTCGTGCACATGTTAAGTGGTTTAGCAGTGGCGGTTGCACTGTCCGCCTGCGCCCATAAAGGCGGCGATATTCCAACGCCTGCACCCAACCCGAATGCGCCAGCGGCGACCAATAAAGCCGCCATTGCGCAACCGAACGTTTCCGGTACGATCTGGATCCGCCAGAAAGTGGCGCTGCCACCGGACGCCGTATTAACCGTCACGGTTTCTGATGCGTCACTGGCTGACGCACCGTCGAAAGTGATTGCACAAAAAGCAGTGCGTACCGAAGGCAAACAAGCGCCATTCAGTTTTGTGCTGCCGTTTAACCCGGCGGATGTTCAACCCAATGCGCGTATCCTGCTGAGTTCGGCGATTACCATTGACGACAAAATTGTCTTTATTACCGATACCGTTAAGCCGGTTATCAACCAGGGGGGTACCAAAGTTGACCTGACGCTGGTACCGGTACAGCAAACCGCTGTGCCGTTGCAGCAGAGCGGCGGCGCAGCAACGACGGTGCCGTCGACGTCACCCACGCAGGTGAACCCTTCTTCTGCCACACCGGCGCCGACACAGTATTAATCCGCACCTGTGCTCCTCTCCTTCGGGGGAGGAGCCTTCAATAGTTCCAGCGGTAGCGCTGCATATCAATTTGCCCATTCCCCGCGACCACCACCCCGTCGGCCAGCAGTGCCTGGCGCTGACGTTGTAAATCCGGCCCGGTCAGTGAGATTCGGCCATGACGATTCACCACCCGGTGCCACGGCAGCGTACTGCCTTCCGGTAAGCGTTTGAGTACGCCGCCCACTTGCCTTGCTGCGCGCGGCGAACCTGCCAGTCTGGCCACATCGCCATAGGTGGTGACGCAACCTTCCGGGATGGCGGCGACGATTTGCCAGACGCGCTGCGGAAACGAATCCTCTCTTTCCATAATCAGTTCCTGAAGAGTGAATTTGCAGCATAAACAGCCTTGTGGATGCTGTGAAGAGGGGATTGTGCAAGAAACCAGCATCCGTCCGGCCATGACTTGCAATTGCCACCCCGGACAGGGATAATGCGCCAGCGCGTTGGTTAACAACGCTCTCAATGGGGGCTCTGTTGGTTCTCCCGCAACGCTACTCTGTTCACCAGGTCAGGTCCGGAAGGAAGCAGCCAGGGCAGAGGACGTGTGTGCCGGGATGTAGCTGGCAGGGCCCCCACCCATTTGCGCCTCATTTAGCGGAGTCGCGCAAAAATAACCCCGCAGTGACATTGCACTTTCAACGTTTCCGACATGGCTTCTCCTCGTTAATCAAGACCGGAACAACGCTTTCAACCTTAGTGGCGATTTTCGCAAAAATGCACAGGATAAACAGGAAGGGAAATGCGTAACTTTTTAATGGTATTAGCGTTATCAATCTCTACGGCATCTTATGCAGCCAGCCTGCAATCGGGGATTTACGAAGGGCTGCAACTTGCGGTTTCCCCGGCAGGGGATGTCACGGGTTACTATTCTGAAACCCTGGGGCAAGGTGTCACCCGTAACTGCTCTTTTGCGCTGGCGGGAAAAGTGAATGCATCGCAGGAAGCGGATATCCGCAGCTGGTCATCAGACGTACTGCCGGGGCATATTGCGGCAACGAAGAACGGCGTCGTGTTGCGCATTCCGCAGGGGCAAAGTCACGACGGCTGCATCAATGTGATGGTGCCGCTAATTGATGAAGGGCTGGAACTGGAAAGTACGCGGAAGACCCATTGGTTGTCGATGGCGGAAGTCAGCGGTGAGCGGGTCTATTTAAGCAACTCACCGGATGTTGCAACGCGGCGCAAAGCGTGGCTGGTCAAAGGCGACGTGGTCGGCGTGGTGAAAAACCAGTCTGACTGGACGCAGATCGAGTTTGTTAGCGAAAGCGGTAAAACCACCACCGGCTGGTTAGAAAACAGCAAAATCAAACCCTTAACACCGCCCGCAGCATGATCGTCACACCATGCTCCTTTTTACCAGCGTGTGGTGTTGATTCAGTGTCATCCACAGAGGCTTGAGCCGCAGCAGTGCGTGCTCAAGTTCTGCCGAATCCAGTGCGAACGGCATCCGCAAATAGCGCTCAAACGCACCGGGCAGGCCAAAGCGCGTGCCCGGACCGAGATGGATGCCAATCCCCTCCGCCCGAGCGGCAAAGAGTGTCGACAGTCTGTCGGGAAGCTCTACCCAGAACGAGAGCCCGCCATCCGGCGTCTGAAAACGCCAGTCGGGAAAGTGTGCCTGCATCAATGCAGCGCAACGATCGCGACGTGTTTTGAGCATCTCCCGGCGTGCCGGTAAGAAGCTACGCGCGTTCTCCATTAACCACTGCGTTGCCAGTTGTTCCAGCAGCGGTGACCCCAGTTCCAGGGTATCGCGGGTCTGGGCAAGCGTCGCAATGGTGCGTGATGAGGCGCGGATCCAGCCCAAACGCAGTCCTCCCCAAAAACTTTTACCCGCTGAACCGAGCGTAATGACCGTTCCCTGCGGATCGAACGCCGCCAGCGGAGGCGGAGGCGACGCGTTATACCAGAGGTCCACCATTGTTTCATCCACCACCAGCGTGGTGCGGGTACGTGCGGCAATGGCTGCGATCTCTGCACGCGTGGCGCTGTCCATGCAACGCCCGGTAGGGTTATGAAAATCAGGCATCAGGTATGCCAGACGGGGCGCAGTCTGCGCCAGCGTGGCGGCAAAGCCGTCGGTGTCCCAGCCGCTTTGCGGGAGCGATACGCCAACCGGCCTGCAGGATGCCCCCTGAATAGCGGCAATAGCCAACGGGTAGGTTGGATGATCGACCACCACGCGATCGCCCGGCCCGGTGAGCATCCGTAGCACCAGCGCCAGTCCACTGAGTGCGCCATTGACGATCATCACTTCATCCGCATGCGTGGGTAAACCGCGTTCGCTATAGCGCGCAGCAATCACTTCACGCAGCGGCAGCAGGCCGAGCTGGCCGTAGCCCGTTTGCGACAACCACGGCGTCATAGCGGTCAGCGCGTGGGTATAGGCCTGGTGGATTTCCGGGCCAGCACTGAGCGCGGCGGTGGAGAGATCCAGCGACATGCCCGCAGTGCTGAGTGTCGGAACGCTGCGATTGTCCGGCAGGATCACGCGGGAACCGCTGCCATGGCGGCTTTCCAGATACCCTTCATCACGCAGATGTGCCAGCGCACTGGCAACGGTGGTGCGGCTAACATCCAGGGTTAATGCCAGCTCCCGCTCTCCCGGCAGGCGAGTATCCAGCGCCAGTCTGCCATCGAGGATCAGCAAGCGCAGGGCATCGGCAAGCTGACGCCAGAGCGGTGTGCGTGAGGGGGCTTGCTGCCAGCGTCCCAACAGGCGCTGTAGCGATTGACTACCCAATCGGCGGGATGACATATGCAGTCCACTATTTGAAAACTGGACATTAATCATAATGCCATTTCCGGTAAAGATAAAAGCCAGAACAGCCGGAGAACAATGATGCTACGTCGATTACTGCAACTCTATATTGGTTTAAGCCTGTACGGTCTTTCCACCGCCATGTTCGTGCGCGCGGATTTGGGCGCCGATCCGTGGAACGTGTTTCACCTTGGGGTAGCGAAACTGCTGACGATGGATATCGGCACGGTGATGATCATTACCGGCGCGCTGGTGCTGCTGTTCTGGATCCCGATTCGCCAGCGTCCAGGGCTCGGAACCATCAGCAACGTGATTGTGATTGGTCTGGCGGCGGATGCCGCGCTATCGCTGATGCCAACGCTGGAGACATTGCCCGCTCGCGGTGCACTGCTTGTGCTTGCGGTGATCGTAAACGCCCTCGCCACCGGGATGTATATTGGCGCGGGATTTGGCGCAGGGCCGCGCGATGGATTGATGACGGGGATCCACGCCCGCACGGGCTGGTCGGTACGCAGCGTACGCACAGCTATTGAAGTGTCGGTGCTGCTGATTGGCTGGCTACTGGGCGGGACCGTTGGCGTCGGCACGGTTCTGTACGCGCTGGCGATCGGCCCGCTGATCCAGATTTGTCTGCCGTGGTTTCGCCACACCCCCCGGATAAAACCTGCGTCGCCAGCGGAAGTTGTGAGTTGACGGAGGGGTAGCATGTCGCGTTATCCTCCGTCCATACCCTAAATTTTGTAGTCAGCATACGGGTTTACTTTACAAAAGGGATGGAGGATTCTGGGGTAAGATAAGAATGTTCTTAGTCCCCGTTAAGAGGAACGCGATGTGAAATACCCGCTTGTCGTTGTGATAGCTGCGGCTACCCTTGCTGGCTGTGCAACGCAAAAACCCACCATTCCCTATCAGAATTACCAACGGATCGCCGTGCAGGAAGTGGCGGCCAACAAGTGTGCGGAACTGGGCTATATGGATTTTCAGGTCGCTGCGGCGGCAAAAAACTTTGCCGCCCAGGATTTGAATAGCTGGACTTACGACCCTGTTGTTTACCGGTCCGTTTTTGCAACGGTCGCCGCCAGCGCGGCAACAAACCCGCCAGGCAAAAGCCAGTGTGATGCCTTTTCCGTGTCCGTTATCCAGCGTAACCAGCAGCAACAGCAGGCTTACCAGCAACAACAGTTAGCGCTACAGCAGCAACAACAAATTAACCAGTCCATGCAGACGCTACAGAGCACGATGCCGAAAACCACCTACTGCAATAAGATTGGCTGGCAGACGGTATGTAATACCTATTAAGCCGGTTTACCTGTCTAAAGGAGCGACGGTGTATGGCAACCCCCTGGCTTGAAACAGCACGACTGATCCTTGAACCCCTGGCATCGCGATGTCCTGTGCGCGGCAAAAGCCGCAATCAACACCCGTGAAGAATGGCGGAATTTGAATCACTGAAACCTGTCAGCTGTGATGGCTGGCGGGTTTATTTCTGCTTTTCGGGGATATATTTATTCGCTTCGCATTAATCTGTCATTTTATTGAAATATTTCCTTCATTTAAATGTCATAAAAATAAGGCAGAATTGTTGTGGGAATTTTTTAACTTGTTATAAATTTGAAATATATTTCTGGATCACTTTCATAAGTTCGTGTATTAATTAGCGTGCTTATTCACACAGAAGGGATAATCATGACCAGTGCCGTATTGAATGTAAAAATTGATGAAGCGCTAAAAGAAAAACTCCGCCATTACGCGGAAGTGAATAGTGAAAATCTCAGCACGGCGACAGAGAAACTGCTGCTGGTGGCATTTCAGGCAGTGGAAGAGGCGGGAGTATCGGAAGAAGATATTGATAATCAGCATACTGAAGAAGAAAATACCGCTCCGTTAAATCCCAAAGAAATCAAAGCACTACGCAAACTTCTGAAGAAGAAAAAATGACCCAACAACTGCTCGAAACGGCCAGCAACTATGGCGAAGCCTGCGAGATGTTGCGCTCCGGCTTTGTAAAACAAGTTCGCCTGGACTGGAATATCGGAAGCGATGAGTTCTTTCGCATCGCATCTGACTGGTGTGACGCTGGCGCGAAAATCAAAAAAGAGGGAAGCAGCTTTATTATTTCCATTAAGGGATTCCCTATTCCACGCCAGCAGTAATCTTTTTGTCATGAAACCGTCATTAAATTTGCATTCGAAAATGTGAGGATGGTTTGACAATAACAATACATAACCATCTCAAAACACATTAAGGATGATGTTTACGGCGGGCCGATTGTGGCTCGTCGCTATTTCTTTTTGCCGGTTTCATCATTATTTCCTCCTCTCATGTATTCACCCTGACCGCTCTCACAGGCGCTATCCGGTAAAACGGGTATACTGGCGCAAATTGTTTGCAGCCAGGATGCATCATGAAAACCATCACCCTTTACGATGTCGCGAGTTTAGCGGGGGTCTCTTATCAGACCGTTTCCCGTGTGATCAACGATGCGGAACACGTCTCTGCGCGAACCCGTGAGAAGGTGCTGGCGGCCATGGCGGAGCTGCATTACGTTCCCAATCGCGGCGCACAGCAACTGGCTGGCAAACGCAGCAAAACGCTGGGGTTGCTGACGACCGATTTGGCGCTGCATGCCCCTTCGCAAATTGCCTCTGCCGTTAAATCCCGCGCCGGGCAGGCCTCCGCCAGCGTGATTATCTCCATGCTTGAACAGCACGACGCCGCCAGTTGCGTGGCGGCATTGCAAGAGTTGCTGGCGCAGCGCGTGGAAGGGGTGTTGATCAATGTGCCGCTGGATGATGCATTGGCGCAACAGCTGGCGGCGCAGGTACATCCCACGCCGGTGCTGTTCCTCGATGTGGGGGAGACGGCCGGGGTTAACAGTCTGGTGTTCGATGCCAGGCAGGGTGCGCGTCTTGGCGTTGAGCATCTGCTGGCGCAAGGGCATCGCCGTATTGCGCTGTTGGGTGGACCGGAAACCTCGGTCTCCGCGCGGGCGCGTTTTACCGGTTGGGTAACCGCGCTGGCAGATGCGGGTCTGACCCCGTGCGCCAGTGCCTGTGGCGACTGGAGCGCAGCGTCCGGCTATGAAAAAGCGCATGGTCTGCTCAGCACCGCCGCGCAACCTCCGCAGGCCATTCTGGTGGCGAACGATCAGATGGCCCTTGGCGTGATGCGCGCCTGTGCGGAAAAAGGGATTGCTGTACCCGGGCAGATTTCGGTGGTGGGGTACGATGACACTGCTGACAGCGCCTGGTTTTCTCCGCCGCTAACCACCGTACGACAGGCGTTTAAAGAGGCGGGAGAGCAGAGCGTTGACTGGTTGCTTAACGCTTCTGAGCAGGATGCAGTAAACCAGATCTGCTTACCCGTGACGCTGATTGAACGTCTGTCCACCGCACCGGCGCAAACGCAGGAGGTCAGCGGTGAAGTGCTGGCCCGACGCTTACATGAACTGGCGCAACTGGCGGTACTTTTGGATCGTCGCTAACGCTTTTGTGATCCCATTCGCTTTCGGCGGATCCGTGGCTTTACCTGCGGTGAAAAGTGCGTCATTGTGCTCTGAATTGTGAGCGCTTCGCAAAAATGAGGTTTCTATGTCTGCTTCCGCATTACGTACGTTGATCGCCCGCCGTGATTGGGAAAATCCGGTGATCACCCACTGGCATCGTTTACCGGCCCATGCCCCACTGCGTAGCTGGCGCGATGAACACGCGGCGAGAGACGATACGCCATCGCCCGCGCGCCGTTTGCTGAATGGCGAATGGCGCTTTCGCTTTTTCCCCGCGCCGGAAGCGGTGCCGGAGAGCTGGATAACGGAAGAGAGCGACGATGCGGTTGCTATGCCGGTGCCGTCTAACTGGCAGATGCAGGGGTTTGATACGCCGATTTATACCAACGTGACCTACCCGATTCCGGTTAATCCGCCCTTTGTGCCGCAGCAAAACCCGACTGGTTGTTACTCGCTCACATTTGAGATGACAGAGCAGGCGCTGGCGCAGGGGCAGACGCAGACGCGTATCGTGTTTGATGGCGTCAACTCGGCTTTTTATCTGTGGTGCAACGGTCAGTGGATCGGTTACTCCCAGGACAGCCGCTTACCGGCAGAGTTCGATCTCAGCGATGTGCTGCTCGTCGGGCAGAACCGACTGGCGGTAATGGTGCTGCGCTGGTGTGATGGCAGTTATCTGGAAGACCAGGATATGTGGCGCATGAGCGGTATCTTCCGCGATGTTTCGCTCCAGCATAAACCGGCGACGCACATTGCGGATTTCCACCACACTACGGAACTGAACGCAGAGTTCACGCACGGGCTGGTAAAGGTGGATCTCCAGCTTGCAGGTGAATATCGCGCGTGTCACGTCGCCGTTACGCTGTGGCGTGACGAAGAGAAAATCGCCCAGGCGCAGCAAGCGCCCGGCAGCGCCATTGTCGATGAGCGCGGCGCATGGGCAGAGCGCCTCAGCGTGTCGTTGCCCGTCTCCGGCCCACTGTTGTGGAGCGCGGAAACGCCGCACCTTTACCGCCTGACCCTGACGCTGCTTGATGAGCAGGGTCATGTGCTGGAAGCCGAAGCCTGCGATGTGGGCTTTCGCAAAGTGGAAATCAGCAACGGTTTGCTGAAACTTAACGGTAAACCGCTGCTGATCCGTGGGGTTAACCGCCATGAGCACCACCCGGAAAACGGTCAGGCTATCGATGAAGCGACGATGCGCCGCGATATTGAACTGATGAAGCAGCACAACTTCAATGCGGTGCGCTGCTCCCACTATCCAAATCATCCGCTGTGGTACCGCCTGTGTGACGAGTACGGTCTGTACGTGGTGGATGAAGCCAATATTGAAACCCACGGTATGACCCCGATGAGTCGCTTGTCGGACGATCCACAATGGCTGCCAGCGATGAGCGAGCGCGTTACGCGTATGGTACAGCGTGACCGCAACCATCCGTCGATCATTATCTGGTCGCTGGGTAATGAATCCGGTCACGGTGCCAGTCATGATGCCCTGTACCGCTGGCTGAAAACCACCGATCCCACCCGCCCGGTGCAGTATGAAGGCGGCGGGGCGAATACCGCCGCGACCGATATCATCTGCCCAATGTATGCCCGCGTCGATGAAGATCAGCCGTTCCCGGCGGTGCCGAAATGGTCAATCAAAAAATGGATCGGCCTGCCGGATGAAACGCGGCCGCTGATTTTATGCGAGTACGCCCATGCAATGGGCAACAGCTTCGGCGGCTTTGCCAAATACTGGCAGGCGTTTCGCGAAACCCCGCGTTTGCAGGGCGGTTTCGTCTGGGACTGGGTTGATCAAGCGCTGACAAAAACCGACGCCAACGGACAAGCATTCTGGGCCTACGGCGGTGATTTTGGCGATACACCGAACGACCGCCAGTTCTGTATGAACGGGTTGGTCTTTCCCGATCGGACGCCACACCCGGCGCTGTACGAGGCGCAGCGCGCGCAACAATTTTTCCAGTTCCGGCTGCTCAGCACCACGCCGCTGATTATTGACGTGGAGAGCGAGTACCTGTTCCGAGCGACCGATAACGAGTATCTCCGCTGGGCCGTGGTTCGTGATGGTGTGGTGCTGGCGCAGGGCGAGACCACGCTGGAGATCGCCCCGCAAGGTAAACAGCAGATTGCGCTGACCATTCCCGAACTGGAGAGTGCGCCGGGCGAAGTATGGCTGAATGTCGACGTGTACCAGAAAGCGGCAACGCGCTGGTCGGACGCTGATCATCACTGCGCCTGGGATCAGTGGCGCTTGCCGTCGCCGCTCTTTATTGCGCCGCGTAAGACGGTCTCTTCTCGCCCAACGCTTGCCGTGAGTGAGGACGATTATGTGATTCATCACCGCAACCAGCGCTGGCAGTTCTGCCGCCGTAGTGGTGAGCTGATCCAGTGGTGGCGAAATGAGCAACCCACGCTGCTCACGCCGCTGAGGGATAGTTTTGCCCGTGCGCCGCTGGATAATGACATCGGCATCAGCGAGGTGACGCGTATCGATCCTAACGCCTGGGTTGAGCGCTGGAAAGCGGCGGGTATGTATGATCTCAGTGCTGAATTGCTGGCCTGTGAGGTTGAAGAACACGCCGCGGACATCGTGGTCACGACCACGCACCGCTGGCTGGGAGCCGGTAAAACCGGGTTTGTCAGCCATAAGCGTTGGCGTATTGATGGTGAAGGGGTTTTACACGGTGAGGTAGACGTACAGGTGGCGACCGATATCCCGCCGCCGGCGCGTATCGGGCTGGTTTGTCAGTTAGCGGAGGTGCAGGCATCGGTTAGCTGGCTGGGGCTGGGGCCGCATGAAAACTACCCTGACCGTAAACTGGCGGCGCGCCAAGGGCGATGGACATTACCGCTTGCTGCGTTGCACACGCCGTATATTTTCCCGGGCGAAAATGGTCTGCGCTGTGATACCCGCGAGCTGCATTATGGTACGCATCATCTGAACGGGGATTTCCATTTCTCCCTTGGCCGCTATAGCGACAGGCAGTTGCGTGAAACGACGCACCACCATTTGCTGCGTGAAGAGGCGGGTTGCTGGCTGCATCTGGATGCATTCCACATGGGTGTCGGCGGTGATGATTCCTGGAGCCCGAGCGTGTCGCCGGAGTTTATTCTGCGCAGTGAGAGAGTGCGTTACGCCTTTTGCTGGCGGCAGGACTAAACTTATCGGGCCTGATGCGGCAGGACCCTCCTGCCGCGCAGTCACTTCGGGGGCTGACGCATGAAGTATGTCGATGGTTTTGTGGTCGCGGTTCCGGCGGACAGAAAAGACGCGTACCGCCAACTGGCGGCGAAGGCGGCGCCGTTATTTAAGGAGTTTGGCGCCACGCGTATTGTGGAGTGCTGGGCGGAAGATGTACCTGCCGGGAATATCACTGATTTTCGCATGGCGGTAAAAGCCGAAGACCACGAAGAGGTGGTCTTCAGCTGGATAGAATACCCGTCGAAAGCCGTGCGCGATGCGGCAAACCAGAAAATCATGGCCGATCCCAGAATGCGTGAACTGGGTGAGGAGATGCCATTTGATGGTAAACGTATGATCTACGGCGGCTTTGTTCCTATTCTTGATGAGTGAACTGTCCTTCAGGACACTTTGGTGAACAGCGCTTTGCGCTCCATCACCTCGCCATCGGTGCGGAATACGCCCCCACCCACATAGTGCAGCGTTTGCGGCCATTGGGGTTGGGGGTTAACCCGCGCGGCAACCACTTCAAAAATAAAAAAATTATAGTTATCCACCATGGCGTCATCATAGAGGCGGCATTCAAACTGCCCATAACACTCGCCGATGGACGGTGCGCTGACCTTTTCGCTTTGCTCTGCTGTCAGGCCAAATTCGGCAAACTTGTCGACCTCATCGCCGGTGCAGTTACCGATACGGGCGACGGTGTCGATCATCTGCGCATCCGGAAGGTTTATCACACATTCGCCGCTCTGTCGGATGCGCTCAAAGCTGGCGTTGCCCGCCGAAATCATGCAGCCGACCAGCGACGGCGAGAACTCCAGAATAGTGTGCCAACCTAAGGTCATTATATTGTTTCGCCCTTGCCAGCGGCTGCTTAAGAGCACCACCGGGCCAGGTTCCAGCCAGTGCCGGACATCATGCAGCGGCCAGGATTGCTTTTTCATCATGCTTCCTCCGCGTGTTTAACTACTGTTAACAGTAGCAAACTCAGCGGGACAGCAGATTATTTTCCGCCCAGTGGATAAACTCTTCAGTCGGTAGCGCTTTGCTGTACAGCCATCCCTGACCATATTCCACGCCATACTCCGTGAGCCACTGCAACTGGCCTTCGGTTTCAATCCCTTCGGCGACCATCGCCAGCCTCAGCGCTTTTGCCATCTCGATGATATGCGGTGCCACGGTTTTGTACTCCAGCGCATCCACAAAGGACTTGTCGATTTTGATGATATCGACATCCAGGTTTTGCAGATAGCTGAGGCTCGAGTAGCCGGTGCCAAAATCATCAATGTAGATGGCGTGTCCCGCCTGGCGTAATCGGTGAATCGCCGGGTTGCTCACGGCCGGGTCAGCAAAGCCGCGTTCGGTCAGTTCAAGCGCCACCTGGGCCGGGGAGAGTTGCCACCGTTCGAGCTGGTGCGCCAGCAGCGCAGGAAGGGCTGGATCCAGCAGATCGGAGGGTTCAAGGTTTATCGAGACATGCTGTTGGGGGTGTTGCTGCAACCAGCGCCCCAGGTTGTTAAACACCGTCTCGATAATCAGTTGTGTGAGCTGTGGCATCAAACCGCTGCGGACCGCCAGCGGAACAAAGATATCCGGCGCGAGCAGATTTCCGTCCTGTTGTCGCCAGCGCGCCAGAGCTTCTGCGCCGACGATTCGCCCGCTGCCCAGTGCGACAATCGGTTGATAAACCATGCTGATTTCGCGGCTGCGGATGGCGTCCTGCAACTGATATTTGGGCGATTGCAAGCGGCGCAATATCCGCAGCAACAACAGCGCAATCAGCATGCTCATCAGTAAACCAAAGGGCAGCCAGATCACCAGCAACCGATGCCAGTTTTGCGCCAGCGGAGCAAGCGATGCCCAGGTGACAATCGCCAGCCCCATATCTGCATCGCGCAGAATGGCGTAAGCCGATCCATCGACTTGCATTTTCTTTGGCCCGTCCGGGGTGATTTGCGTCAGTACCTGCGGATCCAGCGTTGAACTGCCCGCAATGATCTGGTGCGTTTTGGTGCTGATCAACGCCACATTCACCGGCCAGGAGCCAAACGAGAGTACGTCAATAAACGACAGCGGGTCGGTCATCACCACATAATGGTCGGTGCCAATGGCAATCATATACTGCGACAAACCCACATCGTTATGGCGTGTAAGCCACGCGCGAAAGCCGTCGTCGGTGATTTTTTCCGGCTGCGGAAACGGCGGAACGTGGCTGTCTATCTCCATTGATGAACACTCGGGTTGCAACCCGTTCATGGAGATGGCTTCCCGCACATAGCGCCAGGACCAGGAGATGCGACGCATCGCCAGCAGGTGCGCCGGGGTGCAGCGCTCGCCCTTGTAGCTTTCCAGTTGCCGGAGCGCTTCCTTACTCTGATTAACGACGCGCTGGGTGCGCATATCCGCCAGTTCCGAGTAAGTGTCCAGTTCATTCATAAACGTTTCTTCAGCCTGGCGGTGTGTGAACCAGATGCTCAGCGCCACAGGCAGAAAAAAGGCGAGCACCAGCACGCCTGTAATAAGACTCACCAATCGTCGGTTCGTCATCACCAAAAATCCCTCTTTGATACTGATAAACGTAGAGTATCTTTAACTTGCTGATGTTATAACACGGCGCAGTGATTGTTTTCTTTCAGGATCGGATGGATGAAGAAAAAAGATTTCGTGACGCAGGATTTGCTAAGCAAAATTTATCAAATCAGCGAACCAGGCCCGCGTAAACTCCCTCCGGAAAGACAACTGGCGCAGGAGTATGGCGTATCGCGTTTTACCATCCGTCAGGCGGTGGAAAAACTGGCCAGCATCGGCGTTGTCCGCATCGTGCAGGGGTCCGGTATCTGGATTAACGAGCAGGCGCGCAATAACCCGATGGTGTACAACTCGATCACCGAAAAGCGTTTCGATCAGATCCGCTTTCGCATGATTAGCCTGCATAAAAAACGCCCGAGCCGCGATGAACAGCAAATCTTTGGTCTGACTGACGAGAGTTTTATCTGGCAGTTTTGCCGCCTGCGTTTTGTGGATGACGTGGCGGTGCAGATTGAAGTGTCCAGCATGCCGGTACGGGATTTCACCGATCTGAATCAGCAAGTGATTGAGCGCTCGCTACAGCAGTATGTGCTCAGTAAGGGCTATCGCATTTCACACTTGCTGACCACCTACCGCGCGGTAAGCGTGAGCCGTGAACAGGCTGCGCTGCTGGGGTGTAAAAAAGGCAGCCCGGCGATGCACATCAATAACCGCGGTATTCTTGAAGGCGGGCAGGTGTATGAAATCAGCGACATTATTGATATCAACTACACCTGCACGTACGTTATTCCTCACAACCGTGAAAATCTGACGTTCCGCCAGGGCGGCGGGTGAAGCTACGGCGTGTGGATCGCGCCATCGGCGATCCGGCTTTGCGTCCACTCATGCGGGCGATAGCAGCCCGGAAATGCGCGTGCGCGCTCTTCATTAAAGCCCACACCGATACCTGCTGTTTCCGTGGCATAAACAAAGCCATCTTTCACCACCGGCGCGCCGGGGAAAACGTCGTCGGTGCTGGCAGAGCGGGGGATAAACTCCTGAATTGCCGCATTATGCAGGTGAATATTGAGATGCGTATTCACCGCCACGCCAATCGGTGTCATATCGCCCGGACCATGCCACGCCAGGCGTACGCCGAAGGCCTGGCAAAGGATGGCCAGCTTAAGTGCCGGGGTGATACCGCCAATCTGCGAAATATGGCAGCGGATAAAATCGATGCGGCGGTTCACAATCAGATCGTGCCACTCCGCCGGGTTATTAAAGAGCTCCCCCATCGCCAGCGGTGCGCTGCTGTGCTGGCGCACCTGATCCAGCCATGCGCTTTGCGCGGGTGGCAAAATATCTTCAATAAAATAGGGTTGCCAGGGTTCCAGTTGCTTCGCCAGTTGCACCGCCTGCTGCGGGAACAGTCGTTCATGAACATCGTGCAGAATGTGCAGGCGATAGCCATATTTTTCGCGCAGCGCTTTAAACATGGCGACGGTATTGGTCATATATTCCTGCTGATCGTAATACGCGCCAGCGGTCGGGTTTTCCGGTGTATGTATTTTCGCAGGCGTACCGCCGTAAAACCCGAGCTGGCAGCGAATATGGCGATAGCCTTGTGAGATCAGCGTATCCACCGAGGCGAACAACGCTTCCAGCGTTTCGCCGCTGGCATGACTATAAGCAGCGATGGCATCGCGGGATTTTCCCCCCAGCAATTGATAGAGCGGCATGCCAGCCAGTTGGCCTTTAATATCCCACAACGCCATATCCACGCCGGAGATGGCGTTATTCATAATCGGCCCGTTACGCCAGTATGCGTTAACGTTCATCATTTGCCACAGGTCTTCAATGTGGTTGGCATCCCGCCCGATAAGCAATGGTTTCAGGTACTCATCAACCAGCGTTTTGACCGCCAGCGGGCGCTGCTGAAAGGTTGCACAGCCGTGCCCCGTCACGCCTTTATCGGTTGTGACCCGCACCGTTACCAGATTATGGCGGTCGGGACGAGTAATAAAACATTCGATATTTTCAATAAGCGTTGGCGTCACGGGAACTCCTTTATAGCGTGAAATAAGCGACTGAACGCTATTATCTTCGCCCTAATTTTGCGGAAAGGTAAACCATTTTGTGGAATAAATTTTTTGGTCTGTTATTGCTTTATTTTTTAATTAAAAACCGTACCAATTTTGATTATTAGGTGTTTTCATTGCCTTGTTGGTGGTTAATTGTGATGAAATTCATATTTTATTGGTTTGTTTTGCGATTTGGCTTTCTCTACCATTTATAGCAATGACTAAAACGACAACATTCCGGCAGGAGTTTTTATGGGGACGCAAGAAGCCATCAGCAATATTATTCGCCTGGTTGGCGGCCGAGATAATATCAACAACGTCTGGCACTGCATGACACGGTTACGCTTTGACTTGATTGACGATGACAAAGTGGACCAGGGCGAAATCAAAAAACTGCCTGGCGTGCTGGGTGCGCAGTTGCAAAGCGACCAGTTCCAGATAGTGATTGGTCCCAAAGTGACCAGTTGGTACGAACAACTGCTCACCATGCTGGGGAAAGCGCCGGAGCATACGGCAGGGCAGGGAAAAGCCCGTAAAAGCCTGGTGTCGATGTTTATGGATACCGTTTCCGGCGTTTTCGGGCCGATTGTGCCCGCCATTGCCGGGGCCGGGATGATCAAAGGCCTGCTTGCCGGGTTGATTGCGCTGAAAGTGGTTTCGGCGAAGAGCGACACGGTGGTGATCATCGATTTGATCGCCAGCGGTGTTTTCTATTTTCTGCCCTTTTTCCTTGCCGTATCGGCAGCGAAAATCTTCAAAACCAACGAGTATCTGGCCGCTGCGATTGCCGCTTGCCTGATGTACCCGTCGCTGATTGACGCCGCGAAAGCGCTGGCGGCGCATCAGGACGGCGCAGTGAGCGCGTTCTGGCTGCTGAGCGCTGTTCCGGTATCGGTGTTTAACTATTCGGCCAGCGTGATCCCGGTGATCTTCTCCATACTGGCGCTCAGTTATATTCATCGCTGGGTCGATAGCATCATGCCGGATGTGCTGAAAACGGTGTTTACGCCAACCCTGACGCTGTTTCTCGGCGCGCTGGCAGCGCTGGTGGTGATTGGCCCGATTGGCATTTACCTGGGCAAAGGGCTGGCGCTGTTTATCGAAGGGTTGTTTAGTGTCTCCGCCAGCTTTGCCGGGTTGATTGTCGGGGCGATCCGCCCGGTGGCGATCCTCACCGGCATGCACCATGCGATGACGCCGATTGCGTTGCAAAACTTTAGCGAACGCGGCTACGACATGCTGATGCCGATGATGTTTATGGCCAATATGGCGATTGCTGGCGCAACGTTTGCTATCTGGCGACTGAGCAAAAACCGCCAGGATAAAACCGTTACGCTGTCGGCGGCCATCTCTGCCCTGTTGGGGATCACCGAGCCGGCGCTGTTTGGCGTACTGACGCGCTACAAAAAAGCGTTTATCGCCGCCACTGTCGCCAGCTCGCTCGCTTCCGCGTTTATTGCCTTCTTTGGCGTACGGCTGTATGGCTATATTTTGTCGAGCATTTTCAGCCTGCCTGCCTACATTGGGCCCTATTTTATCTTTGCCGTTTCCGGGGTGGCGATCGCGCTGGTGCTGTCGTTTATCCTTACCACCCTGCTGGTGGGCAAAGAGACGCAGGCCTAAGTTACCGTCGGTGCGCCAGTCGGCGCACCAGGCGCTCTCCGGTCATTTGTACCCCCTGCACCATGACAACCAGTATGATCACCGTTCCGGCCATCACCTGATCGTTAAACCGCTGATAGCCATAGCGAATAGCCAGATCGCCCAGACCACCGCCGCCAATGACCCCGGCCATCGAAGTAAAACCAATCAGCATCACCACGGTTAAGGTGATCGCTGCCAGCAGCGTTGGCAGGGCTTCTGGCAATAATGCTTTGCCGATCACATGCCAGATATTGCCGCCCATCGACAGAATGGCTTCTATCCGCCCGTAATCGACTTCATCCAGTGCGCTTTCCGTCAGGCGGGCAAAAAAGGGAAACGCGCCAATGGTCACCGGAACCACCGCCGCGGTGCTGCCAAGCGTGGTGCCAATTAGCAGACGAGTGAAAGGGATCAACGCAATCAGCAGCACGATAAACGGCAACGAACGACCGATGTTGATCAGCGTGCCCAGGATGGCATTTATTTTTGGCATTGGCGCCAGGCCATTGCTGCGGGAAATAAACAATAATACGCCGACCGGCAGACCGATCAGGATGGTGAAAAGTGCCGCCAGCCCCACCATATAGAGGGTTTCCAGCGTGCCGTTGACCAGCAATGGCCAGAGATCTTCCCAGTTCATGCGACCACGCATAAGGGCCTCCCGTCGAAACCATGGCGGGCGAGGAAATCCCGCTCGGCCTGGGGATCATGCAATAACGCCTGACGCAGACGCGACCAGGGGGCGACCAGTAGATCGGCGATGCGCCCGCTTTCAACCACTTCGCCGTTTTCCAGCAACGCGGCGTGATCGCAGAGGGTTTTCACCACCTCCAGCTCATGGGTGATCAGCACGATGGTCAGTTTTAACTGTTGGTTGATATTGGCAAGAAGTTGCAACACCGAGGCGGTGGTTTCCGGATCTAACGCGCTGGTGGCTTCGTCGCACAACAGGACATCCGGTCTGGCAGCCAGCGCTCGGGCAATGCCAACGCGCTGCTTCTGACCACCGGAGAGCTGAGAAGGAAAAGCCTGTGCTTTTTCGCTCAGACCGACGAGGTAAAGCAACTCTTCAACGCGAGCCTGGCGCAACACCTTCGGTACGCCAGCGATTTCCAGCGGCACGGCGACATTGTCGGCCACCGTGCGCGCATGCAGTAAATTGAAGTGCTGGAAAATCATGCCGGTACGCAGACGGTGTTCGCGCAGCCCGGCTTTATCCAGTTGCGTAATGTCGCTGCCATTGACAATGATGCGGCCCGTTGTGGGCCGCTCCAGCAGATTCAGACAGCGGATCAGCGTGCTTTTTCCCGCGCCGCTGCGCCCGAGGATGCCGTAAATCGCCCCTTTCGGCACGCTTAACGACACATCTTTTAACGCTGGTCGGCCTGCTCCGGCGTAGATTTTACTCAGCCCTTCAATCTCAATCATGATTGCGGCGCAACCGGGATCACCGAGCCGTTGTACTGCTTACGGATAAACTCTGCCACCTGCGGTGAGGTCAGATCTTTCGCCAGCGCCTTAATGCGTGGATCGTTCGCCAGTTGCGGGTTGGTGACCAGAATATTGGCATACGGATTGTGGCTGGCGCTTTCCAGTCCCAGCGCATCTTTCGACGGCGTTAAGCCTGCTTCCAGCGCATAGTTGCCGTTGATCACCGCCAGATCTACATCATCCAGCGAACGCGGGATTTGCGGCGATTCCACTTCGAGGATCTTCAGGTGTTTCGGGTTTTCGGCAATGTCTTTCGGGGTCGCCAGCGTGGTGGCCGGATCGGTAAATTTCGCCGCCAGTTTAATCAGTCCCTGGCTTTGCAGCAGGAACAGCGCACGGCTTAAGTTGGTGGCGTTGTTGGGAACGGCAACGGTGGCGTTATCCGGCACGGATTTAACGTCTTTGTATTTATGCGAATAGATACCGAGCGGTTCAATATGCACCGTGGCGGCGACAGCAAAGGTTTTACCCAGCGCTTTTTCCTGATCTTTCAGGTAGGGCACATGCTGGAAATAGTTGGCGTCGACATCGCCGTTTGCCAGCAACTCATTGGCGTTGGCGCCGCTGGTCAGTTCCACCACTTTCAGATCCAGCTTCGGATCAATCTTTTTGATGTAGTTAAGGATTTCGGCATGCGGAACCGGATCGGCGGCGACGCGCAGCGCGTCGGCTTGTGCGGAAGTCCATACCAGTGAAAGAGACAGTGCTACCCCTGCCAGAGTAAAAGTGGCATGTTTCATGATGTGTGTTCCTGTGTTTGTTATGGTCAGACGATCAATTGTTCTGTGCGTTCGCGCAGCACATCGCGGTAATAACGTTCTGCAACATCCGGATGGGATCGCAGGCGTCCCTTCAGGTAATTCCACCCCACATCGCGCAACAGTGGATTGTGCGGATCGCTCTCCGGACCGGGGGCTTCCTGCGCCAGGGAGGGCGGCAGGGTGTAAACCGGCACCACGGCGTCCAGTTGCGCGCCGAGGAAGAACGCAATGGAGAGCCGCTGCTGGTTGGCCGGCGGAGAAACGACCCGGTGCACGGTGGCACGCAAGTAGCCATTGGTCGCCAGTTCCAGCAACTCGCCAATATTCACCACAAAGCTACCGGGCAGCGGTGCGGCATCGATCCAGCGGCCTGGCGCCACTTCGACCTGTAACCCTTTCTGTTGATCCTGCAACAGAAAGCTCAGGAAACCGGAGTCTTTATGCGCGCCCACACCTTGTGCGCTTTGCGTCTCTTGCTGGCCGGGATAGCGAATCAGCTTGATATGCTCATTGGGTTTGTCGCCGTACAGTGCGTCAAACGCTGTCGCGGGCAGTTGCAGGGCTTCGGCAAAGGCGCGTAATAAACGGGTCGCCATCGTGGTCATGGCACGTTGCCAGTTGAGCAGCGCCGGTTTTAATGTTGGCAGCGTTTGCGGCCATAGGTTCGGGCCTTGCAGGCGTCGCCAGCCGGGATCATCATCGCTAAGTAATAATGCCGGGCGTTCTGCGCCAATATCGAATTGTTCGCGCCAGTCGGGTTGCCCACGGGTCAGTTCAGACGCGGCGCGGTTGTAGCCGCGAAAATGTGGCGAGTGGATCATCGCCACCTGCTGTTTTTGCTCATCAGGGAGGGCGAAGAAGCGTTGGGCTTCGCGCTGGACAGCGTGCTGGAGTGCGTCGTCGACGCCGTGATTAATCAGGTAGAAGAAGCCAATATCGCGCGCGGCGTGGCGCAGGTCGGTAAGAAAAGCGTCGCGTTCAGCGCCGTGATAGCGGGCAAGATCGAGGAGCGGTAATGTCGTTGCGTTCATTGTGTTCTCCGAAGGCAATAGGTAACGGTTTTCTGTGTGATTTCAGGGTTCGGGGACAACAACAGCGCATTTTTCATTCCTCGCATTGGGTGATGTTTACAGCTTGCCTGATGGCAACGCATTCAACCAATAACGTTCTTTTCTAATTTATGACCGGGCAGGATCATGTGCTTTTGCAAAAAACGCATAACGCGGATCGCTTGAAATGCGAAATTAAGTTGGGTAGACTTTTGTTATGTTATAACAAAACAAATGAGCCCATAATGAGACCTGATATCCATCCCCACTACCGGACGGTGGTGTTCCACGACACCAGCGCAAATGAATACTTCAAAGTCGGATCCACCATCAGGACGGACCGTGAGATCGAACTCGACGGGGTCACTTACCCGTATGTCACCATCGATGTGTCATCCGCTTCGCATCCGTATTACACCGGCAAACAGAAAGTGATTGCGAACGAAGGCAGCGCGGCACGTTTCCAGCAGCGTTATGGCCGTTTTTTCACGGATAAAAAGGAGTAAACCATGCAGGTGCTGAACTCGTTGCGGAGCGCAAAACAACGCCACCCTGACTGCCAAATCGTCAAGCGCAAGGGGCGTTTATATGTGATTTGTAAATCCAATCCGCGTTTTAAAGCGGTGCAGGGCAAAAAGAAAAAACGTTAAGCGCGTAATGACGCCAGGGGGAAACGTTGCTTGCCGTCGGCGGTGAAGTTGTCGGCGGCAAGCCAGCGTTGCAAAGCCCGATCAACGTGTGGCCATTCACTGTCTATAATCGAAAACCAGTCGGTGTCGCGATTGTGGCCCTTCGTGACCAGCGCCTGGCGAAAACGGCCTTCAAACTGAAAACCGAGTCTGAGCGCTGCCTGGCGTGACGGCTCATTCAGACTGTGACATTTCCACTCATAGCGGCGATACCCCAGGGTATCGAAGGCGTAGCGCATCAGTAGCCACTGTGCTTCGGTTGACGCGGGCGTGCGCGACAGCAGCGGAGAGAAATGCACGCTACCCACTTCCATCACACCGTTTTTCTCATCAATACGCATCAGTGACAGGCTGCCCACCGGCGAGTCCGTTCGCTTATCGATAACGGCAAAATGCAGCGGATCGCGCAGTTCACAGACGCTGCTCACCCACGCGCGGAACGAGGCTTCATCTTTATCCGCGTCACGCAACAGCCACGTCCAGCTGCGTTCATCTTCTGCCTGTTGATGCGCCTGAAACAGGGCGCTGGCATGCCGGGTGGCAAGCGGTTCAAGGCGACAATAACGCCCTTCCAGCACAATGCGCTGTGGGAAAGGGCGGGGTTGCCAGTCGGGTAACGCGCTGCCGATGGGTTGTTGATAGTGATTTAACGGACTCATGGTGCCTCCTTTTCGCTGAACAGGCAGCGTAGCGCTGTGCTGGTTCCATAAAAAGAACCATAAGGATATAGTTTTATGGGGCCACGAAGAGACACGAAATGAATATTCCGGAAGAGGGGTTGTACGCGCTGCTGCATCAGGCTTTGACAGCCCGTGCAGGGGCAACGCGGCAGCGGGTGTTATATGTGGCACTGCGTGATGCGGTGCTTAGCGGCGCGCTGAAGGCGAATAGCCAGTTGCCGGGGTCGCGGGTATTGGCGCAGGCACTGGCGCTGTCGCGCAATACGGTGAATGCGGCGCTGGAGCAACTGGCGATCGAAGGGTACGTGCTGCGCGACCGGCAGGGAACGCGAATATTAACGCTGGCGAACGGAGACGCCAGGCCTGAGAGTCTGCCGCCAGTGGCGCTGGCCCGACGTATGCAGGCGTTGCCCGGCGGTATGCAACGGCACTCACCGGCGCTGGCGCTGACGCCCGGCATTCCGGCGGTAAATTACTTTCCGCTGGCCGTATGGCGGCGCTTGATGGAGCGTGTATGGCGCGGTGAAGGCAGCACATTGCTGAACTATGGGGAGTCGGCGGGAGAGTTACGTTTACGTACTGCCATCGCCCGTCACCTCGCTATCTCTCGTGGCATCAATTGCGAAGCGGAACAGGTCGTCATTACCGAAGGGGCACAGGAAGCATTAATGCTGTGCGTGCGTTTACTGTGTGATGAGGGGGATCATGCCTGGGTGGAGGAGCCTGGTTATGGTGGAGCGAAAAGCGCGTTTTTGTCTGCCGGGTTACAGATTAGCGGCAGACCCATTGATGATGAAGGCATGGTGCTGAGTACCGATGCGACATCTCCGCGTATGATTTACACCTCGCCGTCGCACCAGTATCCCCTTGGCCAGGTGATGAGTGCGACGCGGCGTCTCGCGCTGCTGGATTATGCACAGCGCACGGGAAGCTGGATTGTAGAAGATGATTATGACAGTGAATTCCGTTACCCCGGCGATCCTATTCCGGCCATGCTTGGCATGCGTCGCCATCCGCCGGTGGTTTACATAGGAACCTTCAGTAAGACTCTGTTTCCGTCGCTGCGTATTGGGTTTATGGTGATGCCGCCCGCGCTCGCACAGGTAGCCAGGCCGGCGATTAGCAGTTTATTGCGGGGTGGTCACCGCGGCGAGCAGCTCACGCTGGCGCGCTTTATTGAGGATGGGCATTATGCGCGCCACCTGGCGGCCATGCGCCGTCTTTACCGCAAGCGGCAGGGGAATCTGCTGGCGGCGCTGCGTCAAGAGATGACGGCTCCACATCGCGTTTATGGCGGCGGCGGGGGAATGCATTTAACGTTGTCGATCCCGGGAATCGATGATGTGGCGGTGGTGCGTGAAGCGCGGAAAGCACAGCTTGCGCCGCACGCATTGAGCCGTTTCTGGTTGCAACCAGACGCTGCATCCAGCGGGCTGGTGTTGGGTTATGGCAATACGTCCGCCAGCCAGTTTACCGCGGCAGTGCGTACGCTTAACCGCCTGGTTGTACAACAGCAGGGCGGGTGAGGGTGAACACGTCGTAAAACGAGAGCTCGCCTTTTCGCTCCATCATCTGCCGTAACTGATATTTGTGCCCGGTTTCAACGTGAGGTGAATGCAGGATGGCATCAATCAGCGTTGTGGGCACAAAACGGGTATTATACCACTCGCCGTTATAACAGACGCGAAAATCGAGTACGTCGATATCGTCATAGTGATAACGGGGATAGACGTCGAAAAAGAAAAAGGCGTTAAAGGCAATAAAGAGGACCACCAGCAGCCAGACGGAGCCGGACAGGGTTTCTGATTGCAACATGACCGCGAGCGTCGCCAGCCAGGCTACGTACATGCCAATAAACAGGCCCGGATGTTTGCGGATAAAACTGATGCTGAAGCGTGGACGGTTATCCCGTTTCTCGCGCTGGTTGATCTCTTCAATCGTTTCGGTGAGCAGCCGTTGTATCTCTGTCATTTTTGGCCTTTACTGATACGGTTTTGCAAGTGGACACACTATTTTAAGTTGCCACTTTGTGTGAAAAAAGTAACAGTTTTGCCCCAAAAAACGATAACAGTTACTGAACCGGGGAGGCCAGCATTTTAATAATGCAGGCAGGATTGCCACCGACGACCGCATTTGCGGGAACGTCTTTCACCACCACCGCCCCCGATGCAATCACCGCGTTATTACCGATCGTTACACCGGGATTGATCACGGCCCGGCCGCCAATCCACACATTGTGCCCAATGCTGACAGGCTTGCCATATTCAATACCGCTAATGCGTTCAACGGCATCGAGCGGATGTGTTGCTGTGTAGATGTGTACACCAGGCGCCAGCATGCAATTATCGCCAATATGGATAGGACAAACATCAAGCATGACGCAGTCAAAATTGGCGTAGAATTCTTTGCCGAGGAAAATATTGTAACCATAATCGCAGCGGAAACTGGGTTCAATATAAGCGCCATCGCTTTGACCGAGGAGTTCCGTCAGTATGGCTTTGCGTTCGGCTTTTTCTTCAGGTGCTGAATGGTTATAACGATGAAGCAGCTGGCGGGCGCGGAGTCGGTCTGCGCGCAGCGTTTCATCTGCGGGCTGATACGGCAAGCCTGCCACCATTTTCTGTTTTTCTTCATTCATCGGGATCGGATACACCTGTCAATGAGGCTGAACGCTGTGTTACAGAAAAAAACGTAAATAAACAGTACAGAGAATTAGCGTACAAATTTCCACACGGAGGAGGGGATTTTGTCATAAAGCTTATTCATAGTCAGCTCTGCCAGTCGGTGATCGGCTGCAGAATAAAACACCGCAAGTTCATCGTCTGAAAGTTCGTATTTATTTTTTTCAATTACGCGTTCTAATGTATCAATAGTCTGACAACGCCGTAACCGCATCAAATAATCAATTTTTGTTAATGGTTTTTCGGACATACTTTCACCTTAGTGTTGAAATATTAACAAGAGTGGCTAACAGGATTAGCCTTGCTCACATTGACGAAGCAGCGGAACAGTTTGTTACCTGTTTTACGCCATTTCTGTAAGTCTTGTGTATTTATGCCATAGCTGCTGAACAACATAAACGTATCATCAAGGTATTCGTCTATCTGTGCAATCAGCTTATTATCTTCATTATACTTAATTTTATAATTGAGCGCGAAGGTTGCGATGTGCTCGATCAGCTCGTTTAACTGCAGGTTGATTGCTGAAGTAGGATCGTTAACCCAACCATGATGGCTCTCTTCGAGATTAGCGAGGCAATCATGGTACAAAGTTTCGCAGAGAAATTTGAGCTGTGCGATATCATGCCTTTTCGGCGAGTATTCGTCCATAACGCATCCCCTTCTGAGTGGTAATTTTTTTACTAACCGAACACTGTATCGGGATGGGTACTTCTGCTCTGACCAGAGACTAATGCTGCGCTGTTGATTGATTATAACTATAAGACAGTCCTAATCGAATTTCATTGCGCTATTACGAAAAATTACAATTATTGTCTTTTTCTGCCGACGTGGGGCGAAATAATTGTGCGATTTGAGGGCGAATTTTGTTGTGTTTATGAGCGTTATTGCCCGAGGTTCCTTACTATTCATTAAGTTAGCGAGAACGGGATTATTCCGGTGTTGCGAATAATTCAGCCAGGATTATTCTCACTTAAACAGAATGCAGGTGATAATTAAGAATAATACCTAAGAGATAAGATGTACCTCAAATACACAGTAATTATATGCCTTATATCTTTCGCATGAAATAAACAAACTGACAATAAGTTCTTTCCTGGTGTGAGCGTTGAAATGAAAAAGGCCGCTACGCGCGGCCTTTTCTAATATAGATACCTGGAGGGTATCAGTGCTGCTCAACCTTATGGCTGTGCTCAATGTCTTCGCTGCGGCGGCTAAAGCGGCGGCGCACCACCACAAAGAACACCGGAACGAAGAAGATAGCCAGTACGGTTGCAGTGATCATCCCGCCCATTACGCCGGTACCCACGGCGTTCTGCGCACCGGAGCCAGCACCGGAGCTGATAACCAACGGCAGTACCCCGAGGATAAACGCCAGTGACGTCATCAGAATCGGGCGCAGACGCATACGCACGGCTTCCAGTGTTGCTTCAATCAGCCCTTTGCCTTCTTTATCCATCAGATCTTTGGCGAATTCGACGATAAGTATCGCGTTCTTCGCCGACAAGCCAATGGTTGTCAGCAGGCCAACCTGGAAGTACACGTCATTGGTGAGACCGCGGAACGTTGCGGCGAGCAGTGCACCCACAACCCCCAACGGAACCACCAGCATCACTGAGAACGGAATCGACCAGCTCTCATACAATGCTGCCAGACACAGGAACACCACAATCAGCGAAATAGCATACAGCGCAGGCGCCTGGTTACCGGAGAGACGTTCCTGATAGGACATCCCCGTCCAGTCATAACCAATACCGGTCGGCAGTTTGCTGGCCAGTTGCTCCATCATCGCCATTGCTTCACCGGTACTCTTACCTGGTGCTGCCTGTCCAAGAAGTTCCATGGATGGCAGACCGTTGTAACGCTCCAGACGCGGTGAACCGTATTCCCAGTGCGTGCTGGAGAAGGCCGAGAAGGGAACCATCTGCCCATCGCTTGCACGGACATACCAGTTGCCGATATCGCTTGGCAACATACGGAATTTCGCCTGCGACATGACGTACACTTTCTTCACGCGACCGCGGTCGATAAAGTCGTTAACGTAACTGCCGCCCCAGGCTGCACCCAGCGTTGTGTTGATATCGCTGATGGAGACGCCCAGCGCCGTGGCTTTTTCCTGATCGATGTCGATCTTGAACTGCGGCGTATCTTCCAGACCGTTAGGGCGTACGCCCACCAGCAAGTCAGGATGCTGCGCAATTTCACCGAACAGTTGGTTACGGGCTTGCATCAGCTTATCGTGGCCCAGGTTCGCCTGGTCGATCAGCTGGAAGTCAAAGCCTGTCGCCGTACCCAGTTCCACAATCGCTGGCAGGTTAAAGGCGAACACCATCGCATCTTTAATTTGCGCGAAGTGCCCACTTGCACGACCTGCAATCGCCGGAACTTTGTTCTGCTCACCAGGACGTTCATCCCAGTTTTTCAGCGAAACGAACGCCAGACCGGTGTTCTGCCCACGACCTGAGAAACCAAAGCCGTTAACGGTAAATACGGAGTTAACGTTGTCTTTCTCATTTTCCAGATAATATTTCGTAACCTCATCCAGCACCTTCTGCGTACGCTCTTGCGTTGCGCCCGCAGGCAACTGGGCCATGGTCAGAAATACGCCCTGGTCTTCGTCAGGCAGGAACGAGCTGGGCAGACGAACGAACAGAATCGCCATTCCCGCAACGATAAGAATATACAGCAGCAAATAACGACCGGTGCTGCGCAGGATGTTGCCCACGCTGTCGGTGTAGTGATGCGTGCTCTTCTCAAACATGCGGTTGAACCAGCCGAAGAAGCCTTTCTTGCCTTCACCGTGGTCGCCTTTGGCAACTGGCTTCAGCATCGTGGCGCACAGTGCTGGCGTCAGGATCAAGGCAACCAGAACAGACAGCACCATCGCGGAAACGATCGTAATGGAGAACTGGCGATAGATTGCCCCGGTCGAACCGCCAAAGAAGGCCATCGGGATAAATACTGCCGACAGAACCAATGCGATACCGACCAGCGCACCCTGAATCTGCCCCATGGAACGGCGCGTCGCCTCTTTTGGCGGCAGGCCTTCTTCCATCATCACACGCTCGACGTTTTCCACCACCACGATGGCATCGTCCACCAACAGGCCTATCGCCAGCACCATACCGAACATGGTGAGGGTGTTAATGGAATAGCCAAAGGCGGCGAGTATCGCGAACGTCCCGAGCAGCACCACCGGCACCGCGATCGTCGGGATCAGCGTTGCGCGGAAGTTTTGCAAGAACAGGTACATGACGAGGAACACCAGTACGATCGCTTCAACCAGCGTTTTCACCACTTCGTTAATCGAGATTTTAACGAACGGGGTGGTGTCGTACGGGTAAACCACTTTCAGACCATGCGGGAAGAACGGTTCCAGTTTGGCAATCGTGGCGCGCACCGCTTCTGCGGTATCCAGCGCGTTAGCGCCGGTCGCCAGTTTGATCCCCAGACCAGCCGCTGGCTGGCCATTGTAGCGAGCGACAACGTCATAGCTTTCGCCGCCGAGCTCAATTTTCGCCACGTCGCGCAGGCGAACCTGCGAGCCATCGGTGTTCACTTTCAGCAGGATCTTGCCGAACTCTTCCGTTGAGGTCAGACGGGTCTGCGCGATGATGGAGGCGTTCAACTGCTGCCCTTTCACCGGCGGTGTACCGCCTAACTGACCGGCTGCCACCTGGGCGTTCTGCGCGGTAATCGCGGAGATCACGTCAACCGGCGTCAGCTGGAAGTTGTTGAGTTTGTTCGGATCCATCCAGATACGCATTGCATACTGCGCACCGAACAGCTGAACGTCACCCACACCCGAGGTACGGCTGACCGGATCTTTAATGGTCGCACCGACGTAGTCCGCGATATCTTCCTGCGTCATGGATCCGTCGGTACTGATCATACCGAGAACCATCAGGAAGCTACTGGATGATTTCTCAACACTCACACCTTGTTGCTGTACTTCCTGCGGCAGCAACGGCATGGCCAGTTGCAGTTTGTTCTGCACCTGAACCTGCGCGATGTCCGCATTGGTACCGGAATCAAACGTGATGGTGATCTGCACCGTACCAGAGGAATCACTGGTGGAAGACATATAGAGCAGGTTATCGATACCGTTCATGTTCTGTTCGATAACCTGCGTCACGGTATCCTGCACCGTTTTCGCATCAGCACCCGGGTAGGACGCGGTGATCTGAATCGCAGGCGGCGCAATCGTTGGATATTGCGCTACCGGCAATTTGAGGATCGACAACGCCCCCGCCAGCATGATGATAATCGCGATAACCCATGCAAAAATGGGGCGATCGATAAAAAACTTAGCCATGTCTTAACGGCTCCTGTTTAAGTTAAGACTTCGGTTTCTCTGACTGGCCGCCGGCCTGGGCTTGCTGTTTATTGTCAGATGTCACTTCCTGGGTTTTAACCTGCACGCCCGGTTTAACTTTTTGTAAGCCGGCGATAATCACGCGATCGCCTGTTTTAAGACCATCGGTAACCAGCCATTTATCGCCAATCGCCTGACTTGCGACGATGTTACGCACTTCAACTTTGTCGCCTTCGCCAACCACCATTGCCGTCGCATCGCCACGCGGAGTACGGGCTACGCCCTGCTGCGGTACCAGCAACGCATTAGGGTTGGTGCCTTCTTCCAGTTTGGCGCGAACGAACATGCCAGGCAGCAACGTGTGATCCGGGTTCGGGAAAATCGCACGCAGCGTGATTGAACCGGTGGTCTGGTCAACCGTCACGCCGGAAAATTCAAGCGTACCGCTTTGTGAATATTGAACACCGTCGTTGGTCACCAGCTCCACTTTCGCTTTGCCGTTTTCCTGAGTCAGCGTACCGTTCGCCATCTCTTGTTTCAGGCGCAGGAAATCATTGCTGGATTGGGTCACGTCTACGTAGATCGGATCAAGTTGCTGCACGGTGGTCAGTGCGGTGGTTTGCCCGCTCTGCACCAGCGCGCCTTCCGTCACCGTTGAGGTTCCGGTGCGTCCGCTGATTGGCGAGGTGACTTTTGTATACGCCAGGTTGATACGTGCGGTTTCAACGGCAGCTTTCGCCGCGACAACCGATGCATCCGCCTGTTGCGCATCCGCCAGCGCAGTATCGTAATCCTGTTGACTGATGTACTTCGTGCCTAACAGTTTTTTATAACGATTGACCGTCATCTGAGCGATGTTGGCCGCCGCCTGTGCTTTGGCCAGATCGCCTTTCGCACTTTCGTAAGCAGCCTGATAGGTTGCGGGATCAATCTGATAGAGCGAGACACCTGCTGCAACGTCACTGCCTTCAGTAAAGTTGCGTTTTAAAATGATGCCACTGACCTGAGGACGCACTTCTGCAATGCGATATGCAGTGGTTCGGCCCGGTAATTCCGTGGTGATTTGCAGAGGTTCTGATTTCAGCGTGACGATGCCAACTTCCGGCATCTGGCCCGCTCCCTGCTGCGCAGGTTTATCATCACATCCTGTAAGCGCTAAGCTGCCCGAAAGCATCAGAACGGCCGCCAGAGGCGTAAACCCTCTGTTTTTGTTCATATGTAAACCTCGAGTGTCCGATTTCAAATTGATCAATGGATCAAATGCCCAAAAACCCATTGCTGCGTTTATATTATCGTCATGCTATGGTACAAACATTCACAAATGTATGTAAATCTGACTCCTGTAAATTCACTAACATATGGCACGAAAAACCAAACAACAGGCGCTGGAGACGCGACAGCATATTCTTGATGTCGCCATGCGGCTCTTTTCCCGGCAGGGTGTTTCTTCTACTTCGCTGGCGGAAATTGCACAGGCGGCGGGTGTAACTCGCGGCGCGATTTATTGGCACTTCAAAAACAAGTCGGAATTGTTCAGTGAAATTTGGGAGCTGTCGGAGTCCAGTATTGGCGATCTTGAGATTGAGTATCGGGCAAAATTCCCCGACGATCCACTTTCTGTTTTAAGAGAAATATTGGTTTATATCCTTGAAGCGACAGTTGTTGAAGAGCGACGTCGTTTAATGATGGAGATCATTTTCCACAAATGTGAGTTTGTTGGCGAAATGGCGATTGTTCAGGAAGCGCAGCGTAATTTGAGCCTTGAAAGTTATGATCGCATCGAGCATACGCTGAGAGAATGTATTCAGGCAAAATTGTTGCCAGCCAACTTACTGACCCGGCGTGTGGCTGTGCTGATGCGCGCGTACATATCCGGGATAATGGAAAACTGGCTCTTTGCACCGCAATCCTTTGATTTAAAAAAAGAAGCACGAGATTACGTGGCCATCCTGCTGGAGATGTGCCAGCTCTGCCCGACGCTGCGCAGCGATCGCGAGACGCTAAACGCGTAAACGCTAAGCCGCCAGGATTTTTCCTGGAGGCTTCTCACTGTTCTAGGTTGTTGTCTGACGGCGTGATATTCTTCGCGCGTGGTCATCCCGACCACCTTTCCCGTACAGAAACCGATCACGCAAATTATGTCGCACAACAATCGCACGCGTAATACGTTTGCAGCTTTTGCTGCCGCGTTGTTTCTTGTCATCGCAAGCCTGCTGGGCAACGTTGCCTGGGCGGAGACAAGTAACGACTTACCTTCCCGCACCGATGTGCAAAATCAGCTCAACGCACTGAATAAGCAAAAAGATCACTCGGCGCAGGACAAGCGGGTCATTCAGGATCTGACCGAGACGCTGGATGCCCTCGATAAAATTGACCGGGTGAAGCAAGAAACTGCATTGCTGAAGCAGAAAGTCGCACAGGCGCCGGACAAAATGCGTCAGGCGACGGATGCGCTGAATGCGCTGGGCGATAAAGACAATGACGACGAAACGCGTAAGACGCTGGCGACGCTCTCTTTGCGCCAGCTTGAATCCCGCATGTCGCAATTGCTTGAAGATTTGCAAACCGCACAGAACGATCTATCCACCTATAACAGCCAACTGGTGTCGCTGCAGACGCAGCCGGAACGCGTGCAAAACGCCATGTACAACGCGTCGCAGCAGTTGCAGCAAATCCGCAACCGCTTGAACGGCACGTCGGCAGGCGAGGGGGCATTGCGACCCACGCAACAGGCGCTGTTGCAGGTGCAGCAGGCGTTATTGAATGCGCAAATTGAACAATTGCGTAAAAGTCTCGAAGGCAACACCACACTGCAGGATACGCTGCAAAAACAGCGCGACTATGTTACCGCGAACGGTAACCGTCTTGAGCATCAGTTGCAGTTGTTGCAGGAGGCGGTAAATAACAAACGTCTGACGCTGACGGAAAAAACCGCGCAACAAGCAGTAACGCCGGATGAAACTGCGCGTATTCAAGAGAATCCATTGGTGAAGCAAGAACTGGAGATCAACCATCAGTTGAGCCAGAAGCTGATCACCGCAACAGAGAACGGCAACTCGCTGGTCCAGCAAAATATCAAAGTGAAAAACTGGCTGGATCGCGCGCTGCAGTCTGAACGCAATATCAAAGAGCAAATTGCGGTGCTGAAGGGCAGCCTGCTGCTGTCACGCATTTTGTATCAGCAACAGCAGACGCTGCCGTCGGCAGACGAGCTGAAAGATATGACTAACCGCATTGCGGATCTGCGTATTGAGCAGTTCGATGTCAACCAACAGCGTGATGCCCTGTTCCAGAGCGATGCCTTCGTCGCCAAACTGGAGGAAGGCCATCAGAGCGACGTCAACGATGAAGTGCACGATGCGCTCCTGCAAGTGGTGGATATGCGCCGCGAGCTGCTGGATCAGCTGAACAAGCAGCTCGGCAATCAACTGATGATGGCCATTAACCTGCAGGTTAACCAGCAACAGTTGATGAGCGTTTCCAACAGCTTGCAAGATATCCTGACCCAGCAGATCTTCTGGGTAAACAGCAATAAGCCCATGGACTGGGACTGGTTTAAAGCCTTCCCACAGGCGCTGCACGATCAGATTAAATCCGCGAAGATCACCGTTAACTGGGAGAAAGCCTGGCCTGCGGTGGCGATTGCCTTCCTGGCCGGTTTACCGCTGCTGTTGGTTGCTGGTCTTATTCGCTGGCGTTTGAACTGGCTAAAAGGGTACCAGGCGAAGCTGGCGGATCAGGTTGGTCAGTTACGCAATGACAGCCAGCTCCATACCCCGAAAGCGATTCTGATCGATCTGATCCGCGCGATGCCGGTCTGTTTGTTGATTCTGGCGATCGGGCTGATCCTGCTTACCATGCAGCTTAATATCAGCGAGCTGTTGTGGGCTTTCAGTAAAAAACTGGCGCTGTTCTGGCTGGTGTTTGGCCTGTGCTGGAAAGTACTGGAAAAGAATGGCGTTGCTGTCAGCCACTTCAATATGCCTGAGCAGCTTACCAGCCACTGGCGTCGGCAGATTGTGCGCATCAGCCTGGCGCTGTTGCCGCTGCATTTCTGGTCGGTGGTGTCGGAGCTCTCTCCGCTGCATCTGATGGATGACGTTGCCGGGCAGTTTGTCATCCTGCTTAATCTGCTGCTGATCACCGCACTGGTCTGGCCGATGTTCCGCGAAAGCTGGCGCGACAAAGAGTCCCACAGCATACGCCTGGTGACGGTGACCGTGCTGGCGATTGTACCCATAGCGTTAATGGTGCTGACCGCAACGGGTTATTTTTACACCACGCTGCGTCTTGCCGGTCGCTGGATCGAAACGGTCTATCTGGTGATTATCTGGAACCTGCTCTACCAGACGGTATTGCGTGGTTTGAGCGTTGCTGCCCGTCGTATTGCTTATCGCCGCGCGCTGGCGCGTCGCCAGAACATGGTGAAAGAGGGGGCGGAAGGCGCTGAGCCGCAGGAAGAACCGACCATCGCGCTGGAGCAGGTGAACCAGCAGACATTGCGTATCACCATGCTGGTGATGGTTGCGCTGTTTGGCGTGGTGTTCTGGGCCATCTGGTCTGATTTGATCTCGGTGTTTGCGTATCTCGACAGCATTACCTTGTGGCACTACAACGGTACGGAAGCGGGCGCGGCAGTCATGAAGAGCGTCACGCTGGGCAGCCTGCTGTTTGCGGTGATTGTCTTTATCGTGGCGTGGGCGCTGATCCGCAACCTACCGGGCTTGCTGGAGGTGTTGATCCTCTCGCGGCTGAATATGCGACAGGGTTCATCGTATGCGGTGACCACCATTCTCAATTACGCCATTATCGCGGTCGGCGCCGTCACGGTGTTCGGCTCGTTAGGGGTATCGTGGGACAAACTGCAATGGCTGGCGGCGGCGTTATCTGTAGGTCTGGGCTTCGGCTTACAGGAAATCTTCGGTAACTTTGTTTCCGGCCTGATTATTCTGTTCGAGCGCCCGGTGCGCATTGGCGATACGGTGACCATTGGCACCTTCTCCGGGACCGTCAGTAAAATTCGTATTCGTGCCACCACTATTACCGACTTTGATCGTAAAGAGGTGATCATCCCGAACAAAGCCTTCGTTACGGAGCGTCTGATCAACTGGTCGCTGTCCGATACCATTACCCGTGTGGTGGTTCGCATCGGTGTGGCGTACGGCTCCGATCTGGATAAAGTGAAAAAAGTCCTGCTGAAGGCGGCGATGGATCACCCGAAAGTGATGCACGATCCGGAGCCATCGGTGTTCTTTACCACTTTCGGCCCGAGCACGCTGGATCATGAACTGCGTCTGTATGTCCGTGAACTGCGCGATCGCAGCTACACGGTGGATGAGCTCAACCGTACCATCGACCGACTGTGCCGCGAGAACAACATTGATATCGCCTTTAATCAGCTTGAAGTGCACCTGCGTAATGCAAAAGGTGATGAGCTGACTGAAGTGAAACGCGATCTGAAAGGGGATGACCCGACGCCAGTACACCAGGCGTAATTTTCTCCTCAACCCTCTCCCGTCACGGGAGAGGGTTAACAGGATTCCAGTTTCTTCTCAAAATCCCGCTTCACAATCTCCAGCGCTTTTAACACCAGTTCCGGCGCCATCTCATGCTGTTCCAGCAACATAATCAAATCGACGGCCAGTTTGACTTCATCCGGGGCATTTTCCAGTGACATGCTTACTCCTTGGTTAACGGGTTAACTGCGCCAGTACACGCTCAATTTTATCCAGAGCGCTGCGACAGCGGGCGAGCCTTGCGGCTAACGCGGCCACTTCTTTATGCAACTGTTGCTGCTCGACAAAGGTTGTCGCCTGGCTCAACCGCTGCTCGCGCTGTTGCTGCATTTCCAACAGCCGACGTTCATAGTCCTGATGCTGTAAGCGCTTCCGCTGCCAGCGCGCAACGGCGGGAGAAGCATGATCCCATTCACGCAGCGACCAGACGGCGCTCTCGCGGGTTAAGGCGGCGATTTGCGCGGTCAGATGTTCCGCCAGCCAGACGACCTGGGCAAGGCTGTTGCTGTCAACGGCATGGCGCAATGCCAGTAGATTGTCCGCAATTTCATCCACATAAGCCTGCATTTGCGTACTGCGGGTACGGAAAAGATGCCGATCGAAGCGTGGACTTACGGTCGCATGCTGCGCCAGCGGCGCGGCCTGCTGGCGCAGCACTGCCAGCTGCTGTTCCAGCGTCTGTAAAAGCGCGGCGCTTTTCATTGATCTTCCCCTGTAAATAGCCCTTCCTGTGCTACATTAGCCGTTCATCTTGATAACGATTCGCATTATGCAACGTACTATTTTAATCATCATTGGCTGGTTGGCGGTAGCGCTTGGTACGCTTGGCGTGGTGCTGCCCCTGTTGCCGACGACGCCGTTTATCCTGTTGGCGGCGTGGTGTTTCGCGCGTTCGTCGCCGCGTTTTCACCACTGGCTGCTCTACCGCTCCTGGTTTGGCGGCTATTTGCGCCACTGGCAGCAATACCGCGCAATGCCGCCCGGTGCAAAGCCGCGCGCTGTCGCTATTATTCTGCTGACGTTCGCCGTTTCATTATACTTAGTGAAGATGATGTGGGTGCGTATTCTGTTGCTGGTTATCCTGGCCTGCTTGCTCATTTTTATGTGGCGTATCCCGGTGATTGATACAAAGCAACAAAAACCGTAAAGCGCAGCGAAGGCAGTTGCAATTGTCGCGCTCAGCCAGTAAATTCGAGCGTTTTCGAGCACGGGTGCGGCTGGTTAAATGTTAATCAGTGGTTACATGAAACCTTAAAAGCGCGTACCGTGAGTAACACCGTTTCTATCAGGCAAATATCCATGACAGCGACTGCGCAGCAGCTTGAATTTCTTAAAGACAGCATCAAAAGCATTCAGGATTACCCGAAGCCGGGCATCCTGTTCCGTGATGTCACCAGTTTGCTGGAAGACCCGAAAGCGTATGCTCTCAGCATTGAATTGCTGGTTGAACGTTATAAAAACGCCGGGATCACCAAAGTAGTAGGGACCGAAGCACGTGGTTTTCTGTTTGGCGCACCGGTTGCGCTGGGGCTGGGCGTCGGTTTCGTACCGGTGCGTAAACCGCGTAAACTGCCGCGCGAAACCATCGCCGAAAGCTATGAACTTGAGTACGGTACTGACCAGTTAGAGATCCATGTAGACGCCATTCAGGCCGGCGATAAAGTGCTGGTGGTGGACGATCTGCTGGCGACAGGCGGCACCATTGAAGCCACCGTGAAACTGATCCGTCGTCTGGGCGGTGAAGTGACCGATGCGGCGTTTATTATCAATTTGTTCGACCTTGGCGGCGAGCAGCGTCTGGAAAAACAAGGCGTTACCTCCTACAGCCTGGTGCCGTTCCCGGGGCATTGATTCTTCTGCCCGCGCATTCATCCTTCGGGCTTGCGCCTGAGGGATGAAGTGTATTAACAGCATATGCTGTGTTAGCATTATCCCTTCGTAAATCCACCTTCCAGCGTTTCAGAGCCTGCCAATGAGTTATCAGGTCTTAGCCCGAAAATGGCGACCACAAACTTTTGCTGACGTCGTCGGCCAGGAGCATGTGCTGACTGCACTGGCGAACGGCCTATCTTCAGGGCGCATACATCATGCGTACCTGTTTTCCGGCACCCGGGGCGTCGGGAAAACCTCTATCGCCCGTTTGCTGGCGAAGGGGCTGAACTGCGAAACCGGCGTCACCGCCACGCCTTGCGGCGTCTGTGATAACTGCCGGGAAATCGAACAAGGGCGCTTTGTTGATTTAATTGAAATCGACGCCGCGTCACGCACCAAAGTTGAAGACACGCGCGACCTGCTGGATAACGTGCAGTACGCACCGGCGCGCGGTCGTTTCAAAGTCTATCTGATTGACGAAGTGCACATGCTCTCGCGCCACAGCTTTAACGCGCTGTTGAAGACGCTTGAAGAGCCCCCTGAGCACGTCAAATTCCTGCTGGCAACGACCGATCCGCAAAAACTGCCGGTCACCATTCTCTCCCGCTGCCTGCAGTTCCATCTTAAGGCGCTGGATGTCGATCAGATCCGCAGCCAGCTTGAACATATTCTTGATGAAGAGAAGATTGAGCATGAGTTGCGCGCGTTGCAACTGCTGGCGCGTGCCGCAGACGGCAGCCTGCGTGATGCGCTCAGTCTGACCGATCAGGCGATCGCCAGCGGCGACGGTAAACTCTCTGCGGCGGTGGTCAGCACCATGCTGGGCACGCTGAACGATGATCAGGCGTTGTCGCTGATTGAAGCGGTGGTCGCCGCCAATGGCGAACGCGTGATGGCGCAGGTGAATGAGGCGGCCTCCCGCGGTGTCGAATGGGAAGCGCTGCTGCTGGAAATGCAAACGCTGATGCACCGCATTGCGATGGTTCAGTTGACGCCTTCGGCGCTGGGCAGCGACATGGCGCCCGTTGAACATCGGGTGCGTGAACTGGCCCGCACGGTGCCACCAACGGATGTACAGCTCTATTACCAGACGTTATTGATTGGCCGCAAAGAGCTACCTTATGCGCCGGATCGCCGGATGGGCGTCGAGATGACACTGTTGCGCGCGTTGGCGTTCCATCCGCGCACGCCGTTGCCAGCGCCTGAAGCTGTGCAACACGCTTTTGCTCCGGTTGCCCCTACTGCGGTGATGACACCGCAGCAGGCCGCGCCCGTAGCGCCTCCGGCCCCGCCGCAAAATGATGCGCCGATGCCGGATGCCACCAGCCAGGTGCTGGCGGCGCGCAGGCAGTTGCAGCGAGCGCAGGGAGCCGACAAAGCAAAAAAGAGTGAACCGGCAGCCGCTTCCCGCGCGCGGCCGGTGAATAACGCCGCGCTGGAACGACTGGCGTCGGTGACCGAGCGCGCGCAGTCACGCCCGGCGCCGTCGGCGCTCGAACAGACGCCTGCGAAAAAAGAGGCCTATCGCTGGAAGGCCACGACCGTCGTTGAAGAGGTCAAAGAAGTCGTTGCCACACCGAAGGCGCTGAAAAAAGCGCTGGAGCATGAAAAAACGCCGGAGCTGGCGAAGAAACTGGCGGAAGAGGCCATTGAACGCGATGCCTGGGCCCGCGAGGTCAGCCAGCTTAAACTGCCAAAACTGGTCGAGCAGGTGGCGCTTAATGCCTGGAGAGAACAAGACGGCGAGCGTCTGTGTCTGCATCTGCGCAGTTCACAGCGTCACCTTAATTCGCAAGGCGCGCAGAAGGCGCTCAGCGATGCGCTGAGCGAATTACGCGGTTCGGCGATTGAACTGACTATCATTGAAGATGATAATCCGGCGGTGCGTACGCCGCTGGAATGGCGTCAGGCGATTTATGAGGAGAAACTTGCGCAGGCGCGTGAGTCGATTATTGCGGATAACAATATCCAGACCCTGCAGCGGTTTTTTGATGCAGATCTGGATGAAGAGAGTATCCGTCCCCTTTGACGGGCAGCTCCGGCTACCCGTTTTCAACCCTGAATGTGACTTATCACTCTGGTTAGTCACCACAGCTAAAGAGAGAAGCCTATGTTTGGAAAAGGCGGTCTGGGCAACCTGATGAAACAGGCCCAGCAGATGCAAGAAAAAATGCAGAAAGTGCAGGAAGAGATCGCGCAGCTGGAAGTGACTGGCGAATCCGGCGCGGGTCTGGTGAAAGTGACCATCAATGGTGCGCATAACTGCCGCCGCGTGGAGATCGATCCGAGCCTGCTCGAAGACGACAAAGAGATGCTGGAAGATCTCGTTGCCGCTGCATTCAACGATGCTGCTCGCCGTATTGAAGAAACGCAGAAAGAGAAGATGGCTTCTGTCTCTTCCGGTATGTCTCTGCCGCCAGGCTTTAAGATGCCGTTCTGATGCAGACCAGTCCGCTGTTAACGCAGCTTATGGAAGCGTTGCGCTGCCTGCCGGGCGTTGGCCCGAAGTCGGCGCAGCGTATGGCATTTACGCTGCTGCAGCGGGATCGCAGCGGCGGTATGCGTCTGGCGCAGGCGCTCACCCGGGCAATGTCGGAAATCGGCCATTGCGCTGATTGCCGTACCTTTACCGAGCAGGATGTCTGCAACATTTGCAGTAATCCCCGCCGCCAGGAAAACGGTCAAATCTGCGTGGTGGAAAGCCCGGCGGATATCTACGCCATTGAGCAGACCGGGCAGTTTTCCGGTCGCTACTTTGTGCTGATGGGGCATCTGTCGCCGCTGGACGGCATCGGGCCTGATGACATCGGGCTCGACAGACTGGAACAGCGCCTGGCATCGGAAAAGATCCAGGAAGTGATCCTCGCCACCAACCCAACGGTGGAAGGGGAGGCAACCGCCAACTATATTGCGGAGCTGTGCGCGCAATATGAGGTCGAAGCCAGCCGCATCGCTCATGGTGTGCCGGTAGGCGGTGAGCTGGAGATGGTCGATGGCACCACGCTGTCGCACTCGCTGGCCGGTCGCCACAAGATTCGTTTTTAACCAAACGGAGGCAGAAATTTTTGCCTCCGCTTGAAAAGCGTTACGCCTGTCCCCACTTCTCCCTCAACGCATTTTTTTACCTTGTAAATGGCATTGTTGAGGTTTTCCCAATGAAAGGACAAGAAACCCGTGGTTTTCAGTCAGAAGTAAAACAGCTTCTGCACCTGATGATTCATTCTCTCTATTCGAACAAAGAGATCTTCCTGCGTGAGCTTATCTCCAACGCCTCCGATGCGGCGGATAAACTGCGTTTCCGCGCGCTGTCCAACGCGTCACTGTATGAAGGCGATGGCGAGCTGCGCGTGCGTGTCTCTTTCGATAAAGAACAACGTACGCTGACGATTGCCGATAACGGCATCGGGATGACCCGTGATGAAGTGATTGACCATCTGGGGACTATCGCCAAATCCGGCACCAAAGCGTTCCTTGAATCTATGGGTTCCGACCAGGCAAAAGACAGTCAGTTGATTGGTCAGTTTGGTGTGGGGTTCTACTCTGCCTTTATCGTCGCCGATAAAGTTACCGTGCGTACCCGCGCGGCTGGCGAGAGCGCAGAAAGCGGCGTGTTCTGGGAATCCGCAGGCGAGGGGGAATACACCGTTGCCGATATCACCAAAGCCGACCGCGGTACCGAAATCACCCTGCATCTGCGTGAAGGGGAAGATGATTTCCTCAATGACTGGCGCGTACGCTCCATCATCAGCAAATATTCCGACCACATTGCGCTGCCGGTAGAGATCGAAAAACAGGAAGAGAAAGACGGCGAAACCGTCGTTAGCTGGGAAAAGATCAACAAAGCGCAGGCGCTGTGGACGCGCAACAAGTCTGAAATCAAAGACGACGAGTACAACGAGTTCTACAAGCATATCGCTCACGACTTTACTGACCCGCTGACCTGGAGCCACAACCGTGTAGAAGGGAAGCAGGAGTACACCAGCCTGTTGTACATCCCGTCGCAGGCACCGTGGGATATGTGGAACCGCGATCATAAACATGGTCTGAAACTGTATGTGCAGCGCGTATTTATCATGGACGACGCCGAACAGTTTATGCCGAACTATCTGCGCTTCGTGCGCGGTCTGATTGATTCCAACGACCTGCCGCTTAACGTCTCCCGTGAAATTCTGCAGGACAGCAGCGTGACCCGCAATCTGCGTTCAGCGTTGACCAAACGCGTTCTGCAAATGCTGGATAAACTGGCGAAAGATGACGCGGAAAAATACCAAACCTTCTGGCAGCAATTTGGTCTGGTGCTGAAAGAGGGGGCTGGCGAAGACAGCGGCAATATTGAAGCCATTGCCAAACTGCTGCGCTTTGCGTCTACGCACACCGACTCTTCAGCGCAAACCGTGTCGCTGGAAGAGTACGTGTCGCGCATGAAAGAAGGGCAGGAGAAAATTTACTTTATCACCGCCGACAGCTATGCCGCGGCGAAGAGCAGCCCGCATCTGGAGTTGCTGCGTAAGAAAGGCATCGAAGTGCTGCTGCTTTCCGATCGCATCGATGAGTGGATGATGAGCTACCTGACCGAGTTTGACGGTAAGGCATTCCAGTCCGTGGCGAAAGCCGATGCGTCGCTGGAAAAACTGGCAGATGAAGTGGATGACAACGCCAAAGAAGCTGAAAAAGCGCTGGAGCCGTTCGTTGAGCGTGTGAAAACGCTGCTGGGCGAGCGTGTCAAAGAGGTGCGTCTGACGCATCGTCTGACCGACACGCCTGCGGTTGTCGTTACCGACGCGGATGAAATGAGCACCCAGATGGCGAAACTCTTCGCCGCTGCGGGCCAGAGCGCGCCAGAAGTGAAATACATCTTTGAACTGAACCCGGATCATCCGCTGGTGAAACGTGCGGCGGATACCCAGGATGAGACGCGGTTTAATGAGTGGGTCGAGCTGTTACTGGATCAGTCCCTGCTGGCTGAGCGCGGTACGCTGGAAGATCCGAACCTGTTTATCAAACGCGTAAATGCGTTGTTGATGGCGTAAGGTTCTGCGTTACCCTCATCCGCGCGGTGAGGGTAACGCTTTATTTCTACCATTCATTCTCATTAACCGTTTCAGCCCGTCCCGCCTTCCTTGAGCCATCCTCGTTCTGGTGGTATCTTTTAGCGCTTTTGAAAAATTGAACCAACATTTGAGGGGATTTCCGCAATGCGTATTATTCTGCTTGGCGCTCCGGGCGCAGGTAAAGGAACTCAGGCGCAGTTCATCATGGAGAAATACGGTATTCCGCAAATCTCCACCGGCGACATGCTGCGTGCGGCTGTGAAATCCGGCAGCGAGCTGGGCAAACAGGCTAAAGACATTATGGACGCGGGCAAACTGGTGACTGACGAACTGGTTATCGCGCTGGTAAAAGAGCGCATTGCTCAGGAAGATTGCCGCAACGGTTTCCTGCTCGATGGCTTCCCGCGTACGATCCCGCAGGCTGATGCCATGAAAGAAGCGGGCATTGCGGTGGATTTCGTCCTGGAATTCGACGTGCCGGATGAACTGATTGTCGACCGTATTATTGGTCGTCGTGTTCACGCTGCCTCTGGCCGCGTTTACCACATCAAATTCAACCCGCCGAAAGTCGAAGGTAAAGATGATGTGACCGGCGAAGAGCTGACCACCCGTAAAGACGATCAGGAAGAAACCGTGCGTAAACGCCTGGTGGAATACCATCAGATGACTGCGCCGCTGATCGGCTACTACCAGAAAGAAGCGCAGGCGGGTAACACCCAATATGCCAAAGTTGACGGCACCAAAGCCGTGAACGACGTGCGCGCTGAACTGGAAAAAATCCTCGGCTAACGCCTCTCTCCCCGGCTCTCTTGCCGGGGAGTTTCAACAATCACTGCAATTGGTTCCGTTTGCGCGCGTTTCGGCTACAATTATCAACCCGTTAAATGGTTAAGAGGCGCGAATGAGTCAGGCGAAAACGGGCATTTTGTTGGCCAATCTTGGCACCCCCGATGCACCTACCCCCGAAGCAGTTAAACGCTATCTGCGACAATTTCTGAGCGACAGACGCGTTGTTGATACTCCGCGATTGTTGTGGTGGCCGCTGCTGCGCGGCGTGATCCTGCCCCTTCGTTCACCTCGCGTGGCAAAACTTTATCGCTCCATCTGGATGGAAGACGGTTCGCCGCTGATGGTCTACAGCCGCAGGCAGCAACAGGCGCTGGCGGCCCGGCTACCGGATGTGCCAGTGGTGCTCGGCATGAGCTACGGTTCTCCTTCACTGGAGAGCGCAGTCGATGAGTTGCTGGCGCAGGACGTTGACCATATCGTGGTGCTGTCGCTCTATCCGCAATACTCCTGCTCCACCGTCGCGGCGGTCTGGGATGAACTGGCGCGTATCCTGGCGAAAAAACGCCATATTCCCGGCGTCTCCTTTATTCGCGATTACGCGGATGATGCGGACTACATTACGGCGCTGGCAAACAGCGTTCGCGCTTCTTTTGCGCAACATGGCGAGCCGGATTTGCTGCTGCTCTCTTATCACGGCATTCCTCAACGTTATGCCGCCGAAGGGGATGATTACCCGCAGCGCTGTCGCGATACCACCCGCGAGCTGGTTTCCGCGCTCGACTTGCCGCCGGAAAAAGTGATGATGACGTTCCAGTCCCGCTTTGGTCGCGAACCCTGGTTAACCCCCTATACCGATGAAACGCTGAAAATGCTCGGTGAGAAAGGCGTGAAGCATATTCAGGTGATGTCACCAGGCTTTGCCTCCGACTGCCTGGAGACGCTGGAAGAGATTGCGGTGCAAAACCGTGAATTTTTCCTCGAAGCGGGTGGGGAAAAATATGAGTACATTCCGGCGCTTAATGACACGTCGGATCATATCGAGATGATGGTGAATTTAACCGCGAAATATCGCTGATCGCGCGGCGGGCCGTGAGTGTGCTACCATTCACAGCCCGAATGTTGATCCCCTTATCGCAACCATGAAATTTCCCGGTAAACGTAAATCCAAACACTATTTCCCCGTCAACGCCCGCGATCCGTTATTGCAGCAAATCCAGCCTGAGAGCGAAGTCAGCACCTGCTGGGTGGTCGGCATTGACCAGACGTTGGTGGATATTGAGGCAAAGGTGGATGATGCGTTTATTACGCGTTATGGCCTGAGCGCCGGGCATTCGCTGGTGATCGCGGATGATGTCGCCGAAGCGCTGTATCAGGAACTGGTGCGTGAAAACCTGATCACCCATCAGTTTGCTGGCGGCACCATCGGCAACACCATGCACAACTACTCTGTGCTGGCGGATGACCGCTCGGTACTGCTTGGTGTGATGTGTGAAAACGTGAAGATTGGCAGCTACGCCTATCGTTACCTGTGCAACACCTCCAGCCGTACCGATCTGAACTATCTGCAAGGGGTGGACGGCGCGATTGGCCGTTGTTTCACCCTGATTAACGACAGCGGCGAGCGTACGTTTGCGATAAGCCCTGGCCAGATGAATCAACTGCGTGCCGACAGTATCCCGGAAGAGGTGATTGCAGGGGCTTCTGCACTGGTACTCTCTTCTTACCTGGTACGTTGCAACCCCGGTGAACCGATGCCGGAGGCAACCCTGCAGGCGGTGGCGTACGCCAAAAAGCATAATGTTCCGGTGGTGCTGACGCTGGGTACCAAATATGTGATTGCTGATAACCCGCAGTGGTGGCGCGATTTCCTCAAAGAGAACGTCTCAATTCTGGCGATGAACGAAGAGGAGGGGCATGCCCTGACGGGCGAGAGCGATCCGTTGCTGGCCTCTGATAAAGCGCTGGATTGGGTTGATTTGGTGCTTTGCACCGCCGGGCCTGTCGGCTTGTATATGGCAGGCTTTACGGAAGACGACGCGAAGCGTAAAACGCAGCATCCGTTGTTACCGGGCGCGATTGCCGAATTCAACCAGTTTGAGTTCAGCCGCGCGCTGCGCCACAAAGATTGTGAACACCCGCTGCGTATCTATTCGCACATTGCGCCCTATATGGGCGGCCCGGAAAAAATCATGAATACCAACGGTGCAGGCGATGGCGCACTGGCCGCGTTGCTGCATGATATCACCGCCAATAATTACCACCGTGCCAACGTTCCCAACTCCAGTAAGCACAAATTCAACTGGCTGACCTATTCGTCGCTGGCGCAGGTCTGTAAATACGCCAATCGCGTCAGTTACCAGGTGCTGAACCAGCATTCACCGCGCTTAACGCGTGGGCTGCCGGAGCGGGAAGACAGCCTCGAAGAGGCGTACTGGGAACGTTAATTTTCCGACAGTGATTTGATGAAAACCGGTAAAGCGCTGCTTACCGGTTTTTTTATGCGCTGATGGGCATAAATTTGAGTTTATGCGCTAGTGCGAATAATATTGATTCTATGCGCGAGTGCCCATAAAAGTAGATGGTGGAAATCATGAAAATAACCTCTCCTGAACAGTTAGCTATTTTTCTGAAAGATGTCCGGAAAACAAAAAAATTACCGCAGGAGCTGCTGGCCGAGAAGGTCGGGTTGCGGCAGGAAACCATCTCGAAATTTGAAAATAGCCCGGCGAAAACCCAGATTGACACGCTTTTTAAAATTCTGTCGGCGATGAATATGGAGCTCCATCTGGAGACCAGAGGCGAAAAAACGCTGCAGCAGGACTGGAAGGAGGAGTGGTAAATGAGAGGTTTGTCTGTGTACATGAATGGCTATCTGGTTGGGTCATTAGTACAACAAAATAGCGGCGCGAATACCTTTCAATACCATCAGGCGTGGCTGAATAGGGTAGGGGCTCGCCCTGTCTCGCTCTCCATGCCGTTACGTGCGGCGGAATACTCTGGCGAAGTGGTGTTTAATTACTTCGACAATCTGTTACCCGATAGCCGCGACATTCGGGAGCGTATCGCCAGCCGTTACCAGACTAAATCTCTGCAACCTTTTGATTTATTGTACGAAATAGGGCGGGACTGTGTTGGTGCGTTAATTTTGCAGCCGCCTGAAGAGGCTATCCAGAATATTGAGCAGATCACCGGTGAGCCTTTGGATAACGTTCAACTGGGCGATGTACTGACCGGCTATATGAGTACATCCCGACTCGTGCAACAGCAGCAACGAGATTTTCGTATTTCAATCGCAGGTGCGCAGGAGAAAACCGCGCTGCTCCGTTATCAGGACTGCTGGCAAATCCCGACAGGCCTTACGCCTACCACGCATATTTTTAAACTGCCGGTTGGCGAGATTCAGGGCCACAGTTATAAGCTGGATCTCCGCGAGAGTTGCGAGAATGAGTGGCTGAGTATGCTGTTGGCTCGTCTGTACGGTGTTGAAACGCCTGACTGTGAAATCATTACCACGCCACAAACCACAGCGCTGGCGGTGACACGCCTTTGATCGTCGGTTTGTCAGCGACCACCGCTGGATTGCGCGGCTGCCGCAAGAAGATCTCTGCCAGGCGATGGGTTATCCCTCAACGAAAAAATATGAGAGCGACAGCGGACCTGGCATTGTTGATATTATGCATTTTTTACTGGGATCGGATGAGGCGGAGCAGGATCGAGAAAACTTTATGCGATCGCATATTTTATTTTGGCTGCTGGCGGCAAGCGATGGTCATGCGAAGAATTATTCCGTTGCAATAATGCCCGGTGGTGGATATCGGCTTACGCCACTCTACGATATTTTGTCCTGTTACCCATTAATGGGCGGACAAGGGCTGGCGCGGCAAGATATCAAAATGGCGATGGCACTGCATTCAACGGGAAAAGGCGGAAAGAAGTACGACTGGAATATGATTTATCCGCGTCATTTTCTGGCGACGGCCAAAAAATGCGGATTCAGCGAGGAACGCATGGCGGCGTTGTTAGCCGAGTTTCATGATAAAACCCCACAGGTGCTTAGCGAAGCGCAGCGCCTGCTCCCGGCGGGATTCCCTGCGCACATCAGCGAGGCGATCCTTAACGGCGTCGGGCAGGCTGCCCAACGGCTGAGGCAATAAAGAAGCAGGCTATGCGCCTGCTTCTTTGCTTCTTAACCTGTGACCGCCTCTTCGACCAGCGGTTTCTCCAGCAGCGTATACATGGTGTTAGCGATCTCGCGTTCGCCCATCACCACCTGGTTTGCGCCGCGCTCGGTGATGTAATCCACCTCATCGTCATAATGTGCGCGGGCAATAATCTCAATGTGCGGGCATTTTTCACGGGCGCTGGCGACAATCTCTCCTGCCTCATACCCGTTGGGGATGGTCAGCAGCAGCCAGCGCGCGCAATCCAGATGCGCCAGGTTCATAATTTCTTCGTTGGCGGCATTACCCAACACCGCGCGGATGCCGCGCTCTCGCAGTTCATCCACACGGGTTCGCGAGGTTTCAATCACCACCAGCGGGATCCCCTGCGCCATCAGTTTTTCACCCAGCAGGCTGCCCACGCGGCCGAAACCAACCAGTAACGCGTGATTGCAGATGTCCACCGGGATCTGTTTCTCTTCTTCAATCGCTTCTTCAAGCGTTTGTTCTTCCAGCGTCTCGGTCTTATCGAGGTATTTCTCCAGCGTCGCAAATAGCACCGGGTTGAGCATAATCGACAGGATCGCCCCCGCCAGCACCAGGTTTTGCCCCGCCTGCGGCAGTAGATCCAGCGCCATTCCCAGCCCGGCAAGAATAAAGGCAAACTCACCGATTTGCGCAAGACTGGCGGCGATGGTCAGCGCGGTGCGCGGCGAGTGGCCGAACAAACGCACCAGGAAGAAGGCGGCAACGGATTTACCGAAAATGATAATCGCCAGCGTACCCAGCACCGCCAGCGGTTGCTCAATCAGGATCAGCGGATCGAACAACATGCCGACGGAGACAAAGAACAGCACCGCGAAAGCATCCCGCAGCGGCAACGTATCGTGCGCGGCGCGGTGGCTCAGTTCTGATTCGTTCAGCACCATCCCGGCGAAAAAGGCGCCGAGCGCAAAAGAGACATCAAACAGTTCGACAGCGCCAAACGCAATGCCTAACGCCAGCGCCAGCACGGAAAGGGTAAACAGTTCGCGGGAACCTGTAGCCGCGCTGCGCGCCATAATCCACGGCACCAGACGGCGGCCGACCAGCATCATAATGGCAATAAACGCCACCACTTTGCCGATGGTAATGCCCATATCCACGGCCAGCGACGCCAGCCCGACATCGCCTTTTTCCGTCATGCCTGCGATGGCGGGCAGCAGCACCAGCGTTAACACCATCACCAGGTCTTCAACAATCAGCCAGCCGATGGCGATTTGCCCGCGCTGGCTATCAATAAGTTGACGCTCCTCAAGCGCGCGCAGCAGCACCACGGTACTGGCGGTGGAGAGACATAGCCCAAACACAATTCCGGTCATTAACGACCAGCCAAGCGTTGCGGAAAGCGCCATACCCAGAAGCGTGGCGACGGCAATTTGCGCGATCGCTCCGGGAATGGCGATGGACTTTACCGCCATCAGATCCTTCAGTGAGAAATGCAGGCCGACGCCAAACATCAGTAATATCACGCCCAGTTCAGCCAGTTCCGGCGCCAGTTGCGTATCCGCCACAAAACCCGGCGTAAAAGGACCGGACAGCACACCCGCAAGTAAATAGCCCACCAGCGGCGAAATACGCAGTTTGTTGGCAAGCATGCCGAGAATAAAAGCGAGCACAAGGCCGCCGACAATGGTGGTGATAAGCGGGGTGGCGTGATGCATTCCGTCTCCTTTCGTTGATGCGGGGATCCCAGGGCGATAAGGCGTAACTGCGTTACAGTTTATGACAATTTTGACCAGTATGTTTATGAATAATTGTTGAATTATGAAGAAAATGGCAATTTGGGCGAAATAAATTGCCAACCGGGTCTTCCGTAACAGAAATCGTGCGCCAGCGGCATGCCAGCAAGAAGGTGTGCGGCCAAAGAGATATTTTGGCCGCGAGGAAATCAGGCTTCGGGGCGGTTATCGGGCAGGAATATCGTCAGGATCCCCAGCAATGGGAGGAAAGCACATATTTTATAGACCAGATCGATACTGGTGTGATCGGCAATCAGCCCCAGCACCGCTGCACCAAGGCCTCCCATGCCGAAGGCAAAGCCAAAAAACAGACCGGAAACCATACCGATACGGCCCGGCAGCAGCTCCTGTGCATAGACCAGAATGGCCGAAAACGCGGATGCGAGAACAAAACCAATAATCACCGTCAAAACGCCGGTCCAGAATAGCGTTGCGTAGGGTAAAACGAGGGTAAACGGCGCTACGCCGAGGATAGAGCCCCAAATCACATATTTTCGCCCAATTTTGTCACCCAGTGGCCCGCCAACCACGGTTCCTGCTGCGACCGCAAAGAGAAAAATAAACAGGTGCATCTGGGCGTTTTGCACTGACAAGTCGAACTTATGCATCAGATAAAAGGTGAAATAGCTGCTGATGCTCGCCATATAGAAGTATTTCGAAAAAATCAGGATCAGTAATACGCAAACCGCCAGCACCACTTTGTTGCGCGGCAGCGGATTCATCACTGAAACGGATTTTTTGCCTTTATTGACCCGATGTTGCGCGGCATACCAGCGACTGACCTGCAACAACACAATAATCGCCAGCAGCGCAGCAAGGACAAACCAGGCGACATTGCCTTTACCGTACGGGGCAATGATCACCGCCGCCAGCAATGGGCCGAGGGAGCTGCCAAAATTACCCCCCACCTGAAAAATGGATTGCGCCAGACCGTGACGCCCGCCAGACGCCATGCGCGCCACGCGGGAGGACTCCGGGTGGAAGACCGATGAGCCCGTTCCCACCAGCGCGGCGGCGATCAAAACCGTACCGAAGCTACCCGCCAGCGCCAGCAACACCAGCCCGCTAAGGGTAAAGCACATACCGATGGGCAGCGACCACGGCATCGGGTGCTTATCGGTCCAGTAGCCCACCACCGGCTGTAACAGCGAGGAGGCGACCTGGAAGGTCAGCGTGATCAGGCCGATCTGCACAAACGACAACGAGAAATCAGCCTGTAACAACGGATAAATGGCCAGCAGCAGGGACTGGATCATATCGTTGAGCAGATGCGAAAGACTGATTGCGCCAAGAATACCGAACGATGTACGCGCGGCAGGGGGTGTCTGCTGCGTTTCACTTATTGCCATAAATACCACGTATGTTGATGAGAAGGGGCGGAGAGCGTCAGAACGGTAAATCGTTATCTGGCTAACATACCTGTGCTTAAGGTTTGAAGGAAGTCGCAATGCTGAAAACGTATTTGTCTATTATCCTTAAGCGCTGTAATTTCTCAGTTTTATTAATGGGGTCAGGGAGAGAAGCATGAAATTGATAAAGAAGAGTATGGCGCTGGCGATGCTGGCGGCGATGGGGCTGGCAAGCTGGCAGGTACAGGCTTACGAGCAGGATAAAACCTATAACGTCACCATTCTGCATACCAACGATCATCATGGTCACTTCTGGCGCAGCGATTACGGCGAATATGGACTGTCGGCGCAAAAAACGCTGGTGGACGGCATCCGTAAAGAAGTGGCTGCGCAAGGCGGTAGCGTATTGCTGTTGTCCGGTGGCGACATTAATACGGGGGTTCCGGAGTCCGATTTACAGGATGCAGAGCCAGATTTTCGCGGCATGAATCTGATCGGCTACGACGCAATGGCGGTTGGTAACCATGAGTTTGATAACCCGCTTAGCGTGCTGCGTCAGCAGGAAAAGTGGGCCAAATTCCCGTTCCTCTCCGCCAATATTTACCAGAAAAGCACCGGTGAACGGCTGTTTAAACCGTGGATGATCTTCAATCGCCAGGGCCTGAAAATTGCGGTGATCGGCCTGACAACCGACGATACCGCGAAAATCGGCAATCCGGAGTTTTTCACCGATATTGAATTCCGCAAACCCGCGGATGAAGCCAAACTGGTGATTGATGAGCTGAAGCAGAATGAAAAACCGGATGTGATCGTTGCCACCACCCATATGGGGCATTACGACAACGGTGAACACGGCTCCAATGCGCCGGGCGATGTTGAAATGGCGCGCAGCCTGCCGAAAGGGGCGCTGGCAATGATTGTGGGTGGTCACTCACAAGATCCGGTGTGTATGGCCTCGGAAAATAAAAAGCAGGTCGATTATGTGCCGGGTACGCCATGTGCGCCGGATCAGCAAAATGGCATCTGGATTGTGCAGGCGCATGAGTGGGGCAAATATGTGGGCCGCGCCGACTTCCAGTTCCGTAATGGCGAGATGAAACTGGTGCGCTACCAGCTTATCCCGGTCAACCTGAAGAAGAAGGTGACCTACGATAACGGTCAGAGTGAGCGCGTACTCTACACCCCGGAAATTGCAGAAAACGCGCAAATGCTCTCTTTGCTGACGCCGTTCCAGAACAAAGGCAAAGCGCAGCTGGAGGTCAAAATCGGCAACACTAACGGTCACCTGGAAGGCGATCGCAGCAAAGTGCGTTTCGTGCAAACCAATCTGGCGCGCGTGATCCTGGCGGCACAAATGGCTCGCACTAACGCCGACCTGGCGGTGATGAGCGGTGGCGGCGTTCGTGACTCCATTGAAGCAGGCGACATCACTTATAAAGATGTGCTGAAAGTGCAGCCCTTTGGCAACACGCTGGTGTATGTCGATCTCGACGGTAAAGCGTTGACCGACTACCTGACGGCAGTGGCGCAGAAAAAACCGGACTCCGGGGCGTATCCGCAGTTCGCTAACGTCAGCTTTGTGGCGAAAAACGGCAAACTGAGTGATGTGAAAATCAAAGGCGAACCGATTGATATGGCGAAAACCTACCGCCTGGCGACCCTGAGCTTTAACGCCACCGGTGGTGATGGCTATCCGCGCCTCGACGATAAAACCGGTTATGTGAATACCGGCTTTATTGATGCCGAAGCGCTGAAGGAGTACATCCAGAAAAATTCACCGCTGGATGTGAATGCTTACGAACCGAAAGGCGAGGTGAGCTGGCAGTAACCCGGCGTCAATCGCGGCGGGCGATATCGGCAAATTTTGCGTCCAGTATGTTTGCCAGATCGCTCGCCGCGAGTTCAATATCCAGCCCCCGTTTGCCACCGGAAACATAAATCGAGGCAAACTCTTGCGCAGGCGCGTCAATCAGCGTCGGCAGTCGTTTTTTCTGCCCCAGCGGGCTAATGCCACCCACCAGATAGCCGGTCGTGCGTTGCGCCACCATTGGGTCAGCCATATCCACTTTTTTTGCGCCGAGCGCTTTGGCGACCTTTTTCAGATCCAGTTGCCCGGCGACGGGCGTCACCGCCACCGCCAGATGTTTCATGTCGCCATTGATCGCCACCAGTAGCGTTTTGTAGACCTGGTCAGCATTCAGTCCCAGTTTACGCACCACTTCGTCGCCAAAATTGGTTTCATTGGGGTCGTGATCGTACGTGTGCACCTGAAAAGAGACGTTGTTTTTTTCGAGTAATTTCACGGCGGGAGTCATAGCAATCCTTCTTACCACAGTAATCTGACGCGACCAGCATACGCCTTTGTTGGCGCATGAAAATAGTACCATCTTGCGCTATTGCGCCATTCTCTGTCGCAGCAGTAAGGGTAAATTGCCGTCGCCGTACAAATGCAGCGCCCCGGCGGCAACGACGTAGCGCCCCGGAGGCAGGGCAAACAGCCGCTCGCACCATGCCTGATTGCGCTGCTGCATCAGCACTTCATGCAGCGGCTGGCTAAACGTACCCGGCAGTTCCATCTCGTTTTCCGCTGGCGGGTGTTCCAGCCACCAGCTCATCATGACCTGCAATAAGCGCGCATTATCATGCCAGTGGGTGAGCGTATCCTGTAGCAGCTCATTGCCGTCATCCGGTAATGCACGCAGGAGGTCAAGCTGGCTGGTGGTGCCCTCCAGTTCGAGGATCCTGACCTGGTATTGTTGCGCTGCGCGCAATAACTGGTAATCGATGCCGTACTCCGGGCGTAACCCCAGACGTTGAGCTTGCGTTGCCTGCAGTACCAGCGCGATATGCCAGGCCGGGCGATGTTCAAACTCCTCCCGCGATAGCGATAAGGTTTGCAGCGTCTTATCCAGTTCCTCCTGCAAGGCTGGGGTAAGGCGTTGTTCAAGGGGGGCGACAGGGGGGAGATTATCGAAAGGGGAATCGGAACCCGCGACATCGGCTTCCACAATCAGCGCATCGGCCTCGCGCAATTTTTGCAGCAGGGCATCTGGCAGGGGCGACATACCCTGCGTCCCCATATGGATGCTGCCGACCAGATGCAATAACCGATTACCGGGCAGCGTAATATCCTGTGCGGGCCAGCGATAACGGCGCACCAGCAGCGCACGAAAAAACTTTTTCAAGCGTTGAAACAGGGCCATACGCGCTTCCTGAAAAGAAAACGCCATGCTAACGCGCAGCGCAGGAAGGTGTAAACCCCGCCGGTGACCGACGGGGGGAAAGGTTATTGGCGCGGTTTGAAGCGCAGCAGGCGGTTGGCGTTGCTCACCACGGTAATGGAGGAGAGCGCCATTGCTGCACCCGCTACCACCGGGTTGAGTAACGTGCCGGTCAGCGGCCAGAGAATGCCTGCCGCCACCGGAATACCCAGCGAGTTATAAATAAACGCCCCCAGCAGGTTCTGCTTCATATTGCGCAGCGTCGCTTTGGCTATCGCCAGCGCATCCGCAACGCCCAGCAGACTGTGGCGCATCAACGTGATCGCCGCCGTCTCAATCGCCACATCGCTACCGCCGCCCATGGCGATGCCGACATCCGCCTGCGCCAGCGCCGGGGCATCGTTGATACCGTCACCAATCATCGCCACCTGGCGACCCTGCTGTTGCAGGTTTTTAATGGCGTCGGCTTTGCCGTCCGGCAATACACCGGCAATCACTTCATCAATGCCTGCTTCCTGAGCAATGGCTTTTGCCGTCGTGGGGTTGTCGCCAGTGAGCATCACCAGTCGGTACCCGGCGCGGTGCAAACGTTGCAGCGCTTCAACACTGTCTTCGCGTAGCGGATCGCGAATGGCAAACAGCGCCACAGCTTCGCCGTCGACCGCCAGCAGCACGGGTGTTGCGCCGCGGCTGGCTTGTTCGGCTATCTCAGCCTCTAGCGCGTGCGTATCAACGTTCTGTTCGGTCAGTAGCGCCTGATTACCCAGCAAAACATTGCGCCCGTCTGTCAGACCGCTGACGCCCAGACCGCGCAGTGTGCGGAACTGGTTAACCTGCGGGAGCGTTTCGGCGGCGGCTTTGTCCAGGATTGCCCGCGCCAGCGGGTGGCTGGAACCCTGTTCCAGTGCAGCCGCCAGACGCAGCGCATCGCTTTCATCGCCGTGAAGTGTTTTGATGCTTACCACTTCAGGTTTGCCGAGGGTCAGCGTGCCCGTTTTATCAAACACCAGCGTATCCAGCGTACTGGCGCGTTGCAGCGCATCCGCATCACGGACCAGGACGCCAAACTCCGCAGCGCGACCGACGCCGGAGATAATCGACATCGGCGTCGCCAGTCCCAGCGCACATGGGCAGGCGATGATCAGCACGGTGGTGGCGATCACCAGCGTATAGACAATTTGCGGCGCCGGGCCGAAGAAAAACCAGATGGCGCCGCTCAACAGTGCGATTGCCACTACCACCGGTACAAACACGGCGGAGATGCGGTCGGCAAGTTGGCCAATTTCAGGTTTGCTGCTTTGCGCCTGGCGCACCATGCGGATAATGCGCGACAGGGTGGTATGGCTCCCTACGGCGCTGGCGGTAAACAAGACGCTGCCGTCTTGCACCACGGTTCCGGCATGAATGGTGTCGCCATCGCCTTTTTCCTGCGGGATCGGTTCGCCGGTGAGCATCGCTTCATCGAACCAGGCCTCACCCTGGCTGATTTCACCGTCCACCGGAACCCGATCGCCGGTCGTCAGACGCAACGTCATCCCCGGCTGCACCTCGGCCAGCGGTACGCTTTTCTCACCGTCTGCGGTCACGACCCGCGCCGTTGGCGGGGTTAAGTCCAGCAAGCGTTCCAGCGCTTTTGATGAGCGCTGGCGTGCACGCGCCTCCAGCATATGGCCGAGATTAATCAGGCCGATGATCATCGCGCTGGCTTCGTAATAGAGATGGCGCGCTTCCATCGGGAACCACTGGGGCCATATGTTGACGCTCATCGAGTAGAGCCAGGCGGCGCCCGTGCCGAGTGCCACCAGCGTATCCATGGTGGCGCTGCCGTTACGCAGGCTTTTCCATGCGCTGGTGTAAAAATGGCCGCCCGCCACCACCATAACGGCGAGGGTGATAAGACCGATAACCAGCCACAGCGAGCGGTTGGCGTCGGTCACCATCATATTGTCGCCCAGCATGCCCCATACCATGATCGGCACGCCAACCAGCAAGGCGACAATGGCCTGCCAGCGAAAGCGTTTCAGGGTGGCGAGGGCGGTTTCTTGCTGGCGTTCACGCCGTTTAATGTCGTCTTCAATGGCTTCTGCGCCGTAGCCGGCCTGCTCTACGGCGTTGACTAACTCTGCGGCGGGCGCACTGCCCATGACCAGCGCGGTGCGCTCCGCCAGGTTAACCCGTGCCTGCGTGACGCCGGGAACCGCCTGCAAGGCTTTTTGCACCCGGGAGACGCAACTGGCGCAGCTCATGCCGTTGATCAACAGTTGTTGGCTGTCGTCAACGTCATCGGCTGCCGGAAGCTCAGAAGTGGCCGCTGTCAGTGCTTCCGACGGGAGTGATGACTCTGCCAGCGGTTTAGCCTTTGGGTGGCTTACGCTCGCACCGTAGCCGGCTTCCTGCACGGTGGCGATTAACGCGTCAGCGCTGGCGCTGCCGGTCACTTCCGCACGTTCAATGGTAACGTCTGCATGTTCGACGTCCGGGCGTTTTTCCAGACTCTCTTTCACGCGTTTAACGCAATGGCCGCAGGAGAGGCCATCAAGGGTTAGCTCTATAGTATGAGACATACTCAATCTCCTTAATGATGACGCTGAATAGTAACTGTGCTGAAGCTTAAACCTTCCATCAAGGGGAAGGTCAAGGGCGATCCGCAAAGAAGGTGGACGCTGTCCTCTGCTCTGTATCGCAGTCCGCAGATAATCACCATAAAAAAGCCCCGCGATGTGAGCGGGGCTGATGGCTGATCGGGTTGCGTTAATCGAGTTTCTGCTCGTAATGGTTTCCGGCGTCAACGACTCGCCATATTTTCCATTTGCCCTCTTCCTTACGCGTCCATACCTGAAGATGTTTTGCCTTGTTATTTTCAATACCCAGCGAAACGTCCAGTTTCATGCTGTCTCCGTCTGGTTTTGCGGGGGAGACATTAAGGCGCGCGATCCATGCCGGGTCATAGTCCTGGCAATAGGTGAAGTAATCTGAGCCCAATAATTCCTGTTCAGGCATGTCATAAATAACGGCCATTCGCGCCAGTAATTTCTTCGATGCCCATTGCTGCATGGTTTTCGTTTTAATCAGTTCATCCGGCGGCGTTTTGCCAAACTCGTTCAGATAATAGGTGTAAAACGCCGTGATCTCTTTCTGCACATCCGTTCCGGTGTTTGCACTTGCGAAAGGAAGGTAAAGCGCCAGCAATAACGACAGTACGTAACGCATCATTTTTTCCTGTAGATAACATACGGTGGGTGGAATCTGCGATAGCCGGGGCCGGGAGAGGCCTGTCGGGCGGGAATAAAAAAATAAAGCCCCGCATAGTGCGAGGCCTGACGCGTGAAGCGGGCAGATCATTAACCGTATTTACGGGCGAATTCCTGATCGGAATTGCACAGGTAAATAATAAATTCGATAAACGCGATGATGGAGGGAATAAAGGTCCAGCAGAACAGGAGATAAAGAATGCCCTGACCTGTTTTCCCTAAATAAAATTTATGCACGCCAAATCCACCAAAGAAGAAAGCAAGCAGTGCGGCGGTAATGCGGCTTTTGGTTCCCGCCACGGCCTGTGGTGCGCCGCAATTCGGGCAGGCAACCGCTTCTTTATGAATTTCCTTTCCGCAACCACGGCAAAACGCCATATCACTCATAACAACTCCTGTGTGTAAATCATTTATCATTATTTGAAACATCCGGCCACATGTTATAGCGAAGCGGTAACGGGGGTAAATAAAAAATGTATTGGCAACAATGATATATTTGTTTTGTCATATTGTGCCGCTTACTATTGTGCACCTGACGTCAGGGCGGGTTAAAGGCCCTATACTCTATACGTTGTGTCGGCGAAATAATGTTGTCGGGTCGGAAACACGGACTGCAAGGGGGACATGTGAATATCAGCGATGTGGCAAAAAAAACCGGTTTGACCAGTAAAGCGATCCGTTTTTATGAAGAAAAAGGGTTGGTCACGCCGCCGTTACGCAGCGAAAACGGCTATCGCAGCTACACGCAACAGCATTTAAATGAGCTGACCCTGCTACGTCAGGCGCGCCAGGTGGGGTTTAACCTTGAAGAGTGCGGCGAGCTGGTCACCCTGTTTAACGATCCGGCCCGCCACAGTGCCGATGTGAAAGCGCGCACTTTGCAGAAAGTGGCGGAGATCGAGCGGCATATCATCGAATTGCAGCAGATGCGTACGCAACTGCTGGCGCTGGCGGATTCCTGTCCCGGAGACGACAGTGCAGACTGCCCGATTATTGATAACCTTTCTGGCTGCTGCCATCACCACGCGAAGGGTTAAGCATAAAGATCACCGTCCCGCGATACCACGGCGAAGCGGCAATACGTCGCTCTTCGTCACGATCCCACTGGCCGTTTTGCACCACGCCCAGTTTAAACGGCAGACGCAGCCCGGACAGCGCAGGCAGGTAGGCGGTGTAATTATCCACCGTGCTGCGCCCCTGGTAGCTTTGCACCACCAGTTCATCCACCGGCAGGGCGTTCAGCGTTTGCACATTACCGGTTTTCGCCCAGTCCAGTAAGCCGGTGACTCCCAGCGCATACTGCGAGGGTAAAATCTGCCGCACCCGGCGCAAAAACTGCGCGTAATCCTCAAGCTGATGCGTAGCGGCGTCAAAATCTATTTGTAATCCCACGACCGTGTTCCCGGCGTCACGCCAGCGCGCCAACAGGCGATTAAGACGCAGCAGTAGCGCGTCCGGTACATCCAACGTGGTAAAGCGAACGGTTAGCCAGATATGCGGAAAAGTCAGTCGATTGACCGGCAAGCCTTTACGTTCAAATACCGCATTGCCCGCCAGGACAAGGACATCACCCTGATGCAGGTAAACGGTCTTTGCATCACGTAACGCTGCCGTGGGGCGGACACCAGACCACAACCAGAACGCCTGGCTGCCCTCTGCCGCGAGGGCAGAGGGAGTAAGAAGCGCGGCAAACAGAGCGATTACCAGTAGTATTTGAGATCTCGGGCCCATACGTTTCCAGGATAACGGCTCTTCAACTGCTGGAACCAGGATTTACGCACCGCTTTATCGACGTCTTTGCCGCCACAATCGTTATAGCCGGAGGGGGCATAGCACATCACCGCCCGGTAGAGCGCATAGCTTTTATCTTCGGGTTCGGCTTTGGCATCGGCAATAACCTGCTGATATAAGGCAAGACGGTGCGGCACGCCGGGGCGTTCTTCTGCATGCGTCGCGACGTCGAGCACGTCATTACCGCCGCGATCTTTCTCCAGCGTCACGCGGGCTTGTGTCGTGCGGAAGAACTCACCCAGGCAATTCAGCGCGTGCGCATCGTGCGCTTTCTGGCTCAGGGTGGTGACGGTTGTCTCCAGCGGTGCGCAGAAATAAGCGGTCTCTTTGTCCGTGCCTTTCCAGCCAAAGGTGCTCAGCTTCACATCATCAAACGCCTCTTCAGCGACCGGCGGCGTAATCGCGGCCACCAGGGACATATCCTGCAACCAGTCGGCGTAATGGCCTTCGGTCAGATCGCGCGTCAGTAGCGTGTGCAGGGCGATGGTACGCTCTTCTTTGTTGGGCCCGTGCGTGGCCTGCTGGCGTAGCAACTCCCGCGAGGCCCGGGTTTTCAGCACCAGTGAGCGGTAACGCAAATTGGTCACCCGGCTGTCTGCAGCAAAAATCTGCGCCTGCGCATCACTCTCCACCAGCGTGGCGGCCAGTTTTGCTTGCAGGAGCTGTTGCTGTTCAACATCTTTACTCAGATCCAGCAGATGCAGCCAGTGCGCCTGCGCGGCGGGCCACTGTTTTTGCGCCATCAGCGCATCGCCATACAGCACCTGCTCGCTGAAGGCGAGAATATTGTGCGACGGGAGCGACTGGGCGGGCGTAATGGCGTTCTGCACCGTGGTGTAATCCTGCTTGCTCCAGGCCAGCATCAGACGCAGGTAATTCCACAGATCCGCATGTTTGTTCTTCTCAAAGTCGGCTTTCAGGTTGTCGAGCCAGGCCTGATCCACGCAGTGGGTGCGTCCGTCGCAGGTGTTATTACGCATCAGCCGCAGCGTCTGCACAAACGTCAGCAGCGAGGCGTCCGGCGCGGTGAGAAAGGCGTCGCTTCCCCAGGTGATATCCTGGCTTATCAGCTTGTTGTCGCTTTCGCCGATGATGGCGACCAGTGCATCGGCGTTTTCGGTCTGCGACAGCGCCTGCTCATAGAGCTTCGCCAGCGCATTTCCATCCTGTAAATACCAGTTAATACGGCGCAGCATCCCTTGTGCGGAGTCGGCGTAGTGCCCTTTCGGCCAGGTTTTCAGGTAACTTTCTGCGGCGTCCCGCGCTTGTTGTGCGAGAGCTTTATCCACTTTATGGACATCGAAATCGCCATAGTCGCCGTTGGCATTTGCGCTACTGGCATTGAGCGCGTTGCGCATCAACATATAGCTGGCCGTTTCGGCAAGCCATGGCTGCTGGCTGGTTTTGAGGGCCGTAAATGTCTGCCCGGCGGCATCAAAATCGCCCGCGTAGAACGCATTCGCGCCGTGTAAATAGGCCTGGAACCCTTGTGCTGCCGATCCTTGCGGGAACGAGAGCGCTTTTACGGTTTGCTCGCTGGCTTCCGTGCCGTTTACCGCCATGCGCGCTTTTGCCAGCGCCTGGCGTTGTTCATGGCTCAGGGAGGTATCGGCGAGCAGTGCGGCGAAAAAGGCGGAAAGCGTTTCGTCATTACGCGAAACAAAACGGTTCTCCAGTTCATCCTGCTGGACCGTTGCGTTGCTGGCTTCCTGAAGATCGGCACCCTGCGCGGTCATGCGCTGAAGTACGGCATCCGTTGCGGCATCCGGATCCAGTCCCAGCGCCGTCATCTGCTGATGCAGGGTGTCTTCCCCTGGCGTTTCGGCGGTGGTCGGCGCAGTCGGCGGCTGGCTGGTCGGGTTATCCATATGAATGCCGAAATAGAAATCCCGGCTACGGGTGATGTCTGCCGGTACGGGCTGGCGTAGTGGCGTAAAGTTTTTCGCTTCATCCACCAGACGTAGCAGGTTATCGCGCGTGTCGGTGTTGATGGCGAGTACCGGCGGACTGACGATAAAACAGCCCGCGTGGCCCCAGGGGCAGTAATCCATATCAAACGACGCCAGCGCCGGGGCGCTGGCGGCAAACGCCAGGCATACGCCCAGCGCAAGATGGCTTTTGGGTGCGATCACTTCGGATCCTTGTGATGTTATTATTTGCTTACGGCTTTAATGTGTAAGGTGATGCCTTCTACGGCAATCACTTCCACATGCTGGCCTGCGGGTAAATCTTCCTCTGCGCTGACAGGCCATGAACTGTCGCCCACGCGCATATGACCGCGGCCGTTAACCAGTGCGGTATCCAGTTGAAAACGCCGGCCTGTCAGTTGCTGACCGCGCAGGTTAAGCGACGCGTCAGCGGGCTTTTGCTGCTTCACCCGGCGCGCCAGCCATTGCCACCATAACCAGGCGGCCAGCATGGTCAGTACGGCGAACAGAACGCCTTGCCACTCCCAGCTAAAAGGTAAAACCCAGGCCAGTAACCCGGTGAGCACGGCTGCTACGCCGCTCCATAACAGGTAGCCATTACCGCCGAGCATTTCGGCGGCAAGCAGCAACCCGCCGAGCGTTAGCCAGGCAAGGTAAGTATGCTCAAGCAGCAGCGGGATCATCGTTTATTCCGCTCGCTGGCGCTGTCTTTGATCAGCTCCGTGATCCCGGCGATAGACCCCATCAGGCTGCTGGCATCCAGCGGCATCATCACCACTTTGCTGTTATTCGCCGACCCGATTTGCTGCAATGCTTCGGTGTATTTTTGCGCCACAAAGTAGTTCACCGCCTGAATATCCCCGGCGGCGATAGCTTCCGAAACCATCTGCGTGGCGCGCGCTTCCGCTTCTGCGGAACGTTCGCGGGCTTCCGCTTGCAGGAATGCCGACTGACGATCGCCTTCTGCTTTCAGGATTTGCGACTGTTTTTCCCCTTCCGCTTTGAGGATCTCCGCCTGACGCACCCCTTCGGCCTCCAGAATATAGGCGCGTTTGGTACGCTCTGCTTTCATCTGCGCATTCATTGAGGCAATCAGTTCTGCGGGCGGGCGCACATCGCGAATTTCAATACGCGTCACTTTTACGCCCCACGGGTTTGTCGCTTCATCAACGATATGCAGCAAGCGTGTGTTGATGCTGTCACGCTGCGAGAGCATTTCGTCCAGCTCCATTGAACCCAGTACGGTACGGATGTTGGTCATGGTCAGGTTGATGATTGCCAGCTCCAGATTGCTCACCTCATAGGCGGCGCGCGGCGCATCAATAACCTGAATAAAGCACACCGCGTCGATAGTGACGTTGGCGTTATCTTTGGAGATGATTTCCTGAGAGGGGATATCGAGAACTTGTTCCATCATATTGATCTTACGACCAATACGGTCCATAAACGGCACGACGAGACTCAGACCTGGTTGCAGCGTTCGGGTAAAGCGTCCAAAGCGTTCCACGGTCCACTGGAAGCCTTGCGGTACGATTTTTACGCCAGAGATAACCACCACCAGCGCAACGAAGATAAAAACCAGAATGACGATTGGCATCAAAAAAACCTCCTGTTTAATTTGATGCCATCTTAGCCCGAATTGGCGATCAAAACAGCACGATCGCCAAATTTGGCAGGAAGATTAGTAAAGCAGGGAGTAAAGCTGGCGGCGATACTTCGATGCCAGCGCATCACCGGTCCCCAGCGCGGCCAGAATTTCCTGTAGCATTTTGCGTGCTTCGCCGTTTGCGGCAGAGAGATCCTTACGCAGATGGTTGAACAGCAGTTCAAGCGCTTCTTCGTTGCGCCCCACCTGGTGCAATTGCAGCGCAAGCTGCGTCGCCAGCAGTGCGTCGGCCGGGTTCTCTTCCACCTGTTTTTGCAACTGCTGGATTTCCGGCGTATCGGCAGCTTTCTTCAGCAACTCAATCTGCGCAATCAGACCCTGATAGCGGGTGTCCTGATCCTGCAACGGCACGGTTTTCAGCACGCTTTCCGCTTCATCTGCTCGGTGTAAAACGATCAGCGTTTCCGCCAACAGCAGGCCAATCTCGCTGTTTTGTTGAGAAAGCTGCCAGGCGTCTTTCAGCAGCGGCAATGCGTCGGCGTGTTTTCCTTCCTGCATCAACAGCATGGCTTCCTGAGCTTTCAGCTCTTCTTCGCGCGGCAGGACTTTATCCAGCAGGGCGCGAATAGCCTCTTCCGGTTGCGGCCCCTGGAACCCGTCCACCGGTTGCCCGTTCTGGAACAGGTAGACCGTCGGGATCGCGCGCAGACCAAACTGCGAAGCCACCATCTGTTCGGCATCGCAATCTACTTTCGCCAGCACAAATTGCCCGTTGTACTGCGCGGCCAGATTTTCCAGCACCGGGGTCAGTTGCTGGCAATGCTGGCTGCGATCTGACCAGAAATAGAACAGCACCGGCGTCGCAACGGACTGCTCCAGCACCTGTTGCAGATTGGCTTCGGTAATATTGACGATATTCTGTACGGACATGTGGAATTCTCTGTTTTTACTGTTTAGTACTACATGGGGACAGGCAATACGCCTTCAACTCACCCGTGTAAAATTTTATCCATCACGCGTGCGGGCAGCAGGCGCTTCAACAGGCTGACAACCCAGGTGACCAGCGTAACCGGATAGCGCATTTTGGGATGATTGCTCTCGAAAGCATGGCGTACTTTTGCCACCACCGCCTCCGGGCCGAGGGTAAAACGTGCGGCAATTCCGGGGTTTTCCACCGGTTTATCGCTTTGCGTCTGATTCACATTGTCGGTAAAGCGCGTACGGATGGGGCCGGGTTCAATCAGGCTGACCTTAATGCCGCTATGGCGCAGCTCCATTCTCAGCGCATCCGACCAGGCTTCCAGCGCATATTTACTGGCGGCATAGGCACCGCGCCCGGGGGTGGAGATCAGGCCCATGACCGACGAGGTCATCACAATGCGCCCTTCACCGTGGGGCAGCATGGCCGGCAGCAGGCGCAGGGTGAGTTGATGCGTGCCGAAAAAATTGCTGGAAAATTGCTGTTCAAGCTGTTCGCGACTGATCGTCTCCAGCGGGCCGTAGACGCCGTAACCGGCGTTATTAAAGAGCCCATACAGCCGATTTTCGGTCAGTGCGATCACCTCATCTGCTGCGCGATCAACGCTTTGCGGGTCATCCAGATCCAGTAACAGGCCGGTAAATCCTTCCCGATCCATTCGCGCGACGTCGTCCGGTTTGCGACAGGCCGCCAGCACGCGAAAACCCTGACGTTTCAGTTCGCGTGCGCTTTCCAGACCAATGCCGCTGGAACATCCTGTTATTAAGACCGTTTTTTGCATAACTTTACCTGAGGGCGTCCCTGATTGATCAGGAGTCGTGGTTAACTAAAGGAGCCAACCGTGTCGCCATCCAGTCGGCGATAAACGGCTGGGCGTCGCGGTTGGGGTGAATGCCATCATCCTGCATCCATTGTGGTTTCAGATACACCTCTTCCATAAAAAAGGGCAGTAGAGGCACATCCAACTCTTTGGCAAGCTTAGGATAAATGGCGCTGAACGCTTCATTATAGCGGCGACCGTAGTTGGCGGGCAGCCGAATTTGCATCAGCAAGGGTTCAGCGTTGGCGGCTTTGACCGCCTGCACCACCTGGCGCAACGTTTGTTCCGTCTGTTGTGGTGCGAAACCGCGCAGACCATCGTTGCCGCCCAGCTCCACCAGCACCCAGCGAGGTTGGTGTTCTTTCAACAGCGCGGTTAACCGTGCCAGCCCCTGCTGCGACGTGTCGCCGCTGATGCTGGCGTTCACCACGGCGGGCTTTTGCTGCCATTTATCGTTGAGCAGCGCAGGCCAGGCAACGTTCGCCGCCATGCGGTACCCGGCGCTCAGGCTGTCGCCAAGAATCAACAACGTGTCCGCCGCGGCGGCGCGGAAGGTTAACAAAAGCAAAAACAGGAAGGGCAAATGCCAGCGGAAAACATTGTTGAAGTTCATCGTCTTAAGAAGTCCGTCGGTCAGGGGGAGCATGAACTTTCCATCCTCACCGGAGTTGAGCTTGTTGTCAAACCAGCCGAGACCATTGCCCTGATTGGCGAATCCGGTTCCGGTAAGTCGACGCTGCTGGCGATCCTCGCCGGGCTGGATGACGGCAGCAGTGGCGAAGTCAACCTGCTGGGGAAACCGCTGCACGCTATGGATGAAGAGGCGCGAGCGCAGTTGCGCGCACAGAATGTCGGTTTCGTCTTCCAGTCTTTTATGCTCATTCCCACTCTCAACGCCCTGGAAAACGTCGAGTTACCCGCCTTGTTGCGCGGCGAAAACAGCGGTAAAAGCCGCGCCAGTGCCAAAGCACTCCTTGATGAGTTGGGGCTGGGCAAACGTCTTGATCACCTTCCGGCGCAGCTTTCCGGCGGCGAGCAGCAGCGTGTGGCGCTGGCGCGCGCCTTTAATGGCCGACCGGCGGTGCTGTTTGCCGATGAACCCACTGGCAACCTGGATCGACAGACCGGGGACAAGATCGCCGATCTGCTGTTTTCCATGAACCAGCAATTTGGCACCACGCTGTTGCTGGTCACACACGATCTGCAACTGGCGGCGCGCTGCGACAGGCGTTTGCGGCTGGTCAACGGTGAACTGCGGGAGGAAGCATGATTGCCCGTTGGTTCTGGCGCGAATGGCGCTCGCCGTCGCTACTGATTGTCTGGCTGGCGCTGAGCCTGGCAGTGGCTTGCGTGCTGGCGCTGGGCAATATCAGCGATCGCATGGAGAAAGGGCTGAGCCAGCAAAGCCGGGACTTTATGGCGGGCGACCGGGCGCTGCGCAGTTCCCGCGAAGTGCCGCAGGCCTGGCTGGATGAAGCACGGAAAACCGGGCTCACCGTGAGCGAGCAGATTGGTTTTAATACCATGACCTTTGCCGGAGATACGCCGCAACTGGCGGATGTGAAAGCGGTTGATGATATCTATCCTATCTACGGCGAGTTACAAACCCAGCCGGCGCATTTAAAGCCGCAGGCAGGAAGCGTGCTGCTGGCGCCAAGGTTGATGGCGCTGTTGAATCTGAAGGTTGGCGACAGCATCGATGTCGGCGATGCCACATTGCGTATCGCCGGGGAGGTCCTTCAGGAGCCGGATGCCGGTTTTAACCCCTTCCAGATGGCGCCGCGTTTGCTGATGAACACTGCGGATGTACCAAAAACCGGGGCGGTGCAGCCTGGCAGCCGGGTGACCTGGCGCGTGAAGTTTGGCGGTACGCCTGAGCAACTGGCTGCATATGAAAAATGGTTGCTGCCGCAGTTAAAGCCGGAACACCGCTGGTACGGGCTTGAGCAGGACGACGGCGCGCTGGGCAAATCCTTGCAACGTTCACAGCAATTTTTACTGTTGTCGGCGCTGCTCACGTTGTTGCTGGCGGTCGCTGCGGTAGCCGTGGCGATGGGGCATTACTGCCGCAGCCGCTACGATCTGGTGGCGATCCTTAAAACACTGGGGGCCGGGCGGGCACAGTTGCGCAAGCTGATCGTCGGCCAGTGGGTTCTGGTGCTGGCGCTGGCGGTGGTCACCGGTGGGGCAATAGGATTGTTGTTTGAAAAAATATTAATGCTGCTGCTCAAACCGGTTCTGCCCGCGGCATTACCGCCTGCCAGCCTGTGGCCGTGGCTATGGGCGGTGGGCGCAGTGCTGGTGATTTCCGTGCTGGTGGGGTTACGCCCGTACCGCTTACTGTTGGCAACGCAACCGCTGCGCGTGCTGCGCCGGGATGCGGTGGCGGATCTCTGGCCGCTGAAATTTTACGTACCGGTGATTTGTGCTGTCGCTGTGGTGTTGCTGGCCTGGCTGATGGGCGGCAGTATGTTGCTCTGGTCGGTGTTGGCAGGGGCGGTGGTGCTGGCGCTGCTGTGCGGCGTAGTCGGCTGGTTGTTGCTTAATGTGCTGAAAAAACTGACGTTAAAAGCGCTGCCGCTGCGCCTTGCGGTCAACCGTCTGCTGCGCCAACCCTGGTCAACCTTAAGTCAGCTATCGGCATTTTCGCTCTCCTTTATGCTGCTGGCGATGCTGCTGGTCTTGCGCGGCGATCTGCTGGATCGCTGGCAGCAGCAACTGCCGCCGGAAAGCCCGAATTATTTCCTGATCAATATCGCACCGGAGCAGGTTACGCCGTTAAAAGCCTTCCTCTCTGAGCATCAGGTGATCCCGGAGTCCTTCTACCCGATTGTACGGGCGAGGCTGACGCAAATTAACGGTCAGTCAACGGACGGTAACCCGGATGAGGCGCTAAACCGCGAACTGAATCTGACCTGGCAAACGCAGCGTCCGGACCATAACCCGATCACCGCCGGAAGCTGGCCGCCGAAAGCGGGCGAAGTCTCTATAGAAGAAGGACTGGCGGAAAGGCTGGGTCTGAAACTGGGCGACAGCGTGACCTTTACCGGCGATACCCAGGCGTTCAGCGCGAAAATTACCAGCCTGCGCAAGGTCGACTGGGAAAGTATGCGGCCAAACTTCTTCTTTATTTTCCCGACCGGGGCGCTGGATGGGCAGCCGCAAAGCTGGCTCACCAGTTTCCGTTGGGAAAATGGCAACGGCATGCTGACACAGCTTAACCGCGAGTTTCCCACCATCAGCCTGCTGGATATTGGCGCGATCTTAAAACAGGTCGGACAGGTGCTGGAGCAGGTGAGTCGGGCGCTGGAAGTGATGGTGGTGCTGGTTACGGCGTGCGGCGTGTTGTTGTTGCTGGCGCAGGTGCAGGTCGGTATGCGACAGCGTCATCAGGAACTGGTGGTCTGGCGTACTCTGGGAGCCGGGAAGCGGCTACTCCGCACCACGCTGTGGTGTGAATTTGCCCTGCTGGGGCTGGTTTCCGGGCTGGTGGCAACGATTGGCGCAGAGACTGCACTGGCGGTACTGCAAACACGGGTGTTTGACTTCCCGTGGGCACCAGACTGGCGCTTGTGGGTCACCTTACCGTTATGCGGCGCGCTGCTATTGTCGCTGTGCGGCGGCTGGCTGGGCCTCCGACTGCTAAAAGGCAAGGCACTATTCCGTCAGTTCAATAATTAACAGTGAGTATCATCACACACCGGTCATGTCTACCGGTGTGTTTGTATTTCCATGTGTAAACATTTACACATCAAATATTTAGTAGCACAAATCATTAAAAAATCCCTATAAACGTTCCGTTTATTACAGATAGTATCTGCATGCTAAAAATTATTTAGCAGTGTCTATCTCAAGGGAAAAACATGAAAATAAAAACAACTGCCGTGGCGACAGCCATCGGCGCCGCAGTGGCATTGATGTCTTTTGCAAGCCAGGCGGAAATCACCGTCCTGAAACAGGATCCAAAAGCGGGCGATCCGCTGAGTCGTTTGAATTTCACCGTAGGTGGGTCTATCCGCGCGCAGTTTGATAACGCGATGGGTGACATGGACAAAACATCCTACAAACGTAACGGGTATGACGGCGGCACGCGCTTCCGTTTTGCTGCGGATTACTACCTGTTTGATGATATTAGCTGGATCAGCTACTACGAACTGGGTGTCAACGTTCCGGCGGTGTTCGACTGGGACAGCCATTATGCTGAAGGCAGCAACTATACGTCCCGCCGTATGTTGTACACCGGTCTGAAAAGTAAGACCTGGGGTACCATGACCTTCGGTCAGCAGAACAGCGTGTACTACGATGTGGTCGGTGCGAAAACTGACGTCTGGGACTACGATATGAAAGCCCAGGCATCGGGTAACGGTGTGAAAGGCGATTACGACGGTTCTTATCGTTCACGCAAAATGCTGAAATATAAGAATAGCTTCGGTGACGCTGATCTTTACGCATCCTACCTGTTCGAAGATACCGATCTGCTGCTGAAAAACAGCGTGCGTTACAAACGTAATGGCGGCGGTTCACTGGGCGTTGATTACCACCTGGCCAAAAACCTGACATGGGGTACGGCGTGGAACTACACCAAAGCCAACGTGCGTAACAGCAGCAGTGGCGATACCGATTCTTACAGCCAGAACATCTACGGTACAGCGCTGAGCTGGACGCCGGATAACTGGACCTTCTCCTTCGGCGGCGGCTGGTACGAAAACTTCCTCACCACCGGTCAGAAAAATGTTCATGACTACTTCGCGGGCGACGCGTGGGGTATTGAATATTATGCTGGTTACAAAATCCCGGTGGGCCAGTACGGGCTTAAATATGTCCAGCCGTACGTGATGGGCGACCGTCTGAAATACACCACCGGTCGTTACTATCAACGTATCGACAACGGCCTGGGTGTGACCGTTCAGCTGGATTACGGTTTCCGTGTGGATTACGAACACGTGTTCACCAACAGCACCGACAAAGCTCTGGGCGATATGAACATCGTTCGTCTGCGTTACGACTTCTGATAAGTCGATGGGTATTTGCCGGATGGCTTCGTTAAAATCCGGCAATGCTTAGCTATAAAAAGCATAACGAGAGTGCCAGCACCCTGCTCAGGGTAGGGCTTTTCGTTATGCTTCATTGTTTTACCTCGCCAGGATCTCCCCGCCATTCAGTGACATAGTTCACAGCAAGTTGAATTTTTTTCAATTACCGCCGCGTTGCGTTTGTGCCATCTTAGACGACAGCCTTATTCACAGGGTGAAAATGGAACGCGCCGCATTGCACGCCGCGTCACACAGCAGACCAACTCGTTAGGGAGAATTTATGGGACGTCGTCTCAGTTTGCGCGCCCTCGTCGGCGCATTACTTCTGGTATGTGGTTTACCGTTTGCTCACGCCAGCAGCGATCCGCACACCATTGTGTTCGGCGTTGCGCCGGGGCCGTATGGCGATATGGTCAAACAGGCGATTGCGCCATCGCTGAAAGAGAAAGGCTATAACGTTGTGGTGCGCGAATTCAGCGATTACGTGCAGCCTAACATGGCGCTATCGAACGGCAGCATCGACGCCAACCTGTTCCAGCACAGCCTCTATTTCGATAAATTCACTGCCGATAAGGGCCTGAAACTGACCAAACTGCTGGCCGTGCCGACGGCGGGGATGGGGTTTTATTCCCACAAAATCAAAAGCCTGGATGAGTTGAAAAAGGGCGACATTGTGACGCTGTCCAATGACCCGACCAATCTGGCGCGCGGACTGCGTTTCCTGCAATCGCTCAATATTATTACCCTCAAAGAGAATATCGACCCGACCAAAGCCTCCGAGCGGGATATTGCCGGCAACCCGAAAGGGCTGGTGTTTAAACCGCTGGAAGCGGCGCAATTGCCGCGTACGCTGGATAGTGCGACGGCATCACTGGTCAACGGTAACTTCGCCATTGCCGCCGGAATGGATCTCGCTTCAGCGCTAAAACAAGAGCATCTGGATGAGAACCTGAAAAACATTATTGCCGTGCGCACCGAAGATGCGGACAAGCCCTTCGCCAAAGACATCGTCGAAGTGGTGAAATCGCCCGCCTATCGCGCGGTGATCGACGACCCGAAAAACATCTTTACCGCTTTCCAGAAACCCGAATGGATGGCTGTCGCCGACAAAAAATAACCATCAGGTTGAGTTTACGGGCAGGCTACGGCCTGCCTTTTGCCGTTTGAGGTTTACATGATTGAAATAGAAAAGGTTTGCGTGGACTTTCCCGCAAGCCGCGGCGCAACGGCAACCACCCGGGCGGTGGACGATGTGACGTTGCGTATTGCGCCGGGTGAGATCTTCGGCATTGTCGGCACCAGCGGTGCGGGCAAAAGTACGCTGCTACGCACGCTGAATGCGTTACAGCGGCCGAGTCAGGGCAGCGTAAAAATCAATGGCGTGGCGATTTCTGCGCTTCAGGGCTCGACGTTGCGTCAGGCGCGTCAGCGTATTGGTATGATTTTTCAGCATTTTAACCTAATGCATACCCGCACCGTGGCGCAGAACGTGGCCTTCAGCCTGAAAGCGGCGGGCTGGGAGCGCGCGAAGATCGCTCCGCGCGTGGCGGAAATCCTTGAGCTGGTCGGTTTGAGCGATAAAGCGAACCGCTACCCCGTGCAGCTTAGCGGTGGGCAGAAACAGCGTGTCGGCATTGCCCGCGCCATTGCCAACCATCCGGATGTGCTGCTCTGCGATGAGCCGACTTCGGCGCTGGATCTGGAAACGTCCGCCACCATTCTGGCGTTACTGAAGCAGATCAACCAACAGCTAGGCATTACCATCGTGCTGATCACCCACGAGATGAATGTGATCAAATCGATCTGCGATCGGGTGGCGGTCATGTCCGGCGGCAAGGTTGTGGAAGAAGGGGAGGTGTTTGATCTCTTTGCCCACCCGCAACATGCTTTTACGCAGCAGCTGGTGTCGCACACGCTCAATTTAACCCTGCCGGAACGCCTGCGGCAGCATCTGCCGGGGCAGCTACTGAAGATCCTGTTTATTGGCGATTCCGCCGAGCAGCCGGTGCTTTCCGATGCGGCGGTGAAATTTGGCGTGGCGGTCAATATCCTGCACGGCAAAATCGAGTACATCGGTGAGAAAGCGCTGGGGATCTTAGTGGTTCAATTAACGTCTGCGGACAACCCGACCGTCTTGAGCGAGGCCGTGGACTATATTCGCAACCGTACCGCACAGGTGGAGGTGATCCGTGGATGATTTAGTGGCCGACCTGAGCCTGGCCTTTGGCGAAACCTTCCAGATGCTGAGCATCTCAACGGTGCTGGCAATCATTGGCGGCTTGCCGCTCGGTTTCCTGATTTTCGTCACCGACAGGCATCTGTTCTGGCAAAACCGCGTGGTTTACCTGGCGAGCTCCGTGCTGGTGAATGTGATCCGCTCGGTACCGTTCGTGATCCTGCTGGTGCTGTTGCTGCCGTTAACGCAGTTTCTGTTGGGTAACACCATCGGGCCGATTGCGGCGTCGGTACCGCTGTCAGTGGCGGCGATAGCGTTCTATGCCCGTCTGGTGGACAGCGCGCTGCGCGAAGTGGATAAAGGCATTATTGAGGCGGCGGAGGCCTTTGGCGCCAGCCCGTTACGCATTATCTGTACCGTGTTGCTGCCGGAAGCCAGCGCCGGGTTACTGCGTGGTCTGACGATTACGCTGGTCAGCCTGATTGGCTATTCGGCGATGGCGGGGATTGTCGGCGGCGGCGGTGTGGGCGATCTGGCGATTCGCTACGGCTATTACCGCTACGAAACGCAGGTGATGATCGTCACGGTGGTGGCGCTGATTATTCTGGTGCAGGTGGTGCAGGTGCTGGGAGACTGGCTGGCGAAACGCGCCGATAAACGCGATCGCCATTAATACAGCATTTTGCATGCAGGCCCGCTCAGCGTAATCGCCAGCGGGCATTTCTGCCGGATGGCAGCGTTGCCTCATCCGGCTTGCAGATGAGCAAACCCGCCGTTATGACAGAGTTGACTGCGCCCAGGCAATGCCGCTGGCATATTCCGGCGGCAACAGAGGAACCAGCGCTTCCAGCGTCGCGCTCAGGCGGGCGGTATCGGTATCGTTCAGATTCAGATGGCCCACTTTGCGCCCCGGTCGCACCTCTTTGTCGTACCAGTGCAAATGCACCAGCGGCAGTTTCAGCCAGTCGTAGTTCAGATCGCTACCAATCAGGTTGATCATCACCGAAGGGCTGTTCACCACCGGCGGCGGCAGCGGTAAATCCACCACGGCGCGCAGATGCAGCTCAAACTGGCTGATTGATGCGCCGTTTTGCGTCCAGTGCCCGCTGTTATGCACACGCGGCGCCAGCTCATTAATCAATAAACCTGACGGGGTGACGAAGCACTCCATCGCCATCACGCCAACGTAGTTCAGTTCATGCATAATCGCCGACAGCATGGCTTCTGCCTGTTTTTGCTGCGCTGCGTTGGGCTGCGGGAACGCTACGCTTGCGCGCAGGATCCCATCCTGGTGCAGGTTATGCGTCAGCGGGTAAAACACGGTGCTGCCATCATGGGCGCGCGCGCCAACCAGCGACACTTCCCCGAGGAAATGAATGCCCTGCTCGACGATGCACTCGCCATAGCACTCATCCGGCAACCGGTCGATCTCTTCCGCACGTAAGCGCCACTGCCCGCGACCGTCGTAACCGCCCACGCGGCGTTTTACAATCGCCAGCTCACCAAGGCGGGCAAAAACCGCAGGCCATTCGCTTTTTTCTGCCAGTAACTGCCATGGCGCTGTCGCCAGCGAGAGTTTATCGAAGAGTTGTTTTTGCGTGAGGCGGTCGGCAATCACCGGAAATACATCACGGTTGACGAACGCCGGGTGACGTTCCAGTTCGCGGGTCAGGGCCGTTTCCGGCCAGCGCTCGATTTCCGCCGTAATCACACTGTGCTGAAACGGCACCGCTTGCGGATCGGCATCCAGCCCGACGGGCCAGACCGCAATGCTGAGCGGCTCTCCCGCCTGGCGTAACATGCGCCCGAGTTGACCATTGCCTAATACGCAGACCTGTTTCATGCCGCACCTCGCGGGTCCGGGTTATCCAGCACCTCATCGGTCTGCGCTTTACGCCAGTCCGCCAGACGCTGATGCAGCGCGGCGTCGTGCTGCGCCAGAATCTGCGCCGCCAGCAGAGCTGCATTGGCTGCGCCTGCTTTACCAATCGCCAGTGTGCCCACCGGAATACCGCGTGGCATTTGTACTATGGAGTAGAGACTGTCCACGCCGCTTAACGCCGCGCTTTGTACCGGCACACCCAGCACGGGAACCAGCGTTTTTGCCGCGATCATTCCCGGCAGATGCGCTGCGCCGCCAGCGCCGGCAATGATCACCTGATAACCGTTGTTTTCCGCGTTTTCGGCGAAGCTGAACAGTTTATCCGGGGTGCGGTGTGCAGAGACGATTTCAACATGGTGCGGGACGTTCAGGGTATCGAGGATTTCTGCGGCGAACTGCATGGTTGCCCAGTCGCTTTTCGAGCCCATAACAATGGCGATGCGCGCCGGTTGGTTGCTTGAAGACATGCGTCTCAAAACTCCTGTGGGTGTGCTTCAGACTACATAAGAGGGCACAGAGAATAGCATGTAAAACGGTCAAGGAAAACGGTTGCGTGGCGATGTTTCGCGGATCTCTCGCCGTACTACGCAGCCAAAATCAGAAAGGGAAAGGGATCAATTCCACGTCACTCTCGCTCACCCGCACCATTGACCCTTCGCTGTGCCAGGCCCCTAATACCGCGCGAAAAGCCGGCGCGTTATTTGCCGTCAGGGTATGAATGTACGGACGATGAGTATGACCATGGATCAGCCATTGTACGCGGTGTTTTTCCATCGTCCCGACGACCGCTTGTGCATTGACATCCATGATCTCCAGCGATTTGTTGCTGTTGGCGGCGCGGCTGTTAGCCCGCATTTTCCGGGCAATACGGCGGCGGATAAAGAGCGGCAGGGCGAGAAACAGCGCCTGTAACCAGGGCTGGTGGACTTTGGCGCGAAATGCCTGATAGCCGGCATCGTCGGTGCATAACGTATCGCCATGCATAATCAACACGTTACGGCCATACAGCGTCAGCACCTGTTCTTGCGGCAGGAGTTGCATGCCGCTGGCGCGGGCAAAACGTTTACCGAGCAAAAAATCACGGTTGCCGTGGATGAAGTAGCAGGGTACGCCGCTGTCGACGAGGGATTTAATCGCTTGCGCGATTTGCTGGTGCAGCGGGGTGGGGTCGTCGTCACCAATCCAGGCCTCAAACAGATCGCCCAGGATATAGAGCGCATCCGCCTTTCGCGCTTCTCCCGCCAGAAAACGCAGAAAACCGGCGGTGATCGCCGGTTCTTCTGTTTGCAGGTGTAAATCTGCGATAAAGAGTGTCGCCACGAATTACTCGCTAACGGTCACGCTTTCAACAAGCACGTCTTCTTTCGGTACGTCCTGGTGCATACCGCTGCGACCGGTGGCGACCGCTTTGATTTTGTCCACAACGTCCATGCCTTCAACCACTTCGGCAAACACGCAGTAGCCCCAACCCTGCAGGCTTTCGCCGCTGAAGTTCAGGAAGTCGTTGTCGACCACGTTGATGAAGAACTGCGCGGTGGCGGAGTGCGGCGCCTGAGTACGCGCCATTGCCAGCGTACCGCGGGTGTTTTTCAGGCCGTTGTTGGCTTCGTTTTTAATGGTGTCTTTTGTCGCTTTCTGATTCATGCCCGGTTCAAAACCGCCGCCCTGGATCATAAAGCCATTAATAACACGGTGGAAAATGGTGTTGTTGTAGAAACCTTCACGGCAGTAGTCCAGGAAGTTTTTAACTGTTTCAGGCGCTTTGTCATCAAACGTTTTGATTACGATGTCGCCGTGATTAGTGTGGAAAGTAACCATTATTGCATCCTGTTCTGATAGTGTGGTGCGTAGACCCGGCAATGGGCCAGAGATAGTCGCTTGTTATAGCATAACCGGCAGGTTGGATCACCTTGCAAAGTGTGCTGCTTCGGGTTTGAATTACGGGTAATATATGCAGCTTTCGCTCCACACACGTCTACATGGAATCTTCGATGTTAAAAATCTTTAATACACTGACGCGCCAAAAAGAGGAATTCAAACCTATTCATGCCGGGGAAGTCGGCATGTACGTGTGTGGTATTACTGTTTACGATCTCTGTCATATCGGCCATGGCCGTACGTTTGTTGCGTTTGACGTGGTCGCCCGCTATTTGCGTTTTCTCGGCTATCAGCTGAAGTACGTGCGCAATATCACCGACATTGATGACAAAATCATTAAGCGCGCTAATGAAAACGGCGAAAGCTTTGTGGCGTTGGTCGATCGCATGATTGTCGAGATGCATAAGGATTTTGACGCGCTGAATATTTTGCGTCCGGACAACGAACCCCGTGCGACGCATCATATCCACGAAATTATTGAGATTACTGAACGTCTGCTTGAGCGCGGTCACGCGTATGTCGCGGATAATGGCGATGTGATGTTCTCTGTGCCGACCGATCCGACGTATGGTCAGCTTTCCCGTCAGGATCTGGATCAATTGCAAGCCGGCGCGCGCGTTGAAGTGGCGGAAGTGAAGCGCAACCCGATGGATTTCGTATTGTGGAAAATGTCCAAACCGGGTGAGCCGAGCTGGCAGTCACCGTGGGGCGAAGGGCGTCCGGGCTGGCATATTGAGTGTTCAGCGATGAACTGCAAACAACTGGGCTCGCACTTTGACATTCACGGCGGCGGTTCTGACCTGATGTTCCCGCACCATGAAAACGAAATTGCCCAGTCGACCTGCGCCCACGATGGCGAATACGTCAATTACTGGATGCACTCCGGCATGGTGATGGTTGACCGCGAGAAGATGTCGAAATCGCTGGGTAACTTCTTTACCGTGCGCGATGTGCTGAAGTACTACGATGCCGAAACCATCCGTTACTTCCTGATGTCGGGTCACTACCGTAGCCAGCTTAACTACAGCGAAGAGAATCTTAAGCAGGCGCGTTCTGCACTGGAGCGTCTGTACACCGCGCTGCGTGGTACGGATACGTCGGTCGCGGCGGAAGGCGGCGAGGCGTTTGAAGCCCGCTTTATCGAAGCGATGAACGATGACTTTAACACGCCTGAAGCCTACTCCGTGCTGTTTGATATGGCGCGTGACGTTAACCGCCTGAAAACAGAAGATGCGCATGCGGCAAACGCGCTGGCGGCGCATCTGCGTAAATTGTCCGGCGTGCTGGGCCTGCTGGAGCAGGACCCGGATCTGTTCCTGCAAAGCGGTGCGCAGGCGGATGATGGCGAAGTTGCCGAAATCGAACAGTTAATTCAGCAGCGTCTGGATGCGCGTAAAGCGAAAGACTGGGCGGCGGCGGATGCGGCGCGCGACCGTCTTAATGAGATGGGTATCGTGCTGGAAGATGGCCCGCAAGGGACCACCTGGCGCCGTAAGTAACAGAGAATAAACAGGCCGGATAAGCGTTAGCGTCTTATCCGGCCTGTTAACGACAAAACGGCGGGCGGTTAACGCCTGCGCCACCACAACAATCCCATCACCACCGCTCCCGGCAGCCACACCCACAGCAATTCTGAGATAATCACCTGATGCCCGTACGGCGTGTTGTAGCGTGATAACGCGAAAGGCGCGACTTTAATCACCTGCCACGGCGCAAAGAAACGTTCATCTGACCAGGGCCATAGCCAGCCAACACCTTTACCCCCGGTGGTTATCGAATCCAGCAAACTGTGCGACAGCAGCGATACCGTCAGAAATGCCCAGCAGCGCAACAGACTGGCTTTAAACCATTTTCGCCCCAGCCACGTCACCAGCAGCGGCACCACGAAGGCAAACAGCAAGGAGTGTGTAAACCCGCGATGACCGAACACATTGCCGTAGGCAATACCAAATTTAAACGCCAGTACGTCGGCGTCCGGTAGCATGGCCAGGCCAATACCCGCCAGCAATAAACCGCGTGGAATAACTTTGCTGCCGAGGCCTAAGCCAAGGCAAAGGGGAACGGCAGCATGGGTGACAATCGTTGGCATGGGGTATGTCTCTGAGCAAAAAGGGAATTATAGCGCTGTCGTCAGGCAAAATGAGTGCGGTGTTATCTGAATCTTCTGCCGTTATAATCGTGCCCGCATTTCCGCGCTGTTTATGCCGATTCCCGCGCGATTAACTGACCAGAGAGCGTAATCCGCTGCGTTTGCAGCGTCGGATCTTTCAGCTTTCGCATGATCAGCCCAGCCGCCTGACGCCCGGTCTCCTCGCTGGCGGACGAGACATAGGTAAACGAAGGGGAGGTGAGGTTCACATGCAGCATATCTTCGAAGCCGACCAGCGCCACCTGCTGCGACAGGAACACATCTTTACCGACCGTATGACCGGTCTGGTGAATACCCGAAATGGAGCCGATCATGGCGTCCGGGGAGTGACAGAGCAGGGCCGTAATGGTGCTGTTTTTTTCCAGTAATTCCCGGACAGCATAGCCTGCCGCCCGGGTGTCATCGCTGCATGCCGGGGTGGACTCTTCACGCAGAACCAACCCATATTGCGCCATGGCATTGCGAAACCCTGACAAGCGCTGCTGGCGGATCAGGTCGCCTTCGATACCGCCAATATAGGCGATATTTCGGTGGCCGCGCTCAATCAGATAACGCGTGGCGAGATTTGCCGCCTGGCGGTTATCACGCATCACCAGATTACACGGCTCATCGAGCAGAGTCTGGGACACCACGACCAACGGGAGCGGGCATTCACGGATTTGCGCAGGCAGGGTAGTGCTTCGCGTATCGGAGGCGAGGTAAATCACACCCGCGACGCCTTGTTGTTTGAAAGAGAGCAGGCAGCGTTCCAGGTGCTCGCCGTCATTCAGTGGCTGCCCGAGGAAGACCATATAGCCCTGTTTTTCCAGCTCCTGAACGATGCTGGCCATCACTTTGATGGAAAAGCTGTCGCTGAAATCGCGCAGGATCAGCCCGATAAGATTAGAGGTGTTGGCACGCAGGTTGGCGGCGGCAACGTTGTGAACATAACCGAGCGCATCGATAGCCGCATGGACTTTATCGATGGTCGCATGTGAGATTTTCCCTTTCTGGCGCAGCACCAGCGAAACGGTTGAGACCGAAACGCCGGCCTGTTTTGCGACATCAATGATGCTGACTTTCTTCAAACCCGCTCCCTGAAATTTCACGATAATCAGCCTGATACCACAACGTCCCCCGGCAATACCTGGAGACGCATCAGGCCGTTATCATATTATTTGCCGATCATTGTGGACATGGTCTGGGCGATAAATTGTGCCCTCGCGCCGAAAATAACCTGAATGCCGCTATCACCGACGAACACCACGCCGCGCGCCCCCAGTCCGTTAAGACCATCTTTATCCACCTTGTCGCTCTTCGCCACTTCCAGGCGCAGACGGGTAATGCAGGATCCGACAGAGTCGATGTTCTCTGCGCCGCCCAGCATGCTGATGATTTCGGTGGCCAGTTCGCTATCCGTTTTATCATTCGCCGTGGCTGTGACTTCGGTTCGTCCTGGCGTTTTTACATCAAAACGACGGATCACGAAGCGGAAGGTGAAGTAGTAAATCAGCGCCATCGGAATACCGACGATAACCGCATTCAAAAAGTTGGTCTGGTAACCGTTAAACGACGGCAGAATACCGAAAGAGAGATAGTCGATAAACCCGGCGGAGAACGATTTGGCGATATGCGCGTGCAACAAGTACATGGTCATGTACGCCAGACCAGCCATGATAGCGTTAAAGACGTAGAGGATCGGCGCCACGAAGATAAAGGTAAATTCGACAGGCTCGGTGATCCCAGTCAGGAAGCAGGTCAATGCCGCAGAGAACAGGATCCCGAACGCAATTTTTTTATTGCGGGTATGCGCTTCGTGGTACATCGCCAGGCAAGCCGCAGGCAGTGCAAACAGCATCAGCGGAAACTCGCCCTGCATAAATTTACCGGCATTCTGGTAGGTGTCGCTGCTAAAGGTTTTGGTGCCTTCTTCCAGCATTTTGAACCAGATAGTCTGGTCGCCGTGGATAACCTGGCCTGCCTGGGTGGTGTAATCGCCAAACGAATACCAGAATGACGGATACCAGATATGGTGCAGACCGAGCGGGATCAGCGCGCGTTCGACCAGACCAAAAATAAAGGTTGAGGCGGCCTGGTTATCACCATTGACAATAATCGACAGCGCATCGATTCCCGCCTGGATATGTTGCCAGACATAGGGCAGCAGCAGGCCAAGGATAAACGACAGGAATGCGGTGGCGATGGCGACAAAGCGCTTACCGGAGAAGAACCCGAGGAATTCCGGCAGTTGCATGGTGTGGAAACGGTTGTAGCACCAGGCGGCCAGAATGCCGCAGATAAGCCCGCCGAAGACGCCCATTTGCAATGTCGGAATGCCGACCACCATCGCGTATTTACCGCCCTGCGAGGCCATCTCCGGCGTAATGCTTAGCATCGTGCCGATAGTAATATTGGTGACAAATACGGACACCGCCGCCGACAGTGCCGCAATGCCGGATTCCGATGCCAGCCCAACCGCCGAGCCGATAGCAAAAAGCATCGGCAGGTTGTCAAAAATAACCCCGCCTGCATTCATCATCAGCGGTAAGTGGAATTTATCACCGAAGGCCAGTAACAAGCCCGCGGCAGGTAGCAGCGAGATGGGCAGCATTAAGGCGCGGCCGATCATCGACAATTTAGACAACGATTTAACAAACCCTGATATCAGACTCATGCTGATCTCCCCCGAAAGTGCGCTCTTTTAGCGCTGTTATTGTAAGTAGAACGTTTTAGTAGAACGTTCTACTTATCGTGAGAGAAGCAAGCGTCAGCCGCAACTAAATTTTTACATTCAGCCAAATGAGATCGTGATTCTTTGAGGTTGATCGATAATTAACCGTGATAGGTGAGGGGAGATAACAACACGTTCCCCTCACCCAATCCTCTTCTCCAGGAGAAGAGGGGGGGCAGTTTTCGCTCTCCCCGAACGGGGAGTGAGGCTTACGCGGTAACGGTGATGCTCTGGCCTTCAAAGCTCACGATCTGCCCGGCGACGATTTTGCAGCGCTTGCGCGTTTCGACTGCGCCGTCCACTTTCACCAGGCCGTCGGCGATGGCGATTTTCGCCTGCGCGCCGCTTTCGCTCCAGCCTTCCAGTTTCAGCAGATCGCACAGCTCAACGTGCGGGTGTTTACCAAGGGAAAATGTTGCCATCTTATGCGCCTTCTACATCATGATATTCTTCACACGCTTGCAGCGTGTTCTGGATCAGGGTGGCGACGGTCATCGGGCCGACACCCCCCGGAACGGGGGTGATATATGAGGCGCGCGCCGCGGCTTCTTCATAAATCACATCGCCGACGACTTTACCGTTTTCCAGGCGGTTAATGCCGACATCAATCACGATAGCGCCTTCTTTGATCCACTCGCCGGGAATAAACCCCGGTTTTCCCACGGCGACGATCAGCAGATCGGCGTTTTCCACATGGTGGCGCAGGTTGCGGGTGAACCGATGCGTCACGGTGGTGGTGCAACCCGCCAGCAGCAGTTCCATGCTCATCGGGCGACCGACAATATTGGATGCGCCAATCACGACCGCATTCAGGCCGTAGGTATCGATGTTGTAACGCTCCAGCAGCGTAACGATACCGCGCGGCGTGCACGGGCGCAGGCGCGGAGCGCGCTGACACAGGCGACCGACGTTATAAGGGTGAAAACCGTCCACATCTTTGTCTGGTGCAATGCGCTCCAGCACTTTCACGTTGTCGATGCCAGCAGGCAGCGGCAACTGAACCAGAATGCCGTCAATGGCGCTATCGGCATTCAGTTTGTCGATAAGCTCCAGTAATTCAGCTTCGCTGGTGGTTTCCGGAAGATCGTAAGAGCGGGAGATGAAACCCACTTCCTCGCAGGCTTTGCGCTTGCTGCCGACATAAATTTGCGATGCAGGATTGCTGCCAACCAGTATGACAGCCAGGCCCGGTGCGCGTTTTCCGGCCGCCAGACGCGCCCGAACTTTTTCCGCAACCTCAGAGCGCACCTGCTGCGCAATCGTTTTACCATCAATAATCTTTGCTGCCATCAGAGAGAGGATTCCATCTGTCATTCAACTAAGGGGGATGCGACTATTTTGTCAGAAGCGCGACGTGCTGTCAGTTACCGTTTGCGGTTTTCCTCCCCGCGACCGCCCGAAACAGGAGCAAGAGCGGGGCGCATTTGGCGGTTCGCGACCGGGAAACGTTGTGAAAGTGTGCACTGCCGTTCACTAAGCAAGCAACTGGCGGAAAAGTCATTGACTCACCAGGCGCTGACCGTATAATTCCAGGCGTTTCCCCTTGCAGGGAGCATCATCCACGAAATGCGCCCTTAGCTCAGCTGGATAGAGCAACGGCCTTCTAAGCCGTAGGTCACAGGTTCGAACCCTGTAGGGCGTACCATTTCGAAGTAACCAGACGTCAACCGCTACCGCTTCAGCATCAACCCTGGGAAGACGATTTAAGCTTCACTCCCGTAATTCTGGATGCCACCGCTTTTGCCGCGTCGAGCTTTGCTTTCCCCGATTCAGACTGTGTGCCCGATTCAAATGCTTTGAAGTTAAGCTCGATGTTCTCAATGGCTTTATCTTTGAAAAATTGAGGCAGCTCTGTGAACAGGGACTGAAAAATTATCTCATACGCTAAAGCACGAGACTGCAGATCATTAATCACGTCTTCTACTGGCTTCATAACCTCTCCTCAAGAAACTCTATGGCGTTCACCGACAAACAAGAAATGCTCTGTCGCGCATATCGCTGCGATGTGAATATTTAATATCGTTCAGATAGACAAATAAAACCAGCGGACGCCATCACCAAATTGGACCGGGAGTTAATCGGGATGGCATAGCGGGGGGAAGTTTGTTTCATATAAAATAAAAACTGGCAGATGCGACATCGGCACCGCCAGTAAATAAGTTGGTTCTTGTCATAAGTCATATCCATTATACATGTTATAGCGCACCGTCCGAAAACAGACTAATCGCAAATTGCTGCATTCCGATTCATAAAATTAATGATCCTGGTAGTAGTGCTGGCTGCGACTTCAAGCTGGCTTATGGTCATCGGCTAAATTTTCGATACGATTACGTTATGGCGAACGGATAGTCGGGCTGCCTGGCCTGGATGGTTTATCACTCACCGCCTCTGAGCCCTTAACATGCAAGGTTGAAAAAATTTCCACTTTTCCCCTTGAAAAACGGTTGGCAGGAATTATTTATACCAACGGACAAGCAACGCTTGCCTGTAACTTGAGCTTTTGAATCGATTATTCAGGAGGTTAATTTATGGCACTCAGAACCTTGTCAGCACTCCCAGGCTTTTCTGATTCTGCTTTTGCTGACCGTTTTAACCGTATCGACAGACTATTTAGCCAGTTAACCGGGGACTCCCCCGTTGCATCGTTACCGGCCTACGATCTGAAAAAAGTCGATGCAAACAACTACCTGTTAAATGTCAGCGTGCCGGGCTGGAAGGAAGATGAACTCGAAATCGAGACCGTCGGCGGTAACCTTAATATTTCGGGTAACCGTGCTGAGAACGAATCTCAGGATGAACAAGGCTGGATATACAAAGGCATACGTCGTTCAGACTTTCGTTTGAGTTTTTCCTTACCGGAACATGCCCGCGTCAGCAACGCAAAACTTGAAAGCGGGCTTTTACAGCTCTCTATTTATCAGGACATTCCGGAGAGTGAAAAACCGCGCAAAATTGCGATCGAAAACGCCAACAACGTTATCGAGCATCATGCCTGATAGGTTCGTGTTAATGTGATGTCTGTCTGAGGCCCGCGAAAGCGGGCCTTTTTGTAACTCTAATCGGTATAAATAGTGTGACCGTTATATAATAAAACACCAAGCGTTAGCTTAATTTCTTAAGGTTTTGTATCGCGCTGAATATAATGATGTTTCAGTGGTAAGGGTTATTTTTTAATCTTTAATGCAAATTTTTGCAGGCGAAAAAATAAGAATTAGAGAGATAGAAAATTCGCATGTCTATTTTAGAATTAAAAACAGTACTACCACCCTGAAGGAATGATCATGTTTACGCGTCGCAGTATTTCAACCGCTATAGCCGCAGTGATTTCATTATCTGTGCTGGTTACCCCTGTACTGGCTAATCCCGGTAACGGGCATGGCAATGGTAATGGGAACGGAGGCGGTCACGGCAATAGTGGCAATCACGGTAACAATAGCGCCTCTGCACAGCAATCAAATGGGCAGGGTAAAAATAAAGGCAAACCCGATCACGTAGAATCCGATATCAGTTTCTCAACCGCGCGCGAGCTGGCGGTTAACTATGGTCTGGTGGGGTATCAGGCCTTACCTCCGGGCATCGCGAAAAACCTGGCCCGCGGCAAACCGCTCCCTCCGGGCATTGCCAAAAAGACAGTCCCGGCCTCAATGCTGGGTCAGTTGCCCTATTATCCGGGCTATGAGTGGCGCATTGTGGGTGATGACTTAGTGCTGGTTGCATTGAGTACGGCAATTGTGACCGCCATCATCAATGGCGTGTTTGATTAAACGTCAGGCGCTTCTCCTCCTTTATATATCCAACGATAACACAGGGCTGTCAGCATTGCTGGCAGCCTTTTGCCTTCAGGAAATGCAACGCTACGTTTATTGCCGGCTTGAAGTTTTTTGACAATAACCTTACTTGTCATGCCGGTTTGCTTTACGGAATTATAGTTGCTTTTTGTTATTATTTGAAAAATATAACGGAGAGGAACGAATAATGAATAGGGAATATAAGTATATTGATGCCACTATTTCCGGGCTTAATAAATCATCGGATGCGCATTTCAAATGGTTGGTTAAAGTGCTGTATTATGTTTCGAAGAAACATGAGCATGCTTCAGATATCACAAGCTGTAATGCACATTCGCGTTGCGAATTCGGTATCTGGCTTCAGCAAAAACTCAAGGAAGACAGAGATGATAAAAGTTATCTGCTGGATATTCATCATAAGCACATCCGCATACATGAAAAATGCCGTGAGCTGATGGCGGTCTTGACGTTCAATGAAGCCTCCGCTGATTCATTTGGGGCGTTTGCATCAGCGCTGTTGGCCTTTAACCAGTCGTTGACACTCTACAAGACGCACCTTTTGCAGCGGCGCACCAGCTTTGATGCCTTAACCGGCCTGCCGTTGCGTCGGACGCTTGATGAGTCCTTTGATAAGACATCAGAAAAGTTTGCGAAAGACGGTCTCTATTTGCTGCTTCTGGACATTGATCATTTCAAGAAAATAAATGACAACTATGGTCATTTAACTGGCGATCAGGTGTTACGCGCATTGGCTATTCAGTTAGAAGATGAGACGCGCAAGTGTGAGCCTGTTTATCGTTACGGTGGTGAAGAGTTTATTATTTTACTTCATGCCTCCAGTGATGAAGATGCCTTTGCCATCGCGGAAAGGATCAGATTATTGGTCGCCAATACGGAAATAGCCGCTGGCGATCACGGCATAACGTTTACTGCCGGGTTAACCCAGGTGCATGAAAATGAAAGTTTGCACAGAGTACTGGAAAGAGCCGATAAAGCCCTCTATCACGGCAAACATACCGGGCGGAATCGGTGTATCTATGTAAACCGATATAGTGATATGTACAAAATTGCGGTATGAAATGATCGGTACAGGCAACCGTGACGATATTTACGTATCAGGAATGCCTTAAGCCACCCGTGTTTGCGGGTGGCTTTTTTCTCGTAGCGCTTTGCTGGAAACCCTGAAAGGTTATTACTGAAGCCTGCCAGATGGGCTGGCGCCCCTGTTGCAGGCGCCAGCAATAGCCATAGATCAGAACGACTGCATGGCGCTGATATTGCCTTTTTGCCAGTTGCTTTCTGACTGGCGTAGCGCCTGACTGATGTCGACCAGACGATCGGACGGCAGCGTTTTGGGCAGTAAATCCAGCCCGACGGTTGAGAGGATCTGACCGTAGGTGTTGCGCAGTTCTGCATAGGCCAGATCCTGACGCAGATTGGCATTCAGCGCGTTCAGTTCCCCCTGAATCAGCTGCAACTCCCCGATACTGTTCGCCTTGTAGCGGTTTCTCAACTGCCCGGCAATCTGACCATCCAGATCGCTCAGCTCCTCACTGGTTTTGTACTGGCGCTGCGCTTCATTGAAATTCGCACGGGCGACGTACAGCTGCGCCATGATGGCCAGCGACATCGCCTGGCGTTGAACTTCCGAGACGCTCTCATTGGCCTTCGCCGTTTTGTACGCCGCAGGACCGGACAGCAGATTAAACAGGTTCCAGGTGACCTTCACTCCCACATCCGCCCAGCTCTGGTTCACCATAAACGAGTTGCTGTCATAGTGACCGCCGGCGCTGACCTCCAGCCCCGGCAGCATCCGCAGCAGCGATTTGCGGGTTTCGGCTGCATGAATGCGCACCTGATAATCCTGCTCTTTCAGTTCCGGGCGATTTAACAGCGCTGTCTGCTCCAGGGTGGCGAAATCGACATTCAGTTGCGGTACCGTCATGTCATCTTTTTCCGGTAACGCCAGCGTATAGGCGCTATCCAGCGGAAGGTTCATTAAGGTCGCCAGCTCGGTTTTCGCCAGCGATAACGCCCGCCGTTGCTCTTCCAGTTGACGCACGGCATCAATCAGCGTGCGGCGATAACTCAGTACTTCAACCGGATCGCCCACCTGCTGCGCGCTCATATGCTCACTCGCTTCACGCGCCTGGTTAACCCGGTCAATCAGACTGTCGATGCGGCCCAGCAGGCGTTCTGCCGCCACGGCCCGCCAGTAGGCTGAACGCACATCCTGAATAACGGTATGCACGACTTTGCGTTTGCGTTCATCGGCGATCCAGCGCTGATCGGCCCGTTGTTTGGCGCTGACATAGCTAACGCCGAAATCCAGTACGTTCCAGACCATGGTCAGGTCGGCGACGTCACGGTTCTGATCCAGCGAGGTAGACGGCTCCAGTGATTGCCGCCCGGTTTCAACGCTTCGGCTGCTGGAGGCGCTGGTATTGCTGCGGCCAACGTAGCCGGCCGACATGGCAATCTGCGGCAGCATGTCATAGCGCGCAAGCTCCAGTTGCTGTTGCGATAACGCCTGCTCCATCACCTTAAGACGGGCTTCCAGGTTGTATTTAAGTGCCCTCGCCATGGCGTCATAGAGCGTTATCGGCGCGGTGACCGGCTCCTGTTTGCTGAACATGGCGATTTTGTCCTGCTGAATACGCTGCTCACCTTCCGTTTTGGAAACCGGCTGGCTGTTGACGGCGCAGCCGCTCATGGCCACTATGATGAGGCTCAGACTGAAAAGTTTACGACCCTTTAACACGATTCCACCCCTGCTGACTCTTGTTGTTATTGTCACCCACGCCCTGACCCTGAGGCGCGTTTATGTGCGTTGTCTGTCGTCGGTGATTTGCCCGACCTCCCTCAACGCCTGCTCAATGACGACCAGCCGCTGCTGCGCGTCATCCCCAATACGGTGTAATTGCCACTCCAGATCGGGCGCGAAGTGCATCTGCGCGGCGATGGGTGTGGTCGCGCCATCACTGGCATTGATGTTGCGCCAGCTCCCGCCGGAGAACACCGCCATGGGCGACAGCGAAGGCAGGCTGTTTCCCGAGAACATGCTCGCCAGTGAAGATGCCCCACCCAGCGCACCGCCATTGTTGAAACTGGGGAACGAACCGAGCGAACTTTCAAACAGGCTGGCGCTGCTGGAGGTGGCACCCTGGGCAAACGTGCCCGCCACCTGGCTGATCGGTGTGTTGTTGTCTGGTGCTGTCCGCTGGGATGACTGAAAAATCGTCGATGTGACCGTTGCGACGTCTGCTGTTCGTGCGCTATTCAGCGCGCCGAGAGATGGCGGAGAGAACAACGCGCCTAAGGTGACCGGCGCATTCGCAACCACCGTGATCATCGGCGGGGCAGAGGGCGCTGGAGGCTGAGAACTGCCCGCATTCATGCGGAATTCCGGGTCGCCGCCGCTGTCGTTACTGGCGGCAATCGTCAGCGTAAAGGCGGTGCTAACCGAAACGTTACTGCCGTCGGTGGCGGTGATCCGAATAGATAAGCTTCCGGCATCACCCGTACCCGGTATACCTGAGAAGGTGCGGGTCGCCGGGTTAAAGCTCAGCCAGCCTGGCAGCGCGGAACCATCCGCCAGGGTGGCGCGTAGCGTCAACGTGTCGCCAACATCCGGGTCGGTGAAGAGGCTTGCCGGAACGGTAAAATTGAAGCTGCTGTTTTGTGTCGCGGTTTGCGCGTTCAGTGTGCCCGACAGCACCGGCGCGTCGTTAACATTGGTGACGTTCAGCCCGAAGGTGGTGCTAACGGACGCATTGGCGCTGTCGGTGGCGGTCACCCGAATCGCCAGATTCCCGACATCACCATTTGCCGGTGTGCCAGAGAAGGTGCGGGTCGTCGGGTTAAAGCTCAGCCAGCCAGGCAGCGCAGAACCATCCGCCAGCGTCGCGCTCAGCGTCAAAATTTCGCCAACGTCCGGATCGGTGAAGGTGCCCGCTGGCACGGTGAAACTGAAATTGCCGCCTTGTGTAACCGCCTGATCGGCAACGGGGGTGGCAACGACCGGCGGCAGGTTGCTGTTATTGACGGTTAAGCCAAAGGTCGTGCTGACCGACGCGCTGCTGCTGTCCGTTGCGGTGACCCGGATGCTCAGGTTGCCCACATCGCTTCTGGCTGGTGTTCCCGAGAAGGTGCGTGTCGACGGGTTGAAACTCAGCCAGGCGGGCAGCGCTGAGCCATCGGCCAGCGTCGCGGTCAGCGTGAGCGTGTCACCGGTATCGACGTCAACAAATGCGCCATTAGGAACGGCAAAGCTGAATACGGCGTCTTTTGTTGCACTTTGACTGCCAATGGCGCTACCGACAGTGGGCGCATCATTGACGCTGCTGACCGTCATGGAAGCTTGAGCACTGGCGTTTGAGAATGCGCTGCTGCCGCCAGACGTTGAGGTGTCTGCAAGGCCTGTACTGGCCCCCGTTGTGGCGGAACCGCTGGTTTGATCCCACGCTTTGAAAGCAAACGTTGCGGTTTCACCATTGGCCCCGTCCGGCACATAGCGAACCTGCGCTGTTGAGGTCAGTAACAGGGCGGATGAGCCCGATACCGTACCAACATTGAACCAGTTTGCGCCGCTGTCGGTGGAGTATTGCCAGTGGCCGTTGCCCGTGGTCAGCGTAATGGCAATACCGCTGGTGGCACCGCTGTCGACATCACCATAGCCCGCATTGCTGAGCAATGAGGAGACGGTGGTGGCGGATGAGGTGTTATCTTCGTTGGTGGTGGTCAGTGTGACGGTCGCGCCGTTAGATAAGGTTGGTGCATCGTTCACCGCCGAGACGTTGAGGGTCATGGTGCCGACGTTGGCAGACGAGGCGGTACCGTCGCTGACGGTCCAGGTAAAGGCCGCATACCCTGCGCCGTTGGCATTCGCCGCCGGGCGGAAGGTCAGTTTGCCGATGTTGGCCGCGCTGACCACCGCGCCGTTGCCCAGCAGCGTGTCGCCAACGCCGCGCACGCCATCGCCATTGGCGTCAATAAACAGCTCGCCCGCAGCCGGTGCGCTGACGATGGTGATCGATTGCAGGGTGTCGCCGCTGTCCACATCGCTGAAGCCGAAATCGGCAGCGGTAAAGGTCTGCGCGCTGTCCTCGTTGACGGTCTTGCTGACAGCCGTGTTGCTGATGACTGGCGCATCGTTTACTGCCGTGACGTTAAGGGTCATGGTGCCAAGGTTGGCGGACGAGACGGTACCGTCGCTGACGGTCCAGGTAAAGGCCGCATACCCTGCGCCGTTGGCATCCGCCGCCGGGCGGAAGGTCAGTTTGCTGATGTTGGCCGCGCTGACCACTGCACCGTTGCCCAGCAGCGTGTCGCCAACGCCGCGCACGCCATCGCCATTGGCGTCAATAAACAGCTCGCCCGCGCCCGGCGCAGTGACGATGGTGATCGATTGCAGGGTGTCGCCGCTGTCCACATCGCTGAAGCCGAAATCGGCAGCGGTAAAGGTCTGCGCGCTGTCTTCATTGAAGGTTTTGCTGACAGCGGTGTTGCTGATCACCGGCGCATCGTTCACTGGCGTAATACTCAATACCGCCTGATTCGTGCCGCTGCTGTTGATGGAACCATCGTTGAAGGTCCAGCCCAGCGTCACGCTGGTGGGCGGATCGTCAGAACTGTTGGCGTAGGTCAGGGATTGCAGTACTGCATCCACAATGGCGGACGTGGCGTTGCTGTTGAAGGTCAGTGTCAGCGTGCCCGCCGAATTGGTGGTGACGCTGCCTACCGTGGTGCCGTTGTAGGTAAAGCTTTGTCCTTGCGTGAGCGCCCCCAGCAGGCCGCTGTTACCGAAGAGATCATTGCTGCTGGCCCCGCCGTTGCGGGCGACAGTGATCGACGCGCCGTTATAGTTACCCAGCCCGCTGTTAAGGGCATCCAGTTCGGTGTCGGCGACGGTCACATCGCTGTCGATGACCACCGCACTGCCGTTTTCGGTGTAGGTCGCACCACCGTTCAGGTTGCTAAAGACCGGCGCGGAATTCGTGGTGGCGGTGATCGACGAGCTGTTAATCGCCGTCAAACTGCCCGATGTGGCCCGTAACGCCAGCGTGTTGGTGCTGCCGCTGTTGGTATACATAATGACGAGGCCGCTGTAGGTGGCGATACCGCCCGACGGTGTCAGCGTGACCGTGGTGCTGCTGGCGTCCTGATCGCCGGACGTGACCGTAAAGCTGTTGACCGTGCCATCGACGGTTCCGTCGTTAGGATCGGTGACTGAAAGCACGATATTGGTGGTGTAATCCTGGTCCACCATCCCATTCGCATCGACGGCCTGGACAACCGGGACGGTGGTAAAACTGGTGCTTTGCCCATTCTGGATGGCGGTGGGAACAGGCTGTGTGCTGAAGACCAGCTTTGTTGCGACCACATCCGGGTTGATGGAGGCCGAGGTAGCGCTCACCAGGCTACCGGCTGCGGCGGTGAGTACAAAGTTGGCGTCTGCATCGCTGGCTGATGTGTATTTCACGCCGCTAAAGGTGGCCGTACCGCTCGAGGCGGTGACGGTGGTGGTGCCGGTGAGTGAACCGCTGCCATTTTCGCTCAGCGTGACTGACCCGTTGAAATCGGTATCGATATTGCCGCGATCGTCCACGGCGATCACCACCGGTTGGGTGGTGAAGTTGATGCCGCTGACCACCGACGTGGACGGCGACTGGCTGTAAATCAGTTTGGTGGCGGCGATGTCAATGCTCGCGCCGCTGCCATTGGTAACGTTGGCCTGGCTGCTGGCGAAGGTCGAACCGCCGGAGACCGAGGTAAAATTGCTGGCGTTGACCGACAACACCACGGTGTGGTGATCGGTAATATCGTTACTGCTGGTGTTGTCGTTGTAATACGCCTTGATGGTGTAGGTTTCGCTACCACCATCAGCAATCGACAGGCTCAGTCCGGAGAAGGTGATCCTGCCGGTGCTGCTGTCATAAGTGCCGAGCACGTTGGTGGCGTCCGGCCCGTTGAGTAAGAAACTCATCTTCGCCAGTTCCGACGAGGTGGCTGTTCCGCTTACGGTCGCGTAGAACGCGCTAACATTGGTGGCAAGGCCATCGGATGTTCCCGGGTCGGCTATCGTAAAGTCCATCAGCGAGGTGGCGCTGGCAGCCGATGTCGCGGTGGTGGAAAACGTGGTGGCTTCACCAGACGGACCGGCGGTGACGGTGGAGGTCGCATTTGACGCCACGATGGCTTTGACGTCGGAAATATCAAAGTTATTGGTTCCGAAGTCGAAGCCCCCCGTCCCGTTCGCGCTGGAGATCACCACTTTGATGACGTCGTTCGCGGAGGTGGACAGGGCATTATTTGACGCGTCACGGAACACCGAGAAATTCGAGAGGGTGATATTGGCATTCGCAGTAGCTGTCAGTGTCCCGGTGACGGTGGTGTTGTTGGCATAGGTAAAGGTGACCGTAATCGTGTCATTCAGCGAGGTGTAGTAACTGAAACTGGTCAGATCGAAGGTATAGCCGGAGGCCACTGCAATCGTCAGCTTGGTGGCATCGCCGGTTGGGTTTCCGGCGCTGTCAGGGAAGACGTTGTAGTTGGTGCCGTAGTTATTGGAAAACGAATACCCGTCCTGGCCGGAAAAGGTGAACCCGACGGAGCTGACCGTTTTGTTGTAGATCCCGCTACCGCTATTTAAATCTGCGTTATCAAACACGACGACAGTGAGCAGTTCGTTGTAGTCATTGAACGCCAGCGCATCCGCCTGGATCCCATCGCTGCCAACGCTTTTTTCCAGCGTCCAGTTGCCGCCTTTCGCCACGCTGCCCGTAAGATCGCTGGAGGCCGCTACGTCTGCGCCGGTCGCGCTGGCGAGCGAATTGATAAAATTCACCCCTTCGCCGGATGCCACCGAGCAGCCATACAGCAGAATGTCACCGCTGTCTGTTAACGCCGCGCCAAGCGCGCTCAAATCACTCTGACGTGAGGTGAGGGTGGTGCTGTCCAGCGTTAAATCCCCGAGATAGAGACGGCCTTCCGCACCGTGACTGATGATGTGAATCGCGTCATAGCCGCTGTGCGTTTGCGCCCATTCCGCCATCTGCGACAGGCCATCTTTGCTGCTATCCAGCAACACCACATCCGCGCCGGTGGGCACCTGGCTGAGCAGTGTCTGGTAATTCGCCACGGAGGTATCGACAAACACCACTTCTTTGTGGGTTTGTGCGCTATCGGCGGCGACCGCGACTTTCGTGCTATCGGTTGTGGTGTCCTGACTGGCGGCCTGGGTTTGACTCTCGCTGCTTTGCGCGTGGCTATCGTCGGCGTGCGTCGCTGTGTCTGCGGTGGGCGTTGGTGTGGTCTCCTGCGCGGCGGCAGTTTGATCCACGGTTGCGGCAACCGCGCCGTCAAACAGCATCCTGGGCTCAAGCGCGTACCCCAGTGGGACGGGCTGCGTTATCTCAACGGGCCGGGGAGAGTGAGTGCGTTGTTGACGGGCAACGCGACGGTTACTGAACAGATCACGCCATAACATAGAGGTACCCCAGCAGACGAATAACATTCCGATCATCATTTCCGCATGCCATGGACTCAGCGCCGTCAGGTTGCGGGAAAACGTTTCAATTTGTTTCTTAAATGTAATTTATGTCTTAATTATGTAATTGAATAGATATATTTGCATTTTGTGCTTTTTTTGTCTCTGTTCCGTCGCTGCGTGTGATGGGCAGCAAAAAACTGCCCATCTGCAGCGGCGAATCAGCCTGGATTAACCGGGTAAAGCCCAGTGACGGCGATACACGCCGTGAGGGGCAGTGACGGATCGCGCACCGGTACCGATACCGACACCGGCACCGTAACAGGATTTGGCGTGGTGACATTGGCGCCCACATTGACCGTTCCGGTTAACGGCAGAGTGACGGTGCCGGCCGCCGAACCTGATAACTGGCCGCCGCTGGCTGTGCCGGCGACCGAACCGCTGGCGGTTCCTGTCACGCTGCCATCTGGCCCCAACTGCCTGTCGTTGGTTGCGCCCGCAGGTGCGTAGAGCAGTGCGGCGGGGCCGCTAACGGAGGTGAGCAGGCTTTTATCCGTCAGGTTAACCGTGCGGCCGCTGGTGGTTGATGAGCCGATTTTGGCAATACCGGTTACGCCGAGGCTGGCAACGGCGTTAAAAGGCAGGTTTGTGATGCTGCCGCTAAGGGGCAGGGTGACCGCGGTGCTGGTCCCGCTCAGTGAAAGCGTTGCCGGGTGGGTATGCGGCGGGATTTGCGCGGCGTTGAGCACCACTGAACTGGTGCCGCTGCCAACGGCGGTTTCCTGACCGATGGCTTTGCCGAGCGTGTAGGTAACGTTACCTGACGGCGTCGCTGCTGTACCCGTGCCAATCGCCGTTTTGCCGCGCAGGTCGGGTAGCGTAAAGGTTGTGGGCGCGGTGCCACCGTAGATATTGCCAATCAGGGAATAGAGTGCCTGGTAACCATTGACGTTCAGCGTTCTGCCGTCGGCGGGTAGATAGCCTTCCGGGCAATAGCGGATCGCCATATAACACACACTGCCAATAAATTCGTCACCCGCCCCGTTGCAGGCGAAAGCCGACTGCGGTAGCGAAAAAACGATCCCCAACGTAGCGGCAATGGTGGTTTTTGTAAGCAAATATTGAGCGCGTTTCATACAGATCTCTCCTTGCCAGAAAGCGGCTTCACGGTATAGCTAAGCCCATCGGATAACAGTCATCATGCTGTTTAGCCCCAGAGGTGGGGGAGGTTCGGGTATGCTGCGGCAGAACGGTGTTGTGTTGGAATGTCCGGCCACGATTAAAACATAGCCAGACAAATGAGATTTGTCTTATAGATTCAAGGATATATTCTTAATCTTTTTTTGAGATCGCCATAGACCGCCGTTTCGTCTGTTTCCGGCGATCAGAATCCGCTCTCGCGGATCCCCAGTGCAGCGACCCGTCGCCAGACGGCACCCAGGATCGACTCTTTTTCCCCTTGCAGAATGACGCTACCCCGCAGCGGTTGTTGCGGCGGCTGGAACTGACCGTCCTGCACCACAAAGCGGACACGATACTGCGCCTGCACCGGTTGCGGGTTGTGGTCGCGATCGCGACGTACGGCAATGGGGCCGTGTCGATCGGAGGCCAGCATCTCTTGCTGTAACCAGGCGGTGCCGGTGGGCGCAATATCGCTTAAGCGAACTGCAAGGCGCGGGTAGGCCGGATCGTCAGCAATAAACTCCCCGGTCATGCCGGTTTTCGCGCGCTTGAGGGTGTCTTCAGGCAAATAGCCCTGGACTTTGCCAGCGCCTGGCTCAACCACGCGCAACAGGGGTAAGTCGGTAGGCAACCAGCGTCCTTCGGTCATATCCCGCGCCACGTCTCTCACCTGTCCCGCCTGCGGTGCGGCGATCGATAGCCGCTGGCGCTGCGCATCCAGCCCGCGGTAACGGGCCAGTGATTCCGCCAGTTGGCGGTCAAGCACCTGCGTTTCGCTGGCGGTTTCCTGCCGCCCAGCGCCTCGCTGGCGCTGTTGTTGCAGGACGCTAATCTGCTGGCGTTCAATGGCAAGGCGATAATCCAGATCGGTCGAGGTCAGCTCCAGCAACACATCGCCGGCTTTCACCTGCTGACCGTCGCGGACATGCAATGTGCGCACCTGGGCGGCGCTCGGGGCATAAAGTACGCTCACATTTTCCGCTTCCAGCACCGCCGGAATACGGATACTGCCGCGCCACGGGAACAGCAGGACAGCAAGGAGCGCCAGCAGGATCAGGCCGGAACGCAGCAGCCTGGCAGGGTGAGCAGTTTTACGCATAGACCACCAGATAGAGGCTTCTTTCAGCACCGGGAGGGCAATAAACCAACCAATTTCCACCAGCATCAACAGGATGCCGATGACTTTGATGAAAAAGTGATACACCAGCAGCGCGATGCCAAAAAACAGGAAAAAGCGCCATATCCATGAGGCATATCCCCACAGCAGCAGTTTGCGCTGTAGGGCGGGCGACCAGGTGTGCGGCGGTGGGTGACCGTAAGCAAACAGGGCTTCACGCAAACGCCAGCGGCACAAGGCGTAGGCGCGATCCTGCAAATTTTCGACTCGCCAGAAATCACTCAGTAAAAAATAACCGTCAAAACGCATCAGCGGGTTGAGGTTGACCACCAGCGTGGTGATCCAGGTGGCGCTGGAGAGCATAAACACCGCCGTGCGCAGCGGGCCATCGGGCAGCAGCGCCCACGTCAGCAACGCAATGCAGGCGAGGATCAGCTCCGCCAGAATGCCGCCTGCGCTGATCAACAATCGGGCACGCCGATCCTTCAGTTTCCAGGCATCGCTGACGTCGGTATAAAACAGAGGGAACAGCACGATAAACGCCACCCCCATGGTTTGCACCCGGCAGCCTGCGCGTTTCGCCATAAACGCATGTCCCAGCTCGTGGAAAAATTTGGCGAAGACCAGCGCCATGCCGAAGACCGCCATCCCTTGCAGACTGAACATATGCGGAAAGGTTTGGGTATAGCGCACCCAGTCACGGCTGACGAGAAAGCTCCCCAGTAGCAATATGCACGGTAATACCACGCGCAGCAGAGGCAGGCCGTAACGTTGCAGCACCGGCCAGCAACGGCTGAGCAACGGGTCCGGACGCCATAACGGAATGCGGAAAAAGAGATACTGGTGCAGCAGGGTTTTCCACAGACTGACCCGCTGGGCTGCGGCTTTCAGGGCATACCCCTGGCGTTGCAGCGGGTCGCTGGCGGCAATCAGATCGTGATTGCGCAGAAAGCGCAGCAGTTGTTCCAGCTCCTTTTCCTGCAACGGCAAACCGGGTTCCTGGTTTGCCGCATCCAGCACCTTGCCGGGCTGGCGCAAAGGCCAGTGGCGTAGCAGACGTATCGCGGAGGGTGTCAGCGTGAAGTAACGCCCGGTGACCGGATCCGCCAGCACCCACTGAGGTGCGCCGTCCAGCCCTTTCGCTGACTCCACCAGTTGCAGGTCGCGGCGCAGCGCGGGCAGGATGCGGCTCATTACATCGTTTGTCATAATCCAACCGACTGGCGCAATACGGCAAGCGGACGCCGGAACAGATACACCGCCAGCGGCACATATTCACCGGATACTTTAGCCGTACCGCGCAGACCAATGCGCGGCGGCTCTCCGGTGAAACGGGCGTCCAGGCGGTACGCCAGATTGCCGGCGGGCGTCTGTTCTGATTCGTAAGCAATGCGATCTAACAGCGCACCGTGCGGGGTGAGCGGATCGCTGTCGAGAAACAGGGTAATCGGCGCATCCGGCTTCAGGCGGATAGCGTCACCGACATCCAGTTCAATACGCAGCGACACGGAAGCCGGATCGGCCAGATCCATCAACCGTTCTCCGGTACGAACCGGTTTCCCCACCCAGCGCTCAGCGTCCGCAAAAACCGCGATGCCATCCCGCTCGGCATGGATTTCGCTGCGGCTCAGAAGCGCGTTGGCATAGTCACGCTCGGCACGCTTTTGCGCGACTTGTGCGGCAAGGAAATCGAGCCTCGCTTTGGAATCGGTATCCTGAAAGGCACGCTGCGCGCTGGCGCGGTATTCTGCTTCCGCAACGTTTAACGCCCGTTCGGCGACATCTGCCTGCGCTTTTAAGGTGGTATCGTCAAAACGCACCAGCAGGTCGCCTTTGTGCACGGCCTGATTGGGCTGCACGGCAAAGGCCTGAATCACGCCGTCCAGCGGGGCCGCGACAATGCGGCCGTTAAGCGGGATCACTTCCGCTGGCGCCAGCACGGACTGGTGTACGGGAATAAACAGGCACCCGACCAGCAACAGGGCGGGTATCGCCAGTTTCCAGCGCCAGCGAGGACGTCGCCAGACCGGCTGTGGCTCCAGTGCCAGCCAGGCATGACTAAAGGCGTGCGCCAACTGCTCCGCCAGCAGTAGTTCGGCCTGTTGCCAGGGCTGCTCTCGCGCATACCAGATACCGCCAAATACGCGCCCCTGGCGATCTTTCAGCGGTGCCCACAGCGCTTCCGGGGCGGACAGCGCCAGCCAGTCATTACGGCTTTGTTGATCCAACGCGGTGGCGTCGACGACGGCGCATTGGTTATGTTGCTGCTGGCGTTGCAGTCGGGCGTTGGCCCGCTCGATAAAAGCCACGAAGGGGGCGTGAGGGGCCGGTTGTGTTACGCCGGTGACGGCGCGCACCGTGCCGTTGATCACCAGCGCGGCGTGGCGAAATCCGAACAGCGACTGGCTGTCGTTGACGATGCAGTAAGCCAGTGCTTCGATTGTGTCTGCCGAACGCGCCTGACGTTCAATGCCCAGAAATTGGGCGAAGACGCGTTCGCCGGAAAGGGGAGGCGTGTTGCTCACGGTTTCTCCTGGAAATGCGCAGTCCCGCTCATACCCGCCATCAGGGTGTTGTCGCTGCTGTCGATAGCCCCAGTCAGGCTCAGCGTCTGACTGCTTTCATCAATACGCGCCCCCAGCCGGGAGACGCTGGCGCGCAGCGGCTTGCCGGTTTCATCCGGTGTGAAGGTAAAGGTCAGCCCTGGCTTAAGGATGGATAACCAGCTGGAGGGCACCAGCAGGTCAATCTCCAGATGCCGGTTATTGACGATATCGATCACCGGCACGCCAGCCGCCACGCTCTCATAAGCCTGAGCGCGCCGTTTGACCACCTGACCGTCGAACGGTGCCACAATCCGGCAGCGGTTAACCTGAATCTGGTAAACCTGGCTTTCTGCCTGCGCCTGCGCCAGGCGCGCGGCAGATAAGGACACGGCATGCCTGCCGACCGATTTCATCTGCGCCAGTTGCTGGTTCTGATTCAGTTCGGCTTCCGCTTCCCGTGTTGCCGCCTGAGAGGCGGTTAATTGAGCCTGATAGATGGCGCAATCAAAACGCGCCAGCAAATCGCCTTTTTTGAAGGGGTCGCCTTCCCGGAACGGCATCTCGACGATACGTCCCGCCAGATCGCTGGAAATCGTCGCTTGATCGACCGCTACCAGCATGCCGCGGGCCTGATTGTCCGCCGGGTTGTCCGGTTGCGTGGAATGTGACGGGGGGCTCAATAACGGATCAGCAGCCTGCGCCGGAAGCTGAAAAAAACAGAGGGAAAGCGTCATCAGGCCAATGGCCCGACGGAAAACTGCGTGTTTAACCTTATTCACACTAACCTGCCTTGATTCCGCTGGGGTGTGTGCAAACCAGAAGGCACGGGAGACAACCTTCTGAATCTTCACCGATTAGTCGTACTTATTGTGACGAGTATAGTAAACCAGCAAAAATTGAAAGGCGATGAAAGGTAAGCGTAAGGTTACGAATTTGTTGTGATAAGCACGAAAATGAACAGCGGTGTGCCTTTGTGGTTGCGGTGCTTTTCGGTTAGCGCGATGCCGGTTTTAGTGAATCAGATGATAAGGCAATCAAAAAGACGACCTGGATTGCGGCGCGGGCATACATTTTTTTGTGATGTATTCAGCATTATGTCGATGTCGAAAAGCGTTTTATTCTCACCCGAATAATAGAAATCGTGTTTTGTATTATTGTTATAAACTTGCTGAAATATTCTTATCTTATATTTGCTGCGTTTGTTTTATTCTAAAAAAGATCAAAAAAAGTGCATTAACTGTATGAATTTCCTCCTGTAGCCTGACGGCAGTGCATATCTGATGCGGCTTGGCGGTTTGTTTATTAAGAAAACCTTAAGGTAAACTCACTGTTGCATTTTTTTTAATTATATTCAATTGATTCCCAATAATTGAAAATTTGCCTGGAAAAGTTTCATTTAAGATGTATATTTATAAGAATGTTACCACGGCGAAGCCACTTTTTTATTTCCGATATTATGAATAAAAATTTATCATTTGAAATGCAAAAGGTTTCTCTCGCCTTATTACTGATTAATAATGGCAGCGCCTCGCTATTATTAACTGAGAAGCGTGTCCGGGAAGAAACCGCCCCTTTTTCTTCTGTCTGGTTTTCTGATGACGGCAACCGGTTACATGCACGATATTTGTGCACGACCTGGCAATATTTAAAAGAAAACCTGTGCGGTCAAAGCCATCAAACCGCGGTTGACGCTTATTTACTCTATATGGCGGATTGTCTGCCTGAACTCGGTTCCGCGCCATTATTAAATCTGGTACAGGCCATGGCGTTGATTCAGGCTTACGAAAACTGCGCGCTGCTTGCCGGGAGTTGCCCGCCGGTTTACTGCTTCGGCCAGCAGCAGGAGACGTCTGCCCTTGAGGAGTGGGTTTACGCCTGCTGCATGGGGGTGGCGTTCGATGTGTTGCCCGCGCAGTTGACGAATGTCTGCGACTGCCGCATATCTTGCTCCCCATTGCAGATTCATCCATGATTATCATCACAGTTCACAGCCTGAAGGGTTGAGACTGGCGGGGCGATTCGTTATAAGAGTCGCTTAGGGACGTCATCGGAAAACTGAGCGAAACCTGATTCCATTGCAGCCACTGCGGCCGCAACGGAATCAGGTTTTTTTTTGTCTTTTTTTCGTGCGTCGCCACCTCCGGGAAGGGTATCAGGACCATACAGTGAGATAGCTGGAATGAAAGTAGAAAAAATACTCAGCAATAACGCTGTCCTGCTCACGAATGAAAAGCAAGAGATCGTGGCAATCGGACGGGGAATCGGTTTCGGCAAAAAGCCGGGCGACCGGGTAGACGAGAGCCAGATTGAAAGCCAGTTTGTAAAAAAATCCGCCGGGCTGACGGATGTGTTTGCGCAGTTACTGGCTGAAATACCACCGCCGCATTTGGCGGTGACAGAGCAGATTATTGCGCTCGCGCAGCAGCGACTGGCGATCAGCGTGCAGGATACGTTGTTCCTGGCGCTAAGCGATCACATCAACTTCGCCCTCCAGCGGCACAGTAACGGTCTGGCGATCAAAAACTTCCTGCTGTGGGATATCAAGCGTTTCTATGCCCAGGAGTTTGCCGTCGGGCGGGAGGCGCTGGCGCTGATTGAGGCCAGACTCAACATCACGTTGCCGGAGGATGAAGCCGGTTTTATCGCTTTGCATCTGGCGAATGCCAAAAACAACAGCGATATGCACAGCACCATGCAAAGCGCCACCATCATTAAAGATGTGCTGACGATCCTGAAATACGATCTGCACATTACGCTTAATGAGGAATCATTGGATTATCAGCGCTTTATTACCCACCTGAAGTTTTTTGCCCTGCGTCTGTTGAACCGCGATACGGTGACGCATGGCGATGACAGCATTTATCAGGGCATTACCGGAATGATGCCGGCGGCTTACGCTTGCGCCATGAAGGTCTATGATTATGTTGAGAAAAATTATGACTGCCAGCTCACCACCGATGAGGTCATGTTTCTGACTATCCATATCAACCGGTTAAGCGGCGTATAAACGCATTTTTTACAGGGCGTAACTGAGTGATTCAGGCGAAACCTGCGACAGCACCGACATGTTTTTCTGTCGGCGCTGCGCGGGTTTTTTTATTTCTGATCTGCCCGGGCAACTGCGGCAGGCAGCCGATGAGAAAGGAGAAAAAACGATGCAAATGGCATTTCCGGACGGTTTTTTGTGGGGTGGCTCGGTCGCCGCTAATCAGGTTGAGGGAGCCTGGAATGAGGGGGGAAAAGGCGTGTCAACGTCCGATCTGCAACCCCAGGGGGTACATGGCAGCGTGGTCGCGCGCGACGGGGTGAACAGCTGCATCAAAGATGTGGCGATTGATTTTTATCACCGCTATCCACAAGACATTAAGCTGTTTGCCGAGATGGGGTTTACCGTGCTGCGCACCTCGATTGCCTGGGCGCGTATTTTTCCCAATGGCGATGAAGCGCAACCCAATGAAGAAGGGCTGGCGTTTTACGACCGCCTGTTTGATGAAATGGCGCGTTACGGCATTCAGCCGTTGATCACCTTGTCCCATTACGAAATGCCTTACGGCCTGGTAAAACAGTACGATGGCTGGGGCGGCCGGGAGGTGATTGCCCTGTTTGAACGTTATGCGCGCACCGTGTTTACCCGCTACCGCGACAAAGTGAAATACTGGCTGACCTTTAACGAGATCAACATGGCGCTGCATGCGCCGTTTACCGGCGTGGGGCTGGAGGGTGAAAGACGCCCGCAGGAGATTTATCAGGCCATTCACCATCAGCTGGTTGCCAGCGCCCGGGCGGTGAAAGCCTGCCACGAGATCATTCCGGATGCGAAAATCGGCAGCATGTTGCTGGGCGGCATCCGCTACCCTATCACCTGTAAACCGGAAGATGTATTAAAGGCGCAGCGCGTGAATCGTGACTGGCTGTTCTTTGGCGATGTGCAGGCGAGAGGGGCGTACCCGGCATGGATCCAGCGTTTTTTCCGTGAAAATGATATTGCGCTGAACATCACCGACCAGGATACCGCGGATCTGCAAGAGACCGTCGATTTTATCTCCTTCAGCTACTACATGAGTGGCTGCGCGGCTGCACAACCTGAACTGTACCAAAGCTCGCGCACCAACATTATGCGGATGATCCCCAACCCGCATCTGGAAAGCTCAGAGTGGGGCTGGCAGATCGATCCGCAGGGGCTGCGCTTTTTGTTGAATGAACTGCACGATCGTTACCAAAAGCCGCTGTTTATTGTGGAGAATGGCCTGGGCGCGAAAGACGTCCCGGCGGCGGATGGCACCATTCAGGATGATTACCGCATTCAGTATTTGCAGGCGCATTTGCAGCAGGCCAGAGAGGCAATAGAAGATGGCGTGGAACTGCTGGGTTACACCAGTTGGGGGCCGATTGATCTGGTGAGCGCCGGTACGGCGCAGATGTCGAAACGTTACGGTTTTATCTACGTTGATCGTGATGATGCGGGGAATGGCACACTGGAGCGCCGCCGTAAGAAGAGCTTCTACTGGTATCGCGATGTGATTAGCAGTAACGGAGCGAGTCTGAACGATCCGTACTGAAGGCTGTTTTGACAGTCGCGTACGGTTTCCAGGGTGATGAAAAACACGAGCGGGGGATAACCCCCCGCTGAATTCGCAGCCTGCTTAAGGCGTCACCGTCACAATGGCCCGGCGATAAGAGAACAGCGACGGCGTCCCGTCATCCTGCACCTGCAGAATGATATGGAACGGCGTCGCGGTTTTCACCGCGGGCGCAACAAAACTGGCGTCCATCGTTTCGCTCTGTTCCAGTTTTAGCTCCGGCGCAAAATGGATGCCCATCGTGGTGGCGGTGGGTTCTTTGTACTGCCACCAGCGATAACTCAGGCGATCGTTATCCACATCGCGGGAGCCTTTTGCCGACAGTCTGACGACGTCGCCCGCTTTCACCTGCATCGCCACGATCCCTTTGCCAGGTTCCCCATTCAGCACCAGCGACGGGTTATGGTTGGCCTGTCTGATGTTGCTGTTGACGCTCCAGTCCATGCGCGCGGCAAAATCATTCTGATAGGCTTCGCGCCAGCGCCAGAGGGTAGCGGCAGCGGTACGGTGGCTTTTACCGTCTACGCCCATCACCGTATCAGACGTGCTGGTGCGCAGGCCGCTGCGGCTGTCGGGGTTTACGGCCGCATAGCGACCGCCCCAACCGCCGTATTCCGGGTGTTCCGGCGCGTTTAACCCGTTTTGCAGCAGGTAGAGGAATGAAGGCGTATCGCCTTCCATGGTGTATTCAATGGCCGGGTAAGCCTCACCCAACGGGCCTTTGTTGCGAATGTTTTGCTTCAGCCAGTCGTTATTGACCTGGCGCATATCACCGCCTTCGGCAAAGCGCGACGACATGCCGCTCCAGGTGGCAATAAAGTAGTCGTTCCAGGCATGAATGCTGGTGATATAGCGCAGCGTCGGGAACTGGGCGCGGATCCATTCACCGGTATTATCCTGATCGGAAATGGCGTAGACGCGGATCTTACTCACGAACGCATTTACCTCTTCCGGCGTACGGGTTGCGCGCACATCGTACAGCGCTTGCGCCAGATCCACCGCGCCGCCCCAGACATCGATCCACAACGGGCGGGTATCCTGTTTATCGACCGCCTGAATGATAAGTGTGGATGCCGGTGTGGATTTCCCCGCGCCAACGTAGTCCATGCCATAACCCGCCCGGCCTGCGCGCACCACTTCACGCAGCGCGTTGGCGCTTGGGTAGCCGTCAGCATGTTTACGCAGGTTGGGTAATACGCGTTCATACGCGTCAATGCGCTTCAACATCATCTCCGGGTTCACTTTATCGCGCAGCCATGTTGATGTGGTGGCAATCAACCCTTCAACATCGAACTCATTGCTGTACACCAAAAAACGCACCAGCGACTGTGCGTCGTCAGGTTCGTTGCCGATGTCCGACAGCACCATAATTCGCGTCTTTTCTGCAACACCCGGATCGGGTGCGGCAAACGCGCTCGCGCACGTTGTCGTCAGGGTGCATGCCAGCAGCGCGCTGAAGAGTTTGTTCAAAGAGGGCATGAGGTATTCCTTGTTTGTCCATCGCCAAAAACAAAAAAACCTGCTTTCCGTTGCCGGTGAAAGCAACGGAAAGCAGGTTTCGCCAAAAAAATCTATGTAACGCCCTGAGGGCTTGGTTATAAAAAGAGTCGCCGGGATCGGCAATGTATAATGTCGATAAATGTGACGTGTGTTTTGTATTTCCCGGCTATTTGCTTCCCATGTGGCGGCAAATTTAGTGATGATTTTCACAAAACGGGAGGTTTCAGTAGTAATTCCTCCCGGAGCTTGCTAGAAAGAGGACGTTCGTCAGGACGTCACCAGAATATTCTGGGCGAGACCTGGATAAAGCAGTGTGTTTTTTCACACTATTTTATCCAGGTTTTTTTTTGCTTTTTTTTCTGCTGGCCAGCGGATACAGGCAACGAGCGCATATGAACTGGCAATTTTTGTCGTTTATGAAACGGGAAGTCTCATTATGAATAGCAACGTTCTGGCAGAAAATATTCTGCCGCTGGTGGGTGGGGAAGACAACGTCGCAACGTTAGTGCACTGCGCAACACGGCTGCGGTTTAAGATTATTGACCACAGCAAGGTCAGGCTGGCGGAGCTCGAAGCGCTGGATGGCGTCATTACGGTGGTGAATGGCTCAGGGCAATTACAGATCGTGATCGGCAATCGTGTTCCGGAAGTGTTTCGCGCGTTTGGCGCCATTTCCGGGCTGCTGGATGATGATAAAGCCAAAAAAGCGCCATCGGAGGAGAAAAACAACGCCTCGGTGCTGGGACGACTGATTGATCTGGTGGCGGGCATTTTCACACCGCTGCTTGGCGCGATGGCCGCGGCGGGGGTGCTGAAGGGCGCGCTGGCGATTGTGCTGGCCGCGGGCTGGATGAGTAATAAAGAGACCACCTACATTATTTTGCATGCGGCGTCGGACAGCTTGTTCTATTTCCTGCCGTTGCTGCTGGCTATCACCTCCGCCCGGAAATTTGAAACCAATATCTTTGTGGCGGTCTCCATTGCCGGGGCACTGATCTATCCCAGCATTCAGGGGCTTTTCGACGGCGGCCAGCCGGTGACCTTTTTTGGCTTACCGGTGATGATGATGAAATACACCGGGACGGTGATCCCGATTATTTTCAGCGTCTGGCTGATGTCGATCATCGAACGTTTCCTGAATCGCCATATTCATGAAAGCGTGCGCAATATCCTTACGCCATTCTTCCTGTTAACGCTGATGGTGCCGCTGACGCTGATGACCATCGGACCGGTTGGTATCACCATCAGTGAAACGGTCGCATCGCTGTTTGTGTCGATTTACGGTTTCAACCCGATTATAGCCAGTGCGCTGATGGCGGCGGCGTGGCAGGTGCTGGTTATTTTTGGCGTGCACTGGGGATTTGTCACCGTCTTCATTAATGATATTTCCGTGATGGGGCACAGCTTTCTCAAAGCCGCTTCCAGCCCCTCGGTGTTTGCTCAGTCCGGTGCATTGCTGGCGGTGATGCTGCGTGCGAAAGACAAAAAAATGAAAGCGCTGGCGGGCAGTTCCTTCATTGCCTCTCTGTTTGGCATTACCGAACCGGGTGTTTATGGCGTCACGCTTAAGCTGAAAAAACCGTTTATCTGTGCGGTGATTGCCGCGGCCTTCGGCGGTGCAGTTGTGGGTTACGCGAAAAGTTCGGCCATCTCCATGGGAATGCCCGGTTTACTGACATTGCCCATCTTCTACGGGGAAGGGTTTGTTGGCTTTATTATCGGTTGCGTTGTGGCGTTTATGGGCAGCTTTGCGTTAACCCTGATCGTCGGGTTTGACGAGCCAAACGCGCAGCCAGCACAGGCCGCTCCGGTGGCAAAAGAGAACAAGGCGATGGCGCGTAAAACCCACGAATCGGCGTCACCCTCCGTCTCCTCAGAGCACATTGCCGCCCCGGTTTCCGGGGCCCTGATCCCGCTGAGCGAGGTGGATGATAAGGTTTTTTCGGCCGGGATCGTCGGGCCGGGTTTTGCCATCGTGCCGGAAGAGGGACGGGTTTATTCCCCGGTCGACGGTTATATCGCCAGTACTTTCGCCAGTGGACACGCGATTGGCATCCACTCCACGGGCGGCGCGGAAATATTAATCCATGTCGGTATTAATACGGTGCAGCTCGAGGGGCAATATTTCCATATGCAGGTAAAAGAGGGCGATACGGTTAAAAAAGGCCAGTTACTGTTGATCTTCGATCTCGATGAAATTAAGCAGGCGGGTTATGACACGGTGACACCGGTGATTATTACCAATAGCGATGCCTGGCGCGAGTTACAGATCAGCGATAAACCGCATTCCCGCTTCGGCGAACCGGTGATAGCACTGTCGGTATAACATTCCCACTTAGCGGGAAATAGCGGCGGTGAGCGTGATTGTCACCGCGATTAATTAAAATAATGTTGATTTGTTAACGGAAATATCCCTACAGGACGTAACTGATTTAATTCAGGCGAGACCTGCAACTGGCGGAGTAAATACCTGTCAGTTGCGGGTCTTTTTGTTTTTGGGGGATGCATATTGAGGGGTCATCATGAAGATTAAAAAACAGTCCTGCAAAAAAACCATTATCGCCATGGCATTAATGTCGTGCTATGCCGCCAGCGGTGAAGCCATGGCGCAAAATTTAACGCTGGAGCAGCGTATGGAAGCGCTCGAAGCGCAGTTACGCGTCACGCAGCAAAAATTACAGGCCTATGAAGAAAAAGAGAAAGCGCAGCCGCGCACCGCTGTTGCCTCGACTGCGGCGCCGCTGACAGCAACCGCGCAGACCGCTGCGGTGCCAACGGCGGAGCCTGAGCTGTCGCCGACAACATTGAAGAAAATCAGCCAGTACGTGCAGGATGATACCGGCTTTAAATATTCCGGCTATTTCCGCTCGGGCTGGGCGACCACCACCAATGGCGGACCAAAATCCTGGGCGGTAGGATCGCTGGGGCGTTTTGGCAATGAATATGATGGCTGGTACAACTTGTCGCTGAAGAAGCGGGCATGGCGCGATGGCGACAAATCCATCTGGGCAAATGTGCAGTTTGAAGGTGACCTGGGCTTAACGCAGAGTAATGAATCTTTCGAGAAGGGAATGTCCGGCGGTGGAATGGGCAAACTCAGTAAACTCTATGTGGAAGGTAATGGCCTGCTGCCTTTTGCACCGGAAGCCTCGGTCTGGGTCGGAAAACATACGCTGCCGCAGTATGAAATTCAGCAACTGGACTGGAAGAGCAACCGTACTCTTTCAGGGGCTGGGGTGGGGATCGAAAATATGAAGCTGCCGGTTGGCGCAGTGAGTATGGCGATCACACGTAACGACATTGATAACTACAGTACCGTCTGTGCAGCGGGCGCATCCAGTTGTAGCGATACCACGCAGGTTAACGTGAATATTGCCGAAGCGCGCTACAAAAACCTGCCGATAACCGGTGATATGACGCTGGAGTTGGGGGCGAAATATGCCTTCGCCAACCAAACGGACGAGCAGAAAAAGGCGCAGGCGAACAGTGAATATTATCAGGTGAAATCGTCCTGGCTGGGTCAGGCTATTTTGCGCAACCCGGTGCAGAAAGGGTCTAACGAGCTGACGTTGCAGGTGGCGGATAATTCGCTGGCCAGTCAGTTTATGAATATCTCCAGCGCCAACCCGGATTTTGATTACAACAGTTCGTATTACGGTATTCACAGCGGGGGTATCGGTTGGCGGCTGGTGAATCAGGGGGAATTTTATCTGGGTGAGAAAATCATCATGGCGCATGCGCTGGTATACGGTCGCGGTCACGATCTCTACTCCACCTATACCGGGGCGCATACCGATTTTGAAACCTCGCGCGCCGTTATTCGCCCGTCGTGGATCTGGAGTCGCAACATGCAAACGGCGCTGGAGTTAGGGTATTTCACGCAGAAAAACAAGGTGAACAATGCGACGATGGATGAGTCAGGTTATAAGGTGACGCTGGCGCAGGTGTACAAAGTTGATACCAGCATTCTTAACTCGCGCCCGGAAATCCGCTTCTATAGCACTTACCTGAAAGCGCTGGAGAATGAGATCGATACCCAGACATTTAACGACGGTAAAGATTATCAAATAAGCTTCGGGGTGCAGGCTGAGGTGGTGTTCTGACAAAAAAAGAGGGCGGTATTGCGCCGCCCTTTTTATTTTTAGAGTTCGAAATCTTCGAGTTTCTTGCCGCCTTCAATGGCTTTTGCAATTGCTTTTGGCGTGCGACCCTGGCCGGTCCAGGTTTTTTCGCTGCCATCTTCATCCACATACTTATATTTTGCCGGACGAGGCGCGCGGACAGATTTGGATTTTGATACCTGACCTTTCAGAGAGGAGAGAAGTTCAGTCGGATCAATGCCTTCATCAATTAATTTTTGACGGAACGCAGCCAGTTTGGCCTCTTTCTCTTCTTGTTCTTTGCGCAAAGAAACATCTTCTTCACGGCGTTCTTCAACAACCACAGTCAACTTTTCGAGCATCTCTTCAAGTGTTTCAAGAGTAACTTCGCGGGCCTGAACCCTCAGCGTGCGAATGTTATTTAGTGATTTAAGGGCTTCTGACATAGCGTCACTCCTTGTGATGGAATTAAAAAGCTTTCCACCTAATTTTTAGTGATATCTTCATAAAGATCAATACAGGGAACGCTGTTTTAGCAAATATATACCCTGCTTTGCAAGTGTATGACTTAATAGATATCTTACTCATCGCAATTCAACCATCAGGGATAGCTGAAAAAATGCGTTACATTTAATGGCGTCACGTCTCAACAAAAGAGATGCTTGCCAATCGATACATGTAGAAATAATGCCGCATACAGCCGTTTTCACACGCTGTGGCGAACGAAATCCTCGCCTGCTTATTCATGATATATCGCCTGTTTCAGCCGGGAAAAATTATTTCTGAAATCCCGCGTTTTTTCTTTTCGGTCCGTGGTGGCGTGTGCTGCGATTTCAGCGCTGCTAAATGTTTCGTTAAATAATTCCACATATTCATGACGGAGATTTCGGCACAACAGGTAGCTAAGGAATTTGGCGCGCGTCAGGCACTGCCGGGAATATTCCTCGGTTGTTGCCAGAACCGCGCGCTCCAGTTCATATCTGAAGTCGAAAAAATCCACTTTGTTAACACTGGTTGGTGATTTTTTCTTCATGTCCGTTTTTCGCAAAGCAAGGGTAAGAGATCGTCCGTTATAACGGTTACCAGGTTTTACCTATATTAAACTGGAACTGCTCCGCTTTATCTCCGTCATATTTTTTAAACGGCTCCGCCCAGGAAAAGACCAGCGGACCCAGCGGTGACATCCATTGCAGAGCAATACCGGCAGAAAAACGAATATTATAGGGGTCGCTGTAATCGGGAAGTCCCGCTGCCTGGGTTTGTGCGGTATTGCGCCAGGTGGTATTCCAGACCGTACCGGCATCCACAAACAGCGACGTGCGAACGCTGTCGGCATATTTATCGCTAATGAAGGGCGTCGGCACAATAAACTCACTGTTCAACACCACCATAGCGTTGCCGCCAGATGCATCGGACGAGGTTTTTAACGGGCAGGCGCTGTAGCTGCTTTCCGAACCATTACAGCGATAGTAAGCCGATTTCGGACCGATGGTATTCGACGAGAAACCACGCACCGACGATGAACCGCCCGCGTAGAAATTGTCGTAAAACGGCACTTCTTTGCCATTCAATCCACCGGCATAGCCTGCACGCAGATGCTCCATCCACACCCAGTTTTTGTTTTCGGCTAACGGCACATATTGCGTCGTATCAAACGTCAGCTTGTAGTAGCTGTTATCCGAGCCCGGAACGGTGACTTTCCCGGTTAAGCTGCTTTTGTTCCCCGCACGTGGAAAGTAGCCGCGGTCAAGATCGTTATAGCTCCAGCCGAGGCTGGTGAAGAAGTCATTAGCACTGTACTCCGCATTGCTGTCGCCATCTTTGGTGACCACATCCGGGTAAATACCGCGCGAGTTGAGATAGCGCCAGGTGTTCAGCTCCGGCTCCATATTGGTTATCCGGTTATGCACATAATCGAGCCCCACATTGAGCGTATTATTTTCGCTGATAGGGAAGCCCAAATTGCCGCCCAGCCCGTAACTTTGCTGGTTATAGCTGCCGGTATCGGCATCGGATGCGTCGTAGCTGTTGTAGAAAATTTTCCCGCCAAGGCTGATGCCATCAACGGTATACCAGGGATCGGTGATACCCAGCTCGATATAGGATTGGTAGCTGCTGCGCGTGCCGTTGAAACTGACGCTATTGCCCGAACCCAGCCAGTTGTCCTGAGTGACGCCCAGTTGATAGCTAATGCCGCTGTCGGTGCCATAACCAATACCGAAGTTAAAGGAGCCGGTGTTGCGTTCCTTCACCTTATACACCACATCGACCTGGTCCGGGACGCCGGAAACCGGCACAGTCTGAGTGTCGACGGTTTCAAAAAAACCGGTGCGATCGAGGCGCTCTTTCCCTTGCTGCACTTTGTCGTCGTTCAGCCATGACCCCTCCATTTGACGCATTTGTCGACGTAATACTCTGTCGCGAGACGTATCATTGCCTTCAAAGCGGATCTGGCGCACGGAGTAACGACGACCCGCATTCACGTTAATATGCAGGCGGACGGTTTTTTGACCATCGTCGATTTCAGGCTGCGTTTTCACCTGCGGCCAGGCGTAACCATATTTGCCAAACAGCTTCTTGATATTACTTTCCATGCCGGTAATGGCTGCGCCGCTGTAAGTTTTGCCTTCAAGCGCTTTCGCCAGCGCGTTAACTTCTTCATTGTGCTGCACGAGATCACCGGTTACCGTCGTGCCGGTGACCTGATAACGCTCGCCCTCGGAAATAGCGATGGTGATGTATAACGATTTTTTATCCGGGGTCATACTGACCTGGCTTGAGGTGATATCAAAGCGCGCATAACCTCTGTCGAGATAATAACTACGCAGTGTTTCAATATCGGCTTCTAATTTTTGCTTCTGATATTTTTTATCGGCAATAACATTCCACCACGGCACCTGGTCACGCAACTGTAACTGATTGAGCAGCGTTTCCTCGCTAAAAGCCTGGTTACCAATAATATTGATCTGGGCGATTTGTGCTGAAACGCCTTCCTGGAAAACAAATTTTAAATCCACGCGATTGCGCGGTAATGGGGTGACCACCGCATGCACCTGCGCACTGTATTTCCCAACGCTGTAATAAAAATCCTGTAGCGCTTTTTCAATATTCGCCAGGTTATTACGATCGAGGGATCCTCCTTCATCAATTCCGCTGGCGCTTAAGTTCTGCTTCAATAATTCATCTTTAATGGCTTTATTGCCGGAAAAGCTGATTTTGGCGATGGTCGGCCGCTCTTTTACGTTAACCAATAATGTGCTGCCGTCGCGCAGGATCTGCACATTCTCAAAGTTTCCGCTGGCGTACAGCGCGCGTATTGACTCACTGATATCGTCATCGCTCACGTCTTCGCCTGTTCTTACTGGCATGTTTAACAATGCTGCGCCAACGGTGACACGCTGCAACCCGTCGAAACGGATGTCATCTATCCGGTACGTGGTGGCGGCCTGCAAGGCAAAAGGAGAGAGCAAAAGTCCGGCGATGATATTGCGTTTTTTAAACATGAATATGTCGTCTAAGAGATATATAGCGTAGAGAGCCTGCCGAAGTTAACTCTGGGCGATCCCTGAACAACGATCGAATTTACCCAAAACACCCCGAATAAAAACGCAGAATCACATTTAATTATGGTGAAACAATGGAGAAAGGATGGATAATTCCGGTGAGTAAAAAGTTATTTAATGATGGAACTTTTTTGCAACTATCCCATCAAAATGGCGTCGGCGATGAATCTAATATTGTTTTATTTTGCGTATTAAATGCAAAAAAAAAGCCCCCTTCTTCAACGGGGGGAAGGGGGAAAAGTTTGTTAGGATTACAGTCCTTTGAATAAAACAAAGAACGCGATAACAATAACCTTTAATACGCCAGATAAAATGGAGCCAGCATGAATAAATTATGGGGCTGGTGTTGACGTTTTATTCATTAAAGAAAACCCTGTCTCTAACGTGGCTATATTCTGGCAAATGAACTGAACAGACTTCTGCGGTAATAACAGAGGACTGGATGATGCGAGCAGCGAAGCGCGTGGGGTTCCCCCCTTCACCGCATTGCTGCGGTTGGGATTTGGAAGGGGGGAAGAGGTACTACATATGAAGGAGCGGCATTGCGCCACTATTGACCCTGACGGAATTCATTTCCAGCAGAACCAACGAGGCAATAATAAACCTACACCGTGAACGGATTATGCAGAAGCGGTGAAGATTTTGTCATCATATATAACAATGCAGGCATACCGCGCGTTGCTGAATAAAAAGCCGGAATATCCTTATATTCCGGCATGGCGATGAGCATCAAAAATGCGTATTGACGCTGACATAGAAGGTACGGCCGGATTCGTTATAGGTCTCCGCACCTGCGCCATACAGATACGCGCCCGTGGTAGAGTTACCGGTGGTCTGGGCGTTACCTGCGCGATAATGGCGGACATCAAAGATATTCTCAATGCCGCCGGTCAGGCTCAGGTTTTTATTCACCGTCCAGGTCGAACTCAGGCCAACGATACTGTACGGGCTGATTTCATTCAGCTCGCTACCGGAAACTGCTTCACCTTTGTAGTTAAAGCGTTTCGGTTTCTGGCGTCCGTACCAGGTAAAGGTGCTTTGCAAAGAGAGATCGTCACGTACCTGCCAGGAGAGCGCAGAGTTCAGCGTGAATTGCGGGATCACCGACAGACGATCGCCGGTCTTCTTATTTTTACTTTGCAGTATCCAGGTCATGTTGTTGGTCCAGTTAACGGTCTCGCTTACCGGCACATTCAGCGTGCCTTCCAGACCTTCCACCAGCGCTTTGGGAATGTTTTCCCATTGATAGATACTGGTTTTGCCGTTGCTGGCGGTGCCGACGGCGGCGTAACCAGACTCGATCTTATTGTGGTAGTCGTTACGGAACCAGGTAATGCCCGTCTGGAAGCCGTCGTGCTTGTACTCAATACCGATCTCTTTGTTGACACTGGTTTCAGCTTTCAGATCGTCGTTACCCATCAGGTAACAGGCGGCGCTGCTGTTGTAGCAACCCTGACCGTTGCTGTAGAGAATATAGTTCGGGTTGAGCTGGTAGAGGTTCGGCGCTTTGTAAGCGCGGGCAATCCCCAGTTTCAGCGTCCAGTCTTCCGCCAGCCCCTGCGACAGGTTTAGCGACGGGCTCCAGTTATCGCCCACAATGCTGTGGTGATCGAAGCGCAGCGCCGGGGTCAGCATGGTGCTGTCGGTGAGTGCAAGGTTATCTTCGGTGAACAGAGAGAAAATCTCGGCGCTGGAGTAAGGGCTACGACCCGTGCTGTCGATGCCGGAGATCGAGCCATACGAGAGCGACTGGGTGGTGGATACCCCGTCTTTCATCCTCTGCTGGTTCCACTCGGTACCGACGGTCAGGTTTTGGTCCACACCCAGCGTAAAGGGGATGTTGATCTCGCTGTGCAGCAGTACATCTGCCAGGTCGATATCGGAGAACTTATCGCTGGAGAAGATCCCTTCCGTGCCGCCAGCCAGGCCTTCATTGATCCTTGAGTTGCGGGTGCGCTCATATTGAGCGTAAGTGTTGGTAGTGACGCCATTGTCCCAACCGCCGGTCCAGGTCACGCCATAGGTCTGTCGGTAGAGGCGGTTGGTCTCTTTGCCGTATTTGCTCTTCACCAGCGTACTGGTGTTGGTATTCTGCGTGTCGCCCGCATACAGGTTGCCCTGGCGGCTGTAGCCGGATTCAAATTCCAGCGCCTGCATCGGCGCAAACTCCCAGCGCACTTTGCCATGGATATCTTTGTTGATCACCCCTTCGCGACCCGCCGGATAGGAACCCGCATAGGTGCCGGTACGCGCCGCTTCGTGGCCGGAGTTAATGTCCTGCGCATCGGCCTGAGTTTTACTCAGATTGCCCCACAGGTTAACGCTGACGGTATCCGAAACCGGGCCGTTAAGACTGAAGTTGGTGCGTTTTGTCGCGCCTTCTTTGCGATGCTGCGGTGCGTTCAGGTAAGTGTTCCAGGAGCCGTGCCATTCGTTCTGGTTCGGTTTGGTGACAATATTCACCACCCCGCCCATAGCGCCGTTGCCATAACGCGCGGCGGCCGGGCCACGGATCACGTCGATATGATCGATCATTTCTGCCGGTACCCAACTGCTGTCGCCGCGGCTGTCGCGATCGCCGCGCCAGCCATAGCGCACCGCGTTACGGCTGGTGACTGGTTTGCCATCAACGAGGATCAGCGTATTTTCCGGTCCCATGCCGCGAATATCGATTTGGCGGTTATTTCCCCGCTGTCCGCTGGTGGAGTTACCCGTCAGGTTTACGCCGGGTTGTGTGCGGATAATTTCCGACACATCCCGTGCGGGGGGATGCTTGCTGATTTCATCCGCCGTAATGGTGGAAACGCCGGAGGCCTGTAAGGTCTGTTTAGCGGCGGTCACGACCAGCGTATCTTCATTTTGCGCGGCTGTGCTGTCGGTTTTCTGGGTGGCGTCAGACGTATTGTTGGTGTCAGCGGCGTATGCCGGAAGCGCCAGTCCCCAGAGAGCCATGTGAACCAGCATGGCCAGTGAGTAGTGCGAAGTATGTTTCATGCCATATTCCCTGTTTTCTTCTTGTACGCTCGGTTCTCGCTTTCCACTGCCGACGCATTTTGCAGACGTCGTGACGCCTCCTTATGCCGTGGCGTTAAAGATATAAGGTAAAGCCGGTACCCGGCCTTTCAGCGCCAGCGAAAAAGGAATAAAGCGAGAGAGGTTAATGCATGACGTTATTAGCAAGCTAAATCATGCACTAACGACGGTAGTGGAAACGGCATTGATTATCAAGATAATAATCATTCAAACATTACCAAATATAATATCGTTTATAAACAGTAAGTTAAAATATTATTAGAGTGAGCTTGCATTATTGAACATTTATTAAAGATACAAGATTACTTATTTAACACATATTTTGTTCATATTTTCTTCATGATGTTTTTTATTCAACAATGTTTAACGGGATAATATTTTCCGCACGCTATTTTTTATTTCATCACGCGACCGCTGATTCGCGCCGGGAAACATTCCAGCAGCCAGTCAATAAAAACGCGCAGGCGGTGTGTGAGGTGGCGGTTTTGTGGGTAGACCACGTGGAAAGGGTACGGTGCCGGGCGCCACGCACTGAGGATCTCCACCAGCGCCCCCTCTTTCAGCGCTGAGCAGGCGGCATAACTGAACGTCTGGATGATGCCGAGCCCCGCCAGCCCGGCGGCGAGATGGGCGTTGCTCTCATTAATACCAATGCGGTGGTCGACTTTGATCTCGGTTTTTTCGCCGTCGCGGGCAAAGCGGAAAGGGAACGCTCTGCCCGTTTGCGGCGAGAGATAACTGACCAGCCGGTGACCGTTTTTCAGCTCCTGCGGATAAGCCGGCGTGCCGAACGTTTGCAGGTAACCCGGTGTTGCGCAGGTGATCAGCGTCGCCGCGCCAATATGGCGGGCAATCAGCGAGGAGTTATCCAGCGGACCGCCGCGGATCACACAGTCAATATTGTCGCTGATCAGGTCCACGGAGCGATCCGACACGCCCAGAACGAGACGAATATCCGGGTAACGCGCCATAAAATCGGGCAGGGCGGGGATCAACACCTCTCTGGCTGTCGAACCGCCTATATCAACGCGTAACTGGCCGCGTGGTGTGCTGCGCGCCACGTTAAAGCCGGTATCAATATCTTCCAGATCGCGCAGAATACGCGCCGTTTTCTCATAGTAATCACGGCCTTCCGGCGTGACGGTAACCCGCCGGGTGGTGCGTTGCAGCAGGCGTACGCCGAGGTGCGCTTCCAGCTCCTGCACCAGCTTGCTCAGCGTTGCATTCGGCATCTCCAGCGAATCCGCCGCCCGGGTAAAGTTGCCTGCTTCCACGACGCGGGCAAAGGCCCGAATTGCCATTAACTGATCCATGATCTTCTCCTGCAATGTTCTGCATGATTATACACAGTGGTGAATAGTCATTTTCATTTTTCACTATTTTTCAATAAAAGTCCCGGCGCTACATTACCGCCATGCCTGAGGCGACACGCGGTGAACGTTCAGGCGCATCCATTAACCCGATACTGATATGAGGAATAAATCATGAACACTGCATTGAGCGGAAAAATTGCGCTGGTAACGGGCGGGACCAGCGGGATCGGTCTGGCAACGGCGAAAGAGCTGGTAGCGCAGGGGGCACGCGTGTTTATCACCGGTCGTCGGCAAAAAGAACTGGACGCCGCCGTCGCGGAGATCGGCCACGATACCACCGGCTTCCGTGCTGACGCATCGGTACTGTCCGATCTCGACACGGTGTATGCACACATCGCCAAAAGCGCCGGGCGGCTCGACATTCTGTTCGCCAACGCAGGCGGCGGCGATATGTTGCCATTAGGCGCCATCACGGAAGCGCATTTTGATCGTATTTTTGCCACCAACGTGCGCGGTGTACTGTTTACCGTACAGAAAGCCCTGCCGCTGCTGGTTGACGGTGCGTCCATTGTGCTGACCGGGTCGACCGTTTCGATCAAAGGCACTGCCAACTTTAGCGTGTACAGCGCCAGTAAAGCGGCCGTGCGTAACTTTGCCCGCTCCTGGTCGCTGGATCTGCAAGGGCGCGGGATCCGCGTGAATGTGGTCAGTCCGGGGCCGGTGCGTACGCCGGGTCTGGGGGAGCTGGTGCCGGACGAACATCGCCAGGGATTGTTCGATGCGCTTGCCGCGCAAGTGCCGCTGGGCCGCCTCGGCGAACCGGAAGAGATTGGTAAAGTGGTCGCGTTTCTGGCCTCCGATGCCGCCAGCTTTATTAACGGTGCTGAGCTGTTCGTCGACGGCGGTATGGCGCAGATTTAAGCGCGAGAAACAACACGCCCCCGTCAGCGGCGGGGGCGTGAGATTTTCCGTTTTGTGCAATAGCTAAGTGATTTAAGTACGTTGTCATTTCCGGCTTCCTCTCGCATCGTTGCGCTGAAAAGAGCAAGCAGCGAGCGTGTGCGTGAATGGCGAAAGGGCGTCCGGTTTATTTACATCAACAGCAGCGTGATTTTATCCGCCAGCTATCCCGTAGCTGGGTATGGCGCAGCGAACTGCCTACCTGGGGCGTGATCATTGCGGTCTACAGCGGCTGGTTCGCCACGTTGGCCTGGTGGAACACGCTGGGGCTGTTGCCAGCAACGGCGCTGCTGGTGGTGTTTACCTGCTGGTATATGTCGGTCCAGCATGAGCTGATCCACGGTCACCCTACGCGTGTTGCCTGGTTCAATCAACTGCTGGGGAGCTTGCCGCTGGCGATCTGGTACCCTTACGGCCTCTACCGCGACTCCCACCTGGCGCATCATCGCAGCCATTTACTGACCCTGCCGGAAGACGATCCGGAGTCCTATTATTTTTCTCCTCATCGCTGGCAACACCTGTCGGGCTGGCGGCGAACGGTTATTCATTTACGTAATACTTTTATTGGCCGTCTGCTGCTGTCGCCGTTACTGGACATCGGGCAACTGCTGGCGGGCATGGTGCGGGCATTCTGTCAGCGACAAGGTAAAACGATAACCATGTGGATTGTCCATATGGCGCTGCTGGCTGTGGTTTTCACCTGGCTGGCCTGTTGCGACTTCCCGGCGCTGTGGTATGTGCTAATGGTGAGTTACCCGGCATTGGCTATCACTAAAATCCGCTCATTTCTTGAACACAAGGCAGCAGATGATCCGCTGGCGCGTTCGGTGATCAACGAAGCGGCGCTGCCGTGGCGCATCCTGTTTCTCAACCTGAATTATCATGCGATCCACCATGATTTGCCCGGTGTGCCCTGGTATGGTTTACGCACGATTTATCTGCGTGACCAGGCCGCCTGGCGGCAGCGCAATCGTGGTTTTCTGGTGCGCGGCTATAGTGAATGGTTACGGCGCTTTTTATTGACCCCGGTGGACGTGAATGCACACCCTGGCTTCCCACAGCGCGATGAGTAACATTGCGTTGCCGATGTATGACCTGTGTCGCCCGCACACGCGTGCGCTGCTGGAGGCCTTGCAAACCATACTGGCGGAGCACGGTCTGCGGGCGGAGCGCTGTTGGCCCGGCGACGATCTGCTTAGCCACTGGCAACGGGACGATGTGTTGCTTAGCCAGACTTGCGGCTATCCGTTGATGACCACCCTGAGCGAGGTGCAGACCGTGGGCTGTTTTCACTATCTGGTACCGGGGTGCGAAGGTATCCACTATCGCAGTCTGCTGGTGGCGCGCGAAGCGGATCGCGGAAAGGCACTGGCGGATTTTCGCGGTCGCCGTGCCGTGTGCAATGCCGTGGACTCCCAATCCGGCTATAACGCCCTGCGCTATAGGGTTGCGCAGCTACCGGGAGCGGGGCGCTTCTTTGCCCATGTCGCCGTTAGCGGTAGCCACCGGCAATCACTGGTTGAACTCCGGCAGGCAACGGCAGATCTCGCCGCGATTGATTGCGTTACGTACGCGCTTTTGCAACGCCATCAACCTGCGTTACTCACCGGGCTGGCGGTGATAGGGCAAAGCCCGCTATCCCCGGGATTACCGCTGATCACAGCCAGCCAGACGACCGCGAAGACCGTGGTGCTCTTGCAGGCAGCGTTGCGCCAGTTAGTGAATGACGTGCGCTACCAGGATCGTTGTGCGGCTGCGTTGATTGGTGGTTTCTCCCCGGTCACTCGCCAGACGTATATTCCCTTGTTGCAGTGGCGGGACGAGGCGGCGGCGCGCGGTGTGACGCAGCTATAACGACGGGATATCTCCACCTCTTTAAACAGGTTTTGAAAATGAACAGCCCAAAAAGGGCACATTCCGCCAACGACAAGCTTGGGCATCCGGCGGAGAGTCATGGGCGGATAATGTTGTCTTTTGCTGTCCTGGCGCGTCATTGAACAGCCGGAATAAGGATGATGAATGAGCAAATTGTTTTCGCCAGTCAACCTGGGTCAGGTTGAACTGGATAACCGTATCGTCATAGCCCCGATGTGCCAGTATTCCGCCGTCGAGGGGAAAGCCACTGCCTGGCACCGTATCCATTTGGGTAACCTGGCGTTATCCGGCGCGGGGTTGCTGATCATTGAAGCCACGGCAGTAGAGCCTGCTGGCCGTATCTCTCCCCAGGATCTCGGCCTGTGGGATGATGAAACGCAGGCAGCACTGCGTGAGGTTATTGAGGATATTCGCCACTATTCGCCGATAAAAATCGGTATCCAGCTTGGTCATGCCGGGCGTAAAGCCTCTGTCAGCGCCCCGTGGTCAGGCGGCAAGCAGCTCTCAATTGAAGAGGGCGGCTGGCAAACACTTTCTGCATCGAATCTGCCCCACGATCCTGCGGAACGTGCGCCGCGAGAAATGACCACACAGGATCTGGCGCGGGTGAAACAGGGATTTGTCGACAGCGCCCTGCGCGCGGTGGCGCTGGGCATTGAGCTTATTGAGATCCATGCCGCCCACGGCTATTTATTGCATCAGTTTCTTTCGCCGCTCTCTAATCAACGCAGTGACGAGTATGGCGGCAGCCTCGATAACCGGATGCGCTTTCCACTGGAGGTCTTCCGTGCGGTGCGTGAGGCGGTGCCTTCAGCGGTGGCGGTGGGGATTCGTATCTCCGCCACCGACTGGGTGGAAGGCGGCTGGGATTTAGCCCAGTCTACGGTACTGACGCAGAAAATTGAGGCGGCAGGCGGCGATTATGTTCACGTCTCCAGCGGCGGGCTCTCACCGTTGCAGAGCATTAAGGTGACGGCGGGGTATCAGGTGCCGTTCGCTAAAGCGCTGCGTGAGCAGACCCGGATGCCGGTCATTGCCGTCGGGTTGATCACGGAACCGCAACAGGCTGAAAGCATTCTCCAGCAGGGTGAGGCCGATCTGATCGCCCTGGCGCGGGGCGTGCTCTACGATCCCCGCTGGCCGTGGCATGCCGCAGCAGCGCTGCATGGCGCTGTGCACATTGCGCCGCAATACCGGCGCGCCGAGCCGCATGGCGTGAAGGGCACGGTGAAATAACACGTCAATGCCGGTTAAACGTCAGCCCACCCTCCTTTGGCGGGCTGACGGTCACACACCTTTACGCACCAGATCCGCTGCTTTCAGAAAAACCGTATCTTCAACGCCGTCGCCCCGGTTTCTGCCTTGCCGTTCAATTTCCTCAATGATTGCATCCCGGCTAATCGACTTGCGTTCTGCAACCAGGCCAATCACTGCTGCGCCAATGGCTAATCCAATGAGTCCCGTCTGCTCATCATTGAACTTCATGCTAAAACCCTCTTTTTCTTTTCTGCACCTCAAAAAAATTAGCACAAGGTGTATTTTTCGCCATTCAGCAGAAAAAGAAGGAATATCAGTTGGCTAGGGAGATTTTTAGCGGGTGGAAGCAATAAAAAACGCCTGAGGGGGGCCTCAGGCGCAGAGTCAATCATGCCGAAATGGATCAGAACGACTGCCAGTTATCACCGGATGAGGCCAGCGCCAGATTGGCAGGTTTGCGTAAGCTTTTACTGCTCTTCTCAGCGGTATGCCGGCTTGTGCTTACCCCGGAATCAAACAGGGCGATGGCTTTGTTTAACTGCTCAGCTTCTTTTTCCAGGGAGACGGCGTTCGCTTTCGCTTCCTGAACCAGCACGGCGTTTTGCTGCGTCGCGCCATCCATTTCGGTCATGGCCTGGCCGATCTGTTCGATCCCGCGGCTTTGCTCTTCTGAAGCAACGGAGATCTCGGTCATTAATTTATTCACCTGCTCAACAGAGGTGATAATTTTAGCCATTGCTCCACCCGCTTCCTGAACCTGCTCCGCACCGGTTTGCACACGGGTGACGGATTCCTGAATTAATGTTTCGATCTCTTTCGCTGCCTGCGCGCTGCGCTGCGCCAATGCGCGAACCTCGCTGGCGACCACCGCAAAACCGCGACCTTGCTCACCCGCACGTGCCGCTTCTACCGCTGCGTTCAGTGCCAGCAGGTTAGTCTGGAAGGAGATACCGTTGATCACCGTGGTGATGTCGGCAATTTTCTGCGAGCTTTCGGAAATTCCGTGCATCGTCTTCACCACCGTGGCGGTGATTTCGCCCCCTTTCTGTGCGGTATGTTGCGCTTCTTCTGTCAGTTTGCGCGCGTCACGGACGTTGTCGGCATTATTTCGCACGGTCGATGTTAACTCTTCCATACTGGCTGCGGTCTGTTGCAGCGCGGCGGCCTGCTGATCGGTACGCCCGGAGAGTTCATCATTGCCTTCGCGGATCTGGTTGGTGTTGCGATAAATAGCAGTGGAACTATCTTGAATCGTTTCAACTGTGGTGCGTAAGCTTTCCTGCATGCTGCGAATATAAGGAATCAATTGCCCGGCGCAGTTACGGCCAAACTCATTCAATTCATGGTTAAGTTTGCCCGCCGTTAACAGTTCCAGGTGACCTTTGATCATACCAATCGGTTTTACCAGGAAGCCCACCAGATAGCGGTCGGTGAGAAGCAGCGTCAAAATACCGGCTATCAGCGCGCTGATCAGGACATATTTATTAAAGACGACCTGAGAACGGGTCTGGTCGAGTAAGTCATTAGACTGGATTGCCTGGGTATATTTTTCCGCCGTGGCGCCAAACTGTACGCTCAGCGGCGGGTAGGTTTTACGAAACAGTTCGCGAAACTGATCGGTTTGTTTCGTTTGTGCAGCATTCAGCATCGGCACGATGCCATTATTCAGCAGGGTTTCCCAGTCACGAACCATGGCATCGACCACTTCTTTATCCACGCCAGGGTGCTGGGCCTGGCGAAACTTCGCCAGCATATCTTGCGTGATGGCCAGCGCTTTACCTGAGGTGGCAAAGGTTTTTTCTGCGTTAGCTTCATCGCCAGACTGTTGAAAATCTACTGCGCGTAACATCCGGGTTACTGAGCGGAAATACTGATCGTTGCCTTTTACCAGTAATGAGTAGGCATTTTTTTGTTCAGCATTCTGCGTTAATAAGTGATCGATTCTCGAGAAATTTTGAAACGTCAGGAAGGTGGCCATTGCCCAGATAATGCTGAATAACGACAGAATGATCAGCAGCATTTTACGGATAGTTATATCGCGAAGTATTGTCATCATGTTTCCCCCGGTAATAGATATTACCCTTCAGGTTGGTTTGGCCTGCAGTCCGGCTATTTTACCCTCCTGGTTATCGTGACCAGAACGCCTCAGGCGTTTATAAAACGGTCTTTTGTTTTTTTGAAAAAGCGTTTTACGATGTGAAAATTGATTTAAATCAATTTATGGATAATAGAACATAAGAGATGATATTTTTCCAGTGGTTTCGTCACAGAAATAATTATATTTGCAGTGGTGTTTTGATGATTAGCAGACTCAGTGTTTTTCTGCTGATAATAATGTCTCTTCGACGGTAAAATTTGCGTTAAGTTTAATTTTTTCGAGGGTGGTGGGGCGGCTAATAAAATACCCCTGAACAATGTCGCATTGATAAGATCTAAGTTGCTCCAGTTGTTCCAGTGTTTCCACACCTTCCGCGGTGACCTCCAGATTATAATCTTTTCCGAGGTCAATGATTTTTTCCACTATTTTGTGTGCGGTTTCAGAATCATTCATGCCAAAGACAAATGACTTATCAATTTTGATGCCGTCAAAGGGGAAACAGTTCAGATAATGCAATGAGGCATAACCGGTGCCGAAGTCGTCAATAAGTAATTTGACGCCTAATGATTTTAACTCATGCATCACTGACTTGGTGGTATCTGGCCCATTGAGCGTAATATTCTCAGTCAATTCTAACTCCAGCCTTGATGCCGGGAATGCCGCTTTCTGCAACGCATTTTTTACCCGTGACACCATCGACGGATCCCGACACTCAACGGGGGAGATATTGACGGAAACCGACATGTTTTCAAAGTGTTGACCCACTTCTTCGCACGCCTTGCATAATACCCAATCGGTAAGATCAACAATAATACCGGTCTCCTCCGCCAGCGGAATAAACAGATCTGGCATTAATAAGCCGTAACCCGGATGTTGCCAGCGGACCAGCGCTTCTACAGAGGTAATGCGTGAGCTACGAAGATCGTAGCGCGGCTGGTATAACAAAAACAGCTGCCCATCATTAATCGCTACACGTAATTCTCTTTCCAGTTCACGGCGTTGCACAATTTGTCTTTCCATATCCGGCTGATAAAAGACATAATTATTTTTGCCGGCGTTTTTAGCTTTATAAAGAGCAATGTCCGAGTAACGCAGTAAATCTTTTGCGGTCAGCGCATCTTTCGGTAATTGTGCAATACCAATGCTGACACCAAGGTGAATGTCATTGCCATGAATAAACAGCGGCTGGTTAATTTCCGTAATGATCCGCTGACAGAACACCTGAATATCTTGTTCGTTTTCAACATCCGGTAAGATAACAATAAATTCATCGCCACCCTGGCGAGCCACCAGGTCGGTACTGCGTACACATTTACGTAATCTTTCTGAGACTTCGCTCAATACTTTATCTCCCGCCGCATGACCATAAATATCATTAATGGCTTTAAAGTCATTGATATCAATGCTCATCATGACCAGCGTTCCGGCCTGCGCATTGTTCGACAGCAGCTTGCCATCCAGAAACTCTTTCATCATTAAGCGGTTCGGGAGCCCGGTTATTTCATCGTGATGCGACAAATATTGAATACGCGCGCTGGTTTCTACTTCCAGCGTGACATCGGTGGCGGTTCCGCGAAAGCCAAGACTGCCATCCGCCAGCAGTACACGCTTGAGCGTTAAATTACAAAAGCGCGGGCTGCCCAGCGCTGAGACATAACCACATTGCGAGAGGGTAAGGCAGTTACCCGGATGCGGTAACTCAAGCCAGGTGGCGAGTGCGCTGTTTTCCCCGACCAGAAAGTCGAGAAAACTGCGCCCCAGCCACTCCTCAATATGATTGCCGGTAACCACCGGGAAACGGGTGGAAATCCAGGTAAGCCGCAATTGTTCATCCGCTTCCCAGATCCAGTCGGTCGTGGTCTCCACCACATCGCGAAAACGGCGTTCGCTGGTGGATAGCGCCTGACGACTCTGCTCCAGCAGGAAGGTTTTTTCGTCGTTCATTCGCGCCCTGGCTAATGCTTTACGTGCCAGGCTCCAGGCGAAAAGCACGGAGGTTGTCATCAGCAGGACCAGCAGAGGAAGCACCCAGGTTAGCAGCGTATCCGCCGGGTTTTTATTGTTCCATTGCAGCTCAAGTGATGTGCTGCCGACGTTAATCGTGGCTTTATTTTTGCCTTTGGCGTCAGGTGTGGCGAGCGTAAGCTGGTTAATGCCGTACTCTTCCCCCAGACGTTGCAGTTTCGCAGGCGTTAATGTATCCACGAACACCATGAGCGAACGCTCAGCCGGTCTGATAACGTCATCGGTATCGTCAGAGATGATCCAGGCCGCGGCAAGGATTGCCGGTGTTCCGTTGCGCATAACCAGATGCGAAAGCGCCTGGCCATTACTGACCAGCAGCTCTTTTTTTAACGCATTAATAGGGTTAAAGCCGAGTGCTTGCTCAAGCGGAATGGCCTGTAACTGACCGTCAACGACGCTGTAAGGGGTGGTGCCTGTCGGTGAGATAACAAATACGCCGTCATAGCCAAATTTGGTGTATAGCGATGCCCCCAGATTTTTCTCATCCCACGCCCAGCGCGTGTTTATCTGGCGATGTAAATTATCATACGCTTCGTCCCAGTCTGCATTATCGGCGAGATGCAACCGGATGTTTTCCTGCGTATTTTCAAGCGCTTTGACTAATAAATGGCTGTCACGTTTGTAGGTCGTCTGAATTAAGTCATTTTCCGTTTGAATCAGTGCAAACAGGGTGGTCAGAAAGATAAAACTCATCAACGAAACCATCAGAATGATGGTTTGCTTCATGATGCTATGCGTGTTGCCGGTCTGAGGATAGGGCGTTTTGCCATCAGCTATACTCATACAATACCCTGTGATACTGAGATCGTTCTGGTTCTTATCATCATTAACGGCAGAATGGTGAATTTATTTAAGACATTGTGCGTGTTAATTGAGTGTGGGCTCGTTTTTGTGATGCTGCCATTTTTTATTTTTAGCAGAGGGAATGCTCTTGCTGACATTAATTTAGATTAAGTCAAAATAAATAAGATTAATTGAGTAACAGCCATAATGGATGCGTTTTTTTATTGTTTTGAATTTTATGATTTTTATTTTTATTAAGAAAAAACGCAAACAGGAATGTGAAAGACTCTTTATTATTTCTCTTGCCAGGGAGAGGACCGGGCGATAACGCGGGAACCCCTCCCACGGCGACGCCGTAAGAGGGATTGAAAGGATTACTTTTTCCCATTCGGTTTAAGCTGCTCGCCGGGTTTCAGGCTGAACAGCTCATCATCACGCGTCGAGTATCGCACGCTGCCATCTTCCAGCCGGTAAGCCCCTTCAGTGAACCCCGCGCCGTTCAGGAACGGGGCGACGGCATCCGGTTTCCCGCGAAACGCGGCTTCCAGCGCCAGCAGAGCGTAAGGCGCAATGTTGTCGATATTGGCATAGATATAGCCGGGATCGTCAACAAAGAAGCCGTTCAGACGTTTGCTGGCGATGATGTTCTTCGCCACGTTATCCGCCAGTTCAAGGTAGCTTTTATTGCCGGTGGATTGCGCCAGGTCGATCAGTGCGAAAATGGCGTACGGTTCGCTGTTTTGGGTATTCAGATCCAGCTTGCTGTTTTTACCGCCTGGCTCGCCAATGTCTCCCAACCCCTGGCCCTGCGCAATGCCGCGCGCCACTTTCCAGATTTCTGCGTCCTGCTCCAGTGTCCAGGCACGGGCGTAAGAGAGCAGAAACTCATTGCCTGCCGGATAGGGTTTAAGCACCGTTCCTTTTTTACCGTAGTAGCCATCGCGTTTTAACACAAAGCCCGAAAGATCGGTGCCGTTAGCCAGCATCGGCCGGAAGCTGTTGGTCTGCGCATCATAGGCATAGTGGGCGAACGCTTTCAGGCCATCCAGCGTCCATTTTTTAATATCCTCGCCGTCGCGTCCCAGCGATTTCGCCAGCGCCAGCTGCATTAATGCATTTTCCGAATAGAGGGTGCTGGTGCGGCCTTTCAGCATCATATTGCCTTCCAGCGCGTCCGGGCCGAATTCCGGGCCAAACTGACGCTGCGCGCGATCGCCATATTTCGAGTTGGTATCCGTATCATCGGTGGTTTCAGCGCGTTTCAGCGCCTGGGTAAACTGATAAACGCCCAGTCCGGTTTTTTTATCGCGGGGCAGAACGTACTGGTGCGCCAGCCGCTTCGCCCAGGTCAGTGCGCCTTGCTCATGATCGTATTGCCAGAGCAGGGAAGCGGAATAGATCAGGTCGTTCCCGGCATTAAGGAAACTCAGCCCTTTGGTGGCGAAGAACGGCGGCTGCTGTTCAAAATCGCTGGCCCACAGTTTGCCCATCGCTTTGCCGTATTCGCCGTGGCGACTGGTTTCCAGTATTTTCCAGTCATAAACATGTGCATTCCAAAACGCGCGGATAAAGCGTGCGGTGGCGGGTTTGTCGACGGCAAACATCAGCTCGTAGTACGGGTAAGCATTTTTCAGCTCATGTACTTTCTCTTTTTCGCTTGGCCCTTCCGGTTGCAGCGTCTTCAGGTCAATAAAGCGGTGCCCGCCCCACAGCAGTAAGCCGCTCTTATCCTGATAGTGCTGGAAGTAGTAGCGCACGTTGTTTTCGGCGAGTTGCTTATACTTCGGATCGCCGGTCAGATTGCTCAGCCCCACCAGAACGCGCATCAGGTTTTGCTGTGCCGAGAAGTTTGACAGCACAGCGGTTCTCCCGTCGGGGAAGATCCACTCCATCTGTTTGCCGGTGCGCGGATCCACGCCATTTGCCAGCAACGGTACGCCAGGGTGTTGCTTATCGCCGGCTTTGTCGATAACCGTATCGGCAAAGGTTTTTACGCTGCTCAGTCGTGCACTCTCCTGCGCAGCGGCGTTATAAGAGAAGAGGCTTATCAGGCCAATCGTTAGCGCCAGTGTTGAACGTTTCATTTTTCATCTCATCGCTAAAAAAGGGATTTCCGCCGAAATCCCTGATTAATTTAGAATACCTGCCACGTGGCATCAGAAATTATATTTCACACCCACGCGATAACGGGTCTGACGCTCATCGGTGTATTTACTGCCGGAAACGTTGCCCACTGCAACGTAAGGCGACCAGTTTTTATCCAGCTTGTAGGTTAATTTAAAATCATGTGACCAGTCATAGTTTTCGTTGTCGGCAATCAGCACGCCCGCAGAGGTGGCGTGTTTGTAATCCAGCTCGTAGTCGAGCTGATAATCATTAAACAGTTTCCAGGAGATGGCGGCGGTCAGGTTGTAGCCGTTTTCGCTGGTATCTTTTGTGGTGCCGATATTGCCGGAGTTGCGCTTGAAGTAAGGACGGTAGCGCAGCGTGGCGCCGACATCGCTGGTGATGTTCACTTTTCCGCGCAGATACGGGCGGTAGTTGTTAGAGCTGGAGCTGGAGTCCAGTGAGAAGCCCGGTTCAATCTGGAAAGTGGGGTTGATTTTATAAACATAGCTGGCAACCACTTCAGTGCCGTTGCTGACCGTTTCGTGATAAGCCTTGTCTTTATTCTGTGAACCTTTCCATTTGCCTTCCAGCGACAAACCAAAACCATTGGCAAAACGGTGTGACATTAATAAACGGTCTTTGTGATTATTTCCTCCGCTGTCATTAATTTCATGACGATAATCAAATGTCACAGCATGGGCGGCAATGCTCATTAAAGGTACGGTAACGAATAAAAGCGTGCGTAACATAAAAACCCCTATTATTTATAGTCAAAAGGTACAAGATGTCCTCTGCGAAATTGCAGATGGTTTAATTCAACGAGGAATGGATAATTCACTCTCATTGCAAAGCGATATAATTAGCAGGCCTAATTATTATGCCGAATATAGTCACCTGCGATGGCTAAAGATAACCGCGGCGATACTGCATATTTAAAGTGGCGTGTGGTGCCGGGTGCCTCCCGGTGAATTGCAGGCCGATCTCCACAATTCGTCCATAAAAATGGAACCTCATTGAGGTTAATCTCATATCAGCATGACCCCGCCGCTTAGGGGGATTCACCACACAGAATACGTTGTTAAGGATCATTGAATGATTGCTCAGCAACAGCTTTCTTTGTTTTAATCGATAACAATGAATTAACTGGAACGCACTTTTACACAATTTGAAATGATGTTTTGAGACTAAGATCGAACTTTAAAGAGAGAATAAAAAATAGTAAAAATGCGTTTATAAAGATAATCTTAATGTAAATAATTTCTTTAAAATCAATAAGATTTGATACTTACATACAGTGGTGTATGTGATCGTTATAATAGTATTTGGGGGGGCTAAATAAATAGCGTGGTAAATTTATTCCTGGAATAAAACGCGAACATTTGACAAAAAATGCAATACACTGGGAACATCGGTAAGCGAAACGCAAGGGACATCATCACCGCGTTGCTGTCTTTGCCGCATAAACGAAACCTAAACAAACCGGTTCTGGTGAGTTGATCTGCCTGAAAACATCACTAACAATCAGGAAAAAACAGAAAATGCCTCCGTCCACGGAGAGTCAAAATAAAAACATTACCTCTGGAGTACCTACATGACAATCTATGGGAAGGATCGCCTTTTCATCTATGGAATTGAGAAAATACTCAGGGATCTGCGTCCGGAAAAGCGTCGCCATTCCCCCGGCAGCGAATCGGCAATATACGTGACCACGGGTATGGATATTGTGGAAATGTATTCGTTGTTTTTCTCCTATCCCCCCGGTCATTACGCCATTTTTATCTCTTCCGAACGCCATTTTGATTCGCTAACGCTGCTTTTCCCCGGACTGGTGAAATTGTGCCTGGCGGAAAATATCCGTCCTGAAGAATTGCGTCAGGCGCTGAATGTCATGACGCTCCTGTCGGAGCAAAACCGGCATCCTGGTTATCACCACCGCACCTTTAAGTTCACCAGCGCCGAGCAGCAGATCATGCGGCTATTGCTGCGCGGGCATTCGGTAGATGATATCGCCCGCATTCGCGGCGTGAGCCCGACCACGGTTAGTGTGCAACGCAACGGTATGATGAAGCGCACCGGCACCCGTAGCCTGCAGGAGCTGTGCTCGGTGTATGCGGCAATGCGCAGCGGCGCAGAGCGGCCATCGGCGAACAGCGCTGCGGGTGTCAAAGCGCTAAAAAAAGCGCCTTGCGGCGCTTAAAGAGGAACAAACACAATCAACACGGTGTTGGCAAAGTACATCAACAGGTTTTCGCTAAAAAGTCGCTGACGGTCTTCATGCATAACGGCCGCTCTTCGACATGGGGCATATGGCTGGAGGATTCAAATATCACCCATTGCGCCCCGGTAATATTGTCCATAAACGGTTGAACGACTTCCGGCGTGGCTTCGTCGTAGCGCCCGGAAATCAGCAGCGTTGGCGCGCGAACCCGGTGCAGCCTGTCGATAATCGTCCAGTTCTTCATACTGCCGATAACGTGAAATTCCGTCGGGCCATTCATTGCGTGATACACCGTGGGATCGGCATCCATCGCCTCGAAGGTGCGTTTTACCTCGTCGGGCCAGGGGGAGAGGCGACAAACGTGGCGCTGATAAAACACCTGACTTGCGGCTTTATAGTCTGCGCTGTCCAGCGTGCCTGCCGCTTCATGTTCCAGCAGCGTCGCCTGCACCTCCGGCGGCAGCTCTGCCCGTAGCTTCGCTGCGCCTTCCAGCCACAACGCCATCGACGCCGGGGAGTCGGCAATGATCACCGCTTTTAACCCGTGCGGTTGATTCACCGCATGCTCCGCCGCCAGCATGCCGCCCCAGGACTGGCCGAGCAGGGCGTAATCATCGGCAATTGCCAGCGTGTGCAGCAAGTTATTCAGTTCGTCGAGAAACAGCGAAGGGTGCCAGAAATCCGGGCTTTTCTGCGGCAGGTGGGTTGAGCGACCATTACCCAACTGATCGTAGTGGATCACCGCGCGCCCGGTTTCGGCGATATCTCTAAAGGCGTCGACGTAGTCGTGGGTGCAGCCCGGTCCGCCGTGGGCGACAACCAGCGGCGTCTGTCCGTTGTGCAGATCGCCGCAAATGCGAAACCAGGTCTGGTATTCCCGGAAGGGGGCATAGCCTTCGCGAATGGTGTACATGAATGACGTTTACCCTGTTAAGTGAACCGACTTTCAGGTTAGAACGCCGAAGGCACGACTGAACACTAGCAAAAATGCTAGTTCTTAGCTGTCCAGCAAACGGTAGTGCAATGCGCGGACCACCGCCTGCACGCGGTTTGTGGCGCCGAGTTTTTTGGCAGCAGTGTTCAAATGCAGCGTGACCGTCGCGACCGAACGATGCAGTTTGCGGGCAATCTCTTTTGCCGTCAGTCCTTCGGCGGACCACGCCAGGCATTCACGCTCGCGGTTACTCAGTTTGACATGGCGACAAGTGCGCATTGAGGCATCGAACAGCGGAAACGCCGACTCCTGAAAGCGGTGCGCGAGGAACGTCAGTTGCGCCAGCGTATCGCTGATATCCCGCTCCTGCTGCTGGCGGGCAACAATGCCGGTCAGCGTAACAAACCCGCCATTTGGCAGATGTAACGGCACCGTCGCGCCGCACGGCATATTGTGATCGCGCATATAGTGGGTCACTTGCCGGGCGGTGTTATCCAGCCGTCCCTGCAACGCGCTGCGATCCGGGCGCTGATAGGACCAGACAAACGGCGCGCAGCTTTCCAGCGCAAAGTGCTGAACCGGATCCACCTGGTAGTAACCCCGTTCACACCATAGCTGGCGCATGTCCTGCGGCACATTGCGCATTTCCAGTAGCGATGGCGTGATAAGGTCGCCTTCCAGCGAGCGCGGGACCGGCGTGTAGTCATAAATCACCGCATCAAAACCCAGGGCTTGCGTTTGCGCGAACAGCCCGTCGAAAGCCTCTTCCAGCCTGTTGACGCCCGCAGCGGCAGGACGTTCGATTTCAACCCGCATCATTACCCCCTCACGTTACGTGCCGCCATGCCACGGGCATGGTTTGTGCAAATTCACCGTCACCTCCACAGAGGTATGCAATTCCGGTGCCGCCCCGGGAGAGGACGCAAAACTAGTATTTTTGCTAACTACCCAGCTCCCGGCGATGCCGTTAGCGTAAAGAAAACGCCCGGATAACCGGGCAGTACGCAGATCATTCACGGTGTGTTGCACCAACGCAGGGCGCTTTTTTTACCGCTTCCGGCATGCTGCACCACAGGAGTTCGCTGATGCATCGTTACCGATTTTTGTTATTCCGCCCGCTGCAACTGCTGCCGGTATTACTGGGGATCAGCATCATTACGTTTGCGATGGTGCGGGCGATCCCCGGCGATCCGGCGCGCATTCTGCTGGGCGTGCGCAGCACCCCGGAGGCGCTGGCGCGCATCCGTGCGCAATTCGGGCTGGATGAACCGCTGTGGGTACAGTACGGCTACTTTCTGCGCAATCTGTTACAGGGTGAACTGGGCAAATCCATCGTTTACCGCGTTGATACGCTCAAACTCATCAGCTCGCGTATCGAGCCCACGTTGTGGCTGGTACTCGGCAGCGTCGTGCTGGCGGTGTTGTTGACCGTACCGCTGGCGGCGCTGGCGGCGCGGCAGCGAGGACGCATTGCCGATCAGTGCATTCGCCTGTTCACCACCGCCGGGCTGGGTTTTCCCGCCTTCTGGCTTGGGATCATGCTGATCATTGTCTTCAGCGTGGTGCTCGGCTGGTTCCCGGTGTCGGGCTACGGCAGTGATTTTACCGACCAATTGCACCATATGGCATTGCCCTGTCTGACCGTGGCGCTTGCGTTGTCGGCGGTGCTGATTCGTAACCTGCGCGCCAGCCTGCTGATGGAGATGAACAGCGATTATGTGATTGCCGCCAGAGCTCGCGGACAGCGCGAAAGCCGCATTTTCTGGCGTCACGTCTTTCCCAACTCGCTGGTGCCGACCCTCAACTTACTGGCGGTCAATATTGGCTGGCTGATTGGCAGTACGGTGGTGATTGAAAGCGTGTTTGCCATTCCGGGGCTGGGGCAACTGCTGGTGAAAGCGATTTTCAGCCGCGATTACATGGTGGTGCAAGGCGTGGTGATGGTCTTTGCGCTGGCCACGGTGATGGTCAACCTGCTGGCGGACGTGCTGACGGTGGCGCTGGACCCGAGGGTGACATTATGAGTGCGATAACGGCCATTGCCGGGTTACGGCGTCGGGTTTTGCCCCGCCAGCATGCGCTCAGCGCCGGGATCATCATCGTGGGGTTATGGCTGCTGGCCGCGCTGTTGGCACCCTGGCTGGCACCGTTTGATCCCATCGCGCAGGATGCCGCCGCCAGTTTACTGCCTCCGGGGCGTGTTCATCTGCTCGGCACGGACAACTTCGGTCGCGACATCTTTTCCCGCGTGGTATGGGGCGCACGGGTGGATCTGCAAATCTGCCTGTTAGGGGTGCTGTTCCCCTTTATGCTCGGCACCACGCTTGGCGCGCTGTCGGGCTATCTCGGCGGCGTGGCGGATGCGACGATCATGCGGGTTATCGATATCGTGCTGGCATTCCCGTTTCTGGTGCTGATGCTGGCGATCATCGCCATCCTCGGTCCCGGTCTCGGCAGTTTTTATATCGCCATGGCAATGGTGGGTTGGGTCTCTTACGCCCGGCTGGTGCGTGCACAGGTACTGACGCTAAAACAGCGGGATTTCATTCTGGCGGTGCGCAGCCTTGGCTACGGGCATACGCGTATTTTGTTTCGCCATCTGTTACCGAACGCCCTGACCGGCGCACTGGTGTTTTCCATGTCGGACTGCGTGCTGGTGCTGCTGAACGGCGCAGCGGTCAGTTACCTCGGCCTTGGCGTCCAACCGCCGACGGCGGAGTGGGGCGTCATGGTGGCGGAAGGACAGAGCTTTATCACGACCGCATGGTGGATAACCACCTTTCCGGGGCTGGCGATCGTCCTGCTCGCTATGGGGTTCAGCCTGATTGCCGATGGCCTGGGCGACAAACTGGGAGAGCGAGTATGACCTTGCTGAAGGTAACGCAGTTAACCATTTCCCGCGCGCCGGACATTGCGCTGGTGGACAAGGTCTCGTTTCAACTGAACGCCGGGGAGATGCTGGGACTGGTGGGCGAGAGCGGCTCCGGGAAAACCGTGACCTGCCGGGCGTTGATGCGCTTGCTGCCCGGCCAGGGGTTGCAGATCACCGGCGGCGAAGTGGTGCTCGGCGGGCGGGATATTTTGTCGCTCAGCGAAGCACAGATGTCGGCGGTGCGCGGGCGTGAAATCGGCATGATTTTCCAGAACCCCGCCAGTCACCTTAATCCGGTGATGACGATTGGCGATCAGATAGCGGAAAGCCGTCGCCTGCACTTTGGCGTCAGCCGGGCGCAGGCGCGGGAAGACGCCAAAGCATTGCTGCGCCAGGTGGGTATTCCGGATCCGCAAAACCGGGTCAACAACTATCCCCACGAGTTTTCGGGCGGTATGCGCCAGCGGGCGATGATCGCCGTGGCACTGGCACCGGAACCGTCGCTGCTGATTGCCGATGAACCGACAACGGCACTGGATGTCACCGTGCAGATGCAGATCCTGCGACTGCTGAGCGATCTGCGCCAGCAGCTGGGCGTGGCGATGATCATGATCACCCACGATCTCGGCGTGGTGGCGCAAACCTGCGACCGTATTGCGGTGATGTACGGCGGGCGGCTGTGCGAAGTGGGCAGCAAACGCGACGTTCTGGCGCAGCCGCTGCATCCTTACACCCGCGGGCTGATTGATTGCCAGCCGTTAAGCGAAGGCGGGCAGGGGCGCTTTGTCACCATTGAGGGGCAACCGCCGATGGCCGATCGGTTTCCTGTGGGGTGTCGTTTTCATCCCCGCTGCCAGCGGGCCAGCGCCGATTGCCAACAGCAACCCGCGTTGCTGACCAGACGCGACAGTCTGACCCATGCGGCGGCTTGTCATCACGCTTTACAGCCACTCACACACCGGGAGAGATAATGTCCACTTCTGCAACCTGGCCGCTGCTGGAGGCGGATAACGTCTCGGTGACGTTTCCGGTTTCCGGCAGTCTGCTAAGCAAAAAACGCGTCGTCCAGGCGGTGAGCCAGGTGACATTGGCCCTTCACGCCGGGGAGACCCTCGGCCTGGTGGGCGAGTCCGGTAGCGGCAAAAGCACGCTTGGCAGGGCGCTACTACAGCTTGAACGGATTTCCGCAGGCGAAGTGCGTTTCGATGGGAGCCGTATTACACATGGTCTGAAGAGCGATGTGGCGCGTTTACGCCAGCAGACGGCGATGATTTTTCAGGATCCTTTCGCCTCGCTCAACCCTCGCCAGACGCTGGGCGAGAGCATTGCCGAAGTGCTGCGGGTTCATCAAAAAGTCCCACGCCATGCGGTCGCTGCCAGAGTGGCGGAGCTGCTGACGCTGGTAGGGCTACGCCCGGAGCAGGCCAGTGCCAGACCGGGGCAGTTAAGCGGCGGTCAGTGTCAGCGCGCAGGGATCGCCCGCGCGTTGGCGATTGAACCCCGATTGATTGTGGCGGATGAGTGCGTTGCCGCGCTGGATGTCTCGATTCAGGGGCAAATTGTCAATTTGCTGATGGATCTGCGCGACAGGATGGGGCTGGCGATTCTGTTTATCGCCCACGATCTGGCGATTGTCCGCCGCTTGTGCGATCGGGTGGCGGTAATGTACCTCGGGCGCATTGTGGAAGAGGGGCCTGCGGAAGCGGTATTCACCCGGCCTCGTCATCCTTATACCGCGGCGCTGGTTGCCGCGATCCCGGAAATCGATCCGGATAAACCGTTACCGGATACGGCGCTGGGCGGCGAGCCGCCGAGTCCGATTGCTGTTCCACAGGGCTGCGCTTTTCATCCGCGCTGCCCCCACGCGCAGGTGCAGTGCCGCACCGACGCACCCCCCACCCGGCAGATAGCCGATCACGCCTGGACCTGTGTGCTGACGCATGCAGGCGATAAGACGGTTTTTCCTTTAACTGAGGGATCCTTTGATGAAGCACAAGCATGTTAAGTTTTTGGCGGCCAGCGTGTTCCTTGCGCTGAGCGTGGTGAGCGAAATGGCGCAGGCGGCCGGGGTGTTAACCATTGGTCGTCGTGAAGACAGCACCACCTTCGATCCGATCAAATCGGCGCAAAACGCCGACAACTGGGTATTTTCCAACGTTTTCGATCCGCTGGTACGGGTGGATAAAACCGGCACCAAGCTGGAGCCCGGCGTGGCGGAAAGCTGGAGCGTTTCGCCGGATGGCAAGGTCTATACCTTTAAAATTCGCGACACCCAGTTTTCCGATGGCACGCCGCTCACCGCCAGCGATGCGGCGTTCAGCCTGTTGCGTATCCGGGATGATGCCGGATCGCTATGGCGTGACTCCTACAGCATTATCGCCAGCGCCGAAGCGGCGGACCCGCGTACGCTGGTGGTGACCCTGAAATCCCCGTCCGCGCCGTTCCTGTCGCAACTGGCGTTGCCAAATGCCTCGGTCATCTCCGAGAAAGCCTTGAAAGCGGAAGGGGCGGAGACCTTTGCAGAAAAACCGGTCGGCTCCGGCGCGTTTAGCGTCAAGGAGTGGGTGCGCGGCGAAAAAATCGTGCTGGTGAAGAACCCGAACTTCTGGCAGGCGAAAAATGTCAGCCTTGATGAAGTGGACTGGTTAACCATTCCGGATGACAACACCCGCATGCTGAAAGTGCAGGCCGGGGAGCTGGATGCCGCGCTGACGGTGCCGTTCTCGCGAATTGCGTCGCTGCAAAAAGACGGCAATCTGAAGGTGGAGTTAGATCCATCAACCCGTGAAGATCATCTGCTGATTAACCACTCGCACGGGGCGCTGGGCAAAATGGAGGTGCGCCAGGCGCTGGATTTTGCGATTGATAAAGACGCCATCGTCAAAACCGTGACCTTTGGCTATGGCCAGGTGGCGAACTCCTATATCCCCGCAGGTGCGGTGTATCACTACAACGATAACCTGCGCCGCGCTTACGATCCGGAAAAAGCCAAACAGATGCTGAAAGCGGCGGGGGCGTCGGATCTGACGCTGAATTATGTGGTGAACGCCGGGGACGAGGTGGACGAACAAATCGCCATCCTGCTGCAACAGCAACTGGCGAAAGCGGGCGTGAAGGTGAATCTGCAGAAAGTCGACCCGAGCCAGAGCTGGGATATGCTGGTGGCGGGTGAGTACGATATTTCGGTGATGTACTGGACCAACGATATTCTCGACCCGGACCAGAAAACCACCTTTGTGCTGGGCCATGACACCAACATGAACTACATGACGCGCTATAAAAACGACACGGTGAAGGCGCTTGTGGCGGCCGCCCGTGTTGAAATGGATGCGAAAAAACGCGAGCAGATGTATATCGACCTGCAAAAAATGGCGAAAGCGGACGTTAACTGGATCGATCTCTACTACAGCCCGTACCGCAACGTTACCCGGAAAAATATCGACGGTTTCTACCAGAACCCGTTGGGCCGTTTCTTCCTGGAAGATACGGTGAAGAAATAAGCGCCAGCCTGAAAGCGCGGCGTGTCCCCGGTTAGCAGGCGTTCGCTAACCGGGGAGAGGCGTTAACGGAAAGCCGCCAGGAAACGTTGCACCAGCGGCTTTGTTTCTTCTTTTCTCCATACCATGTGCAGCGTCACGTCCAGCGGTAGCCACGGTAGCGTAACGACGGTCACGTTATCCGAGGCAATGGACGCCAGGCTTTGTTGAATGAAGGTGAAGCCCAGGCCCGCTTCGACGCATGACAGCGCCGCCAGTGGCCCACACACCTCCAGGCTGATGCGTGGCGTAAAGCCTCTTTTCTGGCACGCCTCAAGTAAACGACTGCGTGCCGCCGGGTTCAGGCTCTCTTGCTCCGCTATCCACGGGTGATTATGCAGCCCGGCGGGCGTCGGATCGGGAAGGGCTTTCGCTTTCGGCATCGCCAGCATCACGGGTTCGCTGAAGATCTTTTTCTGACAAAACGGCGCGTCTGCGGCAGGCGGCGTGTGTAAAAACGCAATATCAATGACCCGATCCTGTAGCTGTTCAAGTTGTTGTTTTGAACGCATGGCATGCAGACGAATGTCGATGTCGGGTGATAAATCCAGCGCGGCGAGGGTATCCGGCAGGAGGCGGGAGTGAATGGCGGCTTCGACATAGCCAATATCAATCCGCCCGCTATTCGCCCGACCGAGGTGCTTTCCGTGTTCTTTCAGACGATCGTAGTGCTGAAGAAAAGGGCCCACTTCGTCGAGGAATTTCTCACCTTCGGTCGTCAAATGGAGTCGCTTTTTCTCACGATGAAACAGCACCACCCCGAGCTCATCTTCAAGGAGTTGAATTTGCCGACTCAGCGGCGATGACGAAATATTCAGCCTTTCCGCCGCTTGCCCTATGTGTTCAAGCCGGGCAACAACGGCAAACGATCGCAGCAGTTTTATGTCCACAACAAATTGGGTCTCAACTGGGTTAAAAATGACACTGGCCAGAGTGGATAGTTAACCTCAATATTATCGGCATGAATACTGAATACGTAACCTATTGATAAAAAACCATTCGTTCAAAGGAGTACGCTGATGTTTATTGTCATGCTGAAATATAAGAAACCGGTAAATCAGGTGGATGAGGTTGTTGCGGCGCACCGCGCTTTTCTCGATGAGGGCTATAAAAAGGACTATTTTCTGGCTTCTGGCCCGTTGAATCCGCGCAATGGTGGCGTGATTTTAACCCGTGCGCTGCCGCGTACGACGCTGGATGCGGTTTTGCAAAACGATCCCTTTTACCGGGAAGGGATCGCCGATTATGAGGTCATTGAATTCGACCCGGTCAAATGCACGGCCGGGATGGCAGCCGCGCTGGCAAAATAGAGTCGTCATGGCGATTGCCGGGTGAGGGCACACCGCGTGCCCTCGATCGCGTGCCCTCGTGCGTTAAAACACCGCCACATGCAAAACGGTGCGCACCAAAATGCCGACAATCGCGCCGGGCAGCGCAAAGCGAAACAGCCGGACAAAGCGGCTGGCGATGCCTAAAAAGATGCCGATGCCGGGTAAATCCAGCGTCTGCACCAGGAACCCCGCGGATGCGTTGATCTGCTGTGCCGTGAGCTGGCCGTGCTGCACCATTTCCGACGCCACGCCAAAATAGGCGGTACCGCCCGCCATGCACTTGGTGAGCGCCAGCAGCACATAAACGCTTGAGATATTGAAAAAGGAGAGCAACGGCGTCAGCAACGAGGTTAACGCTTCTACCGCGCCTGCCGCTTTCAGCAATCCCACCACGGTTAACGACAACAGCAGCATCGGCAATGAACCCAGCGACAGACGAATCGCATCCGCGCCCGCGCCATTAATCACGGCAATCAACCCTGCGCGTGGTTTATCCCGCTGCCGCTCGCTCTCTTCGTCACGCAGAGTGACCTGCGAGAGCTTTCGCCCGATCACATAATAGGTCAGGGTGGAGGCGGCCAGCCCGCCGACCAGTGAAATGGCGATCGCCATTCCCCAGTGCAGACCAAATGGGGTAAGCGGATAAAAGACGTTCGCCTGACCCATCGCGAAAAGCATCGCCAGCGTTGCCGCCAGATGGCGATCAGAAGCGCCTCTTTTTTCCATCAGCGCCAGCGAAGCAAGGGGGGCGGCAAAACTGACAAAGTTAAGCTGGATCAGCGCAAAAATGCCCATACCGCTGATGCCAAAAGGTTTCAGAAGGGGGGCGGTAAGGCGAACAATGGCATCCAGCACGCCCTTCTCTTCCAGGTATTTCATCATGATGAGCATCACCACCATGATCGGCAGCAGGGTATATAACGCGACATCTACCGAGACTTTACCCGCCGACATGATGACTTCAATGATATTCATTACTGACTCCGGTGACTGTTTTCACCGATATAGTACACCCGGCAACCGTCAGACAGGTCTGTTCAGGCCATTGTATTTACTTATTTTCTGTAAACGGTCGTGGCAGGAAAAAGGGCGCTTAGCGCCCTTGTCTTATAAAAAGTGGATATGCTTTTTGCCGTGATCCGGCGAGATCTCAATACGCGCTTTGACCTGGAAAACGTCCGCCAGCATCGCTTCCGTTAGCACCTCGTCCGGCGTTCCCCGCGCCACGATTTGCCCTTTTTGCATCACGATCAGCGCATCGCAGAACATGGCGGCATGGTTTAAATCGTGAATCGCGACAATGCTGGTTACCGGCAGTTCGCTAACCAGGCGCATCAGATGGATTTGATGGTGAATATCAAGATGGTTCGTCGGCTCGTCCAGCAAAATCTCACTCGGCGTCTGCGCCAGCGCGCGGGCGATATGTACCCGCTGACGTTCGCCGCCGGACAGGCTTTGCCAGCCCTGTTCGCTGTGCTCCAGCATCTCCACCCTCGCCAGCGCCGCAGTGACAATCTCGTCATCCTGATGGGACCAGGCGCTGAACGGCGAATGGTGGGGAATACGCCCCAGTTTCACCACGTCACGCACGCGGATATTGGCCTCCGTCGCCGCATGTTGCTCAACAAACGCCACGCGTCGGGCCAGCGCTTTCTTTTTCAACGCCGCCATATCGCTGCCATCGAGCATCACCTTGCCGCTATCCGGGCGGCGTAGCCCGGCCAGAATGCGCAGCAGTGACGATTTGCCGGAGCCGTTCGGGCCGAGCAGACCCAGCGTTTGCCCTTTGGGCACTTCAAGGGAGACGTCGTTAACAATGGTTTTTTTACCGACCCGCCAGCAAAGGTGGCTTGCGCTAATGCTCATGCAAACCTCCTTGAGCGATAGAGAATAATGGCAAAGAACGGCACGCCAACCAGCGCGGTCACCACGCCAACCGGCAGGCTCTGCGGCGCGATAAGCGTGCGCGAGGCGATATCCGCCAGCACCATTAAAATTGCCCCGGCCAGCGCACAGGCCACCAGTAATTTCCGGTGCAGTGGCCCAATGAAGTAGCGCATCACATGCGGCACCACCAGCCCGACAAAGCCAATTGAACCGGCCATACTGACGATAGTCGCGGTAATCAGCGCGGTGACGGAAAAGAGAATCAAGCGGACGATGCCAACAGGAATACCCAGCGATGCGGCGGCATCGTCACCGAAGGTGAAGGCATCCAGCGCTTTGGCGTGATACAGGCAGGCCAGTAATCCAAGGATCACGACCACCAGAACAAGCTGGAACTCCGGCCAGCGAACGCCGCTAAAGCTGCCCAGCAGCCAGAACATCACATCGCGGGCTTGTTGCGCGCTGGCCGACGTGCTGATGCTGTAAGCGGTTATCGCATTGAACAACTGTGAAGCGGCGACGCCCGCGAGAATGGTGCGCTCATTGCCGCCGCGCGCACCGTTCGTCAGCACGGCGACAAACAGAAAGGCGGCGAATGCACCGGCAAATGCACCCGCCGACAGTGACACCGCACCGGTGCCGATGCCCAGTACCACCACCGACACTGCCCCTGTCGATGCCCCGGCGGAAACGCCCAGCACATAGGGTTCCGCCAGCGCGTTTTTCAGCAGGCTTTGCAACACCGCACCGCAAATAGCCAGCCCGGCGCCGCAACAGGCGGCAACCAGCGCCCGGCTCAGGCGGAAATCCCACAGCACCGTTTCGTGAATGCGGTTTAACGGCTCATGGGTCAGACCCAGCTTATTGCTCACCGCGTAAAAGGTGGTTCTGAGCGGAATCGCCAGTTCACCCACGCCAACGCTGATGGCAATCACCAACGCCAGTAGCACCAGCGAGAGCAGCAGTAACAGAATCAGCGGCGCATTTTTCAGCGCCGCCGTGGCGGGCGTGGTCATTTATCCAGCCCCAGCTTCTCCAGTTGGGCGGCAACCTGTTCTGCGCCGTACAGCGTGCGAATCGTCGGGTTCATCGCCTGACCGTCCATCACCACAATATGCCCTTTTTTCACCGCCTCGAGCTGGCTGACTGCCGGATCGCTCTTCAGGAATTTGATCTTCTCTTCGGCGTTATCCAGTGCCCAGCGGTTGCGATCGAGGCTGGAGACCACAATCACATCCGGGTTGCTGGCGATAATGCTTTCCCAGCCGAGCGTCGGCCATTCGCTTTCGGAGGTGACGGCGCTGTGCCCACCCAGCAGGTTGGCAATGTAGCCCGAGGCGCTGTTCTTACCGCCGACATAGGCGTCCGCAGACGGGGAAGCGCTGGAGAACCAGAACACAAAGGAGAGATTTTTCTTACCGTGGCTGAACTGCTTGCGCAGCGCCTCTTCGCGCTGTTTAAACTGCGCGATCAGCGCATCGCCGCGCGCCTGCACGTCGAAAATTTTCGCCAGATCGTCAATCTCTTTATACAGCAGCGACGGGTTCCACAGGGTGTGGCGGCTACCGTAGATATCGCCGTTATCCTGTTTGGTTGCGCACACGCCAGGGGAGAGGTAGCTGTTTGCACCAATGGCGGCGAAATCTTCACGCTTCGCCACTTTGCTGTCCGGCCCCAGCAGGATCGGCAACTGCGCGGCCACAAAATCCGGCTCCTGCGCGATGATCGACTCAAGCGTCGGGATCTCAACGGTCAGCACTTTGACTTTCGCATTCTGCGCCGCCAGTTGCGGCAGGACTTTGGTCGGCCAGAACGCGCTGGCGACCATTTTATCTTCCAGGCCCAGCAGCAGCATGATTTCTGCTGTGTTTTGCCCAAGCGCGACCACCCGCTGGGGCGCCTTGTTGAAGGTAACCTGGACACCGCAGTTATCCAGCGTCAGCGGATAATGTGTCGCTTCCGCCAGCGCAGAAGCGGTGAAAAGCATCCCCAGTGCAAACAACGATTTTTTAAACAGTGGCATCATCATGACCTTTATGATTATTAGCATTGTAAATGAAAATCATTCTAATGCCGGCTCTTATACCGAGCGGCACAATCCTTGTCAATATGGGCATCGGTGCGGGTAATCCTTGTATTTTTTGTGGATTTAGAAAGAGTTGCCAGTGCTGTGCGAACCCGGTATTAAAGTCACCTCTGCGCCTTCCTGATACGGTTAACGATTTCTGCATGCTTGCTCATTTTTCCGCCCCGACGAAAGGGACATCGCCTTATCTGCTTGCAGGTAGCCAGCTTATTTTCAATATCGGCTTTTATGCCGTGGTGCCGTTTCTGGCGATCTTCCTGCGTGATGATTTATTGCTGTCGGGGTCGCTGATTGGCCTGATCATTGGTTTACGCACCTTCTCTCAGCAGGGGATGTTTCTGCTCGGCGGGGCGCTCGCCGATCGTTATGGCGCGCGGGTGATTATTCTGTGCGGTTGCCTTGTGAGGATCAGCGGTTATTTGCTGCTGGCGTTTGGCGACGCGCTGACGCCGGTGGTGTTGGGCGCGTGTTTAACCGGCGTGGGTGGTGCGTTGTTCTCTCCGGCGATTGAGGCCTTGCTGGCAAAGGCGGGAACGGAAAGCGAAAAAGCGGGAAAACGCAGCCGCGCCGAATGGTTTGCCCTGTTTGCCATTTGCGGTGAACTGGGCACGGTGCTCGGGCCGCTGCTCGGTTCGTTGCTGGCGGGCTTCGGCTTTCAACGCGTGGCGCTGGCGGGTGCCGGGGTATTTGTTATCGCCTTGCTGGTGCTGTTTTTCTGCCTGCCGCGCACGCAGGGCAAAGCAGAGACATTGCAGGTGTTACCGTGGTGGAAAACGTTTCGTAACCCGCGGTTTGTCGCCTTTATGCTGGCCTGGAGCAGCTATCTGTTTAGCTACAACCAGCTCTATCTGGCGTTGCCCGTTGAACTGAGCCGCTCCGGCAGTAGCGAAAAAACGCTCGGCCCGCTGTTTATGCTGGCCTCGATATTGATTATTACCTTACAGATGCCGCTGGCGCGTCTCGCCCGCCGCACTGGCGCGGCACGTATATTACCCATCGGATTTGCGCTGCTGGCTGCCTCGTTTGTTAGCGTGTCGCTCTTTGCCGCGTTCCCCGCGCCGGATAACTGGCAGCGCTACCTGCCTGCCGCCTGCATGGTCACTTTACTCACGCTCGGGCAGATGTTGATTGTCCCGGTGGGGAAAGATCTGATCCCGCATTTTGCCGGCAATCAGAACCTTGGCGCGCATTACGGCGCGTTGTCGTCGATGGGGGGGATCACCGTGCTGGCGGGGAATTTCTTGCTGGGTGGGCAACTGGATAATGCGCTGACGCCTTCCGTTGGGGCCAGCATCGCGTGGCTGTGGCTAGCGGTGTTGCCACTACTCAGCGCGCTGGCGATGGTCGTTATCTGCCGACCGTTCCTCCACCGCGCCTGAGTACGGTATCAGACGCCGGGCGAGGCATAACCGCCAAGGATAAACCACGCCAGAAAAGCGACCGCGACAATAAAAACCAGAATGGGGAAAGCAATGCCGATTCTCATACACCCTCTTTACGCTGTTGACCGGCATTAAGCCGTAAGACGCCGCGTCGTCTGCGGCGAGACAACGTTAGCACAACGGCGGGCAAATTTATCGTTTCAGGGTTCAGAAACGGCTGTAATTTGCCTGTTCAACGACAATTTTTAAGAAACTATTCGCAATATTCTCCCGAAAGTATTTCTCCTGATCGTGACTCATCAGAAAGCCTTGCCAGGTTTTTGGCGGTACGCCCAGATACTGCTCGACGCGTCCGTTGCTGTGTTCAAGTTCAAGCACGCTGGAGTTCGGATCGTACCCGGCTGCTTTTAGCGCACGACAGCTCAAAGGGTGTCTTTTCATTGTCATTCATCCTGCAAACATCACTGTTAAAAATACCTCCCTGCTATCGGCAGGCTGTCGTGAATATTTACAGTCAGCGCAAGGATTTACCCCAACAAGATTTGGTAGGATGGCTTTGTGCAACAATGCGGCGAAAGTTTCGTTAAACGATCGGATGGGCATATGGACAGGGTCATGGCGGTAGTGGTGTTTAATCGTATTTGCGAACTGGGCAGTCTGAGCGCTGCGTCGCGTGCGCTGGGCATTTCGCGGCCCATGGTGAGTCGTTACCTGGACGAGATGGAAAAATGGGCCGGAGCGCGGCTTATCCACCGTTCTTCCCGCCGTCTGACGCTGACCCCGGCGGGGGAAAATACGCTTCTTCGTGCGCGGCAATTGACGCCGTTGTTTGAAGATATTGAGCAGCAGTCCACGCGCGAAACGCCTTCCGGTACGTTACGTATTGCCTGCGCCCACTTTACCGCCAGCCACATTGTCGGGCCGGTGCTGCCGGCATTTCTGGCACGCTATCCGGCGTTAAAAATTGAAATTGATATCAGCCATCAACCCGTCAACCTGATCGGTGAACGTATCGATCTGGCGATCCGCATTACCAACAATCCTGAGCCTGGCGCGATCGCGATGCGTCTCGGGGAGTGCCGTTCGGTGCTGTGCGTCTCTCCGGACTATCTTCGCCTGCATGGCGTACCGCAATGTGCAGCCGATCTCGAACAGCACAACTGCCTTTATTACAGTGGTTTCGCCGGTCAGACATGGCACTTTACCGACAGCGCGCAAACCCGCTTTACGGTGCTGGCGAACGGTAACCTGAGCGCCGGGATTTCGTCGGTATTGTGCGATGCAGCGATAGCCGGATGCGGTCTGGCGCTGGTACCGGAGCAGGAGGCTCGTGAAGCGCTGGCGCGTGGCACGCTGGTCAGCGTATTGCCACATCTCGAGCCGCAGCGGCTGGGTATTTATGGTTTGTATCAATCCCGCGAACACCAGCACGCCGCATTAACGCTGTTTCTGGCGGCGGTTGCCGACGCAATGCGGCAAACCACCTGACAGCGCTGGTGCAGAAAACGGGGCAATGCGCCCCGTTTGTTACCACTTCATTTCGCCGGTATTCACTTTGGCGCTCAACGTCAGTGAACTCTCTTCCGCAAGGTGCGGCCAGTGTTGCGTCATGGTCTTGATCACCTCCGTTGACGACGTGTGGGTCTGCAATGCTTGCTCAAAGCGTTGCAGGTAATCCGCGGTAAAGCGAATCGCCTCATCACCCGCCGGGCGTGCGCCCAGATAGTGACCGGGGATCACCTGCTGAGGTTTAAGGCGCTGCATTTCACTCAATACCTGGCGCCATTCGGCACGGGCTGCTGGCGTTTGCGTGTCCGCCGTCCAGACATGGATACCGCTGGAAACGGCGGTGCCGCCGAGGATCGCTTGGTTGGCCGGGATCCAGACATAGGCGGCATAACTGTCCGGATGGCGAAGTTCCAGCGTTTCACCATCAACCGTAAAGCGCGCAGAGGCAACAGGTTGGGGGACGGTGAGGCTTTGTGGCGCGCCCTCTTTCATTTGCGGCCCCCAGAAGGCCAGCTTCGCGGCTTTGGTCTCCTCAATATGTTTTACCACCTGCGGCGAAGCGACGACGCTCACCTGCGGGAAGGCTTTAACAATCGGTTCAAGACCAAAATAGAAATCCGGATCGCCAGAGGTAATCACGATCTCTTTGAGCGTTTTCCCGCTGGCTTTAATCATCTTCACCAGTTTTTCACCGTCCTGCACGCTGAACTGCGCATCGAACAGGATCGCTTCTGTTGGCCCGGAAACCAGCGTCGATGACACGGCAAAAATGCCGTTCTCCTGGGGGTTATACACCTCCAGGTGTAAAGGGGCGGCAGTGGCAGAAGTGGCTGCCAGTGTCAGTAGTATGCCGGGTAATGTGCGGTGCATAAGCGATATCCTCAGGTCTTTGCTTTACAGGTGCAGCCTATTTTAGGCCGAACGCCGTGGATGAGAATTCCTGAAACTGGATATGCTGGGTTTCATAAATCGATCAGATATAGCTTAATGCGGATATCTTCGTTTGCGCGGCAATCTCGCTCATTTATAAGCAGAAATGGTAAATCGATATACCCACCGGGTTGCGTCCTGGTTTATGATGTTGCGGTTGCGACACCTTCTGTCTCACAGCGCAATTACACGTCACAGCAACCTGGACTTGCAAAATAATTATGATGGGCTTTATTTGGATTGGCATGTTATTAGTTTTAATTGTTTGTTCTTTTTATAAGCATACGCAAATGCTACGCGCCAGAGAAATGGGAGGCGATCGACGGTTGCGGAAAAAGAGTTGATGATTATAAATTCACGTGGTTTGTTAACGGACATAAAAAGCACATGTGAATTTAACATTGTTGGTCAGAACAGCAAAGGCATCAGCAATCTGCTTGCTGATGCCTTAATGTTGTTCCTGCTGTTGAGTGAAATATCGGTCATTACATTTCTTGTGCCAAATCATGACAGCAATAGACGAGGCCCGATGTATAAGAAATGTTAATTCCCGTACACGTTAGATTAAAAATTCAGGATACCATCTTATATTTATTTTCTGGGAAAAAACCGGACTGCGTATAGCGTGTTTCATCGTCGATTGAAGACAGCTCACAATCTCCAAAAGAAAAGATGCTGAAAGCATAAAAAATATCAATTTTTGAATTGGCAGAGATTTTCTTTTTGATATTATCCTTGTGTGAGGAAACGGTTTTTTTGTTGATTTTTAACAGGTTGGATATGTCATCATCACTTTTCTCAAAAATCATCTCTTTCAGTATTGCGACTTCCTGACGGCCAAGTCGGACCGTTTTAACATGGCGACTTAAGCGGCCATATATAAACTCAGTAAGTATATCCAGTAATACCTCTACCGGTATTTTATCTGGTATCACTATCACGGGGGAATTAACCAGCGTAAACGGTGTAAAGTGGCCTTTAGTGACAGCCAGAATATACCGACTGGAATAAGGGGCGGTAAAGTTAATAGCCACCTGTAAACCGCTGCCGTGTCGTATCTCTTTGGCGAGTTGAATAATACCTTTCTTCGTGTATGAGCAATTTATTTTGCATAATATGACGTCTATTTTTCTTTCCATGTTACACCCTCCCGGAGCGTCTGGAAATTTGCCTGTGTAATTTATAAGTTGCCTTTTTAACGGCTATTTTTGGCGTTCTTATCTTTCTTCTTTGATCTGTATCATATCGTTTAAAAGTTGTTAACTGAGGATATTCTTAAATTTCATTTTGTGACAAATTGTGAAATACCCTCCAGTTGTGAAAGAAACTGAGGAATCTCCCAATTGTTTTCATATTGTCAAGGAATGTCTTAATTTGCGATCCGCTTCGGGAATACCGTTTTAGAGTAATTACGAAATTAATAAAAAAGTGAGGCGAGCATTATGATACCTGTAAAATGCATTATTTTACTTTTCACTTTAACGCTTACTGAAATTTGTTACGCAGCGCCGGCAGAAAAAGGCACCGCCGCCGGAAGTCAGGCGTCGGACATTGCGATTGGCAGTTCCGCATTAACCGGCACGGCGATCGTCGTGGGCGTTGCCGGTGTGCTTTTATTGTCGATGGGGGGAGGCAACGATGGCAGCACCACCTCGACAAACACCAGTACCACCACCACAACCTCGACCACACCGTAAAAGGCGATGAGGCAGGTAGGTTTATGCGCTCTTTTATCCCACCAGGGATTACCGTTGGCAGACCGACGTCTGCCTTTTTTTATTGTTCCTCCTGCGGGTCAACACGCGGCTGCGTGCCGTTTCTGCTGACCACCCATCTTTTATATTGTGCGGGCGTCATGCCCATAAGCTGGACGAATGCTTTTCTGAACGCCGTATCCTCGCTGTAACCGCACGCCGCAGCGATATGCCGAATATTGGCGGTGGGGTTTTCCAGCAACAAACAGGCGGACTCAATGCGAACGCGGGTAATAAAATGCCGGGGGCTTTCCTGCGTTAATCCGGCCAGCTTGCGGTGCAGCGTGCGTGGGCTCAGGTTCAGTGCGCTGGCGAGTTGCTCCACCGTGATGGCCGGATTGTCATAGCGAATCAGTTGTTCCGCCCGCAACAGCATCGGGTCGATGGCGTTAAGAAAGCCGCGCGGCGCATAGAGCTGCTGTGAGAGGGGCTGACTGTCGGCGACGGCCATATCGGCGGCAATACGCGCCGCCTCTTTTCCCGCCTGGCGACGAATAATGTGCAGCGCCAGATCGGCCCAGGATAACGGCCCGCCCGTGGTAATGATATTGCCATCTTCAATCAGCGGCTTTCCCCAGACCATTTTCGCGCGCGGGTAACGCTGGCGGAAGGTGGGATACAGCCACCAGGTGGTGGCGCAGGCTTTGCCATCCAGTAAACCCGCTTCACCCAACATATATCCCCCGGCGCAGGCACCGCCGATAAGCGCCCCCCGCCGGTACTGCTCACGCAACCAGTCGGCCGCTGTGTTGATGGGGCTGGCGGGAAGCCTGTCCGCCCCCAGCGCCATACCGCATGCGAGGACGATGTCGGGGGCGGGCACGCTGGCAAATGCGTGATCCACCGGAATCGTACGGCCTTGCGCATCGCGCACCGGCATGCCGTCAGCGCTGACAATGGCGGTGTCGAAGCGCGGGCGTGGAAAATCGCCCTCCCCGGCGGGCAGCGACTGGTTGGTGATCCAGAACATATCCGCCAGTCCGGTCACCGCAGACATCATGCTGCCCTCCGTTGCGATAATGGCAATCTGCATGGCTGTTGTCCTGAATTTGGCGGGTTTTGCCTGTTTAATGTCAAGTTAGCCATCTTACCACAGCTTTTCGCCGTGCATAAAATAGCGTCATCTTGTTGATAACGTGACCAGAACAGGTCGGGGGCGGGTATGTGGCATCGTTTACGCGGTTGGGGAAGGGCCATGCTGTCTTGTGCGGCGTTACTGGGCGCGGTTTCAGGTGTGGTGGAGGCGGCAGTGATTAAAAATATCGTTCTGGTGCACGGCGCGTTTGCCGATGGCTCAGGCTGGTCAGAGGTTGTTCAGCGGTTACAGGGTAGGGGTTACCACGTGGCGGTGGTGCAAAACCCGTTAACCTCCCTTGAGGATGACGTCCGGGCGACTGAACGCGTGCTGGATCGCCAGTCGGGCAACGTCTTGCTGGTGGGGCACTCATGGGCAGGCGCAGTGATAAGCCAGGCGGGCAATAGCCGCAACGTGCGCGGGCTGGTCTATTTATCAGCGTTAGCACCGGCGAGCGGGGAGTCGGTTAACGGCTTGCTCGACAGGCTTAATGCGCCGATGCGCGGTTTAACCCCCGATGCCAATGGCTGGGTCTGGTTAGACGATCCGCAACAATTCCACACGGTGATGGCGGGCGATATTCCGTTAGCGAAAGCGCGCGAACTGGCGGCGGTGCAGCAGCCCATCAATGTAGCCGCCTTTCAGGGAACGGTCAGCCATGCCGCCTGGGAAAATAAGCCCTCCTGGTATCTGATTACGGAAAATGATCACGCATTAGCGACCCCGGTACAGACGCAGATTGCGCAGCATATGCAGGCCCGCGTCTCGCGACTTTACTCTTCGCATCTGTCGATGATTTCTCACCCCGATGCCGTGGCGGATTTTATTGATGCTGCTGCGCAATCCTTCAAATAAACATGACTGAATGTATAACCGGAGAACATCATGAAGATCCTGCATATCGACTCAAGCATTCTGGCGGAGGATTCCGTTACCCGCCGTCTTTCCGCCGAAACCGTGAAGAAAATAAAAGAACAATACCCCAATGCGGAAGTGACCTATCGCGATGTGGTGCATCAGCCCATTACGCACTTAACTGCGGACATTGCCGCAGGGTTCCGCCCGGTTGGCGGTGCAGACTCACCGCAGGCGCTGCCCGAACATCAGGTCTCGCAAGCGCTGGTGGATGAGTTTCTGGCCAGCGAGCTGATTATTATTGGTGCGCCAATGTATAACTTCTCCGTTTCCACCCAGTTAAAGGCATGGTTAGACCGCATCGCCCAGCCGGGGAAAACCTTTCAATACACCTCCGCCGGGCCGGTAGGGTTGGCGGGGGGAAAACAGATCATTATTGTTTCGGCCCGCGGAGGGTTTTACTTACAGCCGCCTTTTTCCGCCCTGGATTTTCACGAGAAATACCTGCAAGGCTTTTTTGCCTTCCTCGGCATTAAGGATCTCTTTTATATCCGGGCGGAAGGGATGTCCAAAGGGGAAGAGGTGAAGCGTCAACATATTGAAGATGCTTTTGCTTCTGTTGATTCGGTTATCGCCGCCCTGTCGCCACAATAACTGCTGAGGATGCCATCATGTTATATGCCATCACCCTGAAATATGGCAGCGATCCCGAGGCATTAGGCCATCATCTGGATGCGCACAAAATCTGGCTGGCGGAGATGATCAAAAAGGGCAACGTCATTTTTGCCGGGCCGCTACAGAATAAACAAGGCGGGTTTATTCTGGCCTTTGCAAATGAGCTGACCGCACTGGAAAAAGAGATACACCGCGATCCGTTTGTGACATTCGGACTGGTGGATGTCGATATTCTGGTGGTCGATCCCGCCGTCTGTTCGTCCGCATTCCCGGAAGCCTGGGCTGCAAAGGCGAAAAAAATCTAGCACGACAGGAAAAGAGGCCAGCGCAACGCCCCTCTTTTCCTGCATTTCAGAGGAGCGATTGCTGGCGGCGCGCTCCCCTCGTTCTTTTATATTGTCTGTGCGTTAATCTTTTTCGGTGCTCACTTTTCATGTTTGCTGAGCGCTAACCCATCGCTATTTCATATTTTCCGCGCAGGTTTGGGCTTCGTATAGTGAATCAGCACAGCCTGAACGCTCTTCGTTGGGGAACAGATGAAATAATACGAGGGATATATGCCAACCATGAAACCCATCTCTCTCGGTGCGCTATTGGGCACCGGATTTGCCGCCATCATTATTATTAGTTTTCTGGTCGCCTTTTTTGGTCGCAGCGCGTTGTTAAATACCAGCCAGCATATTGAGTATTACGAGAAATACCATCTGACTAACCTGCTGGCGATGCAGGAGCTGAAAGATACGCTCAACAACGCCACCAAAGCGACATTTATCATGGTGTTTCAGGATGACGCCGACAAGCAGGACGTGGAAGAGAAAGTGACCGTCGCATCCATCACGCGGATTGAGGCGTTGATGGCGCAGTTGCAGCAAACGATTCAGGGCGCTGAGCTACAGCAGAGGCTGGAGCAGGTCAAACAGCGCCAGACGGAGTACGTGGCTCTGGTGCGCCAGACCGTCAGTATGGCGAAAAACGGCCAGATGCTGGATTCGCAATCCATGGCGGTGGACAAACTCCAGCCAGCGCAAGCGCGCTTATTTGATGACATCACAGCCATGATCGCCCGCCAGCAGGCCAGCACCACCTCGGCAGCGACCGCCACCACGGGCAGCGCCCGGACATCCGGCGATCTGTTGCTGGTCTGCGCAGCGGTTGCAGCGCTGCTGGGCGTGGCAATTGCCTGGTTTGCCACCCGCTACATTAAACGGCAGCTTGGCGGGGAACCGGCCTATGCGTTGCGCGTGGTGCGTGACATTGCCGAAGGTAATCTGGCCGCCCGTGTGACGCTGGCGCCAGGGGATAGCCGCAGTCTGCTCGCCGGTATGGAGGAAATGCGCCAGAGCCTGAGCCGCATTGTTACCGAGGTTCGGGAAAGCAGCGAACTGATCTCCGACGGCGCCAGCGGTGTCGCGTTGGGCAGCGCTGACCTCAGCCAGCGCACCGAACAGCAGGCGGCCAGCCTGCAACAGACGGCAGCCTCAATGGAGCAAATCGGGCAGACCATTCGCCAGAATGCAGACACGGTACGCAGCACAAACCAGCAGGCCACCGCCGCCAGCGCAATTGCCGCCAAAGGCGGTGACGCGATTACGGACATTGTTCACACCATGGAAGAGATCAGCGACAGTGCGCGCAAAATCAGCGAAATCATTGCGGTTATCGACGGCATTACTTTTCAGACCAACATTCTGGCGCTGAATGCCGCCGTTGAAGCTGCGCGCGCAGGGGAACACGGACGCGGTTTTGCGGTCGTCGCTGGGGAAGTGCGCTCGCTGGCGCAGCGCTCCGCCACGGCGGCTAAAGAGATCAAAGGGCTTATTCAGGCCAGTCTTGAACGGGTGGACAACGGTTCCGCGCTGGTGAATAACGCGGGCGAAACCATTGGCGAGCTGGTGCGGCAGTCGCACCAGGTGGCGGAAATGATCAACCAGATTGGTACCACCACCCAGGAGCAGGAACTGGGCGTGGGGCAGGTGAACGACGCCATTGCCCAACTGGATAAAGTGACCCAGCAAAACGCAGCGCTGGTGGGGGCATCTACCCTGGCGGTAGACAATCTGCGCGATCAGTCGCAGCATCTGGTCGAACTGATGAGCGTGTTTCGCACCGATCTACGGGAAACCGACGGCACGCCGCCCCGTCATGAACATACCCGGCTGGTCTCCGCGCTGGCGGATGCCTGATCTCCCTGGACCTGCGCGACCAGCGTGTCGCGTAGGTTTAACAATTCTGACAAAATTATCATTTTCGCGTCACTTTTGAGTAAGTATCCCTGCGTTAAGGTGGAAGCTCCTTTTGAAAGGAGGCTTCATTCATGGGTATGCAACACGCAGTCATACATGAGATCCAGCAGTGGATTGATGACAACCTCGACCGACCACTACGTATTGGCGACGTCGCCACGCGATCGGGCTATTCAAAATGGCACCTGCAACGCCTTTTCCAGCAAGTGATGCAGGTGCCGTTAGGCATCTATATTCGCAATAAGAAGCTGGAAAGCGCCGCACAGGAACTGATCAGCAGCGAAGCGTCGATCATGACTATCTCAACGAAATACGGTTATGACTCCCAGCAGACCTTTACCCGGACGTTTGCCCGCAAATACCACATGCCGCCCGGCGTATGGCGGCGGCATCATCAGCAGTAACCCCCTGAACCGCGCGATATGTGATTAATCATCGGCTTATGTGCTGGTGTTAAAACACGAAAAAAATGTCAGCAAATTGTCAGCCCGCAGGGGCTAGAATCATGCCAGAGGTTGTGCTTACGGCAGGTGCCGAAACGTTGAAGGAGGCACGCAAATGAAGCTGCTGTTAATTGAAGACGAGGAGAAAACCTCCTCCTATATCAATCGGGCGTTAACTGAACAAGGGTTCACGCTGGATGTGGTGGCCCACGGGGGCGAAGGGCTGCATATGGCGCTGGAATATGATTACGACGCCATCGTGCTGGATGTGATGTTACCCGGTATGGACGGCTACCAGATCCTTGAACGCCTGCGCGCCAGTAAACAGACGCCGGTGTTAATGCTCTCCGCCCGAGGGTCGGTGGAAGAGCGGGTCAAAGGGCTGCGTCATGGCGCAGACGACTACCTTCCCAAACCGTTCTCCCTGATTGAACTGGTGGCGCGTATTCAGGCGCTGTTGCGTCGTCGCCCCGGCGATGGCGCTGATATCACCCAGTTGCATATTCACGATCTGCATCTCGACTTGCTGGCCAGGCGCGTAACGCGCGGCGGCGAGCGGCTGGAACTGACAGCGAAAGAGTACGCGCTGTTAAGCCTGCTGGCCCGCCACCAGGGCGAAATCTTGTCGAAGATGATGATTGCCGAACAGGTGTGGGACATGAATTTCGACAGCGACGCCAACGTGGTTGAAGTGGCGATCAAACGCTTGCGCGCGAAAGTCGATAACCCATACCCGATCAAACTGTTACACACTGTGCGCGGCATGGGCTATGTACTGGAAACTCGCCAGGAGAGCAAAGTAAGTTGATCTCTTTCTCGGTACTAAAACGATCGATTGCCGGGCGGATGGCGTTACTGTTCTCCGTGGCCTATGTCTTTGTGGTCATCACCTTCGGCGTGGTGCTGCGAAGTTCGCTGTATGAATCCCTGCAAAGCCAGATGCACAACGAATTGTTGTTTCGCGAGTCGCTCATGACGCCGTGGATCGAAAATCGCCACAACCTTGAGGGCTGGCCGACGCTGGAAGCGAAATTTACCACGCTCTCCACCTCGGAAGGCGGGCGGGTAAAATACTGGCTGTTGAGTAAAGACGCGCGCTTTGATATGGGCGGCCCGCCGCCAACTGGTGTGAACTGGGCATCGCTGAAAGACGGTTTTAGCACCGCACCCGGTAAAACGGAACTCTCCTGTCTGCTATTCCTTTACTCGCGTGAAATCCCGGCAAACGGTGAGCGCCCGGCGCTGCGCTATGTGGTGGCGATAGACTCCACGCCGTATATGGGCACGCTGTATGAATTTACCTGCACGCTGGTGATTATCAGCATTGTTGGGGTGATGTTTATTGCCCTGCTCGGGTATCTGATTGCCCGCAACGGCATGCGACCGGTCAATATGCTGAGCGAACAGGCGCAGCACCTGGCCCCGGGAAATCACGGGCAGCGCTTGCAAACCCGCACACTGCCGGATGAACTGCAAGCGCTGGCGGTCTCCTTTAACGGCGCGCTGGAGCGCCAGGAAGTCGCCTGGCGGCAACTGGAGAGTTTTAACGCCGATGTCGCGCACGAACTGCGTACGCCACTCACCAATCTGATCGGGCAAACGCAACTGGGGCTGTCGCGCCCGCGTTCCGTTGCCGAGCTACAGGATTTGCTGGAATCCAATCTTGAAGAACTGGAGCGCATGACCTCGATTGTTAACGACATGCTGTTTTTGTCGCACGCGCAGGCCGGGGAGCATGCGACCCAGTTAACGACCGTTTCCCTGCGGGAAGAGACCTATAAAACCTTCGAATACGTGGAACCCTCATTTGCGGAGAAAAATCTGCGCGTGCAGGTCGAAGGGGACGTGACGGCCTCTATCGATCGGCGCTTGTTCCACCGTTCGCTGGCGAATCTGCTGGAAAACAGCGCCCGCCATGCGCCGCCGGACAGTACGGTGATCGTCCGGCTGAACAGTGTCGAGCACCATGCCCAGGTGGCGGTATCCAACGTCGGCGAGGCGATTGCCAGCGATCATCTGGAACGCTTATTTGAGCGTTTCTACCGTGTGGATGCATCCCGTACGCACAGCGATACCCATCATGGGCTGGGGCTGTCGATTGTCAGAGCGGTTGCCAATATGCACCGTGGGGATGTGTTCGCCAGCAGCCAGAATGGCATGAATACCTTTGGTTTTACCCTGTCGCTGGGCTAAGGCGATAATCAGGTTTTGCCCGTCAACAAAAAGGCCGTAACGGGTTGCGTCACGGCCTTTTTTTACACGTTTTTCCGGCGGTTATTTATACAGCTCAGCCACGCCGAAATATTTGTCATCGCCACCGGCGGAAACGATTTTATAGCTGCTGGCGCCTTGTTGAGCCGCCTTTTTCGCCAGTTGATGTTGCACGTCGTGCAGGGTGTCGACGCCAGCAACGGAAACGCTGCCAATTGCGGTTAAACCCGTGTCGGTGGTTACTTCGCTGGCAGCCCAGGACGCTGTCGAGAAAATAACCATCAGTGTTGCGAAAACCTGTGCATGTACTTTTTTCATTGTTACCACCTCATTATTTAATCGGGCCAGAACAGCCTCTGACGGAAGTCATTTTACCCCCCGGTGCTGACAATTCTCTGACGTGAAAATAACGAAGCTGTCAGATAACAAAACTAAACAATTCTTTGAATAAACAGAAACTATGCACGAGAAAAAGGCGGCTTGCGCCGCCTGTTTTTTAGAACTGGTACACCATACCGACAGCGACAACGTCATCGGTGTTGATACTCGCAGCCTGGGTGAATGTACTGTCGTCAATCAGGTTGATTTTATAATCAACGAACATATTGAAGTTTTTGTTGAAATAGTACGTCGCACCTAAATCAACATACTTTTCGATGTCCTGATCGCCATAATTCGCACCCGCGGAATTAGAACCAATATTTTTACCTTTTAGTGCGTTATACGCGACAAAAGGCTGGAGACCAAAGTCGAACTGGTAGCTGGCATACGCTTCAAAAATCTGCGATTCGTTAGCATAACCATAAGCGCTGGTGGTATCGGACGAGCTACCAAAGCGTGAGGCGTTATATGCCTGAGTAAACATGGCTGCCAAATAAATATTATTGGCATCGTATTTCAGTGCGCCGGAATAGGCTTCGGCGCGATCGCCATCACCCAGAATATTCGTGGCGGTATTCTGTTCCTGCGTGCGTTTCGCACTGGTCATGGCACCCACGACGCTGACGCCTGCGCCAATTTTATATTCCAGCGACATACCATAACCGTCGCCATTCTGGCGCAGTACGTTACGTCCGGCACCGGATTCGCCATTACCGTCATTTTTACCCTGATATTGCAGGGAGAAGTTCAGGCCGTCCACCAGACCGAAAAAGTCGGTATTGCGGTAGGTCAGCATGCCGTTGCCGCGGCTGAACATAAACTGATCGGAGCCGTAGGTCATGCCGTCGAATTCTGGCTGCATGTCGGTATAACCCAGTGAGTCATACAAAATACCTTTGTTACGGCCATAATCGATGGAACCATAATTGGCGAATTTTAAACCGGCGAACCCATAACGGGTGCGTGGTGTATTGGTGTCGCCTTCGGATTTATTGGCATCAATATGCATCTGCCATTGGCCATAACCCGTTAATTGATCATTAATTTGCGTTTCGCCACGGAAGCCCAAACGCATATAAGTTTGGTCTCCATTCCAGCTGCTATTATCAGAAAAATAATGTTCAGCAGAGACTAAACCATATAAGTCTAACTTATTACCGTCTTTATTGTATATTTCTGCGGCCTGCACTGACGAGCACAGCACGGCAGCAGAGATCAACAGACTCAGTTGAGAAATTTTCATGTTAATAAACCCTTAGAGATTGCCACTGTTTTTTAATAGCAACAGAAATACGCCGCCATTTATGAAAATGGTTCATGGCTAATTCATGTTGTATGGCATTGTTTATCACCTGTAATTATGTTCTGTAAATCTTTAAATTGATTTTCGCACAGATTGATAAATACCCGGCGTTATTTTTATGAACTTATTTAAAGCGCACAGATCGCTAATATCTTTGTGAGGTGGATCGGGTAATTTGAAAGCGCTTTATTAACCTCATTGCATTTTTTTTTGCTGTATGTTGCCCGCTTTGTACCGCTCTCCGGGGGTAATTCCCCGGTTTTTATTGGCAGAATGTGCTATTAAATTTGCAAGGATGGTGATGGCTTTAATTAAATGAATATCGTGGATGTTTAATTACTAAATATCCGCCGCTGCTGCATGGGGATTTTAATGATTGAATATCGGCTGGAAGAGATAGAAATACCGGGAAAACTGATGTGGTGATATCGATAATTCGACAGCATCATCGTCAACGCACCGCAGTCAATAATAACGGTGTGAACGCAACGATTAAGCGGTTTTATTAATTAAGGATATGAGCGTCATTCATTAATAAGAGGCAAAACGCGGCTGCCGTCCTGAAAAAACGTTAAATATTTCATAGATCGAGCGGGTTTATTCCCGGATTGGTGAGTTTTATACATATATTTCATCCCAGTTGGCGTGTAGCATAAAGTGTATTGCCGTTGCCTGAAAAAGAGACCGCCATGCTAAAAGATAATTTTAACGATCTGTTTTATTTAATTATGGTGGCGCGGGAGCGTAGCTTTACCCGTGCAGCCGCAAAATTAGGCGTGTCACAGTCGGCGTTAAGCCATGCTATTCGCGGTCTGGAGGAGCGCCTGCAGGTCAGATTACTGACGCGCACCACTCGCAGCGTTGCCCCCACAGACGCGGGGGAGGCGTTAATCACTAGCATCAGTCCGCGGTTTCAGGAGATTGAGGAACAACTGATTATGCTGACCGACCGCAGCGATCGTGTTGCGGGCAATATTCGCATTACTCTCGGTGAGCACGCGCTTCATTCTACGGTGTGGCCTGCGCTGAAACCTTTTTTAACCACCTACCCGGACGTCAACGTGGAATTCACCATTGACAATGCCCTTACGGATATTGTCAGCGGGCGTTTTGACGCTGGCATCAGGCTGGGCGAACAGGTGGCCAAAGATATGGTGGCGGTGCGTATCGGCCCTGACTGGCGCATGGTGGTGGTCGGGTCGCCGGGCTATTTCGCCCGTCACGGTAAGCCGCAAACCCCGCATGAATTGCAGCATCACAACTGTATTAATATGCGGCTCCCCACGCTTGGCGGACTGTATGCATGGGAATTTTCCAAAAACGGGCAACCCCTTCGCGTGCGGGTGGAGGGGCAGCTTACGTTTAACAACCTGGCATCACGGGTGGATGCCGCCATCAGCGGTATGGGGCTGGCGCTGGTGCCGGAAGATTGCGTTGCCGGGGCGCTGTCACAAGGCCAACTTGAGACGGCGCTGGAGGCATGGTGCGAACCCTTTCAGGGCTATTTTCTCTATTACCCGAGCCGTCGGCAGCACACCGCCGCTTTTGCCCATCTGATTGATGCGCTGCGCTATCCGGCGCAGTGATTAAGCGGCGTTGGTCGGGATATCGTTGGTCCACCTGGTGGCGAGTTTGATCAGTTCCGCCACCACGCTGCGGTTGAATCCCAGGCGGTGCCCCAGAGCGCTGACCTCTTCCCACTTGTGGTTTTCATACAACTCGACCAGATGCAGGTAGGGGTAAAGCGGGCCTTTTTTCTCTTTCAGCGCCATCGTTACGCTCACGGAAATGTCTATCTGGCCGATCAGGTCCGCCATCGGCATTTCAAAGATGCTATCGAGTTGGGAAAACAGCCCGACGATGAAGGCGTCATCGGAAGAGTGACGGCCGACGGAGCGTGCAGACGCCAGTTCGCAGAACTTTGCCCGCACCAGGCTTTGATGGTAAATGTCGTCGGTTTTTTCTTTGTTGACGGAGGTCAGGCAGGAGACCAGCACAAAACGACGCAACTCGTTTGCGCCAAGATAAAAAATAATGTCCTTTAGCGACTGGCTGCGGAAATTTTTCACCCCACGGGCGTTAAAGACAATATTTTGCGCATAGCGCATAATTTTGAACGACAGCGCCAGATCCTGCTTGAGCAACGCTTCGATTTTGCCGAAATCCGGTGAGTCCGCATTGACCTCTTTCATCAGCCTTAAGGTAATCGACTGGTTCTGAATCAGTTTATTCGCGGAGTGGATCACCGGCTTACTGAAAAAATGCCCCTGAAACAACGTACAGCCCATATTGCGGTAACACTCATACTCTTCCTGCGTTTCCACTTTTTCCGCCAGAAATACCGTGTCTTTCAGCAGCTCGCCTTTGCTGGCGATATAACCGCTAATCTCTTCGGGCGTATTCAGCCGGACGTCGAATTTAATAATGCTGACATAGGGTAAAAACGCATTCCAGGTCTCGCCCAATTCAAAATCATCCAGCGCAATGCGAAAGCCGTGGGCATAGAGCTTTTTCACCGTACTCAGCAGCAGCGGCGTGGGTTCGGCGGTTTCCAGAATTTCCACAATTACGCGATCTTTGGGCAGCGTTTCCGCCATGCCCTGCACCAGCAGCTCATAGGGAAAGTTAACAAAGATGGCGCTGTACTCTTTCAGGCGGCCCAATGGCGCGCCAAGAAACTGCTCGACAATGATTTGGGCAGTCGCGTACTCCGGAGTAACGTCAGGGAACCGGTTCGTCATGCTATCTCTGAACAACAGCTCATAGCCGACTGTGTTCATATTTTCATCAAAAATCGCCTGACGGGCGACAAACGAGAACATTCGCTATTCCACTCCACAGATGCCTGCAAATCTCAAAACCCGGGTAATGCGCTAACCTGAACCGGTCAACCTTCGTTATTTTTATTCAGGGTCAAATGGAAGCCTGGACGAAAATAACGAAGACGCAAGTCGGACTTAGGGAAGGCAGTATCTTTTGTAAACTTCTGAAGAATTTAAGTCAAATTCCGCAGGTGCGAATAATACATATTTACGCTGTTTTTTGGTAACTTTTGACAATGTGCGCAAAAAAATAACCCGGCTGCATGCAACCGGGTGAGGGTGTGGTGACGCGGGGATCTCAGCGGGTGACGACGCCAGCACTTTCCAGCATGGCATGGAGCAGAACGTTCGCCCCGGCGGTGACCTGTTCCGGCGACGAATACTCAATCTCGTTATGGCTGATGCCGTCTTTGCAGGGAATGAAAATCATACCGGTGGGCGCCAGCATACTCATATACACCGCGTCATGCCCGGCGCCGGAAACAATGTCCATATGCGAATAGCCCAGTTGCTGCGCTGCCCGGCGCACCGCGTCTTTACACTCTGGGTGGAAGGGGGCGGCGGGGTAGTGCGATACCAGCTTCAGTTCTATGCTCAGCCCGGTTTCCCCGGCAAGCTGCTGAATAAAGGTTTTCAGGGCAGCATCCATCTCATCGACCGCGGCATCGGTCATATTGCGAAAATCAATGGAGAATTTCACGCTGCCGGGCACCACGTTACGGCTGTTGGGATGGACCTGCACCATGCCTACCGTACCGCGCCCGTGTGGTGCAGAAGCGTTAGCGATGGCGATCACCTCCTGCATGATGCGCGTAGAGACTTGCAGCGCATCCTGGCGCATTGCCATCGGGGTCGGCCCGGCGTGAGACTCCATCCCGGTAACAACACAGTCATACCAGCGGATCCCCAGTACCGCCTGCACCACGCCGATGGCGATATCCTGATCTTCGAGAATCGGACCCTGTTCAATATGCGCCTCAAAATACGCGCCAATCGGGTGTTGCCCCGGTCGGGCCTCACCGGCGTAGCCAATCCGCAACAACTCCTCTTCGACCGTTTTACCTTCGGTATCTGTTGCGGCATAGGCGACCTCCAGCGGAAAGATCCCGGCAAAGACGCCGGAGCCCATCATTACCGGGACAAAGCGCGATCCCTCTTCGTTGGTCCAGAACACCATTTCTACCGGTGCCTCTGTTTCAATGGCGTTATCGTTAAGGGTGCGGATCACTTCCAGCGCGGATAACACGCCAAAGTTGCCGTCGAATTTCCCGCCCGTTGGTTGGGTATCGATGTGGCTGCCCGCCACGATCGGCGGCAGGGCGTTGTTGCGTCCGGGGCGGCGCATAAAGACGTTGCCGATTTGGTCAATCTCAACCGACAGCCCGGCGGCCTTGCCCCAACTGATGACCAAATCGCGGCCCTGTTTGTCGAGATCGGTCAGCGTCAGGCGGCAACAACCGCCTTTCGGCGTTGCGCCAATTTGCGCCAGATCCATCAGCGATTGCCACAGGCGCTCGCCATTAATGCGGAGATCGTGGGTATCCGTTTTATAGGGTGTTGTGGAGATCACTTCGCTGCTCATCGTCTTCCTCCTCGCTTAACATCGATTAACGGGCTACGGCCTGCGGGGCGCGCTGGCGCTCCCATGCTGCAGCGGCGCTGAAGTCCGGGCCAAAGGGCGGCCTTTTGATATAGCGTCCGGCCCCTTCGCGGGCGCGCAGTTCGCCGTCTGCCCACACCACCACGCCCTGGCTGATGGTATAAGCAGGCACGCCGGTGACCACGCGGCCTTCAAATATATTGAAATCGTTACGTGAATGGTGGCTGCTGGCGGACAGTGTTTTACTGCCTTGCGGGTCCCACAGCACCAGGTCGGCATCCGCCCCCGGCGCAATACATCCCTTGCGGGGGTAGATATTGAACAGCCGGGCGGTATTGGCCGAGGTGATGGCGACAAACTCGCTTGGGGTCAGGCGACCGCTATTGACACCGGCATCCCACAGCACGGCCATACGCTCCTCCACGCCGCCGCAGCCGTTGGGGATCTTGCTGAAGTTATCGAGACCGGCGGCTTTTTGGCTGGCGCAGAAGGTACAGTGGTCGGTGGCGGTGGTGTGTAACTGGCCAGATTGCAAACCGTGCCATAGCGCAGCCTGGTGTGATTTATCGCGGAACGGTGGGCTCATCACGTGGGCGGCAGCAAACGAAAAATCCGGGTGACGGTATACGCTGTCGTCGATCACCAGATGCCCGGCCAGTACTTCGCCATAAACCCGCTGTCCGCGGCCACGTGCGCGGGCAATCGCTTCGGCGGATTCCCGGCAGGAAACATGCACCACATAAATCGGGACGCCCATAATACTGGCGACGGTGATGGCGCGGTTGGCGGCTTCTCCTTCCACCTCCGGCGGGCGTGAGAGTGGGTGCGCTTCCGGGCCGGTGATCCCCTGTTTCAGCATCTCCTGTTGCAGTAACCAGACCATTTCACCGTTTTCCGCATGCACTGTGGGCATAGCCCCCAGTTCCAGGCAGCGGCGGAAGCTGTTCATCAGCGTTTCGTCATCGCACATGATGGCGTTTTTATAGGCCATAAAGTGTTTAAAACTGTTTACGCCTTCCTGCTGCACCAGCGTGCCCATATCCTGACGCACGCTCTCGTCCCACCAGGTGATAGCGACATGAAAGCTGTAATCGGCGGCCGCTTTTTCCGCCCAGCCGCGCCACTGCTGATAGGCCTCCATCAGCGGCTGCTGTGGATTGGGGATCACAAAATCGATAATCGTCGTGGTGCCGCCCGCCAGCGCAGCGGCCGTTCCGCTGTAGAAGTCATCCACGGTGGTGGTGCCCATAAACGGGAAGTTCATATGGGTGTGCGGGTCAATGCCGCCGGGCATCACATACAGACCTCCGGCATCGACGGTTTCGGTCATTGCCGGCAGTTCCCAGAGTGAGGCATCGCCCACCGCGGCCACCATACCGTCAACGCATAACACATCCGCCCGACGCTGGTGGTCGGCATTGACCACCGTGCCGCCTTTAATCAACAGATTACGCATTCTTGTCTCCTTATCGCTTAACCCCGCTTTTACGCGGTGGTTGCCATCGGGTTGTTGGGATGGGTTGTCCAGTTGGCATACTGGTCGGATACGATATGGCCGGTACGGCTGTCCACTTCGCCAGGTTGCAGGTGACGCAATGAGATGCAGTTTTCCACCGGGCAGATTGAGGCGCAGAGGTTGCAGCCGACACAATCTTCCTCACGCACTTCAAAGTGGCGCTCGCCATTCTTCTGCGTCGAAATGGCCTGGTGCGAGGTGTCCTCACACACCAGATGGCAGCGCCCGCATTTGATGCAACTGTCCTGATCGATAACCGCTTTATCGACATGATTGAGGTTCAGATAGCGCCAGTCGGTGACGCTTGGTAACGCCATACCGCGAAAATCCTCCAGCGTGCGAAACCCTTTCTCATCCATGTAGTTTTCCAGGCCGCTTATCATGTCGCGCACAATCTGGAAGCCGTGCACCATCACCGCCGTGCAGACCTGCACCGTGCCGCAGCCCAGCGCAATAAACTCTGCCGCATCGCGCCAGGTGGAAATGCCGCCAATGCCGGAAATCGGCAGCCCGCGCGTGGCGGCGTCGCGGCCAATTTCCGACACCATATTCAGTGCGATGGGTTTGACCGCCGGACCGCAATACCCGCCGTGCGATCCCTGGTTGCCGGTGTGCGGGGTCATTAACATCTGGTCGAGATCGACCCCCATGACCGAACTGATGGTATTGATCAGCGACACCGCATCCGCGCCTCCGGCTTTCGCCGCCCGCGCCGGATAGCGAATATCGGTGATATTGGGCGTCAGTTTGACGATCACCGGCAGACGGCAATAGTGTTTGCACCAGCGGGTGACCATCTCGATGTACTCCGGCACCTGGCCTACTGCTGCGCCCATCCCGCGTTCGCTCATGCCGTGCGGGCAACCAAAATTCAGCTCAATGCCGTCTGCGCCGGTGGCTTCAACCTGCGGCAGGATCCATTTCCACGCCTCCTCTTCGCAGGGCACCATGATGGAGACCACCACGGCGCGATCGGGCCAGCGCTGTTTGATGCGGGTGATCTCTTCGAGGTTGATGTCCAGTGTGCGGTCGGTGATCAACTCAATATTATTCAGCCCCAGGATGCGACGATCGTGGCCGCGCAGGGTGCTGTAACGCGGCCCGCTGACGTTAACCACATGCGGATCGATCCCGAGGGTTTTCCAGACCACGCCGCCCCAGCCGGCCTGGAAGGCGCGCTCCACGTTGTACTCTTTGTCAGTAGGCGGCGCAGAGGCCAGCCAGAACGGGTTAGGACTCTGAATACCGAGAAAATTGCTGTGCAAATCAGCCATGGGAAGACTCCTGAAACAGTGTGGCGTTAGCGGCGTCGCTTTGTGGAATAGCCAGCGTCAGCGCAATCGAACGGGCAGCGGCTTTGCCCTGTTTAACGGCATCCACCGTCAAATCCAGCCCACCGGCGCAGCAGTCGCCGCCCGCCCATACGCCGGGCAGCGATGTGCGACCGCTTTCGTCGGTGGCAATGCGCCCCTGAAGAAGTTGAATGCCTGAAGTGGGCTGCGGATCGTAGTGCTGGCCGATGGCTTTCAGCGCCATATCGGCGGCGAGAGTGAAGGTTTCACCGCTGGCGATCACGCCTTGCGCCGTGGGGTGCGTGACCGTGAAGGTGACACCGGTGAGCTGGTTTTCAGCCTGTTCAAAACGCAGCGGTGCTGCCCAGTGACGCAGCGTAACCCCGCACTGTCTGGCCCACTGCTGCTCTTTGTCGGACGCTTTCATGTCCGCTTCGCCCCGGCGGTAGACCAGCGTGACTTCACGCGCACCCAGTTTTTTCGCCTGCACGGCGGCATCCACAGCGGTCATACCGCCGCCGATCACCACCACGCTGCGGCCGATCGGGAGCTGGCTGAGATCCGCGCACTGGCGCAGTTCGGCAATAAAGTCCACCGCCTCGCGTACGCCTTGCGGTTCTGGCGCGTCGCCATCGAGCGCATTGACACCCGCCAGCCCGAGACCGAGAAATACCGCATCATAGCGATCACGCAACTGAGACAAGGTGATGTGCTGCCCGAGGCGGACACCGGGGTGCAGCGTGATGCCGCCGACTGACAGCAGCCAGGCCACTTCCTGCGCCGGAAAATCATCCGTCACTTTGTAACGCGCCAGACCGTACTCGTTAAGACCACCGGCTTTGGGGCGAGCATCGAACAGATCTATCTCATGTCCGGCCAGCGTCAGGTGGTGGGCGACGGTCAGCCCGGCCGGTCCTGCGCCGACAATAGCAACGCGTTTACCGCTGCTGGCGGCGCGACTGAACAGCGGCTTGCCGGGTGCGGCGAAATAGCTGTCGGTGGCGTGACGCTGAAGCCGGGCAATATCCAATGGGCGGCCATCCTGCGCATTGCGCACGCAAGCCTGCTCACAGAGTGTTTCTGTCGGGCAGACGCGGGAGCAGGTGCCGCCAAGGACATTGGCCCGCAGGATCACCTCCGCCGCACCGCGATCGTTACCCTGCGCAATCCGCTGGATAAAGCTCGGCACGTCGATCTCCGCCGGGCAGGCGCGCGTGCAGGGGGCGTCAAAACAGTAGTAGCAACGTTCGGCTTCAATCACCGCCTGAACGGGCGAGAGCGGCGGGGTACAGTCGGCGAAGGCCTGGGTGAACTCCGCGGGCGTCTGTCGGCCAGAGCAGATCCCCGGCGTATCGAGTGTAGTCATCATGCCTCCTGAATAATCCTGACCAGATGGTTAAGTTTTCCCGGATAACCATGCTATTTGTGTGCCATTTTGGCGAAGCCGGAAAATCAGTGTGTTGAGACGTGTTGCACTCTGTCTATCGTCACTTTTTGGTGCATATTGCCCATTTTTGGACGATGTTTGCTACATTTGGCAGCAAGGTTGTTGCTGGGGGCCCGGCCTTTTGTCCGGTCAGACGGCGTGAATTATTCCAGACCGCACATCCGCCAGACGCTGCTTAATACGTGCGCCGTGGCGCGTGCCTGTGCGGCTTCGCTTGCCGGATCTTCACCGGAGACGGCGGCGATTTGGATATCGAAATCGGCGTAGGTTTGCGTCATCGACCAGACGGTAAAGAAGAAGTGGGTGGTATCCAGCGCGCGCAGTTGGCCTTGCGCTATCCAGCCATCCAGAATGCGCGCCTTCTCCGCCACCAACTGGCGTAAGTCTGTTTTCAGTAACGGGTGGACTACGGGAGCACCCTGCAGGATCTCATTGGCAAACAGTTTTGACGCGGCCGGGCGGTTGAAGCTAAAGCTGATTTTCCGCCTGACGTACCCGGCAATGGCGGTTTTCGGATCGGCCTGGGCGCAGATCCCCTCCAGCGGTGAGAGCCAGTCATCAAGGATATTTTCCAGCACCCGCAAATAGAGGTTTTGCTTGTTGCCGAAGTAGTAGTGCAGATTGGCTTTCGGCAGTGCAGCGGCATCCGCAATTTGTTGCATGGTTGCGCCGCGAAAACCAAAACGGGCGAACACGCGCTCCGCGGCGGGCAGAATAATGGCCTCGTTATCCTGGCGGATGCGCCCCTTTTCCGTGGTGTCTGCCACGTAACCGGGCTGAACTTCATTCATGACGTGCGTCCTTCAATAGACCGCCATCCCTGGCGGAACGGATTATTTCAGTTTTGCCGCCGCATCCCAGACGGTATGGGTCATACCGGCATCGCCGGGATCTTTCTTAATCACTGGCGTATCGCCGCCGCTGTGCAGCAGCACGTCGATGGTGCGGCGATAGGCTGCCGGATCGAGATAACCGATTTTTGCTGTGCCGGCATTGGTGATGAGCTTCGCCACGTTTTCCATCTGGCGGGTTTGCACCTCTTCGGTCGCCGCGCCGGATGCATCCTGCTCAACAACGATTTTCGCCGCTTCCTGTGGGTGTTTCACCGCATAGTCCCAGCCCTTAAATGAGGCTTTCAGGAACTTCGCCATTTTGTTGACGAACGCCGGATCTTTCAGCTCGGAACCCAGCACATACAGACCATCTTCCAGCGTGGAGACGCCCTGGTCTTCATACGGGAAGCTGATTAAATCCTCCTGTTTCAACCCGGCATCGATCAACTGCCAGTACTCGTTGTAGTTCATGGTGGAGATACAGGCGGCCTGATCCTGCAACAGCGGATCGACATTGAAGCCCTGTTTCAGGATGGTGATATCTTTTCCGGGTTTGAAGCCGAGTTTGTTCATCCAGTTAAAGAACGGGTACTCGTTGCCGCCGTACCAGACGCCAAGCGTTTTCCCTTTCAGGTCGGCCGGGGTTTTGATGCCGGTGGATTTTTTACAGGTCAGCATCATCCCGGAGCGATCGTACACCTGGGCGATGTTCACCAGCGGTACGCCCGCTTCGCGCGAGGCCAGCGCATCCGGCAGCCAGTCGACGATCACATCCGCCGATTTACCGGCAATCACCTGTACGGGGGAAATGTCGGTGCCGCCGGGTTTAATGGTGACATCCAGCCCCTCTTCCTGGTAGAACCCTTTCTGCTGTGCAACGTAATAACCGGCGAATTGCGACTGCGGCAACCACTTCAGTTGCAGCGTCACTTTCTCTGCGGCCGTTGCCTGAAACGCCAGAACCGACAGTGCCGCCAGCAACACACCCCGGCGAAAAGCGAAACCTTTTATCATTAGATAACTCCTCGGGTTAATGAGCCTGTAAACGTGCTAATCATCATGTTGTTTTTACTTTTCCAACGCGTTCCCACGCAGCGTGGGGTGCCAGAAATTGACGCGGCGGTCGAGGCGCACCAGCAGGCTGTAAAACAGCGAACCGGCAACAGACGCCACCACAATCGCCGACCACACCACCGGCATATGCATGCGCGCCGATTCGGTGGAGATACGAAAACCCAGCCCGGCGGTGGGTGAACCGAAAAACTCGGCCACAATGGCGGTAATCAGCGACAGGGTGGCGTTCACTTTCAGGGCACTGAAAATAAACGGCATCGCCGCAGGCAGGCGCAACGCCAGCAAGCGCTGACGGGGCGTGGCGGCATAGCAGTACATCAGCTCCTGCTCCAGCTTGCCGCTGGCCTTTAACCCGGCAAGGGTGCTGACCAGCGCCGGAAAGAAGGTCACCAGCACCACCACCGCGGCTTTTGACGGCCAGTCAAAACCAAACCACATCACCGCAATCGGCGCGACGCCGACCAGCGGCACGGTGCTGGTGAGGTTGGAGACCGGCAGCAAGCCGCGCTGTAAAAACGGCAATCTGTCGATCAACAGCGCCACGCCGATGCCCAAACCACTGCCGAGCAGGTAACCCACCAGCACGGATTTGATGACGGTTTGCAGCACATCGCCCGCCAACAATGTGGCGCTGTCCACCAGCGCGGCGAGAATGTCGAGCGGGGCGGGCAGGATCACCTGCGGCACGGCAAAACCGGTGACCAGAATTTGCCAGAACCACAATAACCACAGGCCAAGCAGTGCCGCCACCGCGCCAGCGGGGACCGGCGCGCGCGCCAGTCGCTGCACGCTGACCACCGCCAGCAATGCCAGCGCACACAGGGTGAGCCCGTGAAGCGGTAGCCACACCAGCCACAGCGCGCAGACGCTCAATGCGGCGACAAACACCCCGGCGCGCAGGGCGCTAAAGGTCAGTGAACACGCTGCCAGCGCGCTGAGTACCAGTAAGGCGTTAATGCTGATCAGCGGCACAGACACTGCCGCCGTGCGGGTAAGCTGGATCAGCGACAGCATCAGTAACAGCAGTGCGCCAACCAGCAATACGGTTCCCGGGATTGCGTGACGTTTCATCATCCCCCCTTGCGCTGGCGCATCACCAGCCGTTCCGTCAGCGTTACCAGCCCGGTTAACGCCAGCCCAAGCAGCGACGCCATCACCAGCGCCGACCAGATTTGCAGGGTATTGCCGTAATACGAACCGGTTAGCAGCCGCGCCCCCAGTCCCGCCTGCGCGCCGGTGGGCAATTCCGCCACCATGGTGCCAACCAGGCCGCTGGCAATCGCGACACGAAATGCAGGAAACAGATACGGCAACGAGGAGGGCAGGCGCACCATCCAGAAAATATCCAGCCGCCGTGCCGCGTAAGTGTGCACCAGCTCCATCTCCATTTTTTGCGGTGAGCGCAGTCCCTGCACCGTGGCGATGGTGACCGGGAAAAAGCACAGGTACATGGCGATGGTGGCCTTCGGCAACAGACCGGTAATGCCTACGCTGCCGAGAATGATCAGCACAATGGGGGCAATGGCCAGCACCGGAATGGTTTGCGAGGCGACAATCCATGGCAGCAGGGCTTTATCCAGCGTGCGGGAATGCACAATGCAAATCGCCAGCAGCACCCCCAGCACGATGCCCATCGCAAACCCGGTCAGCGCGGCGCTGGCGGTAACCCAGGTGTGTAATAACAGGTTGCGCGGCGAGGTCAGCGACCATTGCGTGATGCTGTTCCAGATGTCGATCACAATCTGGTGCGGCGCGGGCAACAGCGGGCGGGAGGCATTGAGGGCGGCGGTGAGCAGATCGCTGCTGGTCCATGCACCGCGTGGCGTCAGTACCCGCTCAATCACTCCCGGCGCATTGAGTGCAAAGGCCAGCAGATACCACAGCGCCAGGGCCGCCAGCATAACGCTGCCGACCGGCAGCGCGCTTTGCAGTACGCGTCGGTGAACGGCGCTGGCGTTAATGCTCATGATGGCCCTCCACCAGCGCTTCGCGCACTTCCTGCGCCAGTTGCAAAAAGGCGGGCGTATTGCGAATCGCCAGGTCGCGCCGGGCGGGCAGCGGGGAGTCGATCACTTTCACAATGCGACCCGGACGCGGCGACATCACCACGATTTTGGTCGACAGGTAAACGGCTTCCGAAATGGAGTGGGTAACAAACACCATGGTGCGCTGCTCGTTAAACCACAGTTGCTGGAGTTGCTGGTTCAGGTTGTCGCGGGTGAGCTCGTCCAGCGCGCCAAACGGTTCGTCCATCATCAGGATTTTCGGCTCGAAGCCCAGCGCACGGGCGATAGAAACCCGTTGCTGCATGCCGCCGGAGAGCTGCCACGGGTATTTTTTCTCAAACCCTTTCAGCCCCACCCTGGCGAGTTGCTCACGGGCGATCTCATCGCAACGTTCGGGCGGTACGCCGTGGATCTGCAACGGCAATTTCACATTCGCCAGCACGGTGCGCCACGGCAGCAGCACCGGAGCCTGAAACACGTAGCCGTATGCTCCTGCCTGGCGCGCCTCTGACGGTGACATATCATTCACCCGCAGCTCACCGGAGGTGATCGGCTCCAGATCGGCAATGGTGCGCAGTAAGGTTGTTTTGCCGCAGCCGGACGGGCCAATAAAGGAGACAAACTCCCCCTGGCGGATGGTCAGATTAATATCGTTTAACGCGTGCACCGGCTGGTCAGCCGCCGGGTAGATCACATTGGCCTGACTGACCGTAATAACGGGTCGCGCCGTGGCGCTGGTGGGTTTTAACGACACCAGCACCGATTCTTCAGCAAACATCGACTGGCTCATCCTGCTCCCCTGTTTTTTGACTAACTGGTTAGGTTTCTTTTCTCCATGCCATTTTTGTGCCAGGGGTGATGTTGCCGGGTTTTAGTGGTTTTTGTCGGCATTTTTACCGATAAGTTTGATCAGTTTGGTGCAGATGGCGACATGTTTGCTTTGTGGTGGGGCAGCGGGAGAGAAAAAGCAGAGAAGTGCAGCATAAAAAGCCTGTTCGTGCGGCGTTAGTGACAGAACGCACACGCCGCTGTGGCAGCAAAAGGGAAAGCATGATCCCTATCATAAATCTCAAAAAGGAGTGCTCCCGCCTGTTGTCAGGACTATTCCGATGGACTATTGTGGTTTTGCCTCAATACAGAGCTAACACCACCACAAAGTGAGTGCCGGAGATAAGCGCCGGGCGGGGTAAGAAGTTTTGAACACTTTGGGAAAAAAATAAAACATCAGGCCCTGGCATTTGCCGGGGCGTTTTATTTTTGGCCCCTCCTGAACGCAAAAGGGGCAAAGGCAACTCAATCCCTGTCGATGGCGAACGGCTGCCAGGCCTGACGTACCGGCATCACTTCCACGCGGTTGATATTCATATGGTCCGGCAGGGTGGCGATGTAAAACATCTGCTCTGCAATATCCAGCGCGCTAAGCGGCGTGGTGCCGCGGTATAAATTATCTGACGCAGTCTGATCGCCTTTGGTGCGCACCAGCGTAAATTCCGTTTCCGCAATACCTGGCGCAAGGTCGGTTACCCGCACGCCGGTTCCCAGTAAATCACAGCGCAGGTTATAGCTAAATTGCTTCACAAACGCTTTGGTGGCGCCATACACATGGCTGCCGGGGTAAGGCCATTGCCCGGCAATCGAACCGATATTGATGATCGAGGCACCCGCGCCATGGTTAATCAGCGTCGGCAGCAACGCATGGGTCACATTCACCAGCCCGGTGACGTTGGTATCGATCATGGTCTGCCAGTCTTCCAGATCCACACGCTGTGCCGGTTGCGGGGAGAGCGCCAGTCCGGCGTTATTGATCAGCGCGGTGATATCCGCAAACGCGGCGGGCAGGGAGGCGACGGCGTTTTTCACCGCATCTTTGTCGCGAACGTCCAGCTCAATAATGTGCACCGGGACTTTGCTGTGTAACTGCTCTTTTAAACGTTCCAGACGCGCCAGACGACGCCCGCTCAGCACCAGTGACCAGCCCGCGTCGGCAAAGACCTGCGCTGCCGCTTCGCCAAATCCGGATGTTGCGCCGGTAATAAATACCACTTTCGTTGCTTCAGTCATCTTCATCTCCTGTGCCGGTTGTTGCGCCACTATAAAAACCCCGGCCTGCGCCAGACAGAGCCAGTTGCCAGCAAACGGTGTGACACGTGTGTCACATATCGCCAACACGACTGGCTCTACCCGCGAAAGAAGGGCGCGCCGCATGATGCAGTCAACAACAACGGCATGAAAGGAGCAGGATATGAAACTGGCACTTCAGAGCGAGATGGCGATAACCAATGACGACGTGCGTCAACTGGACCGGTCGTATGTGTTTCATTCATGGTCGATGCAGGGCAACCTCAACCCGATGGTGATCGCCGGCGCGAAAGGCTGTGAATTGTGGGATTACGACGGCAACACGTACCTCGATTTCAGCAGCCAACTGGTGAACGTCAACATTGGTTACCAGCATCCCCGCGTGCTGGCGGCAATGAAAGCCCAGCTTGAAGAACTGGTGACCATTGCCCCGGCCACCGCCAACCTGGCGCGCGGCGAAGCGGCGAAGCGCATTGTTGAACTGGCGCCGGAAGGCTTCAGTAAGGTTTTTTTCACCAACGCCGGGGCAGATGCCAATGAAAACGCCATCCGTATGGCGCGGATGTACACCGGACGCGACAAAGTCTTCTCCGCCTATCGTTCCTATCACGGCAATACCGGCAGTGCGATTGCCGCAACCGGCGACTGGCGTCGCGTGCCAAACGAATATTCGCGTGGGCATGTGCACTTTTTTAACCCCTATCTCTACCGCAGCGAGTTTAATGCCACCAGCGAAGCGGAAGAGTGCGAACGTGCGCTGGCGCATTTGCGTCGGATGATTGAGTGCGAGGGGCCAACGTCTATCGCCGCCATTCTGCTGGAGTCCATTCCGGGGACGGCGGGGATTCTGGTACCGCCAGCAGGCTATATGCAGGGCGTCCGCGCGCTGGCGGATGAGTTTGGCATTGTGTTGATCCTCGATGAAGTGATGGCCGGTTTTGGTCGCACCGGTAGCTGGTTCGCGTTTGAACAGGACGGCGTGGTGCCGGACCTGATCACCTTCGCCAAAGGGGTCAACGCCGGTTATGTCCCGGCGGGCGGCGTACTGATTTCTGAGCCGATTTCACACTACTTTGACGATCACTTCTTTGCCGGGGGGCTGACCTATTCCGGCCATCCGCTGGCGATGGCGGCGGTTGTCGCCACGATTGATGCAATGAAAGAAGAAAAGGTGGTGGAGAACGCCGCCTCCGTGGGCAACGGCGTACTGCGGCCAGGGCTGGATGCGCTGGCGGCGAAACACCCGCTGATTGGCAATGTGCGCGGTCGCGGTATGTTCCAGGCCATGGAACTGGTAAGCGACAGGAAAAATAAGACGCCGCTGGCGGCAGCGGATATGGCGGCGATCAAAACGGCGCTGACCCAGGCCGGGGTGTTGAGTTTTGTGGTGGAAAACCGCATTCACGTGGTGCCGCCCTGCACCATGAGCGCGGAAGAAGTGACACGTGGTTTGGCCATTTTTGACTGGGTTTTGTCTCAATTTGGCAATCTTGCGCGTTAATTCAGTCGGCGTCAGGTATTCCTGACGCCTTGTCTGGTCAGTCCTCTGATTTCAAAAGCATTTTTTAACAAAAACCCCCAATTTTTAGCACTGTCTTCCGCCGCGTTCTCCTGATAAAACATCTTTTTTACATTTATCTTTTTTGCCTGGGAGAGAAACGTGCCGGAACTGAATCACTATGGTCAATATGTGGGCAATGCGCTGCCCCACTGGAACGGCGTACAACCGTTGCCGCAGAGCGTATTACAAGGGCGTTACTGTCGGCTGGAGCCGCTGGATGTCAGGGTGCATACCCCGCACCTGCTGCACGCCTATTCGCAGGCGGAGGATGACAGCGACTGGACCTGGCTGGCTGGCGTCCGCCCGGATGACGTGGACAGCATGGCGCGTTGGGTGATTGGCAAAATGATCGACAAATCCGTGCACCCTTTCGCGGTGGTGGATGCCGCGACGAACCGCGCCGTTGGGGTGATTGCCTGGCTGGCGAACAATACGCAAAATGGCACGGTGGAGATCGGTCATGTGACCTGGTCGCCGCTGATGAAAAAGAGCGTGCTGGGCACCGAAGCCGTGTGGCTGATGCTGCGCCACGCCTTTGCCTGCGATTACCGCCGCGTAGAGTGGAAATGCGACACGTTGAACGTGGCGTCACGCCGCGCCGCAGAACGCCTGGGCTTCACCTGGGAAGGTTGTTTCCGCCAGCATATGGTGCGTAAAGGGCGTAACCGCGACACCGACTATTTGTCGATGCTGGATAGCGAATGGCCGCAATGCGATGCCGCCATTTCCGCCTGGCTCAGCGTCAGTAATTTCGACAGTCAGGGCCAGCAGAAACAGACTCTCGCTACCTGCTTTGCGAACTTGTCTCCCTGACACCAACGGCATCGGCCTGTTCCGGTGCCGTCTCTCTACGCCATGCGATGTTCGCCGCGTCGCAGCGCATCCCGGTCAAAAAAACGTGCAATCACGCCCCCCGCCATAAACGCCGCCCGGTCTGACATATGGGCAATCACATCCGCATCATGACTGACCAGCAGGTAACTCATCCCGTGTTGTTGTTTAAGACGGTTCAGCAGGTTGAGGATCTCCGCCTGTACCGACATATCCAGCGCCGATGTGGGTTCATCCAGCAGCAGAATTTTCGGTTGCAGCAACAACGCCCGGGCGATAGCCACACGCTGGCGTTGCCCGCCGGAAAGCTGATGCGGGTAACGGCGTGCGGCATCCGCAGGCAGCCCCACCTGCTCAAGGGCGCTGCTCACCCGCGTCTCCACCTCTTTCTCGCCGTGGATTGTCAGCGGCTCCGCCAGGGTGCGGTAGAGTGTGTGATTAGGGTGCAGCGACGCCCAGGGATCCTGAAACACCATCTGCACATTACGCCGCAGCGCCCCTTGATAACGTGTACCGGCTTTGATGGGCTCGCCAAACAGCGACATCGCGCCTTGCCACTCGCGCTGCAAGCCTGCCAGTACGCGCAGTAAGGTGGACTTGCCGCAGCCCGATGCGCCAATCAGGCTGAATGTTTCCCCCTGATTGACCTGGAAACTGGCCCCCGAGACCACCGTTTTGTCGCCAAAGGCAACCTGCACATTGTGCATCTCAATAACTGTCATGCTTCACTCCGTGAATGACTGGCTGCGATCGAGCGTGGGCAACATCTGACCATAGGTTTCCGCGCCGGGGCGGCAGCGCCACAGTGTGCGGGTATAAGGGTGTTGTGCACCGGGCAGCGCCTGCGCAGGCATGGCATCGACGCATTCGCCCTGGTACATCACCATCACGCGATGGCAGTGTTGCGCCACCAGCGGTAAGTCGTGGCTGATAAGCAGCATCGCCATTTGTCGCTGTTCACATTGCGCCACCAGCAGTTCGAGGATCTGGTTTCGTAACCTGGCGTCCAGCGCTGAGGTGGGTTCATCGGCGATCAGCACTTTCGGATCGTTGACCAGCGCCATGGCGATCATCACCCGTTGCCCCATACCACCGGAGAGTTCACCGGGATAACGTTTCAGTACCGCGGGCTCCAGTTCAACCGCTTGCAGCGCGTCGAGGATCTTCCCGGTCCGCTGTGTGCGGCTCAACCGCTGGTGCAGTGTTAACGCTTCATCAATCTGCGCCAGCACAGTTTTTACCGGATTGAGGGCGTAACGGGGATCCTGCAATACCATGGCGATACCGTTACCACGCAGGTGGCGCCAGCCCCGGGGCGTGAGGCTGCGGAGATCGTGGCCCAGCACTTCCAGTTGTTGAGCATTAACGTTGCCGGGTTTGCGCACCAGCCCCATCAGGGCGCGGGCGGTCATGGATTTACCCGAACCGGATTCCCCCACCAGCGCCAGTCGCTCGTTGCCGAGGGTAAAACTGAGGTTGTTCACCACCCGCGCGCCGGGATAGTCAATGGTCAGGCCGCTGACGGCGACGCGGATATCAGTCATGTTGTGGCTCCAGAATGTCGCGCAGGCCATCGCCCAGTAAGTTAAACGCCAGGCTTGCCAGCAGGATCACCGCGCCAGGCGCGGCGGCAATCCACCACTGGTCAAAAATCACCTGCATACCCTCAGCAATCATCGCGCCCCATTCCGCCATCGGCGGGCGGGCGCCGAGTCCTAAGAAACCCAGTCCGGCGGCGGCCAGAATAATGCCCGCCAAATCAAGCGCCAGGCGCACAATCGCCGACGGTAAACAGAGCGGTAAAAGATGGCCCAGCAGTAAGCGCCCGCCGCGAATCCCCATCATCTCCGCCGCTGCCAGATAATCGCTGTGGCGCAGACGCTGGATCTCGCTGCGCGCCTGGCGTGCATAGGCGGGCCAGGTGGTGAGCGCCAGCGCCAGTGCGCCGTTGACCAGCCCGGGCCCCAGCATGGCGACAAAGGCGAAAGCGAGGATCAGGCGCGGCATCGACATCACCACGTCGGTAAAACGCATCAGGATGCGTTCAACCCAGCCGCCGTAATAGCCTGAAAGGATGCCTACCAGCAGCCCGGCAGGCAGCGTGATAAGCGTTACCAGCGCTACCAGCCCAAGCGCCGGGCGAGTACCGTAAATCAGCCTTGAGAGCAGGTCGCGACCGTAGCTGTCGGTGCCAAGCCAGTGTTGAACATCCGGCGCTTGCAAGCGTGAGGCGGCGTCCTGCCAGTTGGGATCGCGCGGCGCGAGCCACGGTGCGAACAGCGCCACCAATAGCAGGAATGCGACAATGATTAACCCACTAAAGGCGGCAGGGGAGCGGCGAAGACGCAGCAAAAAGAGCGTGGTCGGCATCAGTGCACCCTCGGGTCAGTGATCCGCACCAGCAGGTCGGTCAGGTTATTGATCAGCACAAAGCAGACGCCAATCACCAGCGTACCGCCCATAATGGCGGTGGTGTCCCCGGCGAACAGTGCGGTGGTCAGGTAGCGGCCAATGCCCGGCCATGAGAATACCGTTTCCGTCAGCACCGCGCCTTCGAGCATGCTGGTATAAGCCAGCGCGATGACCGTGAGCAGTGTCCCGCGAATATTCGGCAGAATATGGCGCAATAAAATGGTCATCTCCCCCGCACCCTTGGCGCGCGCCAACAGGATGTACTCTTTGTTCATTTCGCTCAGACAGGCTGAACGGGTAAGCCGGGTAATGCTTGCCAGCGAGTAATAGGCCAGCAGCAACACCGGCAGCAACAAATGGCTGAGGGCATTTTTAAAGGCGGCGCTATCGCCGGAGAGCCACGTATCCACCAGCGCAAACCCGGTCTGCGGCGTGACCGTGTACTGATAGATATCATCCAGCCGGCCCGGTCCCGCGCTCCATTGCAGGCGGGCGTAAAACAGCGCCAGCATTAACAGGCCGAGCCAGAAGATGGGCACGGAATTGCCGAGTAGCGTAAACGTGCGCATGGCTAAATCCCACGGTGAACCGGCAAAGCGCGCGCACAGCACTCCCGCGATCACCCCCAGCAGTGTACCCATGATCAGCGCCAGCGTCGCCAGCTCCAGCGTGGCGGGAAACGCCGACAGCAGATCCTGCAACACCGGTTGTCCGGTGGCGCTGGCAATACCCAGATCGCCGTGCGCGAGGTTCAGCAGGTAGTGCCAGAACTGAAGCGGCAGGGGGTGATCCAGCCCAAGCTGGTGGCGTACCTGATCGTACGTGGCCTGGCTGGCGTGATCGCCGACAATTTGCAGCACCCGATCCACCGGCGAAAACGCCGAGAGCGAGAAGGTGACCAGCAGCAGGCCTAACAGGGTCAGCAGCAGTGTGAAGAGCGCCTGAGCGACGCGAGAAATGTCAGACATGGAAAGCTCGTCATTAAGGTAAAGCGGATAATTACCCTCACCCCGGCCCTCTCCCTAAAAGGGAGAGGGGGAAAATCCCCACCGCTTAACTCCCCTGCGATTGTGGGATGTGTGTCAGAGGATAAACCTGCACCGATAGGTTCCCGCTCCCCTGTGGGAAGAAGGTTTGTGTGAGGGGATAAACCTGCACCGATCGGTTCCCGCGCCCCTGTGGGGAGAGGGCCAGGGTGAGGGGATAAACCCGCCCCGATCACTTCCCGCTCCCCTGTGGGAAGAAGGTCAGGGTGAGGAGATAAACCTGCACCGATCGGTTCCCGCGCCCCTGTGGGGAGAGGGCCAGGGTGAGGGGATAAACCCGCCCCGATCACTTCCTTCTCCCCGGTGGGAAGAAGGTTTGTGTGAGGGGATAAACCCGCGCCGATCGGTTCCCTCTCCCCTGCGGGGAGAGGGTTAGGGTGAGGGGAAATCATCATTTGGTTACGCGGTCATACCACACCATATCCGCATTCAGGCCTTGCTGATAACCTTTGACGTTATCGCGCACGACAATCTGGGTTTTCCCCTGATCAACAAACACATACGGCGAGGCGTGTTGCAACTCCTGCTGCATCTTCTTGTACAGATCCCGACGTTTAGCCGCATCCGGTTCAGCCACTGCCGCCAGTGTCGCGTTGTTCAGTTCCGGGATCTGCCAGCCGTTTAGCCCGGCCACAGTACTGGACTTTCCATCGTTCCAGGCAAAGGCGCTGGCATTGGAGTGGGCATCGAAGTAGTCGGGGATCCACAAACGGATCGCCGCCTGGTGCTGTTTTGCACGTACGCGGGCATACACCTGACTACCCGCTGCGGGCAGCAGATCCACCTTCACACCGCCCTGGGCAAAGCTGGCCTGCATCGACTGCGCGAGGGTAATAAACGGCGGTTTGTTCTCCACATCCAGCGTGAAGTGCGCGTCTTTAATACCCGCTTTGGCGAGGATTGCTTTGGCTTTCGCCGGGTCGAAGGTAAACGGATTATCTTCCAGCGCCCCTGGCAGTCCCACCGGCAGGAAACTCTGGTGGACAAAGTACTGGCCTTTCAGCAGGTCTTTGGTAATGCCGTTGTAATCCACCAGCCAGCGCGCTGCTTCCCAGAACGCCGGGTTATTCAGCAACGGGTTTGCGCTATTACCGGTGTTAAACACCAGATAGTTCTGCTCCGCAGAGGGGATGCTCAGCACGTTGACGCCTTTTTTATCGCTCAGTGCGCTGATTTGATCCGCACCGAGATCGCGCGCCACATCCGCATCACCCTGTAGGATCAACAGACGGCGGGAGGCCGGGTCCGGCACGTTTTTGATAATGATATTTTTAAGCGCTGGCGCGCCGCCTGGAGAGGTGGGGTTAGCCTCCAGCACAATGGCCTGATGCGGCTGGTAGACGCGCATCTTAAACGCGCCGCTGCCCGCAGAGTGCATTTTCAGCCACGCGTTGCCGAAATCACCGGCGTTTACATTCGCGCTGACCTGCTTTTCATCAACGATAGAGGCAATCGGCGTGGAGAGGATATTCAGCGCCACCGCCGGGCTAACGTCTGCCGTCCAGTGCAGTTGCAGGGTGTGGGCATCCACTTTTTTCAACTGGCTGGCGATGTTATCCGGCTGCCAGCCGAGCACGTTAAGGATAAACGCCGGGGACTTGTTCAGCGTCACCGCGCGGGTATAGGAGAAAATCACATCTTCCGGGCGCAACGGGTTACCGGACGCAAACTTTGCATCGCTTTTCAGCTTAATGGTCAGGGTTTTTGCCGCCGCATCCGCCTGCCAGCTCTCCGCCAGCACCGGGTTTATCTTTTCCGGGTTTTCACGATCCGGCTGCACCAGACGTTGATACAGGCTTGGCACGGTCTGAATGCTGGATAATTCATTGGCTTCCGCCGGATCGAGACTCACAATATCGTCCAGACCTTGTGCCACTACCAGTGTGTCCGGGGGCGTTGCCGCGTGGCTGGCGGCAGAAAGGAGGGTCAGTATGACGAGGGGCAGCAGTTTTTTGGTCATCAGAAAATCCCTGAAAAGTTAACGTCATGTGATTATTTTGTACCGCTACGTTAGGCCGCTTCTGAATTTTCTTAAAGTTTAAATTCGTCTTTCTATATGCGCCACTCGCATAAGCCAGACGTTTTTGGCATTACCAAAAAAACGCGGGGCAGAAGCCCCGCAACGAGAGAAGGTTATTTTTGCGCGCGGGCAAGCTGAACGGCGTTTTGCCAGTCGAACCAGCGTTTTTGTAGCCGACTGTGGCGCGTCATATCCGGCTGAAAAGTGGCATGTTCCGGCAGGAACTGGCGCAGCTGTTCGCTATCAACCTGCATTAACGCTTTGCGCGCCAGCAGCGCCGCGCCCATGGCGGAAAGCTCCGCCACATCGCTGCGCATCACCGGGCAGCCCAGTAAATCCGCCTGGTATTGCATCAGCCAGTCATTCTTCGTTGGACCGCCGTCCACCATCAGCGCTTTGAGGGTAAAGTCGCCATGCTGGCGCATCGCCACCGCCACATCGGCAATTTGATAGGTGATGGATTCCAGCGCCGCGCGGATCAGATGCGCGCGTTTCACCCCACGACTCAAGCCGTGAATCAAACCGCGCGCATGTTCATCCCACCAGGGCGCGCCCAGTCCGGTCAGCGCTGGCACAAAATAGACGCCAAGCGTTGATTCCACCGACGCGGGCAGCGTGCTGAGCGCCTGCGCCAGTTCCGCTTCCGGCAGCTCATTCAGCCCGGTGCTCTCCACCATCCACGCGACCGCGTCGCCGGTATGCGGGATATTGCCTTCCAGCCCGTAGACCAACCGCTCGCCATCGTGCCACGCCACGGTCGTCGCCAGCGATTTGACATCGCACTGCGCCGATGCGACGGGCGCCATCACCGACGAACCGGTGCCGTAGGTGGCTTTTACGCACCCGGCGGCGCCCAGTCCATGGGCAAACAGCGCTGCGTGCGAATCCCCGATCATTGCCAGTACCGGTATACCGTCCGGGATGCCGTGTAAACCCTGGGTATGGCCGAATAATCCGCTGGAAGGACGGATCGTCGGCAGGGCCTGGCGCGGAATGCCAAACAGGGCCAGCATCTCGTCGTCCCAGTCGCCGCTGTGCAGATTGAGCAACTGGGTGCGCGAGGCGTTGGAGTAGTCGCAGCAGAAGGCGCTGCCGGCGGTTAAGTGCCACAGCAGCCAGCTATCTACCGTGCCAAGGCAGATTTCACCCTGTGCCGCCCGTTCGTTACCGTGAGGCGTGGCGTCGAGCAGCCAGCGCATCTTGGACGCCGAAAACAGCGGCGCTACCGGCAGGCCGGTCACCGCTTTGATGGCCGCTTCATGGCCCTGCTCACGCAAGGCATGGCAAAAATCCGCCGTCCGTGAGCATTGCCAGGTGATGGCCGGGCCTAATGCCTGACCGCTGGCGCGATACCAGCCAATGGCGGTTTCCCGCTGGTTGCTGATGGCCAGCGCCGCCACGCGCGCTGCGCCGACGTCATCGATGACCTGGCGAATCACCGCCAGCGAGGCTTCCAGCAGTTGCTCGCCGGATTGTTCCACCCAGCCTTCACGCGGGGTCTGGATGGTCAGCGGGCGTGAGCATTTCGCTACCACCTGCCCGCGATTGTCCAGCGCCACCGCTTTGGCGTTGGTGGTGCCTTCATCCAGGGCAATTACAATCTCTTTATCTGGCGACATGACGTTTCTCCATCAGGCGTTTATTGATGCAGGTAAGTGTCAACGCCGAGATAGCGGGTAAAGGCTTCATGCAGAATGCCCGCGCTTGCCGCGTGGTTCATCGCCACATGGTGTTCAAAACCGTTACGGCAGATCCATGACAACAGATGTTCTAAATGCGGCACCTGAATCACCGCACGGCAGCCAACGGTATCCAGCGGATCGTCCACGGATTGACCTTCGCCAACATAGGCTTTGATCTCACCGCTCAGATCGTCAGTGCTTAAACGGAAGTAGGTCAGCGCCCCGGCTTTCAGACGACCGTGCACCGCGCCGCAGGTGTTCTCTTTGCCAACGGTCGTGCCGATGATATCGGCCGTGCCCATATGCGGTGTGTCGAGGCTGGCGGCAGCGAAGTTACCGCAGTGGAACAGCACGCATTTATCGCGGTCGTCGCCAAAGTTGTTGTTCCAGTCGGCAATCGATGCCGGGCTCATATTGGCGCTTGCCAGCGCGTACATCGACAGCGCGCCCATCACATCCACTTCGCAGGCGGACGGCATGAGCTGGCCGGACATCACGCTCATGATGGAGCAGACGTTAATGCCCAGATTCTCCTGCAACGACGTCCAGCACTGGATGGCGGTAGTGTCGATATCATTGGCGATGACCCATTCGCTGATCACCACAAACAGCTTCGCCATGGTGACCAGTTTGTCGGCGGGAATGGCGCTGGCGTCGGCGTTGTCCATTAACAGGCGGCGTTTTTCATCCACGCGGATATCGTCATCGCGCAGGGTTTTGATGCGGGTAAAGACTTCCGAAAGATCGAGGGTTTCTACCGCAATCCCCAGCCGCTCAAGCAGTTTTTCACTGTAGCGCACGGTGTTAAACCCGGCAGGGCGCGCACCGATGGCACCCACGCGCACACCGCGCATGCTGCTGACTACCCGGCAGATCTGCTCAAAACGTTTGAGATCGTTCTCAAACACTTCACCGCGCAAGGCGCAAACGTGTTGTGTAGTGAGGGTAAAGGGGATGCCGTACTGGCGCAGGTTGTTGCACAGGGAGATTTTGCCGCAGAAGCTGTCGCGGCGCGTCGCCAGCCCCATTTTATCCAGATTATCTTCTTCGGCCTGCACCAGCACCGGAACATTCAGCCCGGAAAGGCGCAGGGTTTCCGCCACGGCTTTTTCATCGCCAAAGTTAGGCAGCAGTACCACGACGCCGTGGATCTCATCGCGGTGGGCGCGGAACAGGTCGGCGCAAATTTTCGCGTCCTGGCGGGTTTCCACACCGCCCAGTTCGGTTTGCGTCTCATTGAGCATAATGGTGTTAATACCAAGACGGTCAAACAGTGCGATAGCCTGTTCGCGCGCTTCCGCCACCAGGTAGCTCGGGAAGAAACCGCGGTTGCCGATAATGACCGCCATGGTCAGTTTTTGCGGGATTCGGGACATTGTTCTCTCTCCAGTAAGATGTTCTTTTTATTGTTATTACCGCGTTGCCAGTAACGTGCGGGCATGTTTTACCACCCCGGCGGCATCAATCTCATGACGGGCGCGGGTAGCGGCGCGATCGGCGGCGATGGCGTATTGTCCATCGGCGATGCCAAGTCGGCGCAAGGGGAGGGCGCAGCCCGCTTCCGCCAGCACTTCCGCCACCAGGCTGCCGACGCCGCCGTTAATGTTATGTTCTTCGACGCTGATCACGGCGCGGTGCGGTTGCAGCAGTGCCAGCAACTGTGATGTATTGCAGGGGCGAATAGACGGTACACTGATAACACTGGCATCAATACCTTCTGCTGCCAGTTGTGTGGCGGCTTCGACAATTTCATGTACCGTCGATCCCATGGCCACCAGCGCGATATCTTTCCCGGTGCGCAGTACATCAATATTTCCCGGCGCAAAGCGGTAACTTTCGTCATGCAGCTCCGGCAGTGCTTTGCCGTCGAGGCGGATATACACCGGACCAACGTGGTTGAGGGCGTACTCAATGATCTGCCGGCACTCCAGCGGGCTGGAGGGGGCGTAAATTTCTATATTACCGAAACCACGCAGCACCGAAATATCGTCAATGCTGTGGTGGGTGCTGGCCAGCGGCCCGTAACTGGCTCCGGCGTTCAGGCCAAACAGTTTAACGTTGGTGTTGTTGTAGCAGATATCGACTTTGATCTGCTCGTTCGCGCGGGAGATCAAAAAGGGCGCGGCGTTACAGGTGACGGCGACTTTGCCGCCCAGCGCCAGACCGGCGGCAGCGCCTACCAGCGTTTGTTCGGCGATGCCGACGTTCACTACGCGGCCCGGGAATTTTTTCATAAACGGTGAAATTTTGGCCGTGGAGGTGGAGTCAGCCACCACCGGCACCAGATCCACTCCATTATCTACCGCGTCGATAAAGGCGTTAACCATCACCGTTGCCAGGTGTTCGCTATTACTCATCTTTCAGTTCCTCCAGCGCCTGCGCGATCTCTTCACCTTTCGGCACCCGGTGGTGCCACTCCGGACGTCCCTGAATAAAGGAGACGCCTGCGCCTTTGGTGGTGTGCGCAATCACCACATGCGGTTTGCCTTCAGGGCGTAAGCCTTCCAGCGTGGCAACCACATCCGCGATATCGTTGCCGCGACATTCAGTGACCTGCATTCCAAATGCGCGCCATTTTTCATCCAGCGGGTCGGTGTTGAGGATCTCTTTGGTGGGACCAGCCAGTTGCAGACTGTTTTTGTCGTTAATGATGATCAGGTTATCCAGCTGATAATGGGCCGCGACCAGCGCGGCTTCCCAGTTGCTGCCTTCTGCCAGTTCACCGTCGCCGGTAACCACGAAAACGCGGCGTGCGCTGTTGCTGCGTTTCGCCGCCAGCGCAATGCCCACGGCGACCGGTAAACCATGACCGAGCGCGCCGGTGTTCAGCTCAATGCCGGGGGTTTTATGTTTCACCGGATGACCCGGCAGATGCGAATCCGCGTGCTGATAGGTTGACAGCCAGTCGACGGGGATAAACCCGGCCTCCGCCAGAACGCAGTAATAACCGCCCACCGCGTGACCTTTTGACTGAATGTAGATATCGCGTTCAGCGCTCTCTTTGGTTTGCGGCGAGCAGTTCAGAATGCGGAAGTAGAGCGCGGTCAGTAGCTCCACCTGTGATAAATCGGCTCCCGTATGCCCGCCTGCCGGGCTTTCGGCGTTCAGCACGATGATGCGACGGCGAACCGCGCGTGCTTTTTTTTCAAGCTCCTCAACAGAGAGCGAAAACGGATTCATAAGACACCTCTTGAATGTATAATCTGTCTTGAATAAATATTCAATCAGAGTGAAAAAACACATCCACACAGGATGTTATTGGCAGTTATTACAAGCGACGACAGGGAGTTGTCTGTTACTTGGAATATATATTCACTATTGATTTAATATTCATGATTAAAGATATGCCTTGTGCTAAGGTTTGTCTACGTCCGGGATCGGCAAATTTGAAAGAAAGGAGAAAAGGATCACATTTGGATCGCGGCAGGGTTGTTGCGCTGGCTTGTTATCTATTCAGCGATGAATAAAATATCAGGTAATGAATTTAAGGGGATCCCCATGTCAAAGCAGGATGAACAGCGGTTACTGGTGAAGATCGCCACGCTTTATTACAACGAAAATAAAAAACAGTCTGATATCGCCACATTACTCCATCTTTCGCAATCTTTTGTGTCACGCGCGTTAACCCGTTGCCAGAAAGAGGGGCTGGTGAAGATCACCGTTGTCCAGCCGACGAATATCTTTGTCGGGCTGGAAAAGGCCATTGAGCAGCAGTATGGCATTCGCCAGGCGGTTGTGGTGGACGTGGGCGAAAATGCGGGAAATGCGCAGATCAAACACGCCATCGGCAGTGCGGCGGCGCACTATGTGGAAACGCGTCTGCGGCCGGAAGACCTGGTGGGGATTTCATCCTGGAGCAGCACGATTCGCTGTATGGTCGATGAGATGCACCCGCAAAATATTCGCGCTGCGGGTGTGATCCAGTTACTCGGCGGCGTAGGGCCGAACGGCAATGTGCAGGCGACGATCCTGACGCAGCAACTGGCGGCGCATCTTGGCTGCCCGGCGTGGCTACTGCCATCACAAAGTATTGAACACTCGGTGGAGGAGCGCGCACGGCTGGTCAACAGTCCGGATGTGGCGACGGTAGTGGGTAAATTCGCTGAAGTGGATGTGGCGATTGTCGGCATTGGTGAGCTGGAGCCGTCGCAGTTGCTGAAAAACTCCGGTAACTACTATAACGAAGATATGCTCAAACTGCTCTCGGCGCGCGGCGCGGTGGGCGATATCTGTCTGCATTATTACGATGCGGCAGGTAACCCGGTGCTCAGTCACGACGAAGATCCGGTTATTGGCATGGAGCTGGCGCAGATCCGCGCTTGCCCGCATGTGATTGCGCTGGCGGGCGGAGAAGAGAAACGCAACGCCATTCGCGGCGCGTTACAGGGCAACTATATTGATGTGTTAATTACCGATTACCCCACCGCGCGCAGTCTGGTGACAGGCGAATAACGGCGCGATTTGGCGCACAGGCCGGATAAGGCGCAAGCCACCATCCGGCAGAATGCCTGAGTGCACAGTGCCGGATGGCGCTTTGCTTATCAGGCTGATAACACGGGGTGTGATGTTGCGCTTTGTCGCCGTCCCTGAAAGATATATTCACTACATCTATTTCACAGGCAGTGTTATCACTATTTTAAATAAAAGTTATTGCCTTACTTCTTTTTAATCTTAATTAACCCCGTAACCGCGCCGATGGAATCTCAGACAGGCGTGTTTTTTGCTGTCCTTAACGCTCTTATTTCACAGCAATGGTCGGGGTTTATATGCAATTTATTCATAATGTTAAGATTAAATTCGTGATGCTTGCGATTTTAATCATTTTCACTCTTCTTTGGGGCGGTGTGTCGTTTTTCTCGCTGCATGCGCTGAGCGGGTTGACGGAAGAAGTCGCGCTCACCAACGTGCAACAAGTTAACGGCGACATCATTAACAATGCCAGCGATCGCTATTACCAGGTGAAGTTATTGATGGATCGCGCATTGGTTTTTAAAGCGAATAACGATACGCAAAATTACCAGCAAACCATTGACCGTATTGGCAAAGATATCGATTTTCTGCAAGGCGGGTTAAATCAATTCAAAGTCACCGACCACGCCAATATCAGCAACAACTCGACCGATAATATTTATAACAGTTCGCTGACGTTGTTTAATCAGGCCATAAAACCGATGTTTGAAGCGGTGAAAGTCAACAACGTCGACAGCTACACGCAGTTGTCAAAAGATCAGTTCAGCCCGTTGCGCAGCGGTTTCTCTCAGGCGATCGTTGCCTACAATCAGGAGATTCACGATCTCAAAGCCGCCGCTAACGACCGCATTGCCAGTTGGGTTTCACAAACGCGCGCCATCATCATTGTGGCGATGATCATTGGTCTGGCCATGCTGGTCATGTCTGAGCGTTACCTGGCGCTGTGCCTGGCGCGTTCGCTGGAGTGGGTAAAAGAGCATTTGCAGGTGCTGTCGGTGGGTAACCTCGACAAACCGACCAAAAACCTGGGTCACAACGAAGTGGGGCAGTTGATCCCTTTCCTTGAGACAATGCAGCAAAACTGGGTAAATACCGTGACGCAGATTCGCAACAGCGCCGGTGAGATTTACCAGGGCGCCAGCGAGATTGCCTCCGGGAACACCGATCTCTCTTCCCGTACCGAAGAACAAGCCGCCGCGTTGACGCAGACCGCCGCCAGCATGGAAGAGCTGAGCGCGGTGGTGAAACAGAATGCCGATAACGCCAGCGAAGCCAGTTCACTGGCGAAAACCGCCTCGGCGGCAGTGAACAAAGGTGAGGAACGCGTGCAGGCGGTCATTGCCAGCATGAAGAACATTACCGAAAGTTCGCAGAAAATTACCGACATCATCAACGTGATCGACAGCATTGCATTCCAGACGAACATCCTGGCGCTCAACGCTGCGGTGGAAGCGGCGCGCGCCGGTGAGCAGGGGCGTGGTTTTGCGGTGGTCGCCAGCGAAGTGCGCAACCTGGCGCAGCGTAGTGCCGGGGCCGCCAAAGAGATCAAAACGCTGATTGATGAGTCGGTGGTCAACGTTAACAACGGCTTTGACCAGGTCACCCTCACCAGTGAGTCGATGGACAATATTCTGCGTTCGGTCACCAGCGTAACGGACATTATGGGTGAGATTGCCTCTGCTTCTACCGAGCAGAGCAAAGGCATCGGCCAGGTTGGTACGGCGATTTCGCAGATGGACAGCGTCACTCAGCAGAACGCCGCGCTGGTGGAAGAGTCCTCTGCAACCTCCAGCTCGCTGGAACAGCAGGCCTTCCAGTTAACGGAAATTGTCTCGGTGTTCCGCCTGCCTGGCGATGCAGCGCAAAAAAATGTCGCCGCGCGCCCGACTGCGACAAAAGCGGGCAAATCCGCCTCGCGCACGTCAGCAGCAGCGAAGAGCCACAGCCAGGAACACGAGTGGGAATCCTTCTGATAAGACCGTAAAAAAATGCCCGGTGAGCGCACCGGGCCTACACAAAAGGCCCGGGGGAACGCCCCGGGCAAGCTGGTTTTATTTTCCTTCCATAACGGCTTTTTGCGCGACGACCGCGGCTTTTTGCTGCATGCGGTTTTGCATCTGATCGATAATGACCGCCACGATGATCACAATGCCTTTGATCACCATCTGCCAGAACTCGCTGACGCCCATCATCACCAGCCCGTCGGCCAGAAACCCGATGACGAATGCGCCGATCAGCGTACCGAGCACGGTTCCGCGACCGCCTGCCAGCGAGGTCCCGCCGAGCACCACGGCGGCAATGGCGTTCATCTCAAACGCGGTGCCGTTGGCCGGGTGGCTGGCGAGTAGCTGCGCCGAAACCACAATGCCTGCCAGCGCCGCGCATAATCCGGAGAGGGTGTAGACCCAGATTTTCACCTGTTTGACCCGCACGCCGGAGAGTTCCGCGGCGCGCTCGTTATCGCCAATGGCATACACATGGCGACCAAACGGCAGGCGACGCGCAACGTAGGCTATCGCCACCGCCAGCACAATCATCAGCCAGATAGCCCACGGAATACCAAACAGCGTACCGGCGCCAATCTCATCAAAACCGGTATTGCCCAGCAGCGGGTTGCCGGCAAGACCGGGGAAAGTTTGCCCGTCGGAGGTGAGCATCGCCGCGCCGCGCAGCACGTACATGGTGCCGAGGGTGCAGATAAACGGCGCGACGTTGTAGCGGGTGATGATCCAGCCATTTATCGCGCCAATAAACCCGCCAATGAGCAGCACCAGCGGCACAATCACCCAGACGCTGGGGAAAATGGCGATACCGAACATCGGCAGCACAATGCCTTTGGTGATCATCCAACCGGCAAGCATGCCGCACAGACCCAGCGTCGCGCCAATCGACAGGTCAATGCCCGCCGTGATGATGACAAAAGTGATGCCCAGCGCCAGGAAGGCGTTGATGGCAATATGTTTAATCATGATCACCAGGCTGCCAGTGGAGAGAAAACCCGGCACGGTGGCGGTAAAAAAGCCCACAATCAGGAACAGCGCAATAAAGGTGCGCAGCTTAAGCAATAACAGGATCACACTTTCGCGTGATAGCGACGCGCCCGCGCGTGGCGTCAGCGCCACAGTTTGTGTCGTTTTCATATCAGAACCCCTGAGCACTTGCCGTTACCAGCGCCGATTCCTCGGCCCGATCGCGCACGATATCGGCGGTGAGTTTGCCGCCGGACATCACCAGTATGCGGTCAGATACCGCCATAATTTCTTTCAGATCGGAGGTGGAAAAAACCACGGCGATCCCTTGTTGCGACAGTTGCACCATCATGCGGAAGACATCCGCTTTCGCCCCGACATCGATACCGCGCGTCGGTTCATCAAGAAACAGCACCTTCGGATTGGTGAGCAGCGAGCGGCCAATCACCACTTTTTGCTGGTTCCCTCCGCTCAGTGCCTGGATCTCCACCTCCGGAGAAGAGACTTTGATCGACAGATTGCCAATGGTGCTGGTAACCACTTCCCGTTCATCTTTTTGCGCGATGGCGAAGCCGCGCTGTAAGCGACGCCACAGGCTGGCGATGGTCAGGTTGGTCGCCACCGACGAGATCGGGAAGATCCCGGTGCGTTTGCGATCTTCCGGCACCAGGCTCATGCCCATGCGGATGCGTTCCGCCGGGGTAAGCCGTTGCGGCACCGGTTTACTGTCGAGCCATATCTTGCCGAGATAGTTGCGCTCTGTGCCGAGCATGCACTCGAACAGTTCGGTGCGCCCTGCGCCCATCAGGCCGTAAATGCCGACAATCTCGCCCGCATGCACTTTAAAACTGACGTCGTTGACCGTCGCCACGCCGCTGGCATTGACGCAGGTGATATTCTCCGCCTCAAGGATTGGTGCGCCAAACGTGCGCCCCGGTGACAAGAAGTTGCTCACCGGATCGTTGCCGAGCATTTCACGCACGATCCACGGCACGTCGATATCGCAAACCCGGGCTTCGGCCTGGAATTTGCCATCGCGCAGGATGGTGATGACATCGCCAATCGCCATCAACTCTTCCAGACGGTGCGAAATATAGATAATGGATACGCCCTGGCGGGTGAGTTCGCGGATCACCCGAAACAGAATGTCGACCTCGGTCTTACTCAGCGCCGACGTGGGTTCGTCGAGGATCAAAATATCCGCGTCTTCCGCCAGCGCTTTGGCGATCTCCACCAGTTGCTGCTGACCGACTTTTAAATTACCGACCAGATCGCGTGGCGAAATCGGTTGATCCAGCCGTTTGAGCAGTTCGGCAGTGCGCTTTTCCTGCTCGGCCTCGTTAATGGGCGCGACCCCTTTTTGCAGCTCACGGCCAAGGAAAATGTTCTCCGCGACGTTGAGGTTTTCAAACAGGTTCAGCTCCTGGTGCACCATGCCGATACCGTGGGCGGCAGCGGCGCGGGTATCGGCGAAATGCACTTTCTCGCCATTCAGTAGAATGTCGCCCAGACTCGGCTGCTGTACGCCCGCGAGGATTTTCATCAGCGTGGATTTACCCGCGCCGTTTTCGCCAATAATCACGTTGACCTTGCCGCGCCAGACGTTGTAATCCACGTTATCCAGCGCGACGGTGCCGGGAAACAGCATCGACACGCCTTTGGTGCGCAGGATAATGTCGTCTACAGGTACCTCGCTCATTACTGTGCCTCCTGTTTCAACGTCAGGGCCACGGCGTCATCCGCTTTGCCGCCGCGGATGGTCACTGCCATCAGCACCGTGGCCGGTTTTCCCGCCCAACTGGCATCGACTTTGGGCAGGAGCTTCACGGCTTCACGGTTATAGGCGCGGGAGAGCTGCGCAAACTGAACCTGGTTGGTGAAATCCTCAAATTTAAAGCCGGTCGCATCGCGGATGGCATTGCCGCGTACTACCGGGCCGAGCTGAATAGTCAGCGGCTGCCCGTTCACGGTGACCACCAGTTGTTGCTCGCGGTCGTTGCTGGTGTCGACACGTTCAATCTGGCTGGTGAGTCTGACAAACACGCTTTGCGGCGTGGTGCTGCTGTTTTTCATTTGCGTGGCGAGCGTGTTGGCGTCCAGCGCATGTTTTTGGGCGGCGTCCATGACGCGTTCCTGCCAGGTTTGTTGCGCGATCTGCTGTGGGGTCAGGTTGTCGAAGCTGGCTTTCGCATTCGGATCGGCAGGCATAATCGGCTTGCCGTTTTCATCCAGATCCACCACGGTGCAGGCCGTGAGCAACAGGGCGGCGCACCCTGTCAGGATGGCGCCCCATTGTTTTAACGACATATCGCCTCCGCGTTATTTGCTGAGGTTGAACATTTTCAGTTTGCTGGCGTTGCTGTCATCGATCAGCATGCAGTCCATCAGCTGTTTCTCATCCTTCTGCGCTTTACCGTTTTTCAGGAAGTAATCAGCCTGTTCAACGGCCATTTGCGCCTGTTGCCAGCCAGGTTGCAGCACGGTGGCTTTGATATTGCCTTTGTTGATGATCGAATCGCGGACGTAGTCGCTACCGTCAAAACCGACCACGATCACGTTGGTTTTTCCGGCGGCTTTCAGCGCGGCTTCTGCGCCCAGCGCCATGGTGTCGTTACCGGAAATAACGCCAACAATGTCCGGATGGGTTTGCAAAATGGCTTCCATACGGGTGAAGGCTTCGGTCTGGCTCCAGTTGGCGGTCTGCTGCGCAACCATTTTCATATCCGGATAATCGTCCAGCACATCGTGGTAACCCTGCGACCGTACGCTGGCGTTGGTGTCTGACTGGCGGCCGAGTAATTCAACGTATTTGCCTTTGCCGTTCAGCAATTTGGCGAATTTCTCTGCGCCGAGCTGCGCGCCCTGATAGTTGTTAGAGACAATTTGCGCCACGGCGACACCGGTTTTGTTAATTTCCCGGTCGATCAGGAAGGCCGGAACGCCCGCCGCTTTGGCTTTTTCCAGTGGGCCGACGGTGGCATCGGCACCCGCATTATCAAGGATGATGGCTTTCGCTTTACGGGCGATGGCGGTTTCGATCAGTTGATTCTGTTTGTTCACGTCATCGTCGTGGGAGGCCACCAGCGTGGTATAGCCAAGCTCTTTCGCTTTTGCTGCCGCGCCATCGGCTTCCGCTTTGAAGAACGGGTTGTCGTGTGAGGGGGTAATAATCGCGATCAGGCCGCCATCCGCAGCGAACAGTGAGCCAGATGCGGCGATCATGGAAGCCAGTACAACAGATTGCAGTAGGGACTTTTTCATCTTTTTCTCCACATTGAATATATATTCAATAATGATTTATTATTCAAAGTAACGATAATTCGATGACGGCAAACTGTCTACGGTTTGCGCAGCTAATTTCTTAAAAGGAGAAAAGGATCACGATCCGCGGCTTAACCGACAGCCAGCGTCACCACGTTCGCGTGACCGGCTTGCCAGTACACAGTAGCTTGTTGATCAACAAGTTGCGGAGAAAATTCCGCCAGAAAACGCAGCGTCAGGCACCGGGGATCAATATGGGTGATGACCGCGCTGGCGAAGCCCGGAAGCGGCAACGCACGGTGAGAAAACGCTTTATAAAGGCTCTCTTTCGCGCTGAACGCCAGCGTGAGCGCCAGGGGAAACGGCAAACCGCTTGCTTCCAGTACCGCTCGTTCGGCGGAGGTGACAATGCTGTCTGTGAGCTCTGCACATAACTCGCTGCTGAACAGCGATTCGCTGTCTACGCCGATCGGATGGCGGGCAACCACCGCCAGCGCGTGGTTGTCACAGTGCGTGATACTGCCAAACAAACCTGCTGGCCAGCAGGGCTGGCGCTGCGCGCCCATTCCCGGCACCGCTGTAATACCAAAGGGCTGCAAAGCGTGGACAGCGGCAATGCGCCCGGCGAGGTGTTCAGCCTGGCGTTTGCGTCCGGCGTGTGTCAGTTCAGTGTGATGGGGCAACCAGAGTAAATCACCGGGAGTAAGGGTTAGGGGGGCGAAATCGATACGGTGCAGGGTGTGCCCGGCGAGTGAAACGGTGCGATGCGTGGTGTGCATGTTGGATCCTTGCCTGGTGTTTTTACCCTCACCCTAACCCTCTCCCTGGAAGGGAGAGGGGACCGAATGTTGCAGATCTGCGGTTTTCTCCCTCTTACGGGAAGGGAGAGGGAACCGAACGTTGCAGGCCTGTGGGTTTCTCCCTCGCCCCTGAGGGGAGAGGGCCGGGGTGAGGGGGCAGCACGTCACCGTTCTGCGGGTTTTTACCCTCACCCTAACCCTCTCCCTGGAAGGGAGAGGGAACCGAATGTTGCAGGCCTGCGGTTTTCTCCCTCTTACGGGAAGGGAGAGCGCAGAGCGTTGCAGGCCTGTGGTTTTCCCCCTCGCCCCTCAGGGGAGAGGGCCGGGGTGAGGGGACAGCACGTCACCGTTCTGCGGTTTTTTACCCTCACCCTAACCCTCTCCCTGGAAGGGAGAGGGGATCGAATGTTGCAGATCTGCGGTTTTCTCCCTCGCCCCTCGGGGGAGAGGGCCGGGGTGAGGGGGCAGTACGTCACAGTTCTGTGAATTTTTACCCTCACCCTAACCCTCTCCCTGGAAGGGAGAGGGGACCGAACGCTGCAGATCTGCGGTTTTCTCCCTCTTACGGGAAGGGAGAGGGGACCGAACGTTGCAGACCTGTGGTTTTCTCCCTCGCCCCTCGGGGGAGAGGGCCGGGGTGAGGGGGACCGAAATCCCCCTTCGCTGACCGGGATTAGAAGTGCGTGTTCACACTCATAAACCAGGTACGACCGGATTCGTTATACGTCTCCGCACCTGCGCCGTACATATACCCGGTTGTACCGCCAGTGGCCTGGGCATTACCTGCACGCCAGTGACGTTTGTCGAACAGGTTGTCAACGCCGCCCGTCAGGCTGACGTTTTTCATCACATCCCAGGTCGCGCTCAGGCCAACAATGCTGTACGGACTGACTTCGTTGGTGGCGGAGCCGGTCACACGGTTACCCTGATAATCGTACTTTTTCGGTTCCTGCTTGCCGTACCAGGTAAAGGTCGACTGCACAGAAACATCCGGCACAATCTGCCAGCTCAGGGTGGAGTTTAACGTGTATTCCGGGATGATCGACAGACGTTCGCCGGTCTCTTTGTTTTTGCTCTGCAGCATATAGGTGAAGTTGTTGCTCCAGGTGACCGCATCGGTTACCGGCACATTCAACGTTCCTTCCAGACCTTCTACGACCGCTTTTGGCACATTCTCCCATTGATAGAGGTCGGTTTTGGTTTTACCCACAGCCGTCTGGCTCAGCGGTGAATAACCGGCTTCAATCTTGTTACGATAATCGTTGCGGAACCAGGTCACCCCGGCCAGCCAGCCTTCGTGCTTGAACTCCAGACCAATCTCTTTGTTGATGCTGGTTTCGGCTTTGAGGTCATCGTTGCCCATCATGTAGCAACCCACGCCGCTGCCGCTGGCGTAGCAACCCTGGCCTTTACTGTAAAGAATGTAGTTCGGGTTGGTTTGATACAGGCTCGGTGCTTTATACGCGCGGCCAATACCCATTTTCAGGGTGAAGTCATCGCCCAGCCCCTGAGACAGGTTCAGCGATGGGCTCCAGTTATTACCCACGATGGTGTGATGGTCGAAACGCAGCGCCGGGGTCAGCATGGTGCTGTCAGTCAGCTCCATGTTGTCTTCGGCAAACACCGAGTAAATATCGGCATCGGAATAGGGGCTACGACCGGTGCTGTCCAGACCGGTAATCGGACCGCCCATGAAAGACTGGGTGTTGGACGCCATATCCTTCATGCGCTGCTGGTTCCATTCGGTGCCCAGCGTCAGGGTCTGGTTCACCAGCAGATCCAGCGGCAGGTTGATTTCGTTATGCAGCATCACGTCGGAGAGATCGATATCCGTAAACTGATTGCTGTTGAACAGACCTTCAGTGCCCCCGGCAAGTCCCTCGCCAAGACGCGAGTTGCGGGTATGTTCGTACTGCACCCAGTTACTGGTGGTGACACCATTATCCCAGCCGCCATTCCAGGTGATGGAGTAGTTCTGACGATAGAGACGGTTGGTCTCTTTGCCGTAGTTCTCTTTCACGTAGTTATTGGTGCTGCTGTCGTTGTTGGTGTTTTGCGTGTCGCCCGCGTAAAGGTTGCCCTGGCGGCTATAGCCTGCCTGGAACTCCAGGGATTGCAGCGGCGCAAAGTCCCAGCGCACTACGCCGTTAAGATCTTTATTGATTGACCCTTCGCGGCCTGCCGCCATGGTGTTGGCGTAAATACCGGTGCGCTCAGACTGGTGATTCTGGTTGATGTCCCATGCGTCGGCCTGGGTTTTCGCCAGGTTGCCGTACAGGCGGAAGCTGACATCGCCGCCCAGCGGGCCGCTCAGGCTGAAATCCGTGCGCTTGGTCGCGCCTTCGTCTTTGTGCTCCGGTGCGTTGAAGTAGCTGTTCCACGAACCATGCCACTCCTGCGAGCTATCTTTTTTAGTGATGATATTCACCACACCGCCCGCCGCGCCATTCCCGTAACGTACTGCCGCCGGGCCGCGGATCACTTCGATGCGCTCGATCATCTCTGCCGGTACCCAACTGGTATCGCCACGGCTATCGCGCTCGCCGCGCCAGCCCAGGCGTACGGAGTTACGGCTGGTGACGGGTTTGCCGTCGATCAGGATCAGGGTGTTTTCCGGGCCCATACCGCGAATATCGATCTGGCGGTTATTCCCGCGCTGACCGCTGGTGGCGTTACCGGTTAAGTTCACGCCCGGCATGGTGCGAATGATCTCAGAGACATCGCGGGCGGGCGGGTTTTTGCGGATCTCTTCGGCCGTAATGGTGGAAACACCCGGTGCCTGAAGGTTTTGCTGTGCTGCCGTGACGACGATGGTGTCATCGTGCGTACCGGCGTCGCTGGTGGTGCTGTCTGCGGCCATTGCGGGCAACGCAACACCGTAGATCCCCAGATTGACCAATAAGGCCAGGGACTTGATTTTGTTCTTCATTGTATTACCTGCTTTTCGTCGCCGCTTCCTTGGCTAATCCTTTCCCAGGGGGAGAGGAGGCGGCATGATGAAGCCGACACGCAGCGAGGTGCTCAGTCCTGAGAAAATTCGCCCACGGTGGCCATTTTTAAAAGAAAGACGCGCTTCCCACAGCGCGCCATTACGCTATTGCAAATGAAAATAGTTATCAATAATATTATCGATATTTTTTGATCTGCAAGCAAAAATTTCCACAGTAAATTTGAGGTTAAAGTCGTGACGTCAACAACGGGAAGTGATGCCTGGTGGGAGTCAAAACAGGGGCCGGAATGGGTCAAAGAAACACCGGAAGAATACAGTGTGACTTTCTGGTGGCGGGACCCGGCAGGAACGGAAGCGACATCAAACGTGCGCCGGGTATGGATTTACATTACCGGTGTCACCGATCACCATCAAAAGGCGTTGCCGCAATCGCTGACGCGCATTGCCGGTACAGATGTCTGGTACTGGAAAACGCGGCTGGAAGCGGGCTGGCGCGGCAGTTATTGTCTGATCCCGTCTGAAAATAACGACGACTTTCCTGCTGAGGTTTTTAACACCACGCCGCCGGACCGCTATGCGTTGCGCGAAGGCTGGCGCAGGTTACTGTCCCATGCGATTGCCGATCCGCTGAACCCGCAAAGCTGGCGTGGCGGGCGCGGTCATCCGGTGTCGGCGCTGGAGATGCCCGATGCGCCATTACAACCCGGCTGGCGCGATTCCGAAACACCGTTTACTGAACCGCAGCGTCTGCAATGGCGCAGCCAGCGATTGAACAACACGCGGACAGTCTGGGTGTATACCACCGGCGACAGCGACCCGACGCAGCGCCCGCTGGCGATCCTGCTGGACGGTCAGTTCTGGGCGAAAAGCATGCCGGTGTGGCCGGCGCTGGCTTCCCTCACCCGTGCGGGACAACTGCCTGAAGCGGTGTATGTCCTGATTGACGTGATTGATAACGCGCATCGCAGCGAGGAATTACCCTGCAACGCCACCTTCTGGGAAGCGGTGCAGGAAGAGCTGTTGCCGCAGGTGCGGGCGCTTGCTCCGTTTAGCGATCGCCCGGATCGCACGGTGGTGGCAGGGCAGAGTTTTGGCGGCCTCTCTTCGCTGTATGCCGGGTTGCACTGGCCGCAGCGCTTTGGTTGTGTGCTCAGCCAGTCCGGTTCGTACTGGTGGCCGCACCGTGGCGGAGAGCAGGACGGCATCCTTATTGAACAACTTAAAAACGGCGAGTTACAGCCGCACGGCCTGCGCATTGTGCTGGAGGCGGGTGTACGCGAGCCGGTCATTTTTCGGGCCAATCAGGCTCTCTTTTCTCTGTTGCAACGCACACAGCAGTCGGTTTTCTGGCGTCAGGTAGACGGCGGACATGATGTGCTTTGCTGGCGGGGCGGGCTGACTTCCGGGCTTATTACGCTCTGGCAGCCACTGACCCGCCCGCGCTAAAGCGCCTTTCCACGACAGGAGTTTGCTATGGAATTCACCAACCCCTTCGATAATCCGCAAGGGCGGTTTTACATTCTGCAAAATTCGCAGCAACAGTTCAGCCTGTGGCCTGCGCAGTGCAGCTTACCCGCCGGCTGGCGTGTTCTGTGCGAGCCGCAGCCGCAGGCGGAATGCAACGCCTGGCTTGCGGCGAACTGGCAGACATTAACCCCGGCGCACTACGCGCAATCAGGGAGCGATCAATGAGCACACGTTTACCGCTGGTGGCCGCCCAGCCAGGGATCTGGATGGCGGAACAACTTTCGTCACTGCCCAATGCCTGGAGCGTAGCGCACTATGTGGAGTTGCAGGGAGAGATAGATGCGGCGTTGCTGGCGCAGGCGATTGTCGCCGGAATGATGCAAGCGGACACGCTGCGTATGCGTTTTACGGAAGATAACGGTGACGTGTGGCAATGGGTGGATGACGCGCAGACCTTTGCCGTCCCGGCGATTGTCGATCTTCGCCGCGAGTCCGACCCGCACGCCGCCGCCCTCAGTTCGATGCAGGCCGATCTCGGGCAAAACCTGCGCGTAGAAAGCGGCAAACCGTTGGTGTTCCATCAGTTACTGCGCGTGGGTGAACAACGCTGGTACTGGTATCAGCGTTATCATCATTTAGTGGTGGATGGCTTCAGTTTCCCGGCTATTACCCGCCAGATTGCCGCTATTTACAGCGCCTGGCGTCGCAGTGAACCCACACCGTCTTCGCCGTTCACGCCGTTTGCTGAGGTGGTGGATGAGTATCAGCGTTACCGGGACAGCGAGAGCTGGCAGCGGGACAGCGCTTTCTGGGCGAAACAGCGCAGCGAACTGCCGCCGCCGGTATCGCTTTCCGCCACGCCATTGCCCGGGCGTGCGGCGACCACCGACATCCTGCGGCTGAAAATGGCGATGGATGCGCAGGCCTTTCGCCGCTTAACCCAGGCCGCGCCGCAGAACGCCCCGGCAGACCTGGCGCTGGCGCTGGTGGCGTTGTGGCTGGGACGACTCTGCGGACGCACTGATTATGCGGCGGGCTTTATCTTTATGCGCCGCATGGGATCGGCGGCACTGACCGCTACCGGCCCGGTATTGAATGTGTTGCCGCTGGGTGTTCGCCTGGACGCCACGCAAACCCTGCCTGCGCTGGCGACTCAGCTTGCCGCGTCGCTGAAAGCGATGCGCCGCCATCAGCGGTATGACGCCGAGCAGATCGTGCGTGATGCCGGGCGCGCTGCCGGAGACGAGCCGCTGTTTGGCCCGGTCTTCAACGTCAAAATGTTCGACTATTTGCTGGATGTTGATGGCATCAACGGCGTCACGCACACGCTGGCGACCGGGCCGGTGAACGATCTGGAGATTGCCCTGTTCCCGGACGAAGAGGGCGGCCTGACGCTGGAAGTGCTGGCCAACCGCAGCCGCTATGATCGGCAGACACTGGACGCGCACATTGCGCGCCTGCCGCAATTGCTGCGTCAGTTTGCCGGCAATCCGGCGCTGCGCTGTGGCGATGCGGAGTTGATTGCGCCACACGAAGCCGAACAACTGGCGACAATCAACGCGACGCAGGTTGCGCTGCCCGCGACCACGCTAAGCGCGCTGGTGGCGGCGCAGGCGGCGAAAACCCCGGATGCGCCCGCGCTGGCGGACGCCCGCTGGCAGTTCAGCTACCGCGAATTGCGTGAGCAGGTGGTCGCGCTGGCAAACCAGTTGCGCCAGCTTGGCGTACAGCCCGGCGATAGCGTGGCGGTGGCGTTGCCGCGCTCGGTGTTTCTGACGCTGGCATTGCACGGTATTGTTGAAGCAGGCGCCGCCTGGTTGCCGCTGGATACCGGTTATCCGGACGATCGCCTGCGCATGATGCTGGAAGATGCGCAGCCGCGGTTATTGATCACCTCGGAAGATCAACTGGCGCGCTTTAGCGATATCCCGGGTCTTACCCACTTCTGTTATCAGCAGCCGTTGGCAACGGGCCGTTGCGAACCGCTCAATCTGGCGCGCCCCGATCATACCGCGTATATCATTTTCACCTCGGGTTCTACCGGGCGACCCAAAGGGGTGATGGTCGGTCAAACCGCCATCGTTAACCGCCTGCTGTGGATGCAGGATCATTACCCGCTGAATGGCGACGATGTGGTCGCGCAAAAAACGCCGTGCAGTTTTGACGTCTCGGTGTGGGAGTTCTGGTGGCCGTTTATCGCCGGTAGTCAACTGGTGATGGCGGAGCCGGAAGCGCACCGCGATCCGCAAGCCTTGCAGGCATTCTTTGCTCGCTACGGTGTGACCACCACCCACTTTGTCCCGTCGATGCTGGCGGCGTTTGTCGCCTCGCTGACGCCGGAAAGCGCGCAGCAGAGCTGCCGGACGCTGAAACAGGTGTTCTGTAGCGGTGAAGCGCTGCCTGCCGATCTATGCCGTGAGTGGCAGCAACTGACGGGCGCGCCATTGCACAATCTGTATGGCCCAACCGAAGCGGCGGTGGACGTGAGCTGGTACCCGGCGTACGGCGAGGCACTGGCGGGCGTGCAAGGCAACAGCGTGCCCATTGGCTACCCGGTGTGGAATACCGGTTTGCGCATTCTGGATGCCATGATGCGCCCGGTTCCGCCAGGCGTGGCGGGGGATCTCTATCTCACCGGCATTCAACTGGCACAAGGGTATCTGGGGCGTCCGGACCTGACCGCCAGCCGTTTTATCGCCGACCCGTTTGTTGCTGGCGAGCGGATGTACCGCACCGGGGATGTGGCGCGCTGGCTGGATAACGGCGCGGTGGAGTACCTCGGGCGCAGCGACGATCAACTGAAAATTCGCGGTCAGCGTATTGAACTGGGCGAAATTGATCGCGCCATGCTGACCTTACCGGATGTCGCGCAGGCGGTTGCTTACGCGTGCGTCTTCAACCAGGCGGCGGCCAGCGGCGGCGATGCGCGTCAACTGGTGGGGTATGTGGTGTCGGCGTCCGGCTTACCGCTGGATACCGCCGCGTTGCAGGCGCACCTGCGCGAGCAGTTACCGCCACATATGGTGCCGGTGCTGTTGCTGCAACTGGCGGAACTGCCGCTGAGCGCCAACGGTAAACTCGATCGTAAAGCGCTACCGCTGCCAACGCTGACCACGAAACGCGGCGGTCGCCCACTGCGCGAGGGCCGAGAAACGCAGGTAGCGCAGGCCTTTGCCGCGCTGTTGGGCTGCGAAGTGAACGATGCCGAAGCCGACTTCTTCGCCCTTGGCGGCCACTCACTGCTGGCAATGCGCCTGGCGGCACAGTTGAGTCGCGAATGCGAGCGCCAGGTGACGCCGGGGCAGATTATGGTGGCGTCGACGGTGGAAAAACTGGCTGCGTTGCTGGAACAAAGTCTGTCGGCGGAAGAGGCGCAACGTCTGGGGCTGGAAACGCTGCTGCCGCTGCGTGAAAGCGACGGCCCAACGCTGTTTTGCTTCCACCCGGCTTCCGGCTTTGCCTGGCAGTTTAGCGTGCTGGCGCGCTACTTAGCGCCGCGCTGGTCAATCACCGGGATCCAGTCGCCGCGACCGTCCGGGCCGTTGCAGCAGGCCGCTACGCTGGATGATGCCTGCGAGCAACATCTGGCGACGCTGCTGGCGCAGCAACCGCACGGGCCTTACTACCTGTTCGGGTATTCGCTGGGCGGCACGCTGGCGCAGGGCATTGCTGCACGCCTGCGCCAGCGTGGCGAAGACGTGGCGTTCCTCGGGCTGCTCGACACCTGGCCGCCGGAAACGCAAAACTGGGCGGAGAAAGAGGCTAACGGGCTGGATCCTGACGTGCTGGCGGAAATTGAGCGCGAGCGGCAGGCCTTCCTGGCGGCACAACAGGGGCAAGCTTCCGGCGAGCTGTTCCGCCACATTGAAGGCAACTATGCGGATGCCGTGCGTCTGTTGACTACCGCGCACAGCGTGCCGTTTGACGGTAAAGCCACACTGTTTGTTGCCGAACGTACGCTGCAACCGGGAACGGATCCGCATAAAGCCTGGGCGCCGTGGGTGAAAGAACTGGAGGTGTATCGCCAGGATTGCGCCCACGTGGATATCATCTCGCCGCAGGCGTTTGAACGTATCGGCCCGGTATTACGGGAAGTGTTAGGGGCGTAATGTTTATCCCCCATCCCGGGTGGGGTGGGGGATAATCGGTTAGTTCACATTCGCGAACGCCATGTTCTGCTGTCCGGCATGATCATGGCGATCGTTTCCGGATGCGCGCCCGCCGTCAGCAAGCTGGAAACGCGTCACCGATTGTTGCAAATGCGCCACCTGCTGTTGCAGGGAACCGGCTGCGGTTGCGACTTCTGCCACCAGTGAGGCATTCTGCTGGGTTACGCCGTCCATTTGATGGATCGCAATATGAATCTGTGAAATGCCCCGCGTCTGCTCGCCGGATGCCATCATCACCTCATCCATAATATCCACCACCTTTTTGACATCGAGCATCACGTCGTTCATGGTCGCGCCAGCCTCTTTCACCAACCCTGAACCCTGTTCAATACGGCTGAGAGAGTCATTGATCATCGTGCCAATCTCTTTCGCCGCCGTGGCGCTGCGCTGCGCCAGCACACGCACTTCTGAGGCCACCACGGCAAAACCGCGACCGGCTTCTCCGGCGCGCGCCGCTTCCACCGCCGCATTGAGCGCCAGCAGGTTGGTCTGGAAGGCAATGCCGTCAATCACACCCACGATATCGCCAATTTTGGCGGAGCTTTTTTCAATCGCATCCATGGTGGAAACCACTTCAGACACCACGTTAGCGCCACGGGAGGCTGTCGACGACGCCTTCAGCGACAGGTCGTTTGCCTTGCGCGTGTTCTCTTCGTTGTTTTTCACCGTCGCCATGATCTGCTCCATGCTGGAGGCGGTTTCATCCAGCGACGCGGCCTGCTGCTCTGTGCGGCTGGAAAGATCGATATTCCCGGACGCAATCTCTTCCACCCCCGAGCCGATAGCATCCGTGCCGCTACGCACTCTCTGCACGATGTTTTCCAGCCCATCACGCATACGCTGGACGGCGGCAAAGAGCTGGGCTATCTCGTTTTTACCGCTGATATCGATGCGCGCCCGCAGATCGCCTTCGGCAATACGGTCGAACACGGTAATCACATGATTGAGTGGCTTGACGATCAGATTGGTCATTACTGACCAGGCCAGTCCTGCCAGCACCAGCGCACAGGCGATAGAGAAATAGAGGGCGAACGACATCCGCGTGACGCGGTTATTGGAGTCATCGTAGGCGTTATCAATGCTTTTCAGCTTCCAGGCGACCAGCGCTTTCGAGGCTTTATCAAAATCGGCGTACAGAGCGGTGGATTTCCCGGCGTACTGGCGGTACTCATCCAGTTTACCGGCTTCCAGCGCGGTAAACGCCGGGCCAATAAACGTTTTCATCAGCGTATCGCGCGATGCCGCCATTTCTGCGGCAATCGCCTGCTCTTCAGCGGATTGCGGATATTTCAGGTACTCCTGCCATTTCGCGCCGGCGCTATCGATCTTACTTTTGGCGCGATCCAACGCCACTTTCGCTTTTTCCGTTTCGCCACTGCCCATCAGTGATTCATACAGACGTAAATCCAGGCGGCCGCGCAGTAATAATTCAGAGCTTTCATTCAGTGCGACCAGTCCCGGTAATACTTCAGTATCGACGTGAGCAAAGGATTTATTGCCCGACTGTACGGCGACTGAACCCAAAATTCCCACGAAGAGTAATAGTGCTGTCAGCGAGAAAATCATTATGCTGAGTGCGGTGCGGATCTTTATTTTACGAAACATTGAATATTCCCTGTGTGCGACGAAGATTAATGTTTAGCGTGCTCGTTGGCCGTGCTGGCTAAAAATATTTTGAGTTTTTCATTATAAAATTTGGCGGACATCGTGGTGCCGTGACCACTGGTCTCTGTGCTTGCCGGAATAAGGAACAGTTCAGCCTGTTTTATCTGCTTTAATGTCTCGCTGAAGGTACTGGTTTCCGGTGGATTACGTTCGTCATCTGCTGAATTAATGATCAACATTGGCGCGGTAATGTTCTTTAAGGTGGGCAGGGCGTTGTAATTGGCGGACGAACCCCAGAGATAAATAAAATCGTTGGCATCGGCAGTGACGGGCGCAGCGAGTCGTTCATCAACCACTTTATCCGCCAGCGCGCGGGTTGGCGCTTTATGTTGTAAGGCCTGCGTACCGCCCGTTGTGGCAATACTGAACATAATATTGGCTGTCTTTAACGCGGGCGGCTGTTGGCGGTAATTGCCTTCAGCCCAGGCGGGATCGTTTTTGATGGACTCAATCAACATCCGACGCAGCATCCAGTTACGTCCCGATAATTCATTGGGTTGCGATGCCATCGGCACCAGCGCATCCATCATTGACGGGTATTTTTCACCCCATAACCAGGTTTGCATGCCCCCCATTGAATAACCCATCACCAGGCGTAAATGAGAAATGCCCAAACCTTCTTTCACTAAGCGATATTGTGCGGTCACCATATCGTCATAATCGTAGTGCGGAAATGCCATACGCAAGCCGTCTGACGGTTTGGATGATTTTCCTGACCCGATACTTTCCGGCATGATAATAAAGTATTTACTGCTGTCCAGAGCCTGGCCCGGGCCAAACAACTCACCGGCAAATCCCTGCGCTAATAAGGCTTTAATGGGTTGATTCGTCCCGTGAAGCAGTAATACGGCAGGTTTACTTTTGTCCCCCAGCGTAAAGTAATGAAGGCGCAAGTCGTTCAGTTTTTCGCCGTTATTAAAGGTGAATTCTTTGGCAATCCACTCTTTTTCTTCCGGTACCGGAGGTGAATTGGCTGCGTGAGTTGAAAGTGACAGAGTTAACAGAATGGCACCAGCCACCCCTGTTATTATGCGGATAAACATAAAATAACCTTTTGGATATATGCAGGTTTTGGAAACCTGATGTTAGTTTTTATTGAGATAAATCCCAATAAACATTAACGACGGGAATGCAAAAAAGCATGACGTCCTTTGTTTTTGCGTTTTTGCGAGATATTTTTCAGACGGTTTTTCTTACGCTAAAATATCTTAAAAGGGGAGCTGGCCGGAGGTGTTTATATTGATTAAGGTTTTTTATGGTTATATTACAGTCACTATTAGCATTCCTTAATAATAACGTTATTGCAGCTTAAGAATAAAGACGCTGGAAAATAGCATAAAGAATATCATTTATTGTTTACAGTAAAATGTCGTGCGGCGGCGAAAAAAAATGCGCAGGTATGTAGATATACCTGCGCATCAGAAATGAAAGATATCCTGGCGGTTCAGCGTGTGGAAAGTAAACCTGCTATTTGCTGCGCCCCAGCGGCACCACCAGCGGGGTATGCGCCACCGGATCGTCAATGATCATACAGCGTAAACCGTATACCGCCTCAATCAGTGCCGGGGTGACAATCTCTTTCGGCGCGCCCTGCGCCACGATCTTGCCATCCCGCAGGGCTATCAGATGTGTTGCGTAGCGGCAGGCCTGGTTCAAATCGTGCAGTACCGCCGCCAGCGTGTAACCCTGTTCGCGATTGAGTTCACTTAACAGCTCCAGCAGATCAATCTGGTAGCTGATATCCAGCCAGGTGGTCGGCTCGTCGAGCAGCATGATCGCCGTTTCCTGCGCCAGCACCATGGCGATCCATGCCCGTTGACGCTGTCCTCCCGAGAGCGTATCCACACTCTGGTTGGCCAGCGCATCGACGCCCGTGGCGTTCATCGCCCGCTTAACCGCCTCTTCATCCTCTTTACGCCAGCGGGTAAACAGAGGTTGGTGCGGGTAACGACCGCGCGCTACCAGCTCCTGCACCGTGATGTCTCCCGGCGTGGTGGCGTTTTGCGCCAGCAGGCCAACGCGACGCGCCACCTCTTTGCTGGCAAAACGCTGGATCTGTTCACCATCCAGATAGACATGCCCCTGCGCGGGTGTCATCAGGCGGCTTAAGGTGCGTAATAGCGTCGATTTGCCGCAGCCGTTGGGGCCAATAATGGCGGTGAAATGGCCGTCGGGAATGGCGACGTTTAACTGCTCGGCGACAATCTTTTTGCCGTAACCCAGGGTTAACGCTTCGCCGCGCAAACGGGTTTGTGTGTCGATCATTTTTTGCGGGACTCCTGAATTAACAAGGCGATAAGGTAAATACCGCCGAGACTGACGGTCACGACACCCACCGGCAACTGATACGGCGTAAAGCCTTGCTGAGCGAGCATGTCCGCCAGGAGCAATACCAGTGCGCCGCACAGCGCAGACTGGACCAATCCCCAGCGGGCAGTGGCGCTCAGGCGGCGGGCGATGTGCGGCGCCACCAGCGCGATAAACGAAATCGGCCCCGCCAGCGCGGTGGCGGCGGCGGTGAGTGCCACGGCGACCAGCATCAGCATCAGCCGGGAGCGTTCGACGCTGACGCCGAGTGCGCAGGCGCTGTCATCGCCCATCTCCAGTAAGCGCATACGCCGGGCGAGCAGGGCGGCAAAAATAAACATCAGCGCAATCAGCGGCGCGGAAGGCAGGGTCTTCGCCCAGGTCAGCCCGTTCAGCGAACCGGCATTCCACAGCCCGGCGGAGAGGGCCGTTTCCAGTGAGGCATGCAACAGCAGCCAGGTGTTAAACGCCATCAGCATCGCGCGCACGCCGATGCCGACAATGATCAAACGGAAGGTTTCAATCCCGTTGCGCCAGGCCAGCAGCCAGACCACCAGCGATGTCACTATGCCGCCCGCCATCGCCGCCAGGGCAATGGCGGTCATGTGCTGACCAAACAGCACCATCGCCACCAGCACGCCGCTCCAGGCACCGGTATTAAATCCCATCACATCCGGACTGCCTAAGGGGTTGCGCAACAGGGACTGGAAAATCGCCCCGCTGACGCCAAGGGCCGCGCCCACCAGCAGCGCCATCAACACGCGGGGTAAACGCCATTCGGTCACCACAAGCTGCATGGCGCGGGGCGCATCGCCGGTCAGGGCATCAATAACCTGCGAGAACGCCAGGGTCACGGTGCCGCTGCGCAGGCTCCACACGGCCAGCAGCAGTGCGGCGAGCGCCATCAGCAGGCAACTGGCGACCAGGCGACGGGAAGGGGCCATCATAAGCCGCCTCCGCGCGCGCGGCGCACCAGCACAATCAACACCGGCGCACCGATAAAGGCGCTGACCACGGAGACGCGTAATTCACCCGGCACAATCACCCGGCCAATCATATCGGCGAACAGCAGCAACGCCGGGGTAGCGATCAGCGTGGCCGACAGCGACCAGCGATGATCGGCGCCCACCAGCCAGCGCGCCATGTGCGGCATCATCAGGCCGATAAAGGCAATCGGGCCGACCAGCGCTGTGGCGCTACCGCACAGGACGGTAATGATCAGCAGACCGAGCAACTGTGTGCGCGCCACTTTGCTGCCCAGCGCGGTGGCCGTATCGCTGCCGAGGCTCAGGCTATTGAGCGATCGGCTCAGCATCAGCGCGGCTATTGCTGCCAGCAGTACCGGCAGCACGACAATCTTCAGGGTATGCAGGGTGCGAATATCCAGCGAGCCTGCCTGCCAGAAACGCAGCTGATCGTAGACGTCGGCATTCAGCAGCGAGATGCCGCTGGACAACCCTTCCAGCACGGCGGCCAGCGCAACGCCCGCCAGCGTGAGGCGCACCGGGCTAAGCTGCCCGCCGCCCTGGCTGCCGGTAAACGCCACCAGCAGCGATGCCGCCAGCGCGCCGCAAAACGCCAGCAGCAGTTGTTCCGTGGGGGAGGTGATGCCGATCAGCGCCGCGCCGAGCACAATGGCGAAACTGGCTCCCGCATTAACGCCCAGCAGGCCGGGGTCGGCCAGTGGGTTGCGGGTCAGCGTTTGCATCAACGCGCCAGCCAGTCCGAGCGCGCCGCCCGCAAGCAGTCCCGCCAGCGTGCGCGGCAGGCGAGCGTCTTTGATGATGATGCAGTCCGCGCTCTGGCAGACGCCGGTGAGGGCATCCATCACCACGGCGGCGGGCAGGGTTTTTGCGCCAATAAACAGGCTGAGTGCAACGGCGGCTAACAGCAATATCAATAACCCGGCAAGGGCGACAGGGCGCGCCGGGAAAGCAGAAAACGACATAAAACGTCCCAAACTTGATAATGATAGTAATTATCGTTATCGATCTTGTTTTGATATGTTAACATGCATAGCCTGCGAATGGACACAAAAAGTGCGTATTTAAGGCGTTGTAATGAAGCAACAATCCTGGCTGTTGAACCTGAGCCTGCTGCAGACGCATCCGGCTTTCCGCGCGGTATTTCTGGCGCGTTTTATCTCGATTTTATCGCTCGGGCTGCTGGGCGTGGCGGTGCCGGTGCAAATCCAGGCCATGACCCACTCCAGCTGGCAGGTGGGTCTGGCGGTGACGCTGACCGGCGGCGCAATGTTTGTTGGCCTGATGCTCGGCGGTGTGCTGGCGGATCGTTACGAACGTAAGAGACTGATTTTACTGGCGCGTTCTACCTGTGGCGTGGGTTTCATTGGCCTGTGCCTGAATGCGCTCTTGCCGGAACCGTCGCTGGCGGCCATTTATCTGCTCGGCTTGTGGGATGGTTTTTTCGGCGCGCTGGGTGTCACGGCGCTGCTGGCGGCGACGCCTGCGCTGGTCGGGCGGGAAAACCTGATGCAGGCGGGCGCGATCACCATGCTGACGGTTCGCCTCGGCTCGGTGATTTCGCCTATGTGCGGTGGTTTGCTGCTGGCCTCCGGCGGGGTGGTGTGGAACTACGGTCTGGCAGCGGCAGGCACGTTTATTACCTTGCTGCCGTTGCTCAGTTTGCCTGCGCTGCCGCCGCCTCCCCAGCCGCGCGAGCATCCGTTGAAATCGCTGCTGACGGCGCTGCAATTTTTACTGCGTAATCCGCTGATCGGCGGTATTGCGCTGCTTGGCGGGCTGCTGACGATGGCAAGCGCGGTGCGCGTGCTGTACCCGGCGCTGGCCATTGGCTGGAACATGTCGGCGGCGGAGATCGGCTTGCTGTATGCCGCACTGCCGCTGGGGGCGGCTATTGGTGCATTGACCAGCGGTAAGCTGGCGCACAGCGAGCGTCCGGGGGTGATTATGCTGATCACCACCGTCGGGGCGTTTATCGCCATTGGTTTATTCAGCCTGATGCCTTTCTGGGCGCTGGGCGTGGTGTTTCTGGCGCTGTGCGGCTGGCTGACGGCAGTAAGTTCGCTGTTGCAGTACACGCTGCTACAAACCCAGACCCCGGAAGCGATGCTCGGGCGCATAAATGGTTTATGGACGGCGCAAAACGTCACCGGCGATGCCATTGGCGCGGCGTTGTTGGGGGCGATGGGGTCGATGATGACGCCGGTCTCTTCCGCCAGTCTCAGTGGGCTGGTGCTGGCGGTCGTTGGTCTGGCGCTGGTGGGCGGGCTCAGCGAGCTGCGACGTTTTCGTCAGACGCAGCCCGCGGCGTAATCACTGCCAGCCCAACGGAATTAGCCAAACAGTGCCGACAGACGCTGCAACACGCGGGTGGCGCTGTAATAGTCGAGGCGGAACGTCTCTGCGCCCAGGGCGTAAACGCGCTTGTGTTGCACGGCAGGCAGATGCGCCAGCAGCGGGTTTGCGCTCAGGGCGTCGGCATCCTGTTGATCGCTGGCGAACAGGAACAGTGATTCACCGTTCAGCCCGGCGGCCAGGTTTTCGCCGCTCAGTTGCACGATATCGTGGCGTTTGCCCTGGCTCTGGCTGGTTTGCAGCCCGGCGGGCAGGTCAGCAAGGGTAAAGCCGAGCTGCTGCATCAGCTTGCCCTGCGCGGACTCGCGGGTCCACAGGTTTGCGCCGTGCGCCGCCGGGGTATAGACCAGCGCGCTGACCGGCTGTGGCGGCAGGGTGATATGCGCTTTTACATCCGCCAGTTGCTGATTGAACTGTGCGATGCGCGCTGCCGCCTGTTTTTCCTGACCGGTGATTTGGCCAAGTTGCGTCAGCAGCGCCTGCCAGCTTTTGTCGTCGTAGTTGATGACCAGCGTTGGCGCGATGGCGGAAAGTTGATCGTACAACGCCAGTGCGGAGTCGCCGCCGGTGGCGCTTATCAGGATCAGGTCTGGCATTTGCGCGGCGACGGCTTCGGCATTCGGTTCGCCGATGTAAATCCGCGCGACCTTACGCTGTTTCGCCACGTCGCCCCACTGGCGTAAAAAGCCCTGATCGTCGGCAAAACGGTTTTTCGGCGTGGTCGCACCGCTGGCAATGACCGGCGCGTCTATTGCCAGCAATGAACCGGTGAGGGTCACGCTGGTGGAAACAATGCGCAGTGGCTTGCTATCGAGCTGGTGTGCGCCGTGGCTGTCGCTCACCTGGCGGGGCCAGTCGGCAGCCAGCGCTGAGGATAGTCCTAAAACAAAAATGCCCAGAAACACAATGGGCTTACGGCACCAAAAGGGAAATCTCACGAGTCGCGTCCTGTTTTTGTTGAGGTTAATGCTTCTCATTTTCAATGTTGAGCGAGACGGATGCAAGAGGCAGTCGTGCGGGGGGATATTCTGCTGTTGACAGAGCGGGTCATAACTTTTTATCTTACTGCATAATAATACAAATGATAATCATTCTTAGTTCACTTATCATTGTTGGAGGATGATATGGATACGTCCCTGGCTGAGGAAATCCAGCAGTCTGTGCAGACGCTGGCCGCGGATCAGTTTTTCTTTATGTCGCCGTACCGCAGTTTTACCACGTCCGGCTGCTTTGCCCGTTTCTCTGAGCCCGCCGCAGGCGGCGATGATCGGGAGGGCGCTTTCCAGCAAAAACTGGCGCAGGCTTTTGCCAGTGCGAAAGCGAAGGGCATCGCCAGACCGGTGATGGTCGGTGCAATCCCCTTTGATACCACGCAGCCTTCCGCATTGTTTATTCCGCAATCCTGGCAGACCTTCTCCCGCCCGGCAAAACAGCGATCGGCCCGCTATTTCAACGCCGGCGAAATGCCGAACGTGAAAACGCAGACATTTATCCCGGAGCAAGACCACTTTATGCAGATGGTTGAGCGCGGTGCAGCGAAAACCGCCACGCCGGAAGTGGATAAAGTGGTGCTCTCCCGTTTGATTGATATTGCGACGGACAACAACATCGACAGCGGCGTGCTGCTGGAGCGTCTGATTGCCCAGAACCCGGCCAGCTTCAATTTCCATGTCCCGTTGCCGGATGGCGGCGCGTTGCTGGGCGCCAGCCCGGAACTGCTGCTGCGCAAAGAGGAAAACCGCTTCAGTTCACTGCCGCTGGCAGGCTCTGCACGCCGCCAGCCAGACGACATGCTCGATCGCGAAGCGGGCAATAAGCTGCTGGCCTCGGAAAAAGATCGCCACGAACATGAACTGGTGACTCAGGCGATGAAAGCGGTGCTCAAACCGCGCAGTCGTTCGCTGACGCTGCCCGACTCCCCGCAACTGGTGACCACGCCAACGTTATGGCACCTGGCAACGCCGATTGACGGTGTTGCACACGACGATGAAAACGCCTTAAGCCTCGCCTGTTTGTTGCACCCGACACCCGCGCTGAGCGGTTTCCCGCACCAGGTGGCGAAGAAACTGATCGCCGAACTGGAACCGTTCAACCGCGAACTGTTTGGCGGCATTGTCGGTTGGTGCGACGCCGAAGGAAACGGCGAGTGGGTGGTGACTATCCGCTGCGCCCGTATTCACCGTAACACCGTTCGGCTGTTTGCCGGTGCCGGGATTGTTCCCGCCTCTTCTCCGCTGTCGGAGTGGCGTGAAACCGGCGTGAAACTGACCACCATGCTGAATGCTTTTGGTTTGCATTGAGGAGCTGAGATGACCCTTCCTTTTAACCGTTGGCCGGATGAGTTTGCCCGCCGTTACCGCGAAAAAGGCTACTGGCAGGACTTGCCGTTGACCGACATTCTTACCCGTCACGCGCACAGTGATGCCACGGCGGTGATCGACGGCGACCGCGCGTACAGCTACCGCCAGGTGAATCAGCTCTCGGATAACCTGGCCTGCTCGCTGCAGACGCTGGGCATCAAACGCGGGGAAACTGCGCTGGTGCAACTGGGGAATGTGGCGGAGTTTTACATCACCTTTTTTGCGTTGCTGAAAATCGGCGTCGCGCCAGTGAATGCCCTGTTCAGCCACCAGCGCAACGAACTGAACGCTTACGCCACGCAGCTTAAGCCGGTATTACTGATTGCCGATCGTGAACATATGCTGTTTGCCGGTGATGACTTTGTCACCACCTTTGTGGCGGAACACGACACGCTGCGCGCCGTGTTGCTGCGCGGCGATAAGGGTGAACACGCGCTGGACGCGGCGATTGCCCGCCCGGCGGAGAGCTTTATTACCACGCCGACGCCCGCCGATGAAGTGGCATTCTTCCAGCTCTCTGGCGGTAGCACCGGCACGCCGAAGCTGATCCCCCGTACACATAACGATTACTACTACAGCATTGTGCGCAGCAACGAGGTGTGCGGGTTTACCGCTGACACCCGCTATTTGTGCGCATTGCCTGCGGCGCATAACTACCCGATGAGTTCTCCTGGCGCGCTGGGTGTGTTCCTGGCGCACGGTTGCGTGGTGCTGGCCGCCGATCCGAGCGCGACGCTGTGCTTCCCGCTGATTGAAAAACACTGCATTAACGTCACTGCGCTGGTGCCGCCCGCGGTCAGCCTGTGGCTACAGGCGATTCAGGAGTGGGGCAGCAATGCCCAACTGGCGTCGTTGCGACTGTTGCAGGTGGGCGGCGCACGGCTGTCGACCACGCTGGCAGCGCGGATCCCGGCGGAGATTGGCTGCCAGTTGCAGCAAGTGTTCGGTATGGCGGAAGGGCTGGTGAACTACACCCGGCTGGACGATCCGCTGGAGCGCATTACCCATACCCAGGGCCGCCCGATGTGCCCGGACGACGAAGTCTGGGTGGCGGATGAAAACGGTAACCCGCTGCCTGCAGGGCAGGTAGGGCGTCTGATGACGCGCGGACCGTACACCTTCCGCGGCTACTTTAACAGCCCGGAACATAATGCCAGCGCCTTTGATGAAAACGGCTTTTATAGCTCCGGCGATCTGATTGCCATTGATGAGCAGGGCTATATCACCGTGCAGGGGCGTGAAAAAGATCAGATCAACCGCGGCGGCGAGAAGATTGCTGCCGAGGAGATCGAAAACCTGTTGCTGCGCCATGAGGCCGTGATCCACGCGGCACTGGTTAGCATGGAAGACAGCCTGCTCGGCGAAAAGAGCTGCGCCTGGTTGGTGACGAAAACGCCGTTGCGCGCGGTGGCGGTTCGTCGGTTCCTGCGTGAGCAAGGGGTAGCGGAATTCAAACTGCCGGATCGCGTGGAGTGCCTTGAGGCGCTGCCGCTGACGCCGGTCGGCAAGGTGGATAAAAAACAATTACGCCAGTGGTTAGCACAGCGTACACCGGCGTAAAGGAGAGAAGATGGCGATTCCAAAATTACAGGGCTACGCACTGCCAGTGGCAGCCGATATCCCGGAAAACAAAGTCAGCTGGGCGTTTGAACCTGAACGCGCCGCGCTGCTGATCCACGATATGCAGGAGTACTTTGTTAACTTCTGGGGCGATAACTGCCCGATGATGCAGCAAGTGGTGGCGAACATCGCCGCCCTGCGTCGCTACTGCAAACAGCACCATATTCCGGTCTATTACACGGCGCAGCCGAAAGAGCAGAGTGATGAAGATCGCGCGCTGCTGAATGACATGTGGGGGCCGGGACTGACCCGCTCGCCGGAGCAACAGCGAATCGTGGCGGAACTGACGCCCGATGATGCCGATACCGTACTGGTCAAATGGCGCTACAGCGCGTTTCATCGCTCGCCGCTGGAGCAGGCGCTGAAAGAGACCGGCCGCAACCAGTTGCTCATCACCGGTGTCTATTCGCACATTGGCTGTATGACCACCGCCACCGATGCGTTTATGCGTGATATCAAACCGTTTATGGTTGCCGATGCGCTGGCGGACTTCAGTCGCGAGGATCACCTGATGTCGCTCAAGTACGTGGCCGGGCGTTCCGGGCGCGTGGTGATGACCCAGGATCTGTTACCCGTTCCGGGAAGCAAAGCTGCACTGCGGGCGCTGATCCTGCCGCTGCTGGATGAGTCCGACGAGCCGCTGGATGACGAAAACCTCATCGACTACGGTCTGGATTCCGTGCGCATGATGGCGCTGGCGGCCCGCTGGCGCAAAGCGCACGGCGATATCGACTTTGTGATGCTGGCGAAGAACCCGACGATTGATGCCTGGTGGACATTGCTCTCCCGCGAGGTGAAATAATGGCCCACCTGGATTTTACCGGTAAAACCGTGTGGGTGACCGGCGCCGGGAAGGGGATTGGTTACGCTACTGCGCTGGCGTTTGTGGAGGCTGGCGCGCAGGTGACCGGGTTTGATCTGGCGTTTGCCGGTCGCGACTATCCTTTCTACTGCGAGGTGGTGGATATCGCCAATGCGCAACAGGTGGACGCCGTCTGTCAACGTCTGCTGGCGCAATGCGAACGGTTGGATGTGCTGGTCAATGCCGCCGGGATTTTGCATATGGGGGCGACGGATGAACTCTCCACCGACGCCTGGCAGCAGACTTTCGCCGTTAACGTCGGCGGCGCGTTCAATCTGTTTCGCCAGACGATGGCGCAGTTCCGCCGTCAGCAGGGCGGGGCCATTGTCACTGTTGCTTCCGACGCGGCGCATACACCGCGCATTGGTATGAGCGCCTATGGCGCGTCGAAAGCCGCGCTGAAAAGCCTGGCGCTGAGCGTCGGGCTGGAACTGGCGGCAAGCCATGTGCGCTGCAACGTTGTCTCGCCGGGCTCGACGGACACGGACATGCAACGCACGTTGTGGGTCAGCGATGACGCTGAACAGCAGCGCATTCGCGGCTTTGGCGAGCAGTTCAAACTGGGTATTCCACTGGGCAAAATTGCCCGTCCACAGGAAGTGGCGAACACCATCCTGTTCCTTGCTTCCGATCTGGCCAGCCATATCACCCTGCAGGATATTGTGGTGGATGGCGGTTCAACGCTGGGGGCGTAAATGATCTGGAAACGCCATTTAACGCTTGAGGAGCTGAACGGCACCAGTGATAACACGCTGGTGGCGCACCTCGGCATTGTCTACACCCGCCTTGGCGATGATCTGCTGGAAGCGGAAATGCCGGTGGATACCCGCACGCATCAGCCGTTTGGTTTACTGCATGGCGGCGCGTCGGCGGCGCTGGCGGAAACGCTGGGGTCGATGGCCGGTTATCTGATGACCCGCGACGGTCAGTGCGTGGTGGGCACGGAGTTAAACGCATCGCATCATCGCCCGGTCTCGCAAGGCAAAGTGCGCGGCGTTTGCCAGCCTCTGCACCTTGGCCGTCAGTGTCAAAGCTGGGAGATTGTGGTGTTTGATGAGCAGGGACGTCGCTGCTGTACCTGTCGCCTGAGTACGGCTGTCCTCGGTTAAGGTTTTCCCCCCTCTCTGCGTCCGGAGAGGGGATCTTCTCCCCCTATAAGTGATCCTGGTAACACAATGAGGTAAATGCCTGCCGTCAGGACGAATTTTCCTTGTTTCAAAGTTGTTAAAACCTGCGAGTTGATATAGAAACAAAATGTAACATCTCCTTATCTCTCAACGGATAACCGCTATGAACAACTCAGGGAAATACCTTATTTGGGGCGTGCTCTCCCTTGTTGGAGCGTTTGCTCTTGGTTATATCGCACTGAATCGCGGCGAACAGATCAATGCACTGTGGATTGTGGTGGCTGCGGTCTGTATCTACCTTATCGCTTACCGTTTTTATGGTCTTTATATCGCCAAAAATGTGCTGCAGGTTGATCCGACGCGCATGACACCGGCGGTACGGCACAATGATGGTCTCGACTATGTGCCGACAGACAAAAAAGTGCTGTTTGGTCACCACTTTGCGGCGATTGCCGGGGCAGGCCCGCTGGTGGGGCCGGTGCTGGCGGCGCAAATGGGCTATCTGCCGGGGATGATCTGGATCCTGGCAGGCGTGGTGCTGGCCGGTGCGGTGCAGGACTTCATGGTGCTGTTTGTCTCCACCCGCCGCGACGGGCGTTCGCTTGGCGAACTGGTGAAAGCGGAGATGGGCGCGACCGTTGGGGTGATTGCGCTGGTGGCGACCTTTATGATCATGGTGATCATCCTTGCGGTGCTGGCGATGATTGTGGTGAAAGCGCTGACCCACAGCCCGTGGGGAACCTACACCGTGGCCTTTACCATCCCGCTGGCGATTTTTATGGGTATCTATATTCGCTATCTGCGCCCGGGGCGCATTGGCGAGGTGTCGGTGATTGGCCTGGTGCTGCTGGTGTTCGCCATTATTTCCGGTGGTTGGGTGGCGGCAAACCCGGCGCTGGCACCCTATTTTGATTTTACCGGCGTACAGTTAACGTGGATGCTGGTGGGTTACGGTTTTGTGGCCTCCGTACTGCCGGTCTGGCTGCTGCTCGCACCGCGCGACTATCTCTCTACCTTCCTGAAAATCGGTACTATTATCGGGCTGGCGATCGGCATTCTGATTATGCGCCCGACGCTGACCATGCCTGCGCTGACGAAGTTTGTGGATGGCACCGGTCCGGTGTGGAGCGGGAGCCTGTTCCCGTTCCTGTTTATCACCATTGCCTGCGGCGCGGTGTCTGGCTTCCATGCGCTGATCTCCTCCGGCACCACGCCGAAAATGCTCGCCAGCGAAGGACAGGCGTGCTTTATCGGCTACGGCGGTATGCTGATGGAGTCGTTCGTGGCGATCATGGCGCTGGTTTCAGCCTGTATTATCGATCCAGGCGTTTACTTCGCGATGAACAGCCCCATGGCGGTGCTGGCACCGGCAGGAACCCCCGATGTGGTGGCATCTGCTGCGCAGGTGGTGAGCGGCTGGGGCTTTAGCATCACGCCGGATACTCTGCGGCAGATCGCAGAAGAAGTGGGCGAACAGTCGATTATCTCCCGCGCAGGCGGCGCGCCTACGCTGGCGGTCGGCATGGCCTATATTCTGCACGGTGCGCTTGGCGGTTTAATGGGGGTCTCGTTCTGGTATCACTTCGCGATTCTGTTTGAGGCGCTGTTTATCCTGACGGCGGTGGACGCCGGGACGCGTGCGGCGCGCTTTATGTTGCAGGATCTGTTGGGGGTGATTTCCCCGAACCTGAAACGCACCGAGTCGCTGCCCGCTAACCTGCTGGCGACGGGGTTGTGCGTGCTGGCGTGGGGCTACTTCCTGCATCAGGGCGTGGTGGATCCCCTTGGCGGCATTAACACGTTGTGGCCGCTGTTCGGCATTGCCAACCAGATGCTGGCCGGTATGGCGCTGATGCTGTGCGCCGTGGTGCTGTTTAAGATGAAACGCCAGCGTTATGCGTGGGTTGCACTGCTGCCGACCGCCTGGCTGCTGGTCTGTACGCTCACTGCTGGCTGGCAAAAAGCCTTCAGCCCGGACAATAAAGTTGGCTTCCTCGCCATTGCCAATAAGTTCCAGGCGATGATCGACAGCGGGACAATCCCGGCGCAGTATACCCAGTCACAACTGGCGCAACTGGTGTTTAATAACCGTCTCGATGCCGGTCTGACCATCTTCTTTATGGTCGTGGTGGTGGTGCTGGCGCTCTACTCGCTGAAAACCGCGCTGGCGGCGCTGAAAGTGGATCACCCGACGGCGAAAGAGACGCCGTATGAGGCGATGCCGGAAGATGTTGGCCAGATTGTGGGTCAGGCGAAAGGCGTTCATTAACCGTGTTTCCCCCTCTCTCTTGTGGGAGAGGGCGGATGAGGGGATAACATGTTCGACACGCTCTCTAAAGCCGGTAAGTACTTAGGCCAGGCGGCGAAAATGATGATTGGCGTTCCGGATTATGACAACTACGTTGAGCATATGCGCGTGACGCACCCGGATCAGACGCCGATGACCTACGAGGAGTTTTTCCGCGAGCGCCAGGATGCGCGCTACGGTGGCAAAGGCGGCGCGCGCTGCTGTTGATCCCCCGGTTTCTCGAAAAGGCGGCGCTCTGCGCCGCCTTTTCTCTGCGCGTCACTCAGGCGTTTGTGCCGCCGTCCACCACAATATCCGTACCGGTGATCTGTTTTGCCGCCGGGCTGGCAAGGAAAGCCACGGCTTCGGCGATATCCTGCGCCTCACCATAATGCCCGAGTGCCGTTAACCGACGCTGTTCTTCAGCGCCTTCGCCATCCGCCGGGTTCATATCGCTGTCGGTTGAGCCGGGTTTCACCATATTGACGGTGATGCCGCGCGGCCCGAGGTCGCGCGCCAGACCGCGCGTTAACGAGTTCAGCGCCGATTTGGTCATCGAGTAGATGGCAATGTTGGTGAACGGTACGCGATCGGACAGGCAACTGCCGATGTTGATAATGCGCCCGCCCCGAGGCAAATGCGCGATCGCCGCCTGCGTGGTGTACACGACACCGCGGATGTTGACGTTGATCTGCGCGTCGATGTCCTCCTGCGACATCGTTTCCAGTTGCCCGGCGCGTGCAATACCGGCGTTATTGACCAGAATATCCAGCCCGCCTAACGCTTCTACCGCCTGCGCAACGGCGGCGCGCGCGGCTTGTGGGTTGCCGCTGTCGGCCTGAATCGCCACGGCGTTACGCCCCAGCGCGCGGATCGATTCGGCAACAGCCTGGGCTTTGTCTGCGGATTTTTCCCAGGTAATGGCAACATCTGCGCCTGCCTGCGCCAGCGTGAGCGCAATGGCTTTACCCAGACCTCGACTGGCGCCCGTGACCAGTGCGCGTTTACCTGCAAGTGAGTGTGACATGGTCGCTCCTAATTATGTGTCGATTGATACATAATTAAAGTAAACGGGCTTTCACCTCGCCGTCAATAGTATTAATATACCGATCAGCACAAAATGTGAGGAGGCACTGTGAGCCGGGGAAGACCACGGGAATTTGACCGTACCGATGCGCTGGATAAAGCGATGAAACTCTTCTGGCAGAAGGGGTATACCGCCACGTCGATGAACGATCTCTACCAGGCGATGGGCATTAAATCCCCGAGCCTGTATGCGGCGTTCGGCAGCAAAGAGGATCTCTATGATGAGGTTTTGCAGCACTACGAACAGACGGTTGCGCCGCTGATTTGGGGCGGGATGGACAGTGAACCGTCGCCGAAAACGGCTGTCGCGCAATGGCTGGCGCGTTCGGCACAGACGCTGACGCGCAGCGGTATGCCGCACGGGTGTATGGTGACGCTGTCGGCGGTCGCCAGCGAAGGCAACGATCGCCTTGGCGCGCGGGTACAACAGTTACGCAACGGCGGTGTGGAACTGCTCAACGCGCGGTTAACGCAGGCGCAGGAGCAGGGCGATTTACCGGCTTCGACGGATATCGACGCGCTGACGCGGTTATACGTCAGCATCCAGCAGGGAATGTCGATTCAGGCGCGGGATGGGGCAAGCTGTGAAACGCTGCTCGGCGTCGCCAGAATGGCTATGGCGCTCTGGCCTGCATAATGGGAATGACTCTGAGGTGTCTGTTAAATCTGTGGCGATTCACTCAAATGCTCAATTAGAGCAGTTCAGGCAGAAATTCTCTGATTATGTCAGGTGGTAAGGTAATGGACTTGTTACAGAAAGAATGTGTTGCCAGTGTTACATTATTTCATGTGAGAGCTTCTGAAGGGGAACTCATGGTGTATGAAGGATGCATCGATCACATCATGAATAATTGTTCAGATGAAGAGATTTTTCGCATTACTGGCTGTGGTGATAAAGACGAACTGGCTTTTTACAAGGATGAACTTGTGAAATTGATAAAGATGGTCGAAAGACCTGAGTACTTGCCTGAAAAATACAAAAAATAATGTATAACCTTTTGTTCGACTGATAAAAAAGGAGACTCAGTCTGTTAATCTCAACCGTCTGAGTCTCCTGGCTGTTAGCCGCATAGTTACAGGCTTCTGAAAGGTAAATGGCTTGAGGCCGTCAATCAGGTCCCGTTGATCACTGGATAGGATTTCGCCCGGCGTTGCACCTCACGCCGGGCTCGCATATCAACGCGTTAGGGTTTCCACTTTTTCAAATGCTGCGCGTAGCGTGTCGGCGGTGAGTTCTACCGGCAGATAATGAATAGATTCAACCGGGCGCAGGGTATGCGCAATCACCTTGTCCAGTTCGGCGCGGTGAGTGATGTCGACATCCAGCGCGGCCAGCGTGGTCGGCAGGTTGAAACGCTGATAAGCGTCAATCAACTGCGCCAACACATCGTCCTGGCCGAGCAGGGCGCTCTGCACCAGAATGCCGTAAGCCACTTTGGTGCCATGCAGGAATTTATCCGTTTGCGGTAACACGGTCAGCCCGTTGTGCACCGCATGTGCAGCCGCAACGCGGGTATAACGCTCGCCAAGACCGCCAACCATACCGCCGCCAGCGATAATCGCATCCACCACATCGCGAAACGCTTGCGTCACGTCGCCGCGCTGCTGATCGGCCAGCGCCTGCTCACTGCTTTCCAGTAACACATCACGAATGGCCAGCGCGCCATTAATGCCCAGACGCACGGTTAACGGCAGATTTTCCGGCTGTGGCGCCAGCACCACCGCTTCGTACCATTTCGCCAGCGTATCGCCAATGCCCGCCAGTAAATATTCCGCCGGGGCATTAAGGATGATCTGCGGTTCCACCAGCACCAGGAAATTGGCGTCGTCGAAGATTTCGAATTGCAGCGCCTGCCCGGCATCGTTGTACCACACCGACAGCGGCGTCCAGGCTGCGCAGGTCGCGGCAATGGTCGGGATCGCCACCACAGGCAAACCCAGACGGCGCGCCACCGCTTTGGCGGTATCCAGCAGTGCTCCGCCGCCCACGCCAATCACCACTGCGCGGTCATCCCCCGCTTGCTCAACCAGCTCGCCAACATCGCGCTCACTACAGTGGCCTTTAAACAGAATATGTTTCGCACCTGGCGCGTTAAACCCTTCCGGCAGAAACGCTTTTGCGCCAGCAAAGGCGCGTTCGCCGTAGATCCACACCGCGCGGGAGAGCTGCTCCGCGCTGTAGAAATCGTGCAAACGCGCAAGGCTCCCGGCATGGGAATAGTAGTTAGCGGGGCCGGGTACGACGCGAATATCAGTGTTGCTCATGTGTTGTGTCCTTGTGCGTAATGGCTAACCCGATGTTATGTCTGGACATCCGGATGGCTAATATTATTTTGCTTTATCTTATGCCTTTTCTGTCGTTGCCAGTCAAGCAAGGCTGTGAAAAATTCGTTAAATCAATCTATTAATGGCAGGGATTTCCGCAGCATGAGCAGCAACCACCTCGAAATGCGCACCATAAGCCTGGCCTTTGGCGGCTTCCGGGCGCTGTCGCACGTGGATTTCACCTTACGGGGCGGTTCAGTGCATGCGTTAACCGGCGCCAACGGCGCGGGGAAGTCCACGCTGATGGCGGTACTGTGCGGAACGCACGATCACTACGAAGGCGAAATCAGCATCAATAACCAGGTAGTGAGTATTCGCACACCGCGCGACGCCAAAATGTTTGGCATCCACCTGGTGCAGCAGGAAGTGGATGTCGCGCTGATCCCCGGTTTGAGCATCGCGGAAAACATCATGCTCGATAAGCTGGCCGAAGAGGGGCACCGCTACCGCTGGGGCGAGATTCGCCAGCAGGCGCGGGAAGCGCTGGCGCAGCTCGATGTGACGCTGGATGTTAAACGCTCAATTGACACTTGCTCGCTGGCGGAAAAACAGCAAATCCTGCTGGCGCGCGCGCTCTCGCATCGCTGCCGTTTTTTAATCCTTGATGAACCGACCGCTCCTCTTGATAGCCGGGAAAGTGAGCGCTTATTCACCGTGGTGAAACGCCTGCAACAGCAGGGCATTGGCGTGGTGTTTATCTCGCACCGCATCCATGAACTGAAGGCCATTTGCGACACCTTAACCGTGCTGCGCGACGGCAAACTGATTGAGTCCGGCCCGATGGCCGATCTGAGCGGCGAGCAGATCGTGGAAAAAATGCTCGGCCATGAACTGAGCGATATTTATCCGCCTGCGCGTCCGCCGCACAGTGATGAAGTGCTGCTGAGCGTTGACGGTCTGCATGATGAAGGGCTGCTGAAAGATATCTCGTTGCGGCTGCGCAAAGGGGAAATCCTCGGCATCGCCGGGCTGGCGGGGGCGGGGAAAACCGAACTTTGCAAAGCGCTGTTTGGCGCGAGTAAAAGCCGCATTACCCGCGGTGAGCTGAATAACCAACCGTGGCGACCCCGCGATCCGGCGGATTCAGTAACGCGCGGTCTGGCGCTGGTTCCGGAAGAGCGGCGCAAAGAGGGCATCTTTATTGAAGAGCCCATCAGCATGAATTTATCCATCAGCGCGGATAACAGCTTTTCGCGCTGGAGTCTGTTTGGTCACCGCCAGGCGTGGCGCTGGGCGCAGGAAGTGATTGCCCGCGTGGGCGTGCGCACGACCGGGCCGGGGCAAACACTGCGTCGCCTCTCTGGCGGCAACCAGCAGAAAGTGGCTATTGGCAAATGGCTGCGTGGCAATGCGAACGTGCTGATTTTTGATGAGCCGACCAAAGGGGTGGACGTCAAGGCGAAGACCGATCTGTTCCAGCTGATTGATGGCCTGGCGCGGGAAGGCAAAGGCGTGATCTATGCGTCGGGGGAATTCGCCGAGCTGGTGGGTTTATGTGATCGGATTTGTGTGCTGTGGGACGGGCGCATTGTTGCAGAAGTGCCGGGCGAGGATGCCCGCGAAGAGACACTACTTTATTATTCCACCGGAGGAACGGCGCCGTGAGTAAGGCCCTGACAGTCAATGCGGCGGTGACGCCCCGCCAGCAGTTTTTTGATTTTCTTTATAAATGGGGCATGTTGCTTACCGTTGTCGCGCTGATCGCGATTTTTGGCGTGGCATCGGACAACTTCCTCGATCCCTTCAACATCATCAACATTTTACGTTCGATTGCCATCGTGACGGTGATCGCCGTTGGCGTCTCCATTTCGCTGACCATCGGCGGGTTTGACCTGTCGGTCGGTTCGACCGCTTCACTGGCCAATGCGCTGGTGATTTCGCTGTTTGTCTGGCACGGCTTCGGCACCACCGAATCGATCCTTATCACGCTGGTGCTTTGTACGCTGGTCGGCCTGTTTAACGCCTTCCTGATCGTGGTGCTGCGCATTCCCGATATGCTGGCCACGCTCGGCAGCCTGTTCGTGATTCAGGGCGTGGCGATGACCTACAGCTACGGCGGCTCGATCACTGAAAACATGGTACTGCCGAGCGGCGACATGGCGGAAGGCACCATCCCGGCCGCGTTTGCTTCGCTGGGCCAGGTACCGACGATTGTTGTGATTATGCTGGTGGTGACGCTGGTCGCGCAGCTTGGTTTGTCACTGACGACCCACGGTCGCCGGATGTACGCCATTGGCGGCAACCCGGAAGCGGCAAGACTTTCTGGTATTCGCACCACGCGCTACAAGGTTGCGGCTTACGTTATCTCTTCGCTGCTGGCAGGGCTGGGCGGGATTTTGCTGGCCTCGCGCATTGGCTCATCGCAGGTGAATGCCGGCGGCGGCTACCTGATGGATGCCGTAGCGGCAGCATGGATCGGCTTTTCGCTGGCGGGGTCCGGTAAACCGAATGCCTTCGGCACGCTGGTGGGGGCGGTGATCCTCGGTGTGCTGCAAAACGGGCTGGTGATGCTGTCAGTGCCGTATTACGCAATGGACATTATTAAGGGGCTGGTGCTGGCCGGTGCTCTTGCGTTGACTTACTTCCAGCGTCGTTAATTATTCAGGGGAAAACAGACATGAAAAAAATTGCACTTTCGCTGTTGGCGCTGGGATTACTGAGCGCGCTGCCGGGCCACGCGGCCACGCCTGCACCGGTGCCGGACGCCATTGCCAATCATAATGGACCGGTGCGTATTGCGCTGATCCGTAACCTCGGGTCGGACGATAACACCACGCAGTTTGTCTCCGGCGCGTTGCAGGAAGGGAAAAAGCTGGGCTTTAAAATCAGCACCTTCCTCAGCAACGGTGATGACGCGAAATTCCAGGATTTCGTCAATCAGGCCATCAGCCAGAAGTATGACGGTATTATCCTCTCGCAGGGGCGCGACCCGTACTCCACCGATCTGATCAAAAAAGCCGTCGCCGCCGGGATTAAAGTGTCGGTGTTCGATACTGCCGTGAACGGTGAGATCCCGGGCGTGACCGTTACCCAGCAGGATGATGCGTCGCTGACCAAACTCTCCTTTGGCGAGCTGGTGAAAGACTTCAACGGTAAAGCCAACATCATCAAACTGTGGGTTGCTGGCTTCCCGCCCATGGAGCGCCGCCAGGCGGCCTACGCGGAACTGCTGAAAGCGAACCCGGGTATCAAAGAGCTGGAATCGATTGGCGCGGTCTCCTCTGACGTGCAGGGCGATACCGCCAACAAAGTCGGCGCAGTGCTGGCGAAATACCCGAAAGGCAAAATCGACGCGATCTGGGGGACCTGGGATGCGTTCAGCCAGGGCGCGTATAAAGCGCTGAAAGAGAACGGACGCACCGAGATTAAACTCTACAGCATCGATGTGTCTAACCAGGATCTGCAACTGATGCGGGAAGCCAACAGCCCGTGGAAAGTGAGCGTGGCGGTGGATCCGAAGCTGATTGGCGCAACTAACGTGCGTTTGATCGCCAACAAGATTGCCGGTGAACAGACGCCTGCAACGTATGACTTTAAAGCGGCGGCGATCCCGCAGGCGCTGCTGGCCAGCCAGCCGGGTGCGGTAAACGTGGCCTCGCTGGGCAAAATCATTCCGGGCTGGGGCCAGACCGAAGACTTTATCGCCCCGTGGTTCGCTACGCTGGAAGCGAAAAACAAATAACAATCCAGGCCGAAACCGCAGGCCAGATAAGCCTTTAGCGCTGCCTGGCCTGCGAAGAGCAATACGGCTGTTGAAAGGATGAATCATGGCAACTGAACTTCCGCGTCCCGAATATAGCCGCAATATGCGGCTGATTGGGCACAGCGACCAGGGAGGGCGCCCGGATGGCGTCCAGTTAATGGTGCATCGCGGCTTTGCGTACATTGGTCATATGGTGTCGCAGGGTTTTTCTATTGTGGATGTGCGCGACCCGAAAAACCCGAAAGCGGCAGGATATGTGCCTGCGCCACCCGGCACCTGGAATGTGCATCTGCAAGCTCACGACGATCTGCTGCTGGTGATCAATGCCCGCGACCTGTTCGCCGATGCGCGCTTTGCCGATGAAAAGGTCTATTACACCCGGTCGGTCGGTGACACGGTCAGCGATGTGCAGGACAAAGGCTGGAGTGCCGGGCTGCGCATTTTTGATATCTCCACACCGGATAAACCCCGTGAAATCAGCTTCCTGTCGCTGAACGGCATTGGCATCCACCGTATCTGGTACGTCGGCGGTCGCTGGGCGTATGTCTCGGCGTTGATCGACGGTTTCACCGACTATATCTTCCTGACCATCGATCTGGCCGACCCGCGTAAACCGCAGGTTGCCGGGCGTTGGTGGTTGCCGGGGATGAACCAGGCCGCAGGTGAAACACCCGCATGGCCGGAAGGCAAACGCTACGCGCTTCATCACGCCATTATCGCTGGCGACACGGCTTACGGTAGCTGGCGCGATGGCGGCCTGACGCTGCTGGATGTGAAAGATCGCAGTGCGCCGAAGCTGATCAGCCATCGCAACTGGAGTCCGCCATTCGGCGGCGGCACGCATACCGCGCTGCCGTTGCCCGACCGCGATCTGCTGGTGGTGCTTGATGAAGCGGTGCTCGACAATCAGGAAGATGGCGAGAAACTGATTTGGCTGTTTGATATTCGCGATCCGTCCAACCCGGTCAGCATCTCAACCTTCCCCCAGCCGGACGAAACGGATTACGTGGCGAAAGGGGCGCATTTCGGGCCGCACAACCTGCACGAAAACCGCCCGGGCAGCTTTATCAGCTCCACGCTGATTTTTGCCACGTATCAGAATGCGGGCGTTCGCGCTTACGATATTTCCAACCCGTATCGCCCGGTGGAGACCGGCGCGCTGGTGCCCGCGGCACCGGCAACAATGATGGATACCCGGCCAGGGCGTCCGCGCGTGATCCAGTCTTGCGACGTGTTTGTGGATGCGCAGGGGATTATTTACAGTACGGATTACAACGGTGGGTTGTCGGTGATTGAGTATTTGGGGTAAGGCTGGAGCCGGGTTTCCCCTCACCCTAAGCCTCTCCCCGGAGGGGAGAGGGAATAGCTGGAGCCCGGTTTCCCCTCACCCTGACCCTCTCCCCGGAGGGGAGAGGGAATAGCTGGAGCGCGGTTTCCCCTTCACCCTGACCCTCTCCCCGGAGGGGAGAGGGAATAGCTGGAGCCCGGTTTCCCCTCACCCTGACCCTCTCCCCGGAGGGGAGAGGGAATAGCTGGAGCGCGGTTTCCCCCTCACCCTGACCCTCTCCCCGGAGGGGAGAGGGAATAAAGAGAGTCCGGCGTGGGGATGTTTACTCCCACACCCTTTGAAGGCGTACCGGGGCGAGACCGCTTTTACTCCCTCTCCCTTCCAGGGAGAGGGCCGGGGTGAGGGGAAACTAGCTGTACTGCCGCACCCGGGCAATCAACTCCCCGACGCTATCAATACGCCCGGCAATCACAATCAGCGCCTTGCCGAGGGTGATGGCATGGCGCAGGCAGGCGTGGCGCATCTCGTCATCGGCGATGGTATCAATATCCGCCACGTGCGACAGCCCGACACTGCGGCGAATCAGTTCAGTGCCGCAGAAACCGATGGCATCCACCCACACTTTTTGTAAAAAAGCGCTGGCATAGCCTGGCTGCGCCAGTGCCGCATCGCGGGTTTTCTCTGCCGCCAGCGCCTGAAAACGCGCTGCGAAGGTGGTCCACAGGGCCTGGATATCATTCAGACGCAACTCGCGTGCAGCAGCGGCATCGCGAATGCCGAGATGCCCCGGCAGGCCGCAGTAGTTCAGCAGCAGGTTGCCAATGGCGGTGCCGATATCAAAGCCCATCGGGCCGAAATAACCGAACTCGGCATCGATGGCTTTCAGGCTGCCTTCGGCAACAAAAATCGAACCACTGTGAATGTCGCCATGCAACAAGGCTTCAGCCTGCGAAAAGAAACGGTGTTTGAGCGAGGCAACCGCCAGTTTCAGTTGTGCATCCTCGCGCAGGGCGGCGACATCGGCTTCCAGCTCTGCGGGGTAGTTGTTGCGTTCGTGGATCTGGTACGGATCGTTAAAGAACAGATCCTCGGTGATTTCACACATTTCCGGGTTGATAAACTGCGCTACCTGCGCTTTTTTGGCATGGGGATGCAGGTAAAAATCGCTGGTATGAAACAGGGTTTGCGCCAGGTATTCCCCCAGTTGCGCGGCTGCCTGCGGGTAGTCAACGTTATTGATCAGTTCGCCGCGCCAGATCTTATGATCGGAGAGATCTTCCATCACCATCACCGCCAGTTGCGGGTCGAAGTGATGAATTTTAACGGTGTGTTGCGGGCTGTGCTGATAATGCTCGACCAGCGTTTGCGCTTCCAGACGGGCTCTGTCCAGCGTTAACGGCCAGGATTCTCCGACGCAGCGCACGTAGGGCAGGGCCTGTTTGACGATAATGCGGCTGACGCCCTGGCGGTCGAAAATTTTGAACACCAGATTGAGATTACCGTCGCCCACCTCCTGCGCGTCAACCAGCTCGGACGGGGTGTCCAGGCCGCCAAATTGTTGGGCGTATGCCACGGCATCGCGGGCGGTAAAGGTACGGTATTGCGACATTGCCTCGATCCTCTTTTTGCAAACAAAGCCATTTAGACGTCTATACATCCGGACTTCATCCTGACACAATACGATACAACAACGCAACAGGGATTTAACGATATGCCGTCATTACAGACTACCAGCCTGCGGGTTGTCGAAAACCAGCTCTTTATTCTCGATCAGCAGGCGCTACCGCAGGAGAAATGCTGGCTGCCTGCCACCACGGTAGAAGAACTTGTCGGGCATATTCATGCCCTGCGCGTGCGCGGTGCGCCGCTGATTGGTCTGTCTGCCAGCCTGTTGCTGGCGCTCCTGGCGGAGCAAGGTGCAGACCGCGAGCAACTGGCGCAGGCGCTGGAAACCCTGCGCGCTGCCCGCCCGACCGCAGTCAACCTGATGAATAACCTCGACCGTATGAAACTGGCGCTGGCGCAGGACGATTTTGTCGCCGCACTGACGGCGGAAGCGCTGCGTTTAATTGACGAAGACCGGCAGCTTTGCGACGACATTGCCCACGCAGGCGTTGCGCTGGTCACTCCTGGCAGTCGCTTGCTGACCCACTGCAACACCGGCGGGCTGGCGACGGCAGGCGTTGGCACGGCGTTAGGGGTGATTGCGAAAGCACACCAGCAAGGCAAGGTGGCGAATGTGTGGGTGGATGAAACCCGCCCGCTGTTGCAGGGGGGGCGGCTGACTGCCTGGGAACTGGGCGAACTGGGCGTCCCTTATCAGCTTATTACCGATTCAATGGCCGCCAGCCTGATGGCGAAGGGGCAGGTTGATGCGGTGTGGGTCGGCGCGGACCGTATTGCCGCCAATGGCGATGTGGCGAATAAAATTGGCACTTATTCCCTGGCGGTGCTGGCGAAATTCCACGGCGTGCCATTCTACGTTGCCGCACCGCAAACCACCCTCGACAGAGGTTGCCCGAACGGCGACGCCATTCCGATTGAACAGCGTGCGGCGGCGGAAGTGACCGGTGTGGCAGGCAGTTTTGGCGCGGTTCAGTGGGCGCCGGAAAATGCGCAGGTCTATAACCCCGCGTTCGACGTTACTCCCGCCGCGCTGATTAGCGGTTGGGTGCTGGACAGCGGCGTGGTCACGCCTGCAGAGGTGGCAAACGGGGTGTTCGCGTAGCAAGAGTTCGTCTGGTTTATCGCGATTATCACAGGGAGAGAGGGGGCAGTTTTTTACCCCGTCTCCGTCGGGGAAAGGTGGTCTGTTTTTTATCCCCTCTCCGTCGGGGAGAGGTGGTCTGTTTTTTTATCCCTTCTCTGTTGGGGAAAGGTGGTCTGCCTTTCATCCCCTCTCTCCTTTGGGGAGAGGGGCAGGGTGAGGGGAAAACGGGAAAACCGGAAAACTACGCTGCCGGGTGCAGCAGCACCACATCATCTTCTGTTCGTTTCGCCTGACTCTCCGTGACACCCCCGTTGTTCTCATAGCGTGGCGGCGTGATCACCGGGTAAGCATAGCTTCCCACCTCGGTGCACTGCACCGGTTCCTGTGAACCTGCATAAAACAGATAATACGCCCCGGAGTCCGGGAAGAAGGCGAGGTTGTCGCCGTTACCAAACGTCGTGCTCCAGAACGGCACGCCCGCTTTGGTACGCCCCTGCTCTTTACCGGAGGCGACCTGGAAATGATCGCCCCACTTCATCGTGATCAGATGGTAATCAAAAAACGACACCGTCAGTGCGCCACGTACCGGGCAATTGAGCTTAATCGCGTCGTTGGCATGGGCGGTTGAGAACAGACCGAGCAGCAACAGCAGAGGATATTTCATGGTGGTATCCGTAAAACAGGGCAGGGCATGAGGGTAATCCATCACGCTGATGAAAAGCCGTTAAAAACTATGTCAGAGAAACACAAAACGAATCAGGATGTTAAGCGGCAGGGGGAAGCAGGGCGAATTATTGATTCTGTATATGATTTGTTTAATTTGACATGATAATAATTATCAAAATCATTATATTCCAACTATCGACAGGTTGTTTTTTATGCAAGGGAAATCCATCGCCAGGCTTGTTCTTTCCGTTGTTCTCTCCGCCCCGTTACTGGCTCACGCCAGTCAATATCCTCTCACCGTCACCGATTTCGATGGTCGCAGCGTCACCGTCGAACACGAACCGCAACGCATTATTTTGCAGGACGGGCGCGACATTATGGCGATGGCGTTGCTGGATCGCGACGACCCGTTTAAACGACTGGTGGCATGGAATAACCTGGCGAAAAAACAGGATGTCGCCACCTGGGAGATGCTGAAAACGCAGTGGCCGGAAGCGACCCATATTATGGATATGGGCTTTAGCGATAAGGGCAATGTCGACCTGGAAAGCGTGCTGTCGAAACAGCCGGATCTGATGATCGCCCAGCTTCGCGCCAGACCCGCGCTGGAAGAGAGCGGCGTATTGCAGAAACTGACTGCGCTGAAGATCCCGGTTGTGTTTATCGATTATGAAGTCAACCCGGCGAAAGACACCGCGCCGAGTATCGACCTGCTGGGCAAAGTCCTCAACCGCGAAAGCAATGCGGCGGCGTATACCGCCTATTATCGCCAGCAACTGCACGCCATTGAGCAGAAAACCGCGACCATCAACCCGAAACCCAGCGTCTTTGTTGAAGCGCTGGCGGGGAATACCGATTCCTGCTGCTTTACCCATGGGCACAGTGGCTGGGGTGGGTTAGTTGAAGCGGTGGGCGCGAAGAATATCGGATCGGATTTGCTGCCGGGAGCGAGCGGCTTTGTTGCGCTGGAGAAACTGATTAGCGTCAACCCGGATGTGTACATCATGACCGGCTCCAAACGCGGTAACAGCCAGGTGCTGCCGTTAGGGTTGAATGTGTCGCCGGATGAGGTGAACACCCAGGCGCAGGTGTTGTTACAGCGCACCGGTGTCAGCCAGATCCCGGCGATAGCGGCGAAACGGGTTTACGGCGTTTATCACCACTTCTACAACCATCCGTACAACATCGTCGGCATGGAATATCTGGCGAAAGATATTTATCCGCAGGCTTTTGCTGATCTCGACCCGGATGCGACGTACCATCACATCATCAAAAACTTCACCAAACTGCCGGACACCTCTTTCGTGTATAGCTGGCAGCAGGGCAAATAGGCGTCATGAGTACCACCATTGAATCGGGCGAACAGCGGGCCGACATTACAGCCGACGGCCTGATGCTCAGCTATCGCGGCATCATCCGCAAACGTATCGGCCTGCTGGCGCTGCTGGTGGCGCTGATTATGGCCTCGATGCTGCTGGATTTTACCCTTGGGCCTTCAGGCTTACCGCTGAACGTGCTGTGGCAAACGCTGGTCGACCCCGGCAGCGTGAATACCGGTACACAGGTGATTGTCTGGGATATCCGCCTGCCCTATGCGCTGATGGCGATTGTCGTCGGTTTAACGCTGGGACTGGCGGGGGCGGAGATGCAGACCATCCTCAATAACCCGCTTGCCAGCCCGTTTACGCTCGGCGTCTCTTCGGCGGCGGCCTTTGGCGCAGCGCTGGCGATTGTGCTTGGCATTGGTCTTCCCGGTGTGCCTGCGCAGTGGTTTATTTCAGCGAATGCGTTTCTCTTTGCGTTACTGGCGGCGCTGCTGCTGGATGGCATCACCCGCTGGACGCAGGTCGCGACCTCCGGGGTGGTGTTATTCGGCATTGCGCTGGTCTTTACTTTTAACGCGTTGGTGTCGATGTTGCAGTTTATCGCCAACGAAGACACCTTACAGGGGTTGGTGTTCTGGACCATGGGCAGCATTGCCCGCGCCTCGTGGGAAAAACTGGGCATTCTGCTGCTGGCGCTGGCGGTGATTGCCCCGCTGTCGATGCTCAGCTCATGGAAGCTAACCTCCCTGCGTTTAGGGGAAGATCGCGCCATCAGTTTTGGTATAAACGTGCGCCGCTTGCGGCTGGCGACGCTGCTGCGCATCAGTATTCTCTCGGCGCTGTCAGTGGCGTTTGTCGGGCCTATCGGTTTTATCGGGCTGGTGGCACCGCACATTGCCCGCATGCTGTTTGGCGAAGATCACCGCTTCTATCTGCCTGCCAGCGCATTGCTGGGCGCGCTGGTGTTATCGCTGGCGTCTATCGTTTCCAAGAACCTGATTTCCGGCGTCATTATCCCGGTCGGCATCGTGACATCGCTGGTCGGCGTACCGTTTTTCATTACCATCATTGTGCGCCACCGGGGGAGTGTATGAACCGACAACATGGTTTGAGCCTGCGCGGATTTGGTGCGGGCTACCCTCAACGACAGATTATTGCGAACCTCAATATTCCGCTCTTGCCGCGCGGCAAAGTGACGATTTTGCTCGGGCCGAATGGCAGTGGCAAATCGACCCTGCTGCGGGCGATGGCCGGGTTAAACCGCGCGCAGGGCGAACTGCGTTTGGACGGGCTTGACCTGCTGAGTCAGCCGTTTGCGAAGCGTGCGGAGCAGGTGGTGTACCTGCCGCAGTCGCTGCCTGCGGGCGTGCATCTGCATGTGCTGGAGTCGATTATCGTTGCGCAGCGCGCCTCCGGCGGGTTGCACAGCGCGGCGAAACAGGCGGAAGTGATGGGACTGTTGCGACAGCTCGGTATTGAACACCTGGCGCTGCACTTTCTCGACCAGCTTTCTGGCGGGCAGAAACAACTGGTGGGACTGGCGCAGTCGCTGATTCGTCAACCCTCGTTACTGCTGCTGGATGAACCGCTCAGTGCGCTGGATCTGAACTACCAGTTCCATGTGATGGATCTGGTGAAGCGCGAAACGCAAAGCCGCAATATCGTTACCGTGGTGGTGGTGCACGATATCAATATCGCTCTGCGTCACGGCGATCATGTGCTGATCCTGAAACAAGGGGAACTGGTCGCCAACGGTGCGCCGGGCGACGTGATCACCCCGCAGACGCTGGCGCAGGTTTACGGGGTGCGCGGGCGCGTAGAGCCATGTTCGCAGGGGATGAAGCAGGTGATTATTGACGGGTTGACGTAATGCTGTTGTTTTTCCCCTCACCCTAACCCTCTCCCCGAAGGGGAGAGGGAACAGTATAGGCACTTTCCCGAAGGGGAGAGGGAACAGTATAGGCACTTTCCCGGAGGGGAGAGGGAACCTTCATCTCCCTCTCCCCTCTGGGGAGAGGGCTGGGGTGAGGGGAACATCACCCCAGATCCTGCATCCATTTCCCATGCTCTTCCCCCAGTATGTGCTCCGCCATCGCTAAAAAGGCGCTCACCGCCGCCGGGCGGTGTTTGCTGCCCGGCACCTGAATCTGCAACGTGCGCTGACTGAGCGAGGTATTGGTCATCGGCTTCAGTGTCATTGCATCAAGCCGCGCACGCCACAGTACGCTGAAGTGGCTACAGACGGTAATCGCCTGCGGTGTGTGGCGGGTAAATTCATACAGCGCAGAAAAGTTATTGCTGCTGAATGCCGGTTCGAGAAAGGTGCCCGCCATCCGGCATGACAGGTCGAATAGCTGACGAATAGTGGTGCCGGCTTCCGGTAACACCAGCGGGTAGGGGTGTAAATCATCAATCGCCACGCCAGACTGCTGCACCAGCGGATGGGCTGAGTCCAGCAACAGCAGGACCGGCGCAGGCCATGCGGCGATGATCTCCACTTCTTTTTCCGGCGCGAGGCTGAACTGAAAAGCCACATCACACTCGCTGCGCCGTATCCACTCTGCCACCTGCATCGCGCTGCCGACCTGCAAATCAAAACTGACGCCCGGATAGTGCTGGCGAAAACGCGCCAGCAAACCCGGCAGCAAATCAAAGGCCATGCCGTCGGTACAGGCGATACGCACCAGCGTTTTGCGCACGGCTTTCAGGCCCTGAATTTCCGCCAGCGCATACTCCATGTCGCGCATGCTCTTGCGCACATGGTTCGCCAGAATTTGCCCCGCGTCGGTAAGGATCATGCCGCGCGCATGACGTTCAAACAGCGTCACGCCCAGCCGGGTCTCCAGTTTTTGGATCTGTCGGCTGATGGCGGAACCCGCCACATAAAGCTGTTCGCTGGCGGTGCTGAGCGAGCCGGACGTGGCGACAGCGAGGAAATAACGCAGTTCATTGGTCAGCATGGGTGTTTCCGGTGCAGTGCCCTGAGATTGTGCAGTTTACCCTTATCAAAAAGGCAATGCCAAATTGCAATTATTATTATTGTGGCAAGGCTCTGTTCTGGTTTAGAACAAAAAGACAACAACAGACAGTTGCGCCACCGGCAGCAACATGAACAGGGTAAACACCATGACAACACAACAACTTATCGCGCAAGCGCTGGCGTGGTTTGACAGCGGCCATTTTAAAACGACGCTCGCCAGCCGGGTCGCTATTCCCAGCGAAAGCCAGCGCACCGACCGCGACGATCAACTGCTGCGCTACTACCACGAGGCGTTTACTCCCGCGTTTCGTGAAATGGGTTTTCAAACGGAAATTGTGGCCAACCCGGTTAACGCCGCCCGGCCCTTTTTGCTCGCCCGTTATGAAGAGGATCCGGCGCTGCCGACCGTGATGTGCTATGGCCACGGTGATGTGGTGTTTGGCGATGACGCGCGCTGGACGGAAGGGTTATCACCCTGGACGCTGGTGGAGCGCGACGGTAACTGGTACGGGCGCGGCGCTGCCGATAACAAAGGCCAGCATACGGTCAACCTCGCGGCACTGGCGCAGGTGTACCACGCTCGCCAGGGGCGGCTGGGTTTTAACTGTGTCTGGCTGTGTGAAATGGGCGAAGAGATGAGCTCGCCGGGGCTGGCGGAAGTGTGTCAGCAGTTGAAAACACGGCTGAAGGCGGATCTGTTTATCGCCTCCGATGGCCCACGCCTGAGTGCGGATCGCCCGACGCTGTTTCTTGGCTCGCGCGGCTGCGCGAACTTCCGCCTGACCATCAACGCCCGCGCCAAAGATTATCACTCCGGCAACTGGGGCGGTCTGCTCAGCAACCCCGGAACGCAACTGGCGAACGCCATTGCCAGCCTGGTGGATGGCAAAGGCGAAATGCGTATCCCGGCGCTGAAGCCGCCTGCGCTAACGCCTGCCTTAAAAGCGATCCTCGCAGATATCACCCCGGCGCGCGGTAACAACGATCCACAAACCGATCCGGACTGGGGCGAGCCAGGGTTGTCGGCCGCCGAGAAGCTGTTTGGCTGGAATACGCTGGAAGTGTTGTCGTTTCTGACCGGCAACCCGGCGCAGCCCATGAATGCGATCCCCGGCCACGCCACCGCCGTGTGTCAGTTGCGCTTTGTGGTCGGCACGGACTGGACAGCACTGGAACAGGCGCTGCGTGAACATCTCGATGCGCACGGTTTTTCGATGGTTGCCATCAGCGATGTGCGCGGAACGCCGGCGACTCGCTTCGATCCGACCGATCCGCTGGTGCACTGGGCGCTTGAGGTGATGGCGGAAACCAGCAGCAGTAAACCAGCGCTGCTGCCAAACCTGGGCGGCTCGCTGCCGAACGACGTGTTCGCCGGAATTTTAGGTTTGCCGACGCTGTGGGTGCCGCATTCATATCCTGCCTGTGGGCAGCATGCACCGGATGAACATCTGCCGATTGCCATTGCCCGTGAAGGCCTGGCAATCATGACCCGTCTGTTTTGGGATTTAGGCGAACAGGGGCGTGAGCTGCTGGCGCGCCATCGTCAACATCAGGCCGGAGGTGCGCAATGAGTACGCTTGCCCGTGAAATCGAGCAGGGCGGAGAGCGCCCGAGCCTTTATAAAACGCTGTTCGCCACCTGCATCGGTAATGCGCTGGAGTGGTTTGATATCGCGGTGTACGGCTTTTTCGCCAGCTACATTGCGCATGCGTTTTTCCCTACCGCCAACCCGACAGTGTCGTTATTGCTGGCATTTGGCAGCTTTGGCGTGGCCTTTCTGATCCGTCCGCTGGGCGCGGTGGTGCTGGGGGCGTACGCCGATAAGCATGGACGTAAGGCGTCGTTGCTGCTCTCCATTAACCTGATGATGCTGGGTGGTGCGATGATCACCTTTATGCCGGGGTATGCCACATTGGGCGTGGCAGCACCGTTGTTGATTCTGGTGGCGCGGTTGATTCAGGGGTTCTCTGCCGGTGGTGAGTTTGGTAGCTCGACCGCGTTTCTGGTGGAGCACTTCCCGGAGCGAAAAGCGTTTATCGCCAGCTGGCAGTTTGCGACGCAGGGGGCAAGCACACTGCTGGCGTCCGCGTTTGGTCTCGGGCTGGCGCAGTGGCTTACCCCGGAGCAACTCAGCGACTGGGGCTGGCGTATTCCGTTCGCCTTCGGTCTGCTGATTGGTCCGGTTGGCGTGTGGATCCGTCGCCATGTGCATGAACCTGCGGCCTATGCGCAGACGGAAAAACCGCGCCATCCGGTCAGGCTGTTATTCGGTGCGCAAAAACGTCTGATCGGGCTGGCGATCGGTCTGATGGTGGTGTCGACCGCGATCAACTATATGCTTAACTACGTGCCGACCTGGGCGACGAAAAGTCTGGGGTTACCGCCGTCGTCTGCCTATAGCGCCACGCTGCTGGCCGGGGTGATCCTGACGGTGGTCACGCCGATTGGCGGTCTGCTCGCGGAACGTGTCGGGCGCGTGCGCCTGCTGTGGGTGGCGCTGGTGTTGATGGCGTTTACGCTGCTGCCTGCTTTCTGGCTGACCAGCCTGAATGTGACGCCGCTGTCGCTGGCGTTGTTGGTGGGCTGGATGGCGTTACTGAAATCGGTCTACTTCTCCACCATTCCGTCGTTGATGGCGGATATCTTCCCGGTGTCGACCCGCGCCAGCGGGATGTCGATCAGTTACAACGTGGCGGTCACGGTGTTTGGCGGCTTTGCGCCGTTTATCTGTACGCTGTTGATTAGTGCTACCGGCAGCCACTTCGCGCCGGGGTTATACCTGATGGTCACCGTGTTTCTCAGCGTTGCGGCGCTGTGGCAAACACAAAAACAGCACCGCTGAAGGCTACCCCCTCCGTTTGCTGAGGGGGACTGTGTTACCAGCGTTGATCCGGGTTCTGCGCGTAATAGCGCAGAACCTCCTGATAGGGCGCGGTACGCTCATCGGGGTGTTGTGCGACAGATTCCAGTAACACGCTGACTGCACATTCATGTTCACCCAGGTTATACAGGCACAATGCATAAAACGGCCTGACTTCCGTCGCCTGAGGCCACGCGATCATGATCTCTTCAAACAGCGCTTTGGCTTGCTGATACTTGCCGAGGCAGCGCCAGGTTGAGGCGAGGCCAAACCGGGCTTCGAACCGCTCTTCTTCATCAAGTCCTGCGTCCAGTGCGGCAAGGTAGTTGTGCTCGGCTTCCCGTTCCAGTCCCTGATTATCGTAAGACCAGGCCAGATGTAAAAAGGCGAGGGCGCGCAGTTCCGGCTCGGTGGTCAGCGCCTGTAACAGCTGGCGGCTTTGCTCATGTTCGCCCTGTTTGCGCAGTGCAATGGCGGCTTGTAACCTGGTGTCCATTATCGGGATCCGTTGATGAAGAGGATTTACGTTATAGAACAGGTGGCGGGGGTTAGCAATGCGCCCCTCCCGCTGAATGGAGAGGGGCTGCGTCAGGATGTTAGTTGCGGTAGGTCAGTTTTAATTTGCCGATCAGTTCGGTGATCTTGGCTTTTGCTTTGGCCGGGGTTTCCGCCTGCACAATAAAATACCCTAACCGGTCATCGGAGCTTTTCGGCACCACGACTTTATCGCCCGGTCTGGCGCTGATGGCGGAGCGCAGCACTGCGTGATCGTGTTGCACGCTGGCAAGGTTCTCAATGGACGCTAACACGCCGTCGCGATCGGCGCAGATATAGCCTACTGCGCAGCTCATCGGTTTTTCCACCGTAAAGTCAACCGGCAGTTTCAGCGCGTTAAATACCGCCTGGCGGAAAATATTGAGGTGGTAGGCGCCAGGGATCAGGTCGGAGGTAATATTATCCCCGCCCGGTCGGCCGTTGACCTCAACGATACGCGGCCCGGTTTGGGTGTATTTCACCTCGACGTGCGCCGGGCCGTTGGTGAAGCCGATGGCTTCCAGCGCCTGGCGTGCCACTTCAATCATTTGCGGCTTTTTATCTTCCAGCACGGACGTCGGGAAGATATGGAACATTTCGACAAAGTAAGGCAGCGGCGACGTGACTTTTTCGGTCACTTCCGCGAAGACCACTTCACCGTGGGTTAAGAAGATCTCCACGCTGAATTCCGGCCCTTCCAGATACTCTTCCACCAGGTACTCTTTGCGCACGCTGAAGCCCATATAGCTGGTGGTGAAATTTTCCAGCACTTTAAAGGCGTCGCGCAGTTGCTGGCGATCGTTAATAAAAAAGACGTTCTGGCTGCTGGCGGTATTGGTGGGTTTCAGTACCACCGGGTAGCCAATCGTTGCCGCCGCGTCTTCCGCTTCTCCCAACCGGTGGACGATTTTGAACTGCGCGCTTGGCACGCCGCGTTCGCTGTAGCGAATACGGGCCAAATCTTTGTTGCGCGCCAGCGTCGCCGTTTCATGGCTGATGCAGGGAATGTTTAAACGCTGCGCCGCCTCGGCGGTGGTCGCCATGGCGTAGTCCGTTGCCGAAATCATCGCGTCGATGCGTTTATACGGGCTGCGATAGATGGCCTGGTAGATGGAGTCCGCATCGCGGATGTCGCAGACCAGCAAGTCATCGTATTCGCCTTCATAACCATAGAGCTGTGGATTGTCTTTCGCCGAAACCAGCACAACAACGTAGAAACCTGCTTTGTGCGCCTCGCGGGCAAAACTGACGCCGAAGAAACTCGGTTCAACCAAAAAAATGACTTTTTTATCTGACATAGTCGTTACCCCTGTAAATTTTCAGGATGCTTTTTTGAGAGCAACAGTTGATTAAGAACAAACATGACGAATCCCGCCCCCATCATCAGCGCCATGATCACAATGCCAATCATTGCGCCATGCTGATCGAGGTAGGACCCAATAAACAGTGAGAAGAGGCACTGGCAGATCAGCGAAATACCGATCCACACCGCCATCGAACGCCCCATATAATCTTTTGGCACGGTTTGCATCAGCAGGGAGTTCATTAAGATACGCAGCGAAGAGTTGCACAGGCCCAGTAACAGGCTGCACAGATATAAATTAAAGACGAAGCTGTTCTGGCTGAGGAATAACAGGTTGATGCAGGCCAGAACAAAGAACGCGCTGATTAATTTACGGGCGTCGAGTTTCATGGCCAGCGACGACATCATGATCCCGGAAAGCAACCCGCCAATGCCGTAAGACATATCCGCAAAGCCGAAAGTGACGCTATCCCGTTGCAGGGTATTGTTCACGTAGTCCGGCAGCACCACGTTATAGATCATGGTGACAATCAGCGGCACAATCGATACCACGCCAAGCACGAAAATTCCCTTATTTTCATAGAGAAATGACCAGCCGCGACGCAGCATTACGGTGTAATTTTCGCTGTCGGTTTCGCGGGAGACGGCGCGGTACTTAATCAGGTTAATGGTGATGGCGCTGAAGACAAACATCAGCGCATTTACCAGCAGAATGGCGTTAAAGCTGAAGTACTTATAAATAAACCCGGACGCTGCCGCCGCAAGAAACATCCCGACCTGCAAGCTGATCTCCAGCAGAGAGTTGCCGGTGACATATTTTTTCTCTTCGAGAATTTCCTGCAGGAAACTGCGCGAAGCCGACATATACACCGTCCAGCCGACGCCATTAATAATGGCGAACGCGTACAGGTAGTACATATTGAAATCGAAATTCGACAGCATGACGAACAGCAGCAGCAAAAAGAGCGCGCGAATAGCATGGGTGAAAAAGATCACGGTCTTACGGTTATATTTATCGGTGATCACCCCGGAAAAGAGGGAGGCCACAAACCCTGCGATCACGTTCACCGCCAGTAAGATACCGACATATTGATTCGACCCGGTTTTCATCAGCACAAACCAGTTGGCCCCGATCGTCGCCATTCCGACGCCAAACCCTGAAACGATATCAGAGAGAAAAAACGCCCGGAAACGCGGATCTTTTAAAATGGCAAAGCTCGTGCTCATACATGCTCCTTGGCATAAATAATGTCTTTTATGGTGGTGAGTAACCTTTCAAGAGAGAAGTTCAGGCCCGCCAGTACGTCGTCCTGGCTGCCGCCATACTGTGGCCAGTCATCGTTGGGGGTGTAAGAAAGCACCTGTTTATGCGGCATGCTGAGCGCCAGTTCCGCCGCCACGCTGCCCGCGCGGCGATGTTCTTCCACCACCATCAGCGGGCCGGGAAGCCGGGCGATGTCTGGCATAAGGTGGTGCAGGGAGGCGTTGTCCACATAGCACAAATGCAGGTGATTGATTTCGCCCAGTTCTTGCTTGGCGGCGACGCACAATTGCGTGGCTTTTTCGCCCACCGAGACAAGCGTAACCGGGTGGCTGGCGCGATAACCCTGCTCAACGATCAGCGTGTCGAATTCCGCCGAGCGTTCAAGATCGGGGTAAACGTCGTTGCGCCCCAGCCGGATATAGCAAGGCTCGCTGCCCAGGGCGGCGTTGCGCAGCACCTGCCGCGTTTCGGTTTCGCCATACGGGCAGGCGATACGGATACCGGGGAACAATCGCACCGCACCGACATCCTCAAGGCTGTGATGGGTGGTGCCAAACCAGCCGCCAGAGGCGCCGCCATACGCGCCAATCACGGTGATCGGCTGGCCCATATAGCCGAGCGACAGCTTGATCGCCTCCGCACAACGCAGCGCGGCGAACGGCGCGAAGGTGGTGAAAAAGGGTTTGAACCCGGCAGCGGCAAGCCCGGTGCACATATCGATGGCCGCCATTTCGGCGATGCCGATATTGTAAAAACGGTCCGGGAAGCGCTGTTGAAAAGGGTGATTACGCCCGCCGAGATCTGCCTCCAGACACACTATTTTCGCGTCTTCCTGCGCGCAATTAACCAGTTCATCCTTGCACGCGTCTCTACCTGACAGCATCGGCGAGTCTCCTTTTCCATTTGATTGCCTGGTGAAGCTTCAGCCTGGCGTAGTGGCAGGACGGGTTGCCTTCCAGCTCGGCAATGCCTTTGCCTTTCACCGTGTTGGCGATGATCACCAGCCCGCGGTTTTGACGGGCAGAAAACGCCTGCTCCAGTTGCCCGAAGTCGTGCCCGTCAATTTCCACCACATCCATGCGGTAAGAGGCGAAACGCGCTTTGATATCGGCGATGGGGGAGATATCCCGGACATAGCCATCGTTTTGTGCGCCATTGTTATCAATGACATACACCAGGTTGTTGATCTCCTGCGCGGAAAGCACCTGTAGCACTTCCCAGCACAACCCCTCCTGCAACTCGCCATCACCGCCAATCGCCACGGCAATGCCGTTGCTGTTCAACTGACGCTGCGCCAGCGCCCAGCCTGCGGCATAACCGATGCCGTGCCCGAGGCTGCCGGTAGAGAAACGAATATGCGGGATTTTATGGTTCGGGTGGCCGGTCAGCAGCGAATCGCTGCGGCCATAGTGTTCCGCCGGGTTGGTGTCGCTGTAACCGAGCACGTACAGTGCGCTATAGAGCGCGGCGGCGGCGTGCCCTTTGCTCAGCACCACGCAGTTATGCTCATCCGCCTGGTAGCGGTTAAGGGCGTAGAGCAGAATATCGATGACTGACAGCGAGCCGCCAATATGGCAACCGACGTCGCTGGCGGCGATATCAATAATCACGCCGCGCGCCTGGGCTGCCAGTGCGGGCAGTTCATGCAACGAGGCCATTACTTCTCCCCTCCATTCAGCCGCATCCAGTTGATAACGGTCTCCTGCAAAATGCGCCGCGACAGCAGCACATCGTCGGTGTAGTTGATCTCTTTGTCGGTATGATCAAGCGCGGAATCACCGGGGCCATAGGCGATGAACGGCACGTTGCGCCAGCTTGTTGCCAGCGTATTCATATCGCAGGTGCCTTTTTTCACTACCGGCCGCGGTGGCGTGTCCGTCAGTACGCGACTGAAAGCCTGATTGAGCGCGCGGTAGAGCGGGTTGGTGCGTGACGATTTATAGCCCGGCGTGCTGCGCTCGATCTCCACCGTGAGCCCATCGCCGCTCAGCGCAAGCAGTGGTTCGATGTAGCCAGGGCGCGCTTCCGGCGAAACGCGGAAATTGATCACCAACTGCGACTCTTCACAGGAAAGCGCGTGGCGATGGGTGATGCCGATGATGTTGGAGATATTGTTGCTGTCAAAATCGTTCATCACCGCCCGCAGTGCGCCAGCGGCTTCATAAACGTGTTCGATAGAGGTTTTCGCGTCCCGTGCGGCGGTGTGCTCCATGCCTTTGCGCACGGTCACTTTGATCTTCAGCAGGCCATAATAGCCAATGGCAACGTGCATCACGCCGCTGGGCTCGCCAATGATCACCGCGTTGGCGGGGTAGTTATCGCGTACGTAGTAAGCACCTTTCGAGGAGGAAACCTCCTCTTCGGTGGCGCCCACCACCAGTAAACGCGCGTGAGGCGGCACCTCAACCTGTTGCAGAACGTCGATAAAGTTTGCCAGGCAGCCTTTGGCGTCGACGCTGCCGCGACCGCTGACAAAATCCTCGCCCGCGTCGCTGCGCCACAGCCCCGGAACGGTGTCCAGATGGCCGAGCATCAGCAGAGTGTTTGGTCCGTTGCCTTTGCTCAGCACCAGGTTGCCTGCCGGGTCAATCTGCGCATCGATGTCGCTACCGGCCAGACGCTGAGACAAAAAGTTCGCCAGTACCGACTCGTCGCCGGAAATGGACGAGATATTGACCATCATATTCAGCAGGCGCATCGGCTCGCTGACGCCGGTGCCACGCCAGAACCAGGTGGCGGCGGCAGAGAGTGAGTGCGGGCCATTGATGGCGATATCGCAAACGCCCTGTTGCAGCGCGAGCTGGCAGGCGCGGACTTTCTGTTTCATCCGCCCGCTTACCACCAGTTCGTCGTCGGCGTAGACATCGAGCAGGGTGCTGGCGCTATCGTTGATGTCCCGCAGGATCCCCGCTGTACCGGTGACAAAGCGCAGATGGTTGGCGTTCAGCGCCACCGCCAGGTGTGCTGCCAGCATATCGGCATCAATATTGATGTACTGCCGCGCGTGGCTTTCCCAGATTGGCGGTGAGAGAAAAACAATGTCATAGCTTTCCAGCAGCGCGCGCAAGACGGCGGTTTTTGCGTCGTTGAATCCACCGTAAAGCGAGTCGCGCACAATGCGGCTGCGCCCGCCTTCGGTGATTTTCAGTGGCTTACCCATCTTTCCGGTCACCAGCTGATTGTCGCCAGCGACCTGGTAATAGGCGGAAAAATCCAGCGTTTGTGCCGCAAGACTAATCAGGTTGCCAATGCGCTCGCGGTAGGCTTTAAGGATCACGTCCATGTGTTCCGGGCTGCAATAGCGCACCCGATCGCCGTTCGCCAGCGGCAGATACGCCACCTCGATCTCCTGGTGGCGGTACTCCCGTTCGATAGCCTCCGCGCCGCCGCAGATCACCAGCACCTTACCGCCGGCGCGGCTGATCTCCATCACTTCACGGAAAAAACCACTGCCGCTATACAGGGTGCTGCTTCCGGCTTTGATGACGTAGAGATTATCCATTATGGCCACCCGGCTTCGTTAAGATGATCCAGCCCGGCAAACGACTCCAGGCCGAGCCAGAGATTTGCCGCCTGCACCGCCTGGCCCGCCGCGCCTTTAAGCAGGTTGTCCAGCGAACAGAGGCTGAGGCACTTATCACCCTCAACCAGCGTGGCGACCTCGGCGTGATTGGTGCCGCAGACGGTTTTCAGCATCGGCACCTGGCCGTTTTTCAGGTAGTGAACAAACGGCGTCTGCTGGTAGTGGGAGAAAAACGCCTGACGCACATCCGCCGCCGTACAGCCCGGTTTGAGCGTGCTGTAAGCGCTGACGTAGATCCCTCTGGCGGTATCGAGGCTGAAAGCCGCAAAGGTGATGTCCAGCGGATCGGCGGTCAGTTGCTGTAATTTCGTCACTTCCGGCCCGTGACGATGGTTGAACGCTTTGTGCAGACGGAAATTGTGTGAGCGTTCGGCATGGGTTTCGGCGCTGCTTTTCCCTGCGCCGCTGGAGCCGGTTTTCGCATCAACGATGATATTGCCCGCCACCAGCTGTTTGCTGACCAGCGGCCACAGCGCATAGAGCGAAGCCACCGCCATACAGCCAGGCAGGTTGATGAGGGTCGCCGCCGGGTCGGGCGTGGTGAATTCCGGCACAAAATATTGGCTGACCACCTGCGGCGGCAAACTGCCCGGTGTGGCCGGGTAGTGCACCGCGTTAATCGCCTCTTCATCAAAGCGGTAGTCGCCGCTCAGGTTGAACAGGCGCGTGCAGTGTTCGCTGACTAACGACACCATCTGTGGCAGTTTGCCGTTCGGCAGGCAGGAAAAGACCAGATCGTAATGGTTGTCTTTGATGTCGCTGATGGACGAGAACTTCAGACCCGGTTTATGGCTGTGACGGCGGAAACTGCGCATCTGGCGTTCCACCGGCAGCCCTTTTTTAGACTCCGAAGAGACAAACTGCACATCAATCTGCGGATGGGTGCTTAACAGGCGGTACACTTCACCGCCGACGAATCCGGAGCCGCCAAGAATGGCGGCGGTGTAGACAGTATTCATCCGAGTCGTGCATCCTTTTCGTAGGGCGGAACATCGTCGATGTGACGGGCGATCTCCGCGATGCGGGAAAGATGGCGATCCACTTTTTTGAACGCGAGCACATAGGACCGCAGTTTTTCGTACTCCACCGGCGAGCGCAGTTCGCGACACAGCACCAGCGTGCTGCGCAGCATCTTCATGGCGTTAGGGAAGTCTTCATGCTGGTAGTGTTTCCGCTCTGCCAGGAAGAACGGGAAGCCTTTGCCAAACCCTTTCTGGTTCTGGAAGGGGAGATGGAAGGGCAGCAGGGTGTTTTGCCACTCGCGGGCAAATACCCCTTCTTCATTTAGCGCCTGCTGTAATGCCTGTTTGACTTTGTGTTCCGGAATGCCAGCCAGCTCGGGCAAATCGCAGTTGATGTTGATGCGGAACATATTGAAGCTGTGTTTCGCCCCTTCCGGGATGGCCGGGCCACGGAACAGGCGCGTGGTGGCAAGCTCTGCAATCAGGTGCTGTGCATTGCGCTGGCGGATTTCATCATAGTAATCGAGACGCGCGAGCTGGCTGATGCCAAAGGCCGCCGCCACCCAGGACATGCTGTAATCCAGGCCGGATTCTTCGAGGAACGCGCAGGCGCGTTGGTAGCTGCTGCGATCTTTAAAGAAAGCAATCCCGGCTTCGCCGCCGAGCGGGAAGTTTTTATCCGCCATCAGGCTCTGCCCGGCGGCATCGCCAAAGGTGCCGCAATGGCGTCCCTGCCAGCTTGCGGAGTGCGCATGGGAGGCATCTTCAACTAACGCCAGATTATGCCGCTGGCAGAATTCCGTCAGGGCATCGAGGTCCGCAGGCAGGCCGTGCACATGCACCGGCATCACCGCCTTGGTGCGGGGCGTGAGTTTTTTCTCCAGTTGCGCCGGGTCGATACACCACGTTCCGGGAGTAATATCGACAAAAATCGGGATCGCTTTGGCGGCGACAATCGCCTGCGCAGTCGCGATAAAGGTAAAGGCGGGCACCAGCACTTCATCGCCGGGTTTCACGCCTGCGCCAATCAACGCCAGATGCAGGCTGGACGTCCCGCTGGCGGTCGGAATGGCATACGCCGCGCCCACGCGCTGGCGGTATTTCTCTGCGAACTCTGCCACCACGTCCTGCGGTGATTGCTGCACAGAGATCATCATCTGGAACAGATCTTCTTTGGTGATATTCGGGAAAAGGGTTTTACGGTTGGCTTTGGGAATAACCGGCGCATCGCCATCGAGTGCCAGATTATGGTCAACCACGCCATCCTCTGGCATGGCCAGCGGCGTCATAATGAAATCGGTCTTCATTTGTTTAACCCCATTTTAATAAGCGACATTTTGATGCACGCGCCGACCAGCGGACTGAGGCGGAAGTTAAATTGCAGACCTGGCTGAATTTCTTTTTCTGTTTCTTGCTGAGTCCACATGGTGCGTAAATCAAAAGCGCCAAAGATTTTTAAGCGTTCCGCTTTTTTATAAATGCTCTCTGAGTTGGTCAGTAAGACCGCGCAGGGCCCAAAGCCCAGCCCGGCAAAGTCAATAATATTGACCGGCTCGTCGTTATGACATGACGTGCCTGTGCCGGCGAGGTTTTCCCAGCTTGCGGTATGTAAAAGATAAGGTCTGGCTAATAAATTATCGTGGCCAATTCCCAACCATTTCAGTAATTTCTCTTGCTGCTCATCGAGGGTACGCTGGTTGGTCTTTCCACCGTAAACAATATCCTGACCCCAGAGCGCACCAATCACCGCGCCGCTGATGCTGTTGTAGGTGACTGCGTACTGTTTGCCGGATGATTTTTTTAAAATATTCTCCAGGCCTTTCAGTTCGCTTTCATTTTTCTCGATACTCATAATTACGCCCGAGGTTAACACTCGTGCTAAAACGAATGAGACCTGGAAATGCTGTGTTGCTAATTCATGAGTTCCTTGAGACTGCATAATTCCACCTTATTTACTCAATTGAGTTGATGGTATATCTGGCGATAAGTGCAGCGATATCAACCTGATGAATTTTCCATGATTTGGCAAATTCGGGATTCTGGTTGACTTCGCAGACAACATATTGTCCGGTGCGTGTGTTAAACATTAAATCCAGACCGTAAACGCCTTCACCCAATACCTGGATAACGGCGTGGCTCAGACGCGTAATGTCATCGTCAATGGCCAGCGGAATAATGTCTGCGCCGAGGTGCGTATTGGTTTTCCAGTTATCTTCTGAGACCCGCTTTATGGCTGCAACGGGCTGGTCGCCAACAATCACCACCCGGATATCGAAGTTATCCTTTTCGATATATTCCTGAACCAGTACCGGCAAGTGCTGTCCTTTGAGATCCACGGATTCTCTGGCGGCCAGCCAGACCGCCAGGCTTGCCGGACTGTCGATCAGCGTCACACCGCGACCCCAGGAAGCATTGACGGGCTTGATCACAAAGCGGTTGCCAAACTGCGTCAGTAGTCCATCGAGATCGCGGTAATGATGAACAACCCGCCAGGCTGGCACCGGGATTTCATGCCGGGAAAAAAGTACCGACTGCAATCCTTTGTCCGTACAGATTTCAATCGCGTGGCGTGAATTAATGGCTTTAACGCCAGCGGCTTCAATATAGCGGGCGCGCGCCAGAGCCGTGCTCTGTGAAAGGCAGCGCACCAACGCAATATCGTAGTGTTTTACATCCTGTACGTTCCATGAAGACTGTTCAGAAATAATTTCTACATCTGCGCCCTCGTGCTGTAAAAATTCGACGATGCGCTTTTCTTCTTCCCTGATTTTGGTAACAAATAATAAGACGGAGGGTTTGCTTTCCATTATTCGCCCCAGTCTTCTTCCACCTCTGGTGCAAATTCCAGGTGATAGCCATTACTATCTTTCACTAATTCATGTTCCTGGCCACAAGCGCCGCATTCAACAATTTCACCAACCAGAATATCGTCAACAACGTCAACAGAAGATGAGCAGGTCAGGCATTTAAATGCTTTCATGATAATTCCCTTAAGATAGATTAAATAATGAAGTTGCTTTCGAAGTAATTCTTAATGGAAAGAATAAACTCGTGTTGTTCCTCAATTTCTCCGACGCGATCGGCTTCACCTTTGAAGGTGTGGCACAGCGACATGCCGAGAAATTCGCAAATGTATTCAAACTGGGTGGTAATAATGTCCGCTTTGTGTTGCGGATTATCGCCACCGATCACAATCAGGACGATTTTTTTACCCTGACAGCGCTGGCGAAAGTCGGGAATTTTCTTTAATGATTCAGAGAATCGATCGATGAAAATTTTCATCGTTCCCGAAATGCCATACCAGTAAACCGGGGAAACAAAAACGGCCACGTCGCTGTGCAGAAATTTATTGATCAAATAATCGTAATCATCGGTGACGGGCTTATATTTGAGATCGGTTTCCCGATAATCTTCATACTGTGTGATAGTAAAGTCTTTAAGGCGAAACGCCTCAGCGTCGAAGCCGCTAAACACTTTTTCAACGATAACGGAACTGTTGCCCGGATAGCGGGAGCTACCATTAAATACTACAAATTTACTCATGCGCTTAACCCCGAACCACTGCGGTGAATATCACTGATAATCGTGATGGGAATGCGTCACACATAAACCTTGGCGAGTACCGCCATCTCGTCTTGTGCTGCTGGCATTATTAGGCAAAAACCAGGAGGGGATAAATAGTCATTCTTTTTATTGATTTATTACTGTCAGTTTATAATCATGCGAATACTGACGGTCGGAGTATCGAAAAATGGACTACCTGAAAAGCGTTGAAGCGTTCATCCTTTCTGCGGATAAAGGCAGTTTCACCGCCGCCGCGGAGGTGATGTGCATTACCCCTGCAATGGTGGGCAAGCACATTCGCGAGCTGGAGAAGCGGCTCGGTTGCCAGTTGATCCACCGCAGTACCCGACGCCAGGGGCTGACCGGCGCAGGGCAACGTTTTTACGCGCACGGTATTCAGATCCTCTCCGCCGTGCACGAAGCGGATACCATTGTTCATCGCCTGAATGATGAAGTGGCGGGCGACCTGCGCATCAGCGCGCCGGTGGCGTTTGGCAACCGCGTGCTGACACCGGTGTTAACGCCTTTCTTGCTGCGCTACCCGGAAGTGAATATCGATCTGGTATTGACCGACCGGCGTGTTGACCTGATTGAAGAGCGTTTCCAGATCGCCATTCGCATTGGCAATGTGCGCGATGAGGGGTTAATCGCCTTGCCCATGCCCCCTTATCGCATGCTGCTGGCGGCATCGTCCGCCTACCTTGAAACCTATGGCACGCCGAAGACACCTGAAGATCTGGCGAAACATAACTGCATCAGTTTTACCCAGTGGCAATCAAACCATTTCTGGCAAATGGAAGGGCCGGGAGGGCGCTACGAAGTGGAAATCATTCCACGGCTGATTGTGAACTCCGGTGATGCGGTGCGTCAGGCGGCGCTGTCGGGGCTGGGGATTGCGTTTAATTCCGCGGTGATCCTTGAAGCCGATATCATTTCCGGCAAGCTGCACCGGGTATTGCCGGATTACACGCCGCCGATGCGACCGATGCATTTATTGCGTTTGCCCATCCGACCCGTTCCCTCCACGATCGCTGCCTTTATTGAACATCTGTCGGAAGAAAACCTGATCGGGCAGTAACCTGTGCTGAGCGCCGGGCGAGCGCTTTCGCCTGGCTATTGCTGTCGTTCCCTTCTCCTCTTTCCTTTTCTTTGCGTTGTCGCTGGCGCATGTTTTTTCAGTTTCGGCGCGAAAATATTCACTTTACATTTTGTTGTTGATAATGATAATCGGTATCAAATTGTTTCTTATTGTTGTTATTTGATTTTATTACGGAATGATCCCTTGCGGTTGTGGGGGAATCGAAGAATGAGGATAGCTTGTATGAGATTTTCCCCGCTGTACGGCGTGCTCTCATTGGTCATCGCCGCTCCGCTTTATGCGCAGAGTGGAACGGGCGATAGCAGTGACGAAATGATTGTGACCGCCACACGAACCGACGGTTCGCGCAATGATTCCCCCCAGGTCATCAAAGTCATCACCGAACAAGAGATCGCGCAGCAACGTCAGGTCACCTCTGACACGTCGCAGATCCTCAGTAACCTGATCCCGTCATTTTCTCCGCCACGGCAAAAAATGTCCGGCAGCGGGGAGACGCTGCGTGGCAGAACGCCGCTGGTGATGATTGACGGCATTCCGCAATCGAACCCGTTGCGCCCGACAGGACGCGAAATGCACACCATTGATGCGTCGATGATTGAGCGGATTGAAGTGATCAAAGGGGCCAACGCCAGCAACGGCGTAGGAGCCACCGGCGGGGTGATCAACATTATTACCAAACGTGCGAAGCCGGGTACGGTGAACCAGCACGTCAGCGTGGAAACCACCACGCCAACGGCGGCATTTGATCGCGATACGCTGTCGTACAAAACCAACTACAGCATTAATGGCAGCGAAGAGTACATCGATTACCTGTTTGCATTGAGCTATGAAGATCAGGGCCTGTTCAAAGACGCCAATAATCACGCCATTGGTGTTGATAATACGCAGGGCGATTTGATGGATTCCCGTGCCTGGGATCTGCTGGCGAAAGTGGGCTACTGGCTGGATAACGATCAGCGCGTGCAACTGAGCCTGAATCGCTACCGCCTGAAAAACAAAGATAACTACGTCAGTGTGACCGGCGATCGCGAGGCCGGTATTGTCACCACATCGGTGAAAGGCAACCCGGAAGGCGTCGCGCCGCATAACGATGTCTGGACGGTAGGCACCACCTACGATAACTACAACCTGGCGGGCATGAAGCTCAATGTGCTGGCGTATTACCAGCGCTACGAAGCGCTGTTTGGCGCCACCAACTCCTCGTCATTCCAGGATCCGAACATTGCGCCCCTCGGCACGCTCTATGACCAGACGCGGGCGTATACCGACAAGTACGGCAGCAAAATTGCCCTGACCAAAGACGACATCTGGGACGATCGCATTAAGGCGACGGTCGGTTTCGACACGCTGTTTGATAACTCCAAACAGGATCTGTGGGGCACCGGGCGTACCTATGTGCCGGAAATTAATTACACCGATCTGTCGCCGTTCCTGCAACTGGAGTACAGCCCGGTAGCGTCCGTCAAACTTAGCGGCGGTGTGCGCTATGAATATGCGCGGCTGAATATCGACAGTTACCAGACGGTATGGGCCAACGATCGCGTCACGGTGGAAGGCGGCAATCCGTCGTTCGATCAAACCCTCTACAATGCGGGCATTGTCTGGACGCCGGTTGAACCGCTGAGCCTGTTCGCCAGCTACAGTGAGGGCTTCACCGTGCCGGATGTCGGGCGCGTGTTGCGCGGCATCGACACGCCAGGCGTCAAACTGGATGATTACTCTGGTTTGCAACCGATCGTCACCAAAAACAGCGAAGTGGGCTTCCGTGTGCAGCACGCGCCGTTTGATTTTGAAGCCAGCTATTACCAGTCCACCTCCAAACTGGGCAGCCGCGTAGAGTTGCTCAACGATGCCTTTGTTGCCCGCCGTGAGAAAACCGAAATTGACGGCGTGGAACTGAGTGCGGGTTATACGCCAAATGCGGACCACAAATTTACCGTCTCCTGGTCGCATATGCGCGGGCGTTACGACAGCGACAACAACGGCAGCCTCGATGCGAAGCTGGACGGCCTGAACATCGCCCCGGACCGCATCATTGCTAACTGGTCGGCAAACTGGAACGCGGAACTGACCACCTTCCTGCAGGCCAACTGGGCGCTCAGCAAGTCGTTTGATGACGCGGAGAAAGACTTCTCCGGCTACGTGCTGGTGGATGCGGCGGTCGGTTATAAACTGCCGTACGGTCAGCTCAGCCTGGGGATTTCTAACCTGCTGAATAAACAGTACATCACCTATTACTCACAGAGTGCATCCGTGGATGAGGATCGCTACTTCGCCGGGCGTGGGCGTACCGCAACGCTGGGCTACAGTCTCGATTTCTGACCCGCGTCGCCTCTGAAAAGGGGCGACAGCACGGATTGACGATGATGACTTCTGTTTATTGCTCGCTGCGGCGCAGACGATTACTCCAGGCACTCTTGCTTGGCGGTTTGTCGCCGTCGCTGTTTGCCGCCACGCCCCGTTTACCGCGCGTGGTTTCTCTGTTCCAGGGCGCGACGGACAGCCTGGTGGCGCTCGGTGTGACGCCGTGCGGCATCGTTGAGTCGTGGGCGGAAAAACCGGTGTACCGTTATTTGCGGCCAATGTTGTCCCCGGTGGCGCAACTGGGGCTGGAAACGCAGCCCGCACTGGAAAAAATCGCCATGCTGCAACCGGATCGCATCGTTGCGTCGCGTTTTCGCCACCAGGATATCGTCCCCGTGATGGCGAAGATCGCCCCGGTTACGCTGCTGGATGATGTGTTTGAGTTTAAAAAAACGCTGACCGTGGTGGCGGATGCACTCAGCCTGAACCCTGCCGCTGCGATGTTACTGCAACGCTGGGACAGCCGTGTGGCGACGATCAAGGCCTTAATGGCGCGGCAGTTTTCCGCGCAAAACCCGCCGCAGGTATCGGTGATTGAAGTCCGCCCGGATCACATCCGCAGCTATGTGGCGCACAGTTTTCCCGGCTCGGTGATGTCGGAACTGGGCTTTACGTGGAATGCGCAGGCGGCGCAAGCCCGTAGCGCCTCGCTGCGCTTCTCCACGCTGGAGAACATCCCGCTGCTGGATGCGGATCTCTTTTTCATTCTGCTGCGCGCCAACAGCCCGGCCATTGACCGCCAGTACCAGCGATTGATTGCTCACCCGCTGTGGCAGCAACTGCGGGCAGTAAAAGCCCGGCGCATTATGACGGTGGACAGTGTGCCCTGGAGCCTCTCCGGCGGCATTCTGGGGGCGAATCACATCGTGGACGATGTAGAGCGTTTTGTGCGCGGGGAGGGGCAATGAAGTTTTTGCTCTGCGCGCTTTTGCTGGGATTACTGGCATTGCTCAGCATGATGGCGGGCGCGGGCTGGTACACCCCGTCGCAGATTGCCGCTGCTCTGCTGCACCCGGAGGCGACCCGCGCGGCGGATACCATTATTCAGACCTCGCGTTTGCCGCGCACGGTACTGGCGATGTGCGTGGGCGCGTTTCTGGCGGTCGCCGGAGCGCTGATGCAGGCTTTAACCCGTAATCCGCTGGCTGCGCCGGGGCTGTTTGGTGTGAATGCCGGGGCGGCGCTGATGATTGTGCTGGCCGGTACGCTGTTTTCCATTGGCGACCCGTGGATCACCCTGCTGCTGGTGTTTCTCGGCGCGTGTACCACCGGCATGCTGGTGTGGTTTGTCAGCAACGTCAGCAATGGTCAGCTCAATCCGCTGCGGCTGGTGCTGGCCGGGGTGGCGATCACCGCGCTGTGTAACGCCTTCACCCAGGCGATCCTCGTTATTGATCAGCAAAGCCTCGATACGATGCTGTTCTGGCTGGCGGGCAGCCTGTCCGCTAGTGATGCGACGCGGCTTTATCCGCTGCTGTTGCCGGGCGCCGGGCTGGTGGTGATTGCGGTGCTGTTTGCGCGGCAGATGAATGTACTGAACGCCGGGGAAGCGATCGCCCGCGGGCTGGGGCAGAACATTGCCCGGGTGCGGTTGATTGCCAGTGTGCTGGTGGTTGGCCTTGCAGGATGCGCGGTGGCGCTGGCCGGTAATATCGGCTTTGTCGGGCTGATGGTGCCGCACATTGTTCGCCAGATCTTTGGCAGCGATTTACGTCGGACCCTACCCGCTTGTGCGCTGCTGGGGGCGTTACTGCTGCTGGCGGCTGATATTGCCGCCCGGCTGATCATTGTGCCGCAGGAGGTGCCGGTTGGCGTGATGACCGCACTGCTGGGCGCGCCGTTCTTTATCATGCTGGCGCAGCGAAGGGGGAGCCATGCGGGGTAATCCGGTGTTGCGCTGGGGCGCGTTTTCCCGCCAGTCCGCGCGCGGGCGTATTCCGCTGGTGCTAAGTTGCCTGCTTGTGACGCTGGTGCTGGCGCTGGTGTCGTTAAGCATTGGCGATGTGCTGCTGCCGCTTTCGCAGACGTTCACACTGTTGCTCAGCCCGGATGCGTCGCCGCAGAGTTTTATTCTGCATGAGCTGCGTTTACCGCGCGTGGCGCTGGCGTTACTGGCGGGTGGTGGCCTTGGCATCGCGGGGCTGATTATCCAGATGCTGGTGCGTAACCCGCTGGCCTCGCCGGATACGCTGGGGGTCACCACCGGAGCCAGCGCGGGTGCATTGATCTGGCTGGCTGGCTTCAGTTTGCAGTATGGCAGCGGCATGTTGCCTTATGCGGCGATGGCTGGCGCAGCGTGCGCGGTGGGGTTCGTTTTTCTGCTCAGTTGGCGCAAAGGGCTCACGCCGCTGCGGCTGATCCTGACGGGAGTCGGCGTTTCGGCGCTGGCAGGCGCGATTGTGTCGCTGGTGCTGGTGTTCAGCCCGCTCACCACCACGCTGTCGGCATGGGTCTGGTTGAGCGGCAGTGTGTACGCCGCCACGTGGGAAAAAGTGTTGCACCTGCTTGCCGTCTATCTGTGGGCGGTTCCGCTGCTGTTTTGTCTTATCCGTTACCTGAACGTGCTGCAACTGAATGATGAGCAAGCGCTGGGGTTGGGGATTCGGGTGAACGCGATACGCGTGTTGCTGATGCTCGGCAGCGTGGTGCTGGCAGGCGGTGCGATTGCGCAGGTGGGCGCGATGGCGTTTGTCGGGTTGATCGCGCCGCACATTGCCCGGTTGTGGGTGCGTAACGGCTTTGTCGGCCAGGCCTGTGTGGCAGTAAGCGGCGGAGGCGTGATGGTGATGATCGCCGATCTGGCGGCACGAACGCTGTTCCGGCCCGCCGATCTCCCGGCCGGGATTTTTGTGGCGCTGGCCGGTGCGCCATTCTTTTTGTGGCTGCTTATCCGGCAGCGGACGTAATGCAATGGGGAATCTGTGTCTCTTTCAACTGACAAGCTGAGCGTCAGCTATCAACAGCAAACGGTGATTAACGCGCTGGATCTGGCCCTGCCCGCAGGGCGCGTCTCGGTGCTGATTGGCAGTAACGGCTGTGGCAAAAGCACGCTGCTAAAAGCGATGGCGCGCCTGTTAACGCCGCAGTCTGGTCGCGTCATTCTCGATGGTCTGGATATCCACGCCAGCGCAACGCAACAGGTGGCGCAAAAGCTGGCAATCCTGCCGCAAACCCCGGTTGCGCCGGAGGGGATCACCGTCCGCCAGTTGGTCAGCCTTGGGCGTTTTCCCTGGCAGAACTGGTTACGCCAGTGGTCCGAAGAGGACGATCAGCAGGTCAATGAGGCGTTGCGACTGACGGGCACTGCGCCTTTACAGCACCGCCCGGTGGATGCGCTCTCCGGTGGGCAGCGCCAGCGCGTGTGGATCGCCATGACGCTGGCGCAAGCCACCGGTACGTTGTTGCTGGACGAACCCACGACTTATCTCGATCTGGCACATCAGATTGAGATCCTCGAACTGTTACGCACGCTCAATCGCCAGCAGGGGAAAACCATTGTGATGGTGCTGCACGATCTCAATCTGGCCTGCCGCTATGCCGACCACCTGGTGGCGGTGCATGACGGGCGCGTCTACGCGCAGGGCGCGCCGCAGCAGATCATGAGTGAAACGCTGGTGCAGGATGTGTTTAATCTGCGTTGCCGTATTATCGACGATCCCTTTTTCCACACGCCGTTGTGTATCCCTTTTCCTGGTGACTCGCATGCTGAGTCCTGAAGAGTACAGCTATCTGCAAAACACGTTTCGTCTGCGCAGCCTGGCGCAGGCAGATGAACGCAGCGTGCCCGCGTCCGCCATGCTGGATGACGATACCTGCCGCGCGGTGTTGCAACGGGTGATGACGTTTATGGGCGCGCCGGATCTGGCGATCGCCGCGTCGTTGCTTGCCAAACGACTGGCCTTTCTCGCTTCCGGCAACGTGCTGTATGCCATGACGGTGTTTGATAAAGGTCTGCCATTGTCATTAACCGCCAGTCGACTGGAGTATGCGCACGATAATGGGGTGTGGCGCTCCTCGCTGCCGGTGGATGTTACCACCACGCAGGCCGCTTCTGGGGAGCGTGAGACGTGGCGTGCGGAGATTGTCAGCACGTTGTTTAAAGGCTATTTTGCGCCGCTGTGGCAAAGTCTGGCGCGGGTGAGTGGCCTGCCGGAGGCTATCTTGTGGGAAAACACCGCCGTGCGGGTCTATTCGCTGTATCAGGGGCGCATGGAGACGCTGGATGCGGTGCAGGAACAGCGTCGGCAGGCGGATTTCCACTGGCTGCTGGAACAGGCTGAGCCGGAACAGTTTGGGCTGGCATGGAACCCGCTAAAACGCTTTCGTCGACCGTTGCAAAACAATGCAGCAGGGCAGGCGGTGCGTTTTCGTCGCACCTGCTGCTTTTATTACAAGGCATCACAACCGGTGGAGTATTGTCATAATTGCCCGCTGCTGAAAAAAAGCTAACGGGCATTTATTTTACGCTTCGACTTCGTAGCCTAATTCCTGTGAAATTTCTTTGGCGGTATTTTGTAACGCCGCAAGCAGACGCGCTTCGCCTAATAATTCAAGGCGCGAAGTGGATAACGAAATAGACACGGCATAAGGCACCCGACCATGAATGTCGAACACCGGAACCGCCAGGCAGGAGACGCCTAACTCGTTCTCTTCACGGTCTTTTGCCCATTTCTGTGCGCGGATCTCTTTCAACTCCTGTTGCATCACATCGAGCTTATCAATGGTGTAACGGGTGAGCGGCTTAATATATTCGCGATGGCTTTTCCAGTATTGCTCCACATATTCCGGCTGACCGAAGGCCATATAGACTTTGCCCATTGCCGAGCAATATAACTCCTGATGCTGACCAATATAGGCCCGCGTTCTTAACATGCCGGTGGTCGGTTCTAATTTATAAATTAAAATTGCGTGATCATCTTCGCGGGTGGAAAAGTTGATGGTTTCCCCGATCGCCAGATTGAGGGCTTCAAGATGGGGGGCGGCCACGTGAATAATATTCAGCGAAGACAGCGCCTTTTGCCCGATGGCGATACATTTGGTGGTCAGCCGGTAGCTGCCTGCCGCGGGTGCCGGTTTGACATAGCCGCACGATTGCAGCCCCTGTAACAAACGGTGCACGGTGCTTTTATTCAACTGAGCCAGTTCGGAAAGATGGGCCAAGGGGCAGCCATTCGGGTAGTTACTCAGAATATCCAGCAGTTGTAATCCGCGGAACAGGCTTTGACTGCCCGCCGGTTTCTCTTTTTCGTCTTGCATTGATGCGTTCTCGCTTCCTGCCGCTTTTGGACCCGTTAATTTTGCCAGCCTCAATACTAGCGCAAAATGGAACGGGCCACACAAAATCAGGTTATGTTTATAAGCCTTTGATAGTAATCAACTTCGAAATTTAAAGTGAAGCGTGGATCACACATCCGTGTTTTGTTATGTGGAATGGTATTTCGCATTTTGAAATTCAGGAGTATAAAAACAACACAGAAGTCCGATGCAACCAGGAGAAAAAGATGAAGGTTACCTTCGAAGAGCTTAAGCAATCCTTCAAACGCGTTTTGCGTTCCCGCAATGTGCGTGAAGAGACTGCCGACGCCTGCGCGGAGATGTTTGCCCGTACCACCGAGTCGGGTGTCTATTCACACGGCGTGAACCGCTTTCCGCGTTTCATTCAGCAACTGGATGCCGGTGACATCATTCCGGATGCGCAGGCGAAGCGCATTGCGAACCTCGGCGCGATTGAGCAGTGGGACGCGCAGCGTTCGATTGGCAACTTAACCGCGAAGAAGATGATGGATCGCGCCATTGAACTGGCATCCGATCACGGTATTGGTCTGGTGGCGGTGCGTAACGCCAACCACTGGATGCGCGGCGGCAGCTATGGCTGGCAGGCGGCAGAGAAGGGCTATATCGGGATTTGCTGGACCAACTCCATCGCCGTGATGCCACCGTGGGGCGCGAAAGAGTGCCGCATTGGCACCAACCCGCTGATTGTGGCGATCCCCTCTACGCCAATCACCATGGTGGATATGTCAATGTCGATGTTCTCCTACGGCATGCTGGAAGTGAACCGCCTGGCCGGGCGCGAACTGCCGGTAGATGGCGGCTTTGACGACGATGGCAAGTTAACGAAAGAACCCGGCGTGATTGAGAAAAACCGCCGCATTCTGCCGATGGGCTACTGGAAAGGTTCCGGTTTATCCATCGTGCTGGACATGATCGCCACCCTGCTGTCAGACGGGGCATCAGTTGCTGAAGTCACCGAAGAGAACAGCGATGAATACGGCATTTCGCAGGTGTTTATCGCCATCGAAGTCGACAAGCTGATCGATGGCGCAAGCCGTGACGCCAAGCTGCAACGCATTATGGATTACATCACCAGCGCGGAACGCGCGGATGAAAATGCACCGATTCGTCTGCCGGGCCACGAGTTTACGCGCCTGCTGGAAGAAAACCGTCGCGACGGTATCACCGTTGATGACAGCGTATGGGCGAAGATCCAGGCGCTGTAAGGAGCGAACGATGTTATTCGGCCATATTTCACAGCCCAATCCCTGCCGTTTACCGGCGGCGATTGAAAAAGCGCTCGATTTCCTGCGCACCACGGATTTCCGCACGCTTGAGCCTGGCGTGGTAGAAATCGAAGGGCGCACCATTTTTGCGCAGATCCTCGATCTCACCACCCGGCCCCGTGAGGAGCAAAAACCGGAAGTGCACCGCAAGTATCTGGATATCCAGTTTATGGCATGGGGTGAAGAGGAAATCGGTATTGCCATTGATACCGGTAATAACGTGATTGCGGAAAATCTGCTGGAGCAGCGCGATATTATTTTTTATCAGGCGAGCGAGAACGAATCTTTTTTTGAAATGGTGCCTGGCAGCTACGCGATATTTTTCCCGCAGGATGTACACCGTCCCGCTTGTAATAAATATCGTGCCACGCCTATTCGTAAAATTGTCGTCAAGGTGGCTATTTCTGCATTGAATTAATTCACGCATAAGCAGGAGCTAAATATGAAGCGTCATAACGCCGGTTATATTATCGGCGCGTATCCCTGCGCGCCTTCTTTTCACCAACAAGGGGAACAGCAAGAGCAGGATTTCTGGCGGCAACTGGCGGATACCCCGCACATTGCCGGGCTGGAGCAGCCGTGCCTGGAAGAACTGCACCCGCTTGGTGACGAGTGGCTGTTAACGCATACGCCGGGCGAGTGGCGCATTGTCGTCACGGCGGTGATGGAAACCATGCGTCGCCGCGGCGGTGGAGAACGCGGTTTTGGCCTCGCCTCCAGTGATGAAGCGCAGCGCCGTGCCTGCGTGGCGTATTACCGTCATGTACATGACAAGATCGCTGCGCTGAATGCCCGTTTCCCCGGCAAAGTCGTCGCGCTGGAAATGCAGGCCGCGCCATTGGTGGGCAATGCCAGCGTGGAACAGGCCACCGAGGCGTTTGCCCGTTCGATCAAGGAGATAGCCAGTTGGGACTGGACGTGCGAACTGGTGCTGGAACACTGTGATGCCATGAATGCCGCCGCGCCGCGCAAAGGGTTTTTACCGCTGGAGAACGTGCTGGAAACGCTGGCGGGTTATGAGATCGGCGTGTGCATTAACTGGGCGCGTTCCGCCATTGAAGGGCGCAACACCACGCTGCCGCTGGCCCATACCCGGCAGGCGCAACAAGCCGGGAAACTGCGTGGCCTGATGTTTTCCGGCACCACGGAAAACGGCCCGTACGGGGAGTGGCAGGATCTGCACGCACCGTTCGCGCCGTTCTGCCCGGAGAGTTTATTAACCGTCGACAGCGCCAACGCCTTATTTCAGGTCGCGGCGCCAGAAAGTTTGTCCTTTACCGGTATTAAATTACTGGAAATTGATGCCAACGCCAGTGTGGGACATCGCGTGGAAATATTACGCGACGGCATTAACGCCTTACATAAAGCCAGACAATAAATACAAAAATATCTGACATCGCATACCAGTTACTTTTAACGAGATGCTAATTATGAATACTTCCTCTTACTCTACATCTGCGGATATTCCGCGCCAGCGCTGGTTAAGAATAATTCCTCCTATTCTTATCGCTTGTATTATTTCGTACATGGACCGCGTGAATATCGCGTTCGCCATGCCCGGCGGGATGGATCAGGAATTAGGGATTTCTGCATCCATGGCTGGTCTCGCCGGGGGCATTTTCTTTATCGGTTATCTGTTTTTGCAGGTGCCGGGCGGCAAAATCGCCGTTCACGGCAGCGGCAAAAAATTCATTGGCTGGTCGCTGGTGGCCTGGGCGGTGATCTCTGTCCTGACCGGGATTGTCACCAGTCAGTATCAACTGCTGGCGTTGCGCTTCTTACTCGGCGTGGCGGAAGGCGGCATGTTGCCGGTGGTGCTGACAATGATCAGTAACTGGTTCCCGGATGCGGAACGCGGGCGCGCCAATGCCATTGTGATCATGTTTGTGCCGATTGCCGGTATTGTGACGGCGCCGCTTTCTGGCTGGATCATTACCGCGCTGGACTGGCGCTGGCTGTTTATCATTGAAGGTCTGCTGTCGCTGGTGGTGCTGGTGCTGTGGTCACTGACGATTTATGACCGTCCGCAGGAAGCCCGTTGGATCTCCGACGCAGAGAAAAAATATCTGGTGGAGACGCTGGCCGCCGAGCAGCGCGCAATTGCCGGTAAAGAGGTGAAAAACGCCTCGCTGAGCGCCGTGCTGTCCGACAGAACCATGTGGCAACTGATTGCCCTCAACTTCTTCTACCAGACCGGAATTTACGGCTACACCCTGTGGCTGCCGACCATTCTGAAAGAGTTAACCCACAGCACCATGGGGCAGGTGGGCATGCTCGCCATCCTGCCGTACCTCGGGGCCATCGCCGGGATGTTCCTCTTCTCGTCCCTTTCTGACCGTACCGGTAAACGCAAACTGTTCGTCTCCCTCCCGCTGCTGGGCTTTGCGCTGTGCATGTTCCTCTCCGTGGCGCTGAAAGAGAGCATCTGGCTGTCGTATGCGGCGCTGGTGGGGTGTGGTTTCTTCCTGCAATCGGCGGCGGGCGTGTTCTGGACCATTCCGGCGCGTCTGTTCAGCGCAGAGATGGCAGGCGGGGCGCGTGGGGTGATTAACGCGCTGGGTAACCTCGGCGGTTTCTGCGGCCCCTATGCCGTGGGCGTGCTGATCAACCTCTACAGCAAAGATGCTGGGGTGTACTGCCTCGCTATTTCTCTGGCGCTGGCGGCGCTGATGGCGCTGCTGCTCCCGGCGAAGTGCGACGCGGGAAACGTCTCAGTCAGCCCGGTCAGCACCCGTAAACGCGAAGCCTGATAACCAGCCCGGCGGCGCTGCGCTGACCGGGCAAGAGAATGACCGATTCTGTAAGCCGGATAAGGCCGTTGCCATCCGGCAATAAAAACGAGAGCACGACGATGAGTGATAAAGAGACCTTCTGGCTGGGTATCGATTGTGGCGGTACTTATCTGAAAGCCGGTTTATATGACAGCCAGGGCAGGGAGCACGGTATTGAACGCCAGTCTCTGAAGACGCTCAGCCCGCAACCCGGTTACGCCGAGCGCGATATGCGCGCGTTGTGGACCGCCTGCGCCCAGACCGTTTCGCGTTTGCTGCAACGCACTCATACCTCCGGCGAACGCATTCGCGGCGTGGGCATTTCGGCGCAGGGCAAAGGGCTGTTTTTGCTGGATAAAAACGATCAGCCGCTGGGCAATGCGATGCTCTCATCCGACCGCCGCGCGCTGGAGGTGGTGAAGCGCTGGCAACAGGATGGCATTCCGCAACAGCTCTACCCGCTGACCCGCCAGACGCTGTGGACCGGGCACCCGGTCTCATTGCTGCGCTGGCTGAAAGAGAACGAGCCGCAGCGTTATGCGCAGATTGGCTGCGTACTGATGGGGCACGACTATTTGCGCTGGTGTCTGACCGGCGTTAAAGGCTGTGAAGAGAGCAATATCTCGGAATCCAACCTTTACAACATGTCCCGGGGTTACTACGACGCGCGTCTGTCGCAGTGGCTGGGGATTGGTGAAATTGATGCGGCGTTACCGCCGATTGTGGGCTCAGCAGAAATCTGCGGGGAAATCACCGCTCAGGCAGCCGCCATAACCGGTCTCGCGGCGGGTACGCCCGTCGTGGGCGGTCTGTTTGATGTGGTTTCCACCGCGCTCTGCGCCGGGCTGCAAGATGAACAGCGGCTGAATGCGGTGATGGGGACCTGGGCCGTGGCCAGCGGCATTGCTGATGGCCTTCGTGACAACGAAGCCCACCCCTATGTATACGGGCGCTACGTTAACGACGGTCAGTACATTGTGCACGAAGCCAGCCCGACCTCCTCCGGCAACCTCGAGTGGCTGACCGCACAGTGGGGCGACATGTCGTTTGAGGAGATAAACCACGCCGTTGCCTCGTTGCCCAAAGCGGGCAGCGAGCTGTTTTTCCTGCCGTTTTTGTATGGCAGCAACGCGGGCCTGGAGATGACCAGCGGTTTTTACGGCATGCAGGCGCTGCACACCCGCGCGCACCTTTTACAGGCGGTTTACGAAGGGGTGGTGTTCTGCCATATGACGCACCTTAACCGCATGCTGGCGCGTTTTACCCACGTTGAAGCGCTGCGCGTTACCGGCGGTCCGGCGCACTCCGACGTGTGGATGCAGATGCTGGCGGATGTCAGCGGGCTGCCTGTGGAACTGCCGCAGGTGGAAGAGACCGGCTGTTTCGGCGCGGCGCTTGCCGCTCTTGTCGGTACCGGCGAGTACCGCGACTTCCAGCACGCGCAGCAGGTGTTAAAGCATGACATTCGCACCCTGACGCCGGACATGACCGCCCACGCCGCTTATCAGCGCAAATACGCGCGTTACCAGATTTTGATTGAAGCACTACAGGGCTTTCACGCCCGCATTAAGGAGCAGACGTTATGAGCCGACCATTACTGCAACTGGCGCTCGACCATACCAGCCTCGCGGCTGCCCAGCGCGATGTGGCGCTGTTACAGGATCATGTCGACATCGTCGAAGCCGGCACCATTTTGTGCCTGTGCGAAGGGGTGAACGCCGTACGCGCGCTGCGCGCCCAGTGCCCGGAGAAGATCATCGTTGCGGACTGGAAAGTCGCCGACGCCGGGGAAACGCTGGCACAGCAGGCGCTTGGTGCGGGCGCGAACTGGATGACCATTATCTGTGCTGCGCCACTGGCGACTATCGAAAAAGGCCATGCAGTTGCGCAGGCGCACCACGGTGACATTCAGATTGAGCTGTTTGGCAACTGGACTTTCGACCACGCCCGCGACTGGTATCGCGTGGGAGTGCGCCAGGCGATTTACCACCGTGGCCGTGACGCGCAGGCCAGCGGTCAGCAGTGGGGTGAGGTGGATCTGGCGCGGATGAAAGCGCTTTCTGATATCGGTCTCGAACTGTCGGTCACCGGCGGGCTGACGCCTGCGGATCTGCCGCTGTTTAAGGACATTAACGTGAAAGCCTTTATTGCCGGGCGCGCACTGTCCGGTGCGGCGAACCCGCAGCAGATTGCCCGCGAGTTTCATCAGCACATTGATGCCATCTGGGGAGAGAAGTAATGCGCACACATCCGTTGGGCATTTATGAAAAAGCGCTGGCGAAAGATCTGAGCTGGCCGGAGAGGCTGGTGCTGGCGAAAAGCTGCGGTTTCGATTTTGTCGAAATGTCCGTTGATGAGACCGATGAGCGTCTGTCGCGACTGGAGTGGAGCACCACACAGCGGGCATCGCTGGTGGAAGCGATGCTGGAAACCGGGGTGTCTATTCCGTCGATGTGCTTATCGGCGCACCGCCGTTTTCCGTTTGGCAGCCGTGATGAACGCGTGCGTGAACGGGCGCGGGACATTATGACAAAAGCTATTCGTCTGGCGCGCGATCTGGGGATCCGCACCATTCAACTGGCCGGGTACGACGTTTACTACGAAGAGCATGACGCGGGCACGCAGCAGCGTTTTGCCGACGGGCTGGCGTGGGCGGTGGAACAGGCCGCCGCTGCGCAGGTGATGCTGGCGGTCGAGATTATGGATACCGCCTTTATGAACTCCATCAGCAAATGGAAAAAGTGGGATGACATGCTTGCCTCGCCGTGGTTTAGCGTCTACCCGGATGTCGGCAACCTGACGGCCTGGGGTAACGATGTGTCTGCCGAGCTGGCGCTGGGGATCGATCGCATTGCCGCTATTCATCTGAAAGATACCCAGCCAGTGACTGAAGAGAGCCCTGGCCAGTTCCGCGATGTGCCGTTTGGCGAAGGCTGCGTCGATTTTGTTGGTGTGTTTCGCACGCTGCACCAACTGAACTATCGCGGCGCGTTTTTAATTGAGATGTGGACCGAAAAAGCCAAAGAGCCGGTGCTGGAAATTATCCAGGCCCGCCGCTGGATCGAAGCCCGTATGCAGGAAGGAGGATTTGTATGTTAGAGCAACTGAAAGCCGAGGTGCTGGCCGCCAACCTGGCGCTGCCCGCCCATCATCTGGTGACCTTCACCTGGGGTAACGTCAGCGCGGTGGATGAGAGCGGCACACTGATGGTGATCAAACCCTCCGGCGTGGAGTACGACGTGATGACCGCAGAAGATATGGTGGTGGTGGAGATTGCCAGCGGTAGGGTGGTGGAGGGCAATAAAAAACCGTCATCCGACACGCCAACGCACCTGGCGCTGTATCGCCGTTTTCCGCAACTTGGCGGCATTGTGCATACCCATTCGCGCCATGCCACCATCTGGTCGCAGGCCGGGCTGGATCTGCCTGCGTGGGGGACTACCCACGCGGATTACTTCTACGGCGCGATCCCCTGCACCCGCTTGATGACCGACGAGGAGATCAACGGCGAGTATGAGTATCAGACCGGGGAGGTGATCATTAAAACCTTCGAACAGCGTGATATCGACCCGATGCAGATCCCGGCGGTACTGGTGCATTCCCACGGCCCGTTTGCGTGGGGCAAGAACGCCGCCGACGCGGTGCACAACGCGGTGGTGCTGGAAGAGTGCGCGTATATGGGACTCTTCTCCCGCCAGCTGGCGCCGCAGTTACCGGATATGCAGCAACCGTTGCTGGATAAACACTACTTGCGCAAGCACGGTTCAAACGCCTACTACGGGCAGTAAGTGTTTTGCATTGTGCCCGGTGGCGTGTGGTTTACCGGGCCTGTGCGTGTGTCTGCGTTTCTGCCTGCTGCTTTCCGGCGACGCAGACAACGGATGACAGAAAACGCGGCGCTGTTTAAGGTAGGGTGACTCTGCCAATGACCCCTACAGGCGCGCCGTGAAACAGACTTTCGTTTTGGATTTCTCCCACCGTTCTCTGATCCCTTATGCCCATGACTACCGGCATGGCGAGCATGAGCAGTGGCATACGCACCCTTGCGATCAACTGATTCATACCCTGAGCGGCGTGATCCGCGTTGAAACCGCGCAGGGGACGTGGGTGGTGCCGCCAGCCCGTGGCGTCTGGATCCCGGCGCACGTTTCTCATGCCCTGCATATTGACGGCGACGTGCAGGCGCGGGGCGTGTTTGTGCAGCCGCTGGCGCGCGCCGATCTGCCGGTTATCTGCCAGGTGGTGCGGATCAGTGAGTTATTGCGGGCGCTGATTGTGAACGCCCTGGATCTGCCTGAGGCGTATCAGGCCGGGACGCGGGCGGAGCGTATTTATGAACTGATCCTCGATGAAATCCGCCTGATGAACACGCTGCCGTTTTGTTTACCGGAACCCTCGTCACCCCGTTTAAAACAGCTGTGCGATGCCGTGCGTGCAACGCCCGCCGGAGCGTGGACGCTGGAAAATGCCGCCCGCCAGGTGAGCATGAGTGGACGCACGCTGTCGCGCCATTTCTACCAGCAAACCGGGTTGCAGTTCAGCGAATGGGTGCGGCGCGCGCGATTGCTGGTTGCGCTGACGCGGCTGGCCAGAGGCGAGGCGGTCACGCAGGTAGCGCTGGACTCCGGCTATGCGAATCCCAGCGCCTTTAGCGCCATGTTTCGCCGGGTGATGGGCATGCCGCCCGGCGATTACTTTACGCCGTAATAAACTGCCCGGCAGCGTTCAGCAACGCCTGTAATGAGGCGCGGGTTATGTCGCTATCAATGCTCACGCCCCAGGCGCGCTCGCCTTTTTTATTTTCGCAGCAGACATAGGCGACTGAGCGGCTGTCGCTGTGTTTCCCCAGCGTATGTTCGTGATAGCTCTCAATGTTGATCTCCACTTTCAGGCTTCGGCACAGTGCGGTGATGGCGGCGGAAAGAAATCCGTTGCCGGTCGCGCCGAACTTCAGTGCTTTACCCTCGTAGCGGATTTCCGCCAACAGGGCGGTCTCTTGCCCTGGCTGGTTAGTGCAGGTGTACTCAATCAGTTGCAGCGCGGGCTGATCCACCAGGCCGTAACGCTGGCGGAACAGGTTCCAGATGGCCATTTGCGACATCTCTTTTCCTGCGCGATCGGCTTCATGCTGTACCTGCTGGCTGAAGGCCTGTTGCAGTTTACGCGGCAGACTCAGACCGTGGTTCTGTTCCAGCAACCATGCCGCACCGCTTTTGCCGGACTGGCTGTTCACGCGGATCACCGCTTCGTAGCTGCAACCGACGTCCGCCGGATCGAGCGGCAGGTAGGGCACGTCCCAGTACGGGGCCGGGGCATGCTGGCGGGCGGCGAACCCTTTTTTGATGGCATCCTGATGCGAGCCGGAAAACGCCGTAAACACCAGTTCTCCGGCGTAAGGATGGCGTGGCGCAACGGGGAGCTGGTTGCACTCTTCGACGATCTCCACCACTTTTTTCATTTCGCTGAAATCGAGCTGCGGGGCGATGCCCTGGGTATAGAGGTTCAGCGCCAGCGTCACCAGATCTGCATTCCCGGTGCGCTCACCATTGCCAAACAGGCACCCTTCTACACGCTCGGCACCAGCCAGCAACGCCAGTTCCGCGCTGGCAATGCCCGTGCCGCGATCGTTATGGGTATGCACGCTGATGCAGACCTGTTTCCGGCGCGAGAAATGGCGGCAGAAGTGCTCAATCTGATCGGCGTACACATTCGGTGTGCTGACTTCAACCGTGGCGGGCAGGTTGATGATCATTGGCCGCTGGGGGGAGGGGTCCCAGACATCGGCTACTGCTTCGCAAATCTCCAGCGCAAATTCGGCTTCGGTAAAACAGAACGTTTCCGGCGAGTACTGAAACACCCACTCGGTGCCCGTTGCCTCTTCGCACTGGCGGCGGATCTGTTTTGCCGCGTTGACAGCCAGCATGACAATCTCTTCACGGCTCTGGCGGAAGACCTGCTCGCGAAACACGGGCGCTGTGGCATTGTATAAATGCACCGTGGCGCGATGCGCGCCCTGCAACGATTCAAAGGTGCGGGCAATTAAGTCTTCCCGCGCCTGCGTTAAGACCTGAATAGTGACATCGCCGGGGATGCGCTGTTCCTCAATTAACTGGCGCACAAAATTGAAATCGGTTTGCGAGGCGGATGGGAAAGCGACTTCAATTTCTTTAAACCCGCAGACGAGCAGTAAATCCCAGAACTTCAGTTTACGCGCTGCATCCATGGGTTCGGCGAGTGCCTGGTTGCCGTCCCGCAGGTCGGTGGATAACCAGCGCGGCGCGCGTGTAAGGGTATTGTCCGGCCAGCGGCGGTCGCTGAGTTTCACTGGCGTGTGCGGTTTATATTTGTCACTGGGGGTCGTTAACATCATGGCTCTCCGTCGGGGTTTTCCCCAGTTTCCACGGAGAGCCATTGGCGTGCGCACGCGCAGATGACAACGTATTGCTTAAAAGTGACAATCGGCAGTCTGTTGCCGCCGCTGCCTGATCATCATGGTGTTACACCTGAATCTGGTCCGCCATGACCGGCTGCGCGGTTTTCGCGGCGGGTTTATCCACGTGGCGATATTTATCCAGCAGGTGGATCTGGATGCGGCGCAGCAGGTCGCCATTGAGTTTGTAGAAGCGGAAGTAGACCAGCAGCGAGACCAGGAAGAAGCAGGCCGGCAGCGCCAGCATAATCACTTGCATGCCCATTAAGGTGCTGGCGGACTGCGCAACGTTCGGCACATAGCCAATCACTCCGAGGACAATGGCAATAAAGTACGCTGCGAATGCCGCTCCGGCTTTCACCACCAGGGTCTGCACCGAATAGGCGATACTTTCGCAACGGACATTCAGTTTGTATTCGCCGTAATCGACGGTGTCGGCCACCATAATCACCTGCAATACCCAGAAGAAGGCTTTACCGATACTGAAAAAGACGCCCGCCAGCAAAATCATCCAGGCATGGGTCTGCCCCATCAGCGCCATCCACAGCAATATGCCGCCGCTCAGCACCGGCAACACCGATGCGCCCGCCCACAGCACCCGGCGGGAGAAGATCTTCACCAGTTTCGGGAACAAAATCAGGATCAGCAGGTTGGCAATGCCGGCATAGGACATGTAGTAGGGAAACAGGTCGACATTGCCAATCACATAGGTGAAGTAGTAGATGGCAAACCCTTCAATCACGTTCGCTGCGGTGTTATAGGCCAGCGCCATCACCAGCAGGCAAGCCAGTTGATCGTTTTTAAAAATCAGCTGCACCATCTGTTTCAGGCTCATGGCATTCTGCCCGGCGCTGGGCTGCTTATCTGACGAGTAAACTTCATGCACGTTACGCAGGGTAACGAGCGTGGAAAGAACAAAAAAAGCAATTAACACCAGCGTCAGCATCTGAAAACCGAAACCGCGATCCGCGCCGCCAACGGCATTGACGAACGGTAAGGCAATCCCGGCGGTCACAAAGCCCGCCAGGCTTGCGAAAAAGCGTGGGTAGGGCACCAGTTGTTCGCGCTCGCGCTTATCCAGCGTGATGGTTGGCACCAACGACCAGAACGGCACATCCATAATGGTGTAGGTGAAGCCCCATAGCAGGTAAGTCGCCCACACCCAGATCAGTTGGGTTGCGCCCGTAAAGTGATGCGCGCTGAACAGCATATAGAGCACCACTGAGTTGGTCAGCGTGCCGATTAAAATCCACGGTTTAAACTTCCCCCAGCGCGATCGGGTGCAGTCCACAATCCAGCCCATGATCGGGTCTGCCAGCGCATCGAGAATTCGCGCGACCAGAAACAGCGTACCGACCATGCCGACCGACAGGCCGACGATATCGGTGTAGTAATACATCAGGTACATGTAGACGATGCCGATCGCGAAATCCTTACCAAATGCACCAAATCCGTAGCTGAGTTTTGTTGTCATTGAAATACTCATAGGGTACCGATTGCCTCTTTCAGTGTCGGAAGGGGAAGCCCACAGCCGGGCGAACCCGGCGTTGCGCATTAGCGATGCAGCCAGGCGGGCAGCCAGTCGCCGTGACTGGCGATTAAGTCGTCTACCAGCGCGTAGATCTCATCAATACCCAGTACGGCGGCGGTATGCGGATCCATCAGGGTTGCGTAGTACACGTAGTCTTTGTTCTCCGTGAGGATCGCCTCCGTCAGCAGGGTTTGCACATTGATGTTGGTTTGCATCAGCGCGGCCAGATGCGCGGGCAGTTTGCCCACTTTAGTGGGCTGAATGCCGTTGGCGTCCACCAGACAGGGGACTTCCACGCAGCAGTCCTGCGGCAGGTTGTCGATCAGGCCATCATTGCGGACGTTGCCGTAAATCACGCTCGGCTCGCCGGTGTGGATGGCGTTCATAATGGTGCTGGCGTATTCGCGCGACGGTTTGAGGGTGATGCGGTCGGCGGTTTTGTACTCCTGGAGTTCCTTTTGCCAGTTCGCCAGTTGTTCGACGCAGCGTTTCGGGTACTCATCCAACGGCACCTGATACCGTGCGATCAGATCGTCACGCCCCGGTTTGATAAACCACGGGGTGTATTCGGCAAAGTGCTCGGAGGATTCGGTGACGAAATAGCCCAGTTTCTGGAACATTTCGTAGCGCACAATGTTCTGGCAACGTGGATTGCCGTGCATGTTCGGCTTTGGTGCGCGTTTATCGGCCCAGGCCTGATGGAGCTCCGGATAGAGGCTGGTGTAGCTGCCATCGGGCTGTTTTTTCTCCAGCGACAGGTAAAACGCCATGTGGTTGATACCGGCGCAGCGGTAGCGTAATAACGCCGGGTCGAGATCGAGATCGCGCGCCAGCTCCTCCGCTGTGCCCTGCACCGAGTGGCACAGGCCAACCTGACGGATATGCGGATAACGGGCATACATCGCCCAGGTGTTCATCGCCATTGGGTTGACGTAGTTAAGCAGGGTGGCGTTCGGGCAGACGTCGGTCATGTCTTCACAGATTTGCCACAGATGCGGAATGGTGCGCAGCGCCCGCATAATGCCGCCGGGGCCAAGTGTGTCGGCAATGGTTTGTTCGAGGCCGTGACGTTTGCAGACCTCAAAATCGGTGACGGTGCAGGGCTCATAGCCGCCAATCTGAAAGGCGACCACCACAAAATCGGCGTCTTTCAGGGCGGTCTTTTGGTCGGTATGGCAGCTGATTTGCCCGTTCGCGCCGACAGAGTCCATCAGCTTACGCACCACAATGTGCGACTCTTCCAGGCGGGTGGCGTCGATATCCATTAAGGCGACGTGCGCATCTTTCAGCGCCGGGCGCTGAAAAACATCGCCGAGGATATTTTTAACAAATACCGTTGAACCGGCGCCGATAAAGGTAATTTTTGCAGCAGGCATGTGCATTCTCCCTGGTGATGGTTGTTCTTCCTGAGCGTGGCACGCGCCTTGTGCGCCATCTGCCTTGTTCCTGCGGGTGCATTCCCGAAAACTCAGATTGCGCTATATACGGCGTTGGATCTGAGTTTCCGGGAAAAAATAGGCGGTTAAGTAGAGTTAACGGCAAGTCAGTTAAGTGGAATGCAATATTTGCTGTATAAAGATCGAACAGGGTTGGAGTAGTAACATCATGCTCAGAGGACACTGAAAAGAACGTCTAAATTGCCACCAGATGCCTGACGCCTTCTTCTTCCATATTATCACCTCGACCGCGTTGAATAATGGTGCCGCGGGACATTACCAGATACTGATCCGCCAGTTCAGCCGCGAAATCATAAAACTGCTCTACCAGTAAAATGGCCATATCGCCGCGATTAGCGAGCCCCCGGATGACCGCACCGATCTCTTTGATAACCGAGGGCTGAATGCCTTCGGTCGGTTCATCCAGAATAAGGAGTTGGGGTTTACAGGCCAGCGCCCGGCCAATGGCGAGTTGCTGTTGTTGCCCCCCCGAGAGATCGCCACCCCGGCGCTGTTTCATTTCGCGCAACACCGGGAAAAGGTCATAAATCTCCTCCGGTATGCTTTTCGCCTGGCGACCGGAAAATCGCGACAGTCCCATCAACAGATTTTCCTCAACGGTCAGGCGCGGGAAGATCTCCCGGCCCTGCGGTACATAGGCAATCCCCTGCTGTACCCGCTGGTGTGGCTTACTGTGGTTGATTAATTTTCCCTGCCAGTGAATGGTACCGGACTTCGCCGGAATAATTCCCATCAGGCATTTCAGCAGCGTGGTTTTACCCACACCATTACGCCCCAGTAAGCACGTAATTTCGCCGGGCGTGGTGTCAAATGACAGGCCACGCAAAATATGGCTGCCACCGTAATACTGATTTAAATCATTAACCTGCAACATAGTTAGCGCCCCAGATAAACATCAATAACCTGCTCATTGGCCTGCACTTCGCGCAGCGAGCCTTCTGCCAGTACCTGCCCCTGATGCAGCACCGTCACGTGATCAGCGATAGTTTCCACAAAACCCATATCGTGCTCGACCACCATCAGGGAATGCTTACCCGCCAGTGTACGAAACAGTTCCGCAATATAGTCTGTTTCAGCATCGGTCAGTCCGGCGGCAGGTTCGTCGAGTAGCAGCAAATGTGGCTCCTGTACCAGCAACATGCCAATCTCAAGGAATTGTTTTTGCCCATGGGAGAGCAGCCCTGATAGTCGATGGCGGTGCTCGGTTAGTCTGAGCAGTTGCAGTACCTCGTCAATTCGGTCCTGCTGCTCTCCAGTCAGCTTCGCCCGCAGGCTGGTCCACACGGATTTATCCATTTTTTGCGCGATTTCAAGATTTTCCATCACGCTCAATGCTTCAAAGACGGTCGGTTTCTGGAACTTACGTCCAATTCCGGCGCGGGCGATGTCCACCGATGACAGACCTATCAAATCGATATTCTGGTCGTACATCACCTTACCGCTGTCCGGGCGCGTCTTGCCGGTTATCACATCCATCAGGGTCGTTTTCCCTGCACCGTTCGGGCCGATCACGCAGCGCAGTTCACCCACACCAATCGACAACGACAGGTCGGTCAGTGCGCGAAAGGCGTCAAAGGTGACGTTGATATTTTCAAGCTGCAACACCGGGTCGGTCGTCTTGCGAAAACGATCCTGGGGCTGTGGCTGGGTAAACAACGAATCAGTCATGCTTCCTCCGTTTGAGAAGGCCAATCACCCCACGCGGCAGGAACAGCGTGACCAGAATAAACATCAGGCCGAGGAAAAAGAGCCAGAAGTCCGGGAATGCCACGGTAAACCAGCTTTTGGCACCGTTGACGATACCAGCCCCGAGGATCGGGCCAACCAGCGATCCGCGCCCGCCAAGTGCGACCCAGATGGCAGCTTCGATGGAGTTGGTCGGCGACATTTCGCTGGGGTTAATAATGCCCACCTGCGGCACATACAGCGCCCCCGCCAGTCCACACAGCACGGCGGAGAGCGTCCAGACGAAGAGCTTGAAACCTTTCGGGTCATAGCCGCAGAACATCAGGCGGTTTTCCGCATCACGCACCGCCGTCAGCACGCGGCCAAACTTACTGCGTGTCAGCAGCACGCCAATGGCAAGCGATGCCGCCAGCAGCAGCACGGTGGCAACAAACAGGCCGATACGCGTGCCGGTCGCGGACACCGGGAAACCAAGCAGTGTGGTAAAGCCGGTAAAGCCGTTGTTGCCGCCAAAACCGGTTTCGTTACGGAAAAAGAGCAGCATCCCGGCGTAGGTCAGCGCCTGGGTCATGATGGAGAAGTAAACGTCTTTGATACGTGAGCGAAAGGCAAAGTAGCCAAACACCAGCGCCAGCAAGCCGGGGACCAGGATAATCAGGCACAGCGCCCAGGCAAAATGCTGCGTTCCCGCCCAGAACCACGGCAACTCAGTCCATGACAGAAATGACATAAACGCGGGCAGCCCGTCTCCCGCCGCCTGACGCATTAAATACATCCCCATCGCGTAGCCGCCGAGGGCGAAGAACAGACCGTGCCCCAGCGACAGCAGCCCGGCGTATCCCCACACCAGATCAAGCGCCACAGCCACAATCGCATAGCAGAGAATTTTGCCTATCAGCGTCAGCGTATAGGTGGAAATCGCCAGCGGATTTTCCGCCGGAAGCAGCGCGAAAAAGGGCAGGATCAGCAGTGCGACCAGCAGCAGTGAAGCGAGCATACTGGTCAGGCGCGGTGCGCGGCGGGCGATAGTTAGCGTAATAGGTTGGCTCATCAGTCAATTACCCGCCCTTTGAATGCAAACAACCCCTGCGGTCGTTTTTGAATAAACAGCACGATCAACACCAGAATGGCGATTTTGCCCAGCACCGCACCGATTTGCGGCTCCAGCACTTTGTTGAGCACGCCCAACCCCAGCGCCGCGACCACCGTTCCCGCCAGTTGCCCGACGCCGCCGGTCACCACTACCAGGAAAGAGTCGATGATGTAACCCTGTCCCAGTTCCGGGCCAACGTTACCCAGTTGTGACAGCGCCACGCCGCCCAGTCCGGCGATACCGGAACCCAGGCCGAAGGCCAGCATGTCTACACGCCCGGTAGGCACGCCGCAGCAGTCGGCCATCCGGCGGTTTTGCGTCACCGCACGTACATTCATCCCCAGACGGGTTTTGTTAAGCAGCAGCCAGGTCAGAATCAAGACGCCTGACACGAAGATAATCACCGCGATGCGGTTCCAGGGCAGAACCAGATTCGGTAATACCGCCCAGCCGCCGGAAAGCCATGCCGGGTTGGCGACTTCAAGGTTCTGCGTGCCAAACAAGATACGAACCAACTGGATAAGCATCAGGCTGATCCCCCAGGTGGCGAGCAGAGTTTCCAGCGGTCTGCCGTACAGGTGGCGAATAATGGTGCGCTCAAGCACCATCCCCACGGCAGCGGTAATAAAGAACGCCACTGGGAGCGCCACCAACGGGTAGATCGCCAGCCAGTCAGGGGCAAAGCGCTGAAACAGATCCTGTACCAGCCAGGTGGAGTATGCGCCGAGCATCAGCATCTCACCGTGTGCCATGTTGATGACACCGAGCAGTCCATAGGTGATCGCCAGCCCCAGCGCCGCCAGCAGCAGAATTGACCCTAGTGAAATGCCGCTGAATGCCTGCCCCAGCCAGTCACCCCATTTGAGACGTTGTTGCACCTGTTTAAGACTGGCGGCAGCGGCATCACGCACTGAAGAATCTGCTTCATTTTGCGGTTGCGTCAGCCGGATCAGGCTCGCCTGTACCTGCGGGTCGCTCGATTCGCCGAGCAATTTGACTGCCTTTAAGCGCATCCCGGCCCGACTGTCGGAAAGCTGTAAGTTAGCCACCGCGATGGCAAGCGCGGTATGTATGCGTTCATTTTTCTCCGCCTCCAGCCGCCCGGTGAGGAACGGGAGCTGTTCGGCCTGGGCGCTGTTTTGCAAGGTCAGCGCCGCCTGAAGGCGTACATTGTCGTCATTGTTGATCAACTGGTGGGTAGCCAGCGCGCTGGCCACTAGGCTGCGAATGCGGTTATTCATAAACACTTTTTTCGTCGCACCCTCAGGTACTGCATTACCTTCCAGCGCCGTCAATGTGCCGTTCTGATCGGTGAAGAGCTGGCCGTTGGTGTCAGTGACCACTGTTTCGTCATTCAGCGCCTGCAACAGCGGCAACCGTGATGCCTCCGGCGCGGCTGACCACTGCTGAAGCAGTTGTGCCTGTTGCGCACGGCTGGCCTTGCCGTAATCTGCGGCAGGCCCGGCCTGTGCTGACGAGGTCATCAGCAGGCAGCCGAAAAGGAGAAAGCCCAAAACCGGGAATATTTTCATCTGTCAGCGTCTTTTGATGGTTATCCGGCCAGGCCGGAACATTCAACCACGGACAGGGGCAGCGAACCTGCCCCTGTCACTTCTCCGGGTTTATTTACCGCCGGTTTTGACCGGGTAATCCGGTTTTTTGTCATTGCCTGTGATATACGGGCTCCACGGTTGTGCGCGGATCGGTTTATCGGTATTCCACACCACGTTGAACTGACCGTTCTCTTCGATTTCACCAATCATTACCGGTTTGTGTAAGTGGTGGTTGGTGGCATCCATGGTCAGTGTAAAGCCGCTTGGGGCCGCAAACGTCTGGCCTGCCATTGCGGCGCGGACTTTATCCACGTCAGTGGTGCCCGCCTTCTCAACCGCCTGCGCCCACATATGGATCCCGACGTAGGTCGCTTCCATTGGATCGTTGGTCACAACGGTGTCGGCGTTCGGCAGTTTGTGCGCTTTGGCATAGGCGCGGTAATCGGCAACAAATTTGGTGTTCACCGGGTTACTGACTGACTCAAAGTAGTTCCACGCGGCCAGATGGCCGACCAGCGGTTTAGTGTCGATACCGCGCAGTTCCTCTTCACCCACCGAGAAAGCAACTACCGGCACGTCGGTCGCTTTGATGCCCTGGTTAGCCAGTTCCTTATAGAACGGCACGTTGGAGTCGCCGTTGATGGTGGAGATCACTGCAGTTTTGCCGCCTGCTGAGAACTTCTTGATATTGGAAACGATGGTCTGGTAATCGCTGTAACCAAACGGCGTATAGACTTCTTCGATGTCTTTATCCTGAACGCCTTTGGAGTGCAGGAACGCGCGCAGGATTTTGTTGGTCGTGCGAGGATAGACATAGTCGGTGCCGAGCAGGAAGAAGCGTTTTGCACTGCCGCCATCTTCACTCATCATGTATTCCACTGCCGGGATCGCCTGTTGGTTTGGCGCAGCGCCGGTGTAGAACACGTTTGGCGACATCTCTTCACCTTCATACTGCACCGGGTAGAACAGCAGGCCGTTCAGTTCTTCAAACACCGGCAGCACCGATTTGCGCGATACCGATGTCCAGCAGCCAAAGACCACGGCCGCTTTATCCTGGGTCAGTAACTGACGCGCTTTTTCCGCAAACAGCGGCCAGTTAGAGGCAGGGTCAACCACAACCGGTTCCAGTTTTTTACCCAATACGCCACCTTTGGCGTTGATTTCATCAATGGTCATCAGCGCCATGTCTTTCAGCGGCGTTTCTGAAATCGCCATGGTGCCGGAGAGGGAGTGCATGATCCCCACTTTAATGGTGTCTGCTGCGTATGCCTGTAACGATAACCCCATGCTCAAAAACGTGGCTGACAGGGCAAATGCTTTCAGTAAAGAACGTCTTTTCATTACAAAACCCCTAAATGATATTGAGTAATTAATATTCCCGCCGTACAGCGGGGCAGAACCACGGCTACGGTGAAACGGGTTGTAAACTGGCTTGTTGGAGCATGTGTAAGGTGATTTTCCTGACCTCAGCTTTGCTCTGCGAAATGTGCTCGGTCAGAATGCGTTGCGCCTCCTCGGTTTGCTGTTTCAGGATCGCCTGTAAAACACGGGCATGTTCGTTGTAAGTCGCGTCCACACGGTCATCGCGGGTGAAATCGAGATGGCGAATGATGCGCATCTTCTCGGTCAGCTCCACATGCACCCGTGCCATCTCACTGTTGCCGCTGGCGCGAACCAGCGTGGTGTGAAATTGCTCATCCTGAAGCGATAACGCTTTACTGGGCTCCATGCGCGGCGAGGTCATCCAGAAGCTGACCAGCGGTGCCAGATGCTCTGAACAGATGCCCGGTGGCATGCCGCACAGGCGACGCACTGCTTCCCTTTCCAGCACGATGCGAAAGTCGTACAGCGCTTCGAAATAATTGAAATCAAAAGGTTTTACCTGCCAACCGCTGCGCGAGTACACCTGCACATAACCTTCATGTTCGAGCCAGAACAGCGCCTGACGCACCGGGGTACGACTGGCGGACATTCGCTCGGAAATCTCGTTTTCACTGAAATGCGCGCCCGGCATTAAGCGGAAATCAAAGATGTCGTTTTTCAGCTCGTGATAAATGCGCTCCGCCAGACCCACGGTGCGTTTTTTACCGTCTTTTTCGCTCATCATTAGTCTCCCTTATTCCAGCCACAGCAGCGTGTCGCCGGGGCTGACCGGACGCCCAGGCTGGCAGGCAATGCGTTTGACGTTCCCGCTCTGCGGCGCGTTGATGGCAAGTTCCATCTTCATCGCTTCGACGATAACCAGCGGCTGACCTTCCTCGACGACATCGCCCGGATTAACCAGCACTTTCCAGATGTTGCCGTTCATATCCGCGCACACCGGCAACGCACCGTCATCCTCTTCCACCACCTCCGGTGGCAGGCTTTCCGTCACTGTGGCCTGATCGTCCCGTTGCCAGCGTTCCACTTCCGCTTCGAACGCTTCGGCCTGCCGCGTACGGAAATCGGCAATGTCGGCGGCGTTGTCACGCAGGAACTGCAAATGCTGCTGGAAATCAAACACCGTCTCTTCAATGCGGATGGTTGCTCGGCCTTCGCGGAAATCGTCACGCAGCAGCGCCAGCTCCTCTTCGCTCACCGGGTAGAAACGCACCTGGTCGAAGAAGTGCAGCAGCCATGGCTCGTCGGCAGCAAACTGTTCGTTTTTAAGGAACTTGTTCCAGATAGGCAGTGTGCGCCCCACCAGTTGATAACCACCGGGAGAATCCATGCCGTAGATGCACATGTACATCCCGCCGATCCCGACGGTACCTTCGGCGGTGAAGGTGCGCGCCGGGTTATATTTGGAGCTGAGCAGACGATGGCGCGGATCAACGGGCACCGCGCAGGGGGCACCGAGATAGACGTCACCCAGGCCCAGAATCAGGTAGCTGGCATCAAAAATCGTCTGTTTCACGTCTTCGCGGCTGGATAACCCATTGATGCGCTGAATAAAATCAACGTTGTTGGGCAACCACGGTGCCGTTGCACGCACTGTATCTTTGTAGCGGCTGACCGCATCCAGCGTGGCGCTGTCTTCAAACGCCATCGGCATATGCACAATGCGTGAAGGTACTTTCAGCTTGCTGACATCGCCAATACACGATTCCAGTTCCAGCAGCAGCGCCACCAGTTCCGGCTGGCTGATGGCCAGACTGTCGTAACGCACCTGTAGCGAACGCACGCCCGGCGACAGTTCTTTCACGCCCGGATGTGCCCGCTTGCGCAATTGCTCCATCAACAGGTGAACACGCAGGCGCAGCGCCAGATCCAGCACGTTGTCGCCATACTCGATCAGAATGTAGTTATCCCCGGCCTGGCGATAGACAATCGGCGGGGCGCCAGCAGTGGCGGGGAGCGACACCAGTGCGGTGGCAGAAACGCCGTCGCGATCTGCAAGCGATGGCGTTGTAAATTCAGCAAGATGGCTGGTATGCAGTGTCTCAATGCAGCGCTCCTGCATTTTTTCCCGCGCCACGGCCTCTTCCACGCTGATGGGGTAGAAACGAATGCGGTCGCCCGGTTTGACCTGCCCGACTTTCCACAGCTCCGCTTTGGCGATGGTGACCGGGCAGACAAAGCCGCCGAGGCTTGGGCCATCGCGGGTGAGGATCACCGGGAAGTCGCCGGTAAAGTTAATCGCGCCGATCGCGTATTCGCAGTCGTGAACGTTAGAAGGATGCAGACCAGCTTCGCCGCCGTTTGGCCGCGTCCAGCTCGGTTTCGGCCCGATCAGCCGCACGCCGAGGCGGTTAGAGTTGTAGTGCACCTGCCAGTCGCTGGCGAAAAACGCATCAATCGCTTCCTGGGTAAAGAAATCCGGTGCGCCATGCGGCCCGTACAGCACGCCGATGCGCCACAGTTCGCCATATTCCGGGATCAGCGACGGACTTATCGCCTGCGGTTCGCTCACCGGGGCGGGCGTCGTGCAGGCAGCCAGTTCCGGGCGCGAAATCGGCAGCAGATCGGCGACTTTCAGCGTGCGTCCGGCGTGACCGCCAAACTGCCCGAGCGCAAAGGTGGAGCGGCTGCCGAGGTATTGCGGCACATCAATGCCGTTACGCACCGCGAGATAAGCGCGACAGCCAACCTGCGCACGTCCATACGCCAGCGTTTGTCCGGCGTTAACGGTGATGGGTTGCCACAATGGCACCGCCTCGCCGTCCAGCGTCGCCTGACAATCTGCGCCCGTCAGGGCGATAACCGCCGCGCTGTGAAATTGCAGTACAGGGCCTTGCAGGGTGAATTCCAGTCCTGCTGCCGCGTCGTGGTTACCGACAATGCGGTTAGCAAGACGGAAGGCAAAATCGTCCATCGGGCCGGAGGGCGGCACACCGATGTCCCAGTAACCGAGGCGACCCGGAAAATCCTGAATGCTGCTCCAGGTACCCGGCTGAAGCACTTCAATCACCGTCGAGTACGCTTCATAACTGTCGAGCATCCGTGTCCATACGCTGCCATTCTGGAAGGCTTCGCTGGCCGTGATCTGGCGCAGATAATCAAGGTTAGTGGTGATGCCATGCAGTTGGGTGGCATCGAGCGCCGCCCGTAATTTTGCCAGTGCCTCTTCGCGGTTGGCTCCCTGCACAATCAGTTTGGCGATCATCGGATCGTAAAATGCCGACACTTCACTGCCGGTGGTGACGCCGGTATCCACGCGCACACCTTGCGGGAAAGCCACTTCGGTTAATACACCGGGGCTGGGCTGGAAGTTTTTCAGCGGGTTTTCGGCGTAGAGACGGACTTCGATGGCCGCCCCCTGCGGAGCCTGTTGCAGGCGCGCCCAGTCAATCGCTTCATCCGCCGCCACGCGCAGCATGTACTCCACCAGATCCAGCCCGGTCACGCATTCAGTCACCGGATGTTCAACCTGCAAACGGGTATTCACTTCCAGAAAATAAAATGCGTCCCGTGTGGCGTCATAGATGAATTCCACGGTGCCTGCACTGCGATAGTTGACCTGCTTGCCAAGCTGCACGGCGGCGCTGAGCAACGCTTCGCGGGTGGCTGCAGGCAGATGCGGCGCCGGGGTTTCCTCCACCACTTTCTGATTGCGGCGCTGCAATGAGCAGTCACGCTCGCCGAGCGCCACCACATTGCCTTTGCCATCACCAAAGATCTGCACTTCGATATGCCGCGCCCGATCAATACAACGCTCGACAAACACCCCGGCGTCGCTAAAAAACTGCTCGCCCAGACGACGCACGCTCTCCCAGGCCTGGTTGAGGGCTTGCGCATCGGCGCAGCGCGTCAGGCCGATACCGCCGCCGCCCGCGGTGCTTTTCAGCATCACCGGATAGCCAATTTTTGCCGCCGCATCCAGTGCCTCTTCCCGCGAGTCGAGCAGCCCGGTGCCTGGCGTCATCGGAACGCCCGCCTCTGCGGCCAGCTCGCGCGCCCGGTGTTTCAGCCCGAATTCGCCAATCTGCTGCGCGGTTGGTCCGACAAAAATAATTCCGGCCTGCTCGCAGGCGGCGGCAAACGGCAGGCTTTCCGACAAAAATCCGTAGCCTGGCCAGATAGCCTGCGCGCCCGTTTCCTGCGCCGCGGCGATAATTTTGTCGATGCGCAGGTAACTGTCGCTGGCCTTCTCGCCGCCGAGCGCCACGGCAACATCAGCCTGTTTGACATGTTCGGCGTTTTTATCGGCGTCGGAATAGACTGCCACGCTTTTAATCCCCAGACGTTGCAGCGTGCGGATGGCGCGACAGGCGATCTCGCCCCGGTTGGCAATCAGTACGGTATTAAACATGTTTGCTCTCCTGGCGGGTAATCCAGTTACGCCAGCCTTTAAATTCAGTAATGTCGGTGGCATCGTTCAGCGCAGCCGGTTCGCAGATAAACCCTTTAACCCAACGCCCGTCGGCCAGTTCCAGAGAACCGATGCCCAACGGCGCAGGAATTTCTGCGACAAATTCGCCAAAGCGGGCCAGCGGGATATCCCACAGCTCAACCGCGATAGCGGCACCCGACGCCTGGCGGGCAATGCCCGGCTTGGCTGGTTGGGTGTTTGCCAGCGCGTACAGCCCGTAACACGGTGCGGTTTCGGTCGCTTCAACAAATACGGCATTGCGCGTGGTGAGCTGGAAGTTCAGCGGCATGCCGCGCAGATGAGCTCCCACCACGGCAACGCGCACATGGTGCGGAGAAACCGGTAATGTTGCCCCTTGCGGCGTGAATGGCAGGCCGGTCGCGCCAAGCGGCAGCGCCAGTTGCTGCTGCCAGCGCAGGCCGAAATCCGCCAGCGCTCGGTCATGCCAGGCCGGCGCGATCAGCGTAATACCGGCTGGCAGCCCGTCGGCGCGGAATGGCGCAGGCAAGGCCAGCGCACAGAGATCGGCCAGGTTGGTAAAGTTGGTGTAAGTGCCGAATTGCGAGTTGAACAGGATCGGTTCCTGCTGCATCTCTTCCCGCGTGTGGATGGTTGGCGATGTCGGTACGACCAGCGCATCGACGTCGCTCAGGGTTTGCTGAATTTTTTGTGTCAGATCCGCGCGCAGATACTCCGCGTTGAATGCGTCCACTGCGCTGTAGTTCAACCCGGCAGAAATAATGGTGTGTACGGTGGGGTCCATCTGCTCCGGGTGTTGCAGCATCTCGCCGACTGACGCGGTACGTTCCGCCACCCACGGTCCCTGATAAAGTTGTTCGGCAAGCTGGTAGAACGGTGAGAAATCGATCGGTTTCAACGTTGCACCGCTGGTACGCAATGACTCAAGTGCGCTCAGCCACGCATGTTCGGCCTGCACATCGCCAAAGAATTTCAGTTCAGCAGGAATAGCAAACACCGGATTTTTCGCCAGCGCAGCAGGTGCAGTAGACGGGTTGGTGCGGGAGTACGCATCATCTGTATCTTCGCCGCCCGCAAGGGTGGCAATGTAAAACGCATCTTCCACAGTGAGCGCAAATACTGAGAGCGTGTCATTCAGGCGACAGGCCGGAACAACGCCTTTCGCCGACAGCCAGCCTTTGGTGGGTTTCAGCCCAACGATGTTGTTGAATCCGGCTGGGACACGCCCGGACCCGGCGGTATCGGTGCCAAACGAGAATGGCACCAGCCCTCGCGCAACCACCGAGGCGGAACCGGAACTCGACCCGCCACTCACATAATCGCTGTTAAACGTATTTGACACAGCGCCGTAGGGCGAACGCGTTCCCACCAGTCCGGTAGCGAACTGATCGAGATTGGTTTTACCAATCAACACCGCACCTGCTGCTTTGAGCCGGGCAACCGCAGTGGCATCGTGCTCAGCGGTGTAAGTAAATGCCGGACAGGCGGCGCTGGTTGGCCAGCCGGCGACATCCACATTGTCTTTTACCGCAAACGGAATACCAAACAGCGGCAGTGCCTGGGGGGTCGCGAGATACAGTGGAAATAATGCATCCAGTTGCACACGTAATTGTTCTTCATCAGCCAGAACAATCCATGCGTTATCGTCTTCGGAAAGAGAGTCAATGTGTGTCTTTAATAGCGAGAGTATCGCTTTACTGTCATTCTCAATTATCTTTCGCCATTCACTCAGGGTTTTCCCTGTCATTATTGTCATGCTGGAATTCCTGTTGGTATACAAGATGGAATTCCAAAAGCAATCCATATGCCAAAATTATAACTAATTGTTTTTAGTTGATTAATTGTCGAGGTGTGTCATTTAAAAAAACGGGTATTGCACTGTGAAAGATCATTTTTTATCAAAATGGTGCGTATCAACATTTACTAAAGTAATACTTAACACAACAAGCAGACTAAAAACTTATTCTCAACGTTACTTGCGAAGCGTTATTTATTACCGCATCTAAAACATTATTCCAGGAGGGGAAATAAGCGTAACCTGCGATCTGATAATCACAGGAAGAGAGGCGACAATTGTTCAACACCTTTGATTGGTTCATCCAGTCGCGGTATTTCAGGCTCCATGGCGAGAATACCCGCCAGGCGACACGCTTTTTTCTCCCCCGCATATAACGATGGGTCACGCGCTGTGCAAGATGTTTATCCCCAGGCCGCAATGATGCTTAACAGGCAGGGGTTAAGAAAAGCGCGGCATGACATGGTTCACTCCGCATTTTGTATGATAATTTACAATTTTTATCATACGCAACACTTGAAAAAGTTTGAGTAAATCCTTAAAACCATAATTTAATTATGGGAATGATTTTCTATCAAACAAACGTGATGTCATGGTGAGTCATCCAATGCTCTGCCCTGAGCGTAACGCTTCCCCCGCTCATCGTCATAAATCGCAGGAAATGGCCTGACTGATGGCAATAAAGCTCATAAAAACAATGCGTTTTATTTGTCATGTTTGACACATAGCGCTATTCGTCAATTCAACTCATCGAGGCTTTTTATGTTGTCTGCAGTGTTGTCCAGAAATCTTCATGCGCGCTTGCTCTTAACTACCCTGCTTTTCGTTAACATTGCGTCCTGGATATGGGCATTTATTGCCTTTGGCCACAGTCCTACTCTGATCGCAGCAAGCCTGCTGGCATGGTGTTATGGATTACGCCATGCTGTCGATGCGGATCACATCGCGGCAATTGATAATGTCACGCGTAAAATGATGCAGCAGGGTAAGAAACCCTTCAGTGTTGGGACCTGGTTTTCGCTGGGTCACTCGACCATCGTCGTACTGGCTACTATTGCTATCGCCGCAACAGCTACTGCATTCAGCAATCAAATGGAATGGTTTCATGAAACCGGTGGGATCATTGGTACAACAGTATCTGCGGTATTTCTGATCCTTATGGCGCTGGTGAATCTCGTTATTTTGCATGGCGTCTGGCATGCTTTCCACCGACTCAAAAAAGGTGAACAAATTACGCAGGATTTTGATGCCAATACGCATGGCGGAATGATGAGTTGGGTCTTTAAAAAAACATTTCGTCTTATTTCCAGAAGCTGGCAAATGTACCTGGTCGGCTTCTTATTTGGTCTGGGTTTTGATACGGCAACAGAGATTGGCGTTCTGGGTATCTCTGCAGCCGGGGCATCCGACGGTATGTCTATCTGGTCTATTCTGGTCTTTCCCACATTGTTCACCAGTGGAATGGCGTTAATTGATACGCTGGATAACATCATCATGGTTAGCGCCTACGGCTGGGCATTTAATAAACCGCAACGCAAACTTTATTACAATATGACTATCACAGGCACATCCGTCATTGTTGCTCTTTTTATCGGCGGCACAGAAGCGTTAGGACTGCTGATGGATAAGCTGAATTTACAGGGTGGCGTTTGGGAAATTGTCGGGCTCATGAACGATAACCTGAGCAATGCGGGATTCTTTGTTGTCGGATTATTTGTTCTGTGCTGGCTGATTTCGATCCTTAATTATAAATGGAAAGGCTACGATGCACTTGCCATTGATGGCGATCGTTCCGTCTGAGCTACCTGGGGTCGGCAGAATAATGCCGACCCTCTCCGGGTGTTAAGGGATAACGTCTGTTCCTCGCTTAAAACCGCTATTCAGGTTCACATTCATTCTGTAGATTTTCCCTTCCACATAAATACCGTTAACTAAAATAGAACAGTATTGAGAGAAACGAATCGCGAAAGTGACGATCCAGGAAGAGGGCAGGATGGCAAAAGAGCAGATCAGAGCGGATATGTGCAGCGGGGATGAGAAAACCACCCGTGGCCCGCTGTCGCTGTACTCCGAGTATCAGCGCATGGAGATTGAACTGCGCGCGCCGCACGCGATGTCCGCCAGCCACTGGCATGGGCAGGTGGAGGTGAATGTGCCGTTTGATGGCGATGTGGAGTACCTGATCAATAACGAGGTGGTGCGCATCAAGCAGGGCTATATCACCCTGTTCTGGGCCTGTACGCCGCACCAGCTTACGCGCCCCGGTGAGTGTAAGCAGATGGCGATTTTCAACCTGCCGATGCATCTGTTTTTGTCATGGCCGCTGGATCGCGAGCTGATTAATCATGTGACGCACGGGATGGTGATCAAATCCCTGGCGGCGCAGCAGCTGAGCGCGTTTGAAGTGCAGCGCTGGCAGAACGATCTCAACAGCGATAACGAACAGATCCATCAACTGGCCATCGACGAAATCGCCCTGATGCTTAAGCGCTTTAGCCTCTCCGGCTGGCAGCCGATACTGGTGAATAAGACCTCGCGCACCCACAAAAACAGCGTCTCGCGCCACGCGCAGTTTTATGTCAGTCAGATGCTGGAGTTTATTGCAGTCAATTACGACCAGGTGCTGACCATTGATGCGATTGCCGAGCATGTGAAGCTGAATCCCAACTATGCGATGGGGATCTTCCAGCGGGTGATGCAACTCACCATGAAGCAGTACATTACCGCTATGCGCATCAACCATGTGCGCGCGTTGCTCAGCGACACAGATAAAACCATACTCGATATTGCGCTCACCGCCGGGTTTGGCTCCAGCAGCCGTTTTTACAGTACGTTTCGCAAATATGTGGGGATGCCGCCGCAGAGGTATCGCAAGCTTAGTCAGTTACGCAGACAGCAGCATGCGTTGTGAACGTTCCGGACCTCTGACCATTCGCCAGCTTTTGTGCCGATAGAGGTTAGCGGACCCGGAACAGTGCCTGGATAAGCGAGTAGGGTAGCCGGATGCGCGAAACACCCGGCTCTGTGGCTACAACTTAAACGCATTCACATCGTTGAGCAGTTTCCCGGCCTGGTGGCTCAGGGAGTTTGCGGCCGTGGCCATCTCTTCCACCATCGCGGCGTTTTGCTGCAAATTCCCCTCCATCTGGCTGACGGCGATATTCACCTGCTCGATGCCGTGGCTCTGCTCGGTGGAGGAGTTATTGACCTGATTGATAAGCACCGTGGTTTCATCGACCGCGCCCAATGCGTCGTTCATGCGCGTGGTGACATTCGCCGCATAATTTACACCTTCACCGACGTTTTTTATCGCTTCGTCAATTAACCCGCGAATATCCCGTGCGGCCACGGAGGAGCGCTGCGACAGGGAGCGCACTTCACCGGCAACGACCGCAAAGCCTTTGCCTTGCTCTCCGGCGCGGGCCGCTTCCACTGCCGCGTTCAGCGCGAGGATGTTGGTCTGGAAAGCAATGCCGTCGATAATGTCGGTAATTTCAGAGATTTTCGCCGAAGAAGCAGAAATATCATCAATGGATTTTTGCAGCGAACTCAGTTCCCGATGACTTTCGTTGACCATGGACTGAACCCGACCAATAAACGCATTGGCTTCCTGGGCATTGTCCATATTGTGTTTCACCGTCACTGACAGCTCGTTCATGCTGGCGGCAGTCTGTTCCAGTGACGAAGCCTGAGACTCTGTGCGGGAAGAGAGATCATCGTTACTTTTGGCGATTTCACTGGCGGCAATATCCACTTCGTTGCTGGCATCTTTTACGCTTGCCAGCACCTGGCGGATTTTATCCATCAGGTTATTAAAACTTTCTGCGGTTGCGCCAAGTTCGTCTTTTTTATGCAGATCCACTTTTACGGTTAAATCCAGCGTGTTACTGATGGTTCCCATACTGGATTGCAGGTTTTTTAAACCTTTATTCAGATAGCTAAGAATAGACGTTGCGAAAACGGCAACCAGCGCCACTAAACCAATAATGGTCCCGACCAGTAGCCAGAAGGTACTGATATATTGCTGATGGTTGTTTTGTGCATATTCTTTAGCGATATCATAATTATGCTTGAGCATGCCATTTAAATTGGCGCTGAGCGCCACGGAAGCCGTTGCCGTGACTCCGCCATCAGAAACCATTTTCCGGGCGGCTTCAATACCCCCATCGCTGTGGTAGGCAGTAATCAACGCATCCACTTTTTGCGCGTAGTCGTCAAATGAATCGCTGGTTTTTTGCTGCAACTCGCCATCCATTTTATCGCTGACCAGGTCGGTTTTGTAATAATCGAGAATGGCTCGTGTTTTTCCCAGTTCATCTTTTGCCTGGGTAATATGTTTAGTAAAGACGCTTTCATCATTAACCAGTAATGACATCAGAATTTGCCGTCTGGCTTCTTCACGGTGCTGGAGTGCTTCGCTGATCTTACTGATGCTTGGCAGGCTGTTTTCTACAACGTAATCAAAACGTTCCTGCGCTTTATCTAAAGCCCTGATGCTCAGGCTACCCAGGATGATTATTGCAACAAACGTGATAAGAAAAACAAATAACAATTTCTTCAGGATGGTCATAATGGCCTCAGAAACATTCCATAGAGAGGAGTTTTTTTTATCGGCTTCCTGATTAAAATCTTCACGGCTGTTTACGTAAAAATCGGATATTTTTTGATCTATTCTGGAATAATAAATAGCAATGCTGAAATAGTGTTTTAATACAATAAGTAACGTGTGAAGCGGTGTTTTTAAATTGTATATAATATATTCCTGGTGGGTGGTGTTGATTTCCTTGATATATCATATAAAATAAAATGTGATCGTGGTTTTATTTAATAGTGAAAAACATAAATACTATTTTTTAATGCGTTTTTTGACTAATTAAAAAAGCACGGCTTGCCGATAGTAGATATAGCATCGAGTACACAGCATTAATGTCGCCGCACCAGAAATTAGCCTGATAATACTAAGCAGGCTAATCCGGTGTTTTCGGCATTTATTTGTTGTCATCATTCTCATACAGGGCATCGAGGAGTAAGCAGATGGCACGTCAGATTACAATGTTTAAAAACCTCTCTGTAGCGGCAAAGTTATTTGGCGGCTTTTCTGTTTTGCTCGCCATTATCATTCTTTCTTCTGTATTAAGTATTTATCAGCTATCGGTTATTCGCGATCACTCGGATAAAGCACAACTGGTGACACAGATTAATGAGGATCTGAATACCGCCAGACGAAATCGCCTTGTTTTTCAGCTAAATCATGATCAAAAAACGATGGAGGCTAACCATGCCGCTATCGAAAAAATGTCGGCCGGTATTGAGCAGGGCGGTAACCTCATCTGGGAGCATGACACCGGACTGTTGTTCGAAGAACTGAAATCCACGCTTCCGCGCTATGTGGAGTTGCGCAATAACCTGCTGGCTGATGAAAATGCCACGACCCAGCAGGCCAGACAGGTTCTGGCGGCGCTGAACCACCCGGTGTTCACGGAATACAGCGATGTGATAAAAGGCAGTGCGGCTCCGCAGAAAAACGACGTCAATTACATGATGTTACTGGCGGCGTTGCAGGCAGATGCCGACGGCATTGTCGACTCTCGCGGCAAAGAAGATAAGAGCCAGTTCTCTGAGGCGCTGCAAAATGCCAACGCGCTCCACGCCCTGATAAAACAGGGGGAGGGGACGGCAGATACGGTGATGGTGGATGACGTGCATAACCAGTTGCAGAATCTGGATCGCTTAGTAGACGGCTATTTTGTCGCGCTGGCAAAAGCCCAGACGGCGTCGGATGCACTTTCGGCCGTTGCGGATAAGCTCAATACTGTCACCAATAGCCTGGCGAAAATGCAGACCGAGAAGAGTAACGCCTCCATCGGCAATGTGATTTACATTTTGCTGGTGGTCACCGTGTGTGCGGTGCTGGTTGGGATGGCGACGGCATGGCTGATTACCCGACAGATGACGCGGCAGATCCGTTACAACCTGACGCTGGCGGAAAGCATTGCCCAGGGCGATCTCACGGCCATTATTGAAGCGGAATCCACCGATGAACTGGGGCGCCTGAGCACGGCAATGGCGGCCATGAACCAGAAACTGCGCGATCTGATCTCACAAATCAAAGAGTCGGTGGTCAGCGTGGCGTCGGCATCGTCGCAGATTGCCGCTGGCAACACCGATCTCGCCTCCCGTACGGAGGAACAATCGGCGGCGGTCGTTGAAACCGCCGCCAGTATGGAAGAGCTGACCTCCACCGTAAAACGCAACGCGGATAACGCCCGCGAAGCCAGCAACCTCGCGCAGACGGCGGCGAAAAATGCGCAGAGCGGCGGCAAGCTGGTGTCGGACGTGGTGCTCACGATGGATAACATCACCGAAAGCTCCAATAAAATTAAAGACATCATCACCGTGATCAACGGTATCTCCTTCCAGACCAATATCCTCGCGCTGAACGCGGCGGTGGAAGCGGCCCGCGCCGGGGAGCAGGGGCGCGGTTTCGCCGTGGTGGCAGGTGAAGTCAGAAGCCTCGCACAGCGTAGCGCCGAGGCTGCCAAAGAGATTGAAGGGCTGATTCAGGAGTCGGTCGCCAGGGTCAGTTCCGGCTCAGAAATGGTGAACAAAGCCGGAGAAACCATGAAAGAGATTGTCTCTTCCGTGGAAGGCGTAAGCGGCATTATGACTGAGATCTCCCATGCTTCGGACGAGCAAAGTCGCGGTATTGATCAGATCAGTAAAGCGATGAGCGAACTGGACACCACCACCCAGCAAAACGCCGCGCTGGTGCAGGAGTCTTCCGCCGCCGCAGGCTCGCTTGAGCAACAATCCGGCCAGTTAAGCCGGTTGATTTCCCTGTTTAAACTGGGTCATGACGGGGAAAGTAAGTCGCATAGAACACGTACCGTTGCCGCTCAGCCAGTGGCTCAAACGGCGGCCCCGGCTGGCGAAGGGAACTGGGAGACGTTCTGAGTCAGGTCCGTAGCCAGCGCATCCGGCGGGCTACGGCGTTTCCTGATGCTCAGGAGAGATCGTGAAGATCTTTTTCCTGCAATGGCGTTAAGGTGATATCGGTAAAACGCACCTCCAGACCTTCGCGTTCGGGGGTGCAGCACATGACGCCGACGGCACATTGCGTGTGCGCAAAAGGGCAGAGCCGCAACAGCGGCCACACCTGACCGTCGGTGGAGTATTGCAGCCTGAGCGCGTCGCCTTTGCGGCTCAGCCGCAGCCAGAAGTCACCCGCATCACCGGGGAAAATACCGGTCGCCCAGTCCGACTGCCCGTGCGTCAGTACGCTGCCTATCGCTGGCGCGCCGTCGTTAAACTCGATCCCGGCTTTCAGCCAGTGTTGTTTGTCTGCCACCAGCAGAATACCTGCCTGGTCGTACAGCGCAGAGAAACGCGCCTGTATCCGCACCTGAAAGGTGAAGTCCCCCGTTACGTCGCGGACAAAACCGTGCCCGCTGAAGCGCTCAAACCCGTACCAGGTGGTTTGCCAGAAATCGGTGTTGCCATCGGTCACGACGCTGAGCCCGTCCGGCGTTTTGCGCCAGACGTGCGGCGCGTTGATCCAGTAAAAATCGTCCGACATGTTTCGTTCCTTCTCCCATAAAACGGCCTAACGAGTGTTGTCTGTGGTGGGGAATATTTCCAGCGTGAAGCATGAAATCCGCGCAACGCATTGCCGTTGAGGTAGGGTGATAATCGGGGACTTAGGTTTTTATGTTTCGCAAACGATGTGCTGCGTGCTTGAGTTTTGCATTCGGTTTAGGCGGGTTTTCCAATGCATCCATCACTTGCTTCCACGAATTTTCATTCAGAATGAGTCGAATGTACTGATCCCTCTCCTCAAGCAGGAGAGGGCAAATGAGAATATAGGGCAGCGAATCTTCTTCTCTCTTCATTAGCGAAAAGAATGGCGAAAACGTCGTTCGATCTTGTTTCCGTTCTGATCTCTGTAGCGTTCTGGTCAGATAGTTTCTGGCTCCAGTTCAAGCGCTTTCGCGATAATAGATTCACCTTTCGGCCATGGACGCTGTAATGCATTTGCCAGCGTTGATGATGCCAGTCCCGCTGCGCGGGATAGTGCAGCCAGACTGGTTCCTCGTTTCTTCAGGGCTGCGAGGATATCTGCATGATGCCAGTTATGACCTTCCATTGTGTGCTCCTTACACAGGTTGTTATGCGTTCAATTATCCCGTTTTGGGATAAAATGGCAATGAGTAGATATTCGATTTCGGGATATTTATCATGGAATCGAGCGCATGGCATCCATCTATTCAGAACAGTATCAGAGCGTGATCACAGCGCTCAAAAAAGCCCGTAAAGAGCGTGGCATCACGCAGGTTCAACTCGCAGAGGCGCTTGGTCGTCCACAATCTTTCATTGCCAAAATTGAGAGCGGTGAAAGAAGGTTAGACGTGGTTGAGTTTGTGCATTTGGCGAGATTGGTGGGATTAGAACCTGCCGATGTTTTGAAAAGAATAATATAGCAGTCCTTTAGCCTTTGTTATCTGGTTTTTTAATGATATTAGTTTGAGAATTTATTTTAGGCTGTTTTTTTATGCGATGGGGCCAGTGGTAAAGATTGAAAGGACATTATAATCAATGAGTTAATTAATACATCTCAATAATTCTCTGCCGGGCATTTTTATTCTCATGAATTTCTATAAATATAGTTATTTGTACTGCACTTTTTCATCATTTAGTCTTTTTATAAGTTATGTGTGATTTGTTTTTTTAAATCTGCAGAACTCCCCTCTTAATTGAATGGAGGGGAGCCATTAATTGATTAACTCAACCTTGGATACTGGTCCGCTATCGCGTCACCGGTAAACTGCGCTATCCACCCTTCGGGGTTATCAAAAATCCGGATAGCAGTGAAGTTCGGCTCTGAGCCCATATCAAACCAGTGCGGGGTGCCTGCGGGCACGGAGATCAGATCGTTTTTCTCGCACAGCACCTGGTAAACTTCGTTGCCGATATGCAGGCAGAACAAGCCTGCGCCTTCCACGAAGAAGCGCACTTCGTCTTCGCCGTGGGTGTGTTCGTTAAGGAACTTCGCGCGCAGCGCCTCTTTTTGCGGATTATCGGCGCGCAGGCTGATCACATCCCAGCTCTGGTAACCTTTTTCCGCCACCAGTGTGTCGATAGCGTGCTGGTAAGCGGTGATCACCGTCTCCGGCGTGGGGTCCGTGCCCAGGTCGCGGTCTGCCTGCCAGCGTTCAAATCGCACGCCTTTGGCGTTCAGCTGCTGCTGGATTTCGCTCGCTTCTGTGCTGTGCCACACCGGCGTGCTGGCATCGGTATCGGTGTAAATCGTCAGTGCGCTCATGAAGGTATCTGCTCCGGCTTAATGTTGCTGAAAGAGGGAACCTGATGATGATGGCTGGCTGCGTCATCATCACCGCGAATCAGTTGTGTGGTGCGAAAACCGGCCTCTTCGGCGGCGTCCAGCTCCTGGTGAATATCCGACAGGAACAGAATGGACGAGGGCGGCAGTCCAAGCTGCGTGGCAATATTACGGTAGGATTGCACCTCCCGCTTCGCACCCACCAGCGTATCGAAGTAACCGCTGAACAGATGAGTAATATCACCTTCGTCGCTGTAGCCAAATAACAGTTTTTGCGCAGCAACGGAGCCAGAGGAATATACATACAGATCAATGCCCTGCGCCTTCCATTTTTCAAGCTGCGGCAGCACGTCCGGGTAAAGGTGGCCGGTAAAATCGCCGTTGACGTAGCCGTCGCGCCAGATGATCCCCTGCAACGCTTTGAGCGCCGTCGACTTGCGGTCTTCATCCATAAAAGCAAACAGCACCTCGGTAAGTTCGGCTGCGCTGGCATCCGGTTGCACCACTTCTTCGCGCAGATTGTTCAGAATGGTGCTAACCGGCTCTTTATACTGCTCTGCGGTGACAAATGCGGCCAGACGCTCGCGGGCGTAAGGAAACAACACGTTATGCACAAAGCGGATATCACTGGTGGTGCCTTCAATATCGGTAACGATAGCGCGGATCATAGTCTCTCCAGCAGGCGGCGCTGCAGTTCGCATTCAAATAAAAATTCCAGCCCTTCCAGATGGCGGCGGGCTTCGGCGACATCGCGCCCCCAGCAGGTTAGCCCGTGACCACGCAGCAGAAAACCATAATGTAGCGGGTGGGTTTGTGCGGCGTCTTCAATGCGTTTTGCCAGCGCGTCGATATCCTGATCGTTATCGAAAATCGCCACTGGCACGGTGTCCAGATGGCTGGTCTGCCCGCGCAGGGATTTTTGCATCTCGTAACCATTGAGTTGCAGTGCGGCGGATTTCTCCACGCGGGAGAGCACCGTCGCGTTGACGGTATGCACATGCAGCACCGCGTTGGCTTGCGGGTAGAGGCGATAAATCAGGGTATGCAACCCGGTTTCCGCCGAGGGTTTACGGCCGGAAGGCGCATGATTGTCGGCAATGGAAACCTGCAAAAAGTCTGCGGTGGTCAGGCTGCCCTTGTCTTTACCGGATTCGCTCAGCCAGCACCAGTCGGCGTCCTGGCGCACCGACATATTGCCGCCGGTGGCTGGCGCCCAGCCTTTCGCCCCCAGCCAGTGGCAGGCGGAAACGAGTTCATGGAGTTGCAGGTTGTCTGTCATAACCCTTCCTTATAAGGAATATTGTTATCGTATAGACGTCTAAGCGTCTTGATTGCCAAATACTAACATCGTGTTATAGTGGCAGCAACATGAGTATTACAAGCAGGCACGCAACGATGAGCAATAACCCACTGATTCCTGAGAGTAAACTTCCCGCACTTGGCACCACCATCTTCACGCAAATGAGCGCGCTGGCGCAGCAGCATCAGGCGATCAATCTGTCGCAGGGCTTCCCGGATTTCGACGGCCCGCGCTATTTGCAGGAGCGGCTGGCGCACCACGTGGCGCAGGGGGCGAATCAGTACGCGCCGATGACAGGCGTGCAGGCGTTGCGCGAAGCCATTGCCGATAAAACCGAAGCGCTGTACGGCCATAAACCGGATGTGAATAGCGACATCACGGTGACTGCCGGGGCGACGGAAGCATTGTATGCGGCCATTACGGCACTGGTGCGTCAGGGTGATGAAGTTATCTGTTTTGATCCCAGTTACGACAGCTATGCGCCCGCAGTGGAACTTTCCGGCGGTGTGCTGAAGCGCATTGCGTTGCAGCCGCCGCAGTTTCGCGTCGACTGGCAGGAATTTGCCACGCTACTGAGCGATCGTACGCGGCTGGTGATCCTCAACACGCCGCACAACCCGTCGGCAACGGTGTGGCGCAATGCGGATTTTGCCGCGCTGTGGCAGGCGATTGCCGATCGTGAAATTTATGTCATCAGCGATGAAGTCTACGAACACATCTGCTTTGCCGAAGAGGGCCATGCCAGCGTGCTGGCGCACCCGCAACTGCGTGAGCGGGCGGTGGCGGTGTCGTCGTTCGGTAAGACTTATCATATGACCGGCTGGAAAGTGGGTTACTGCGTAGCGCCAGCCGCCATCAGCGCGGAGCTGCGCAAGGTGCATCAATACCTGACGTTTTCTGTCAATACGCCGGCGCAGCTGGCGCTGGCGGATATGCTGCGTGCTGCGCCTGAGCATTATCGTGAGTTGCCAGCCTTTTACCGCGCCCGCCGCGATGTACTGGTCAATGCGCTGAGCAACAGCAAGCTGGAGATTTTGCCCTGTGAAGGCACCTATTTCCTGCTGGCGGATTACAGCGCTATCTCCGATCTCGACGACGTGAGCTTTTGCCAGTGGCTGACGAAAGAGGTAGGCGTGGCGGCGATCCCGCTGTCGGTGTTCTGCGCCGATCCCTTCCCGCACAAGCTTATTCGTCTGTGCTTTGCGAAACAGGAATCGACGCTGCTGGCAGCGGCAGAGCGCCTGTGTAAACTGTAACCCTCTTCGGCGGCGCGCTCTGCGTCGCCGTTATTTGTCGCCCATGATGGTTTTCAGTTTTTCAGCATCCGGCAGGCCGACTTCCTGTTGCAGGACGTTATCTTCATTCATGTAGTAGATCGCAGGCGTGGCGTTTGCGCCGAGATCGTCCATGATTTTCTGATTGCTGTTCAGTTTTTTCATCATTTCCGGCGGGACGGATTTGGGCAAGGTCAGCGCCATTTTGCCGTTGGATTGCTCATAGTCGTGCCAGCTTTTCGCCGGATCTTTCGCGCTCAGAATGGCGGCCGCCGCGGCCGGGCTTTCCGGTTTGATCACGCCGACCAGCAAGGTACGGATCTGCACTTTGCCGGACTCTACCCACGGGCGTGCCTGCTGCCAGAACTGCTTGCAATAGGGGCAGTAAGGATCGGCGAACACATACACCACCCGCGGTGCCTCTTTTTTGCCATCCAGGATCCAGTCGGCTTTTTCCATCTGTTGCCACAGCGCGCGCCCGGCAGGCGCGTAGATCTCTTTGGCGATCAATTTTTCGCTCAGGTTGCTGCCTGCCTCGTCATACATATAGCCGGAGATGGCGTGTTTGCCGTCCGGCGTCAGGTAAATGGTGACCCCCATGTCCTGGTATTTGCCGAGATAGCCTTTCATGCCGCCGGGTGCGTCAAAGGATTTGATAATGGTGATGCCTTGCTTTTCAATGGCTTTTACCGGCGCGGGCAGCTCTTCCGCGTGCAGGGTGAGCGGGAGCAATGTCAGCATTAACAGGCGCTTGAACATAAAAATCCTTATAAAATCAATGGGTAAAATTCAACTTAGATCAAACCTATCACAGCCATAGATAAGACCCCGTCCGGCTGGCATTGTCGCGGGACGCCGGGGATGGTCTAATCGATTTGCTTGATGACCTTTGGTTATGAGCGCAACACATTGCCAGCTTGCTGGCGCTGAAGCACCCACGGGTATTTCAGGTATCGAGGCCACCCGTCGCGGTGGCCTTTTTACGTTTGGCAAATTGATCGTTCACAAGGTTGCTTGTTGCGGGTTGTTAGCTAACGCTTATTGATTTGATAATGCAAACGCATTAGCCCTGTCACACAAAGTTCGTTAACTTACACCCCAACGAAAACACGGAGGAAGTATAGATGTCCTTAATTAATACCAAGATTAAACCTTTTAAAAACCAGGCGTTCAAAAACGGTGAGTTCATCGAAGTAACCGAGAAAGATACCGAAGGCCGCTGGAGCGTCTTCTTCTTCTACCCGGCTGACTTCACCTTCGTATGCCCGACCGAACTGGGCGACGTGGCTGATCACTACGACGAACTGCAGAAACTGGGTGTGGACGTATACTCTGTTTCCACCGATACCCATTTTACCCACAAAGCATGGCACAGCAGCTCTGACACCATCGCGAAAATCAAATACGCGATGATCGGCGACCCGACAGGTGCCCTGACCCGTAACTTCGAAAACATGCGTGAAGACGAAGGTCTGGCTGACCGCGGTACCTTTATCGTTGACCCGCAGGGCATCATCCAGGCTATCGAAGTGACCGCTGAAGGCATCGGCCGCGACGCGTCTGACCTGCTGCGTAAAGTGAAAGCGGCGCAGTATGTTGCTTCTCACCCAGGCGAAGTGTGCCCGGCGAAATGGAAAGAAGGCGATGCGACGCTGGCTCCGTCTCTGGACCTGGTTGGTAAAATCTAAATTTCCCGGCGTCTTTCACGGCATAGCGGCGTTGGCGTCTCCTGCTCACCCCGGTCGCTTACTGGTGTAAGCTTCCGGGGTGAGCAGGCTGGCCGCCTTGCTCTGACGCGAAATACTGGGGAAATTATCTTGCAAACGGGTGCTTTTTGGGGCCCGTTTTATTCAGCACCATGATGCAAGTTGCATTGATGCAGCCTCACATGATTCGGCTTGCATGATGATGTTTTAAGAGAGGGAATGACGATGCTCGACACCAATATGAAAACGCAACTCAAGGCGTACCTTGAGAAACTGACCAAACCTGTTGAGCTGATTGCTACGCTGGATGACAGCGCGAAATCGGCAGAAATCAAGGAACTGCTGGCTGAAATCGCGGAACTGTCAGACAAGGTCTCCTTCAAAGAAGACAACAGCCTGGCGGTGCGTAAACCCTCATTCCTGATAACGAACCCAGGCTCGAACAACGGCCCGCGCTTTGCCGGTTCGCCGCTCGGTCATGAATTTACCTCCCTGGTGCTGGCGCTGCTGTGGACCGGTGGGCATCCGTCAAAAGAAGCGCAGGCGTTGCTGGAGCAGATCCGCGATCTCGACGGGGATTTTGCCTTTGAAACCTATTACTCGCTCTCCTGCCATAACTGCCCGGACGTGGTGCAGGCGCTGAACCTGATGGCGGTGCTGAATCCGCGCATCACACATACGGCAATTGATGGCGGCACTTTCCAGAACGAAATCACCGATCGTAACGTGATGGGTGTTCCGGCGGTGTTCGTGAACGGCAAAGAGTTTGGCCAGGGGCGTATGACGCTGGCGGAGATCGTCGCCAAAATTGATACCGGTGCAGAGAAACGTGCGGCGGAAGAACTGAATAAACGCGATGCCTACGATGTGCTGATTGTGGGTTCCGGCCCGGCAGGCGCAGCGGCAGCAGTCTACTCTGCCCGTAAAGGCATCCGTACTGGTCTGATGGGCGAGCGCTTTGGCGGCCAGGTGCTGGATACGGTCGACATTGAAAACTACATTTCCGTGCCGAAAACCGAAGGTCAGAAACTGGCTGGCGCGCTGAAAGCGCACGTGGCTGAGTATGATGTGGACGTGATTGACAGCCAGAGCGCCAGCAAACTGACGCCAGCGGCGGTTGAAGGCGGCCTGCATCAGATTGAAACCGCCTCCGGCGCGGTGCTGAAAGCACGCAGCATCATCATTGCCACCGGCGCGAAATGGCGCAACATGAACGTACCGGGTGAAGATGAGTATCGCACCAAAGGCGTGACCTACTGCCCGCACTGCGACGGCCCGCTGTTTAAAGGCAAACGCGTGGCGGTGATTGGCGGCGGCAACTCCGGTGTGGAAGCGGCTATCGATCTCGCCGGGATTGTTGAGCACGTCACGTTGCTGGAGTTCGCTCCTGAGATGAAAGCGGATCAGGTGTTGCAGAATAAGCTGCGTAGCCTGAAAAACGTCGACATCGTGCTGAATGCGCAGACCACCGAAGTGAAAGGCGACGGCAGTAAAGTGACCGGTCTTGAGTACCGCGATCGTGTCAGTGGTGATGTGCACCACGTGGCGCTGGCGGGGATCTTTGTGCAGATTGGTCTGCTGCCGAACACCACCTGGCTGGAAGGCGCAATTGAGCGCAACCGCATGGGTGAAATCATTATCGATACCCGTTGTGAAACCAGCGTGAAAGGCGTGTTTGCGGCCGGTGACTGCACGACGGTGCCGTACAAACAGATCATTATTGCTTCGGGTGAGGGGGCTAAAGCGTCGCTGAGCGCGTTTGACTACCTGATCCGTACTAAAACTGCATAATCAAAAAAAGTAAGACTACACCTGCAAACAAAAGAGGCTGCCTTTGGGTAGCCTCTTTTTTTATGCCCGCAGGTGGCTTGCGCCTGACCGGGTCTACCTGACGACCAGCACCGGGATATGCGCGTGACGCACAATATTGGCGGCGTTGGAGCCGAGCAGGTGAGTGGAGATAGACGGATTGCGCGAGGCAATCACCACCATATCGGCATGCAGTTCTTCAGCTAACTCATTCAGCACATCGCGCACGTTACCAAAACGAACATGGGTATGAATACGTGAGGAGTCGATATTAAAGTGCGTGATCATGGTGCTGAGGCGCGTTTGTGCTTCGTGTTGCAGATGCTCTTCAAAACGGCGTAAATCGGCGGCGAAGCGGTGCAGACTCAGGCTGGCGGAGGCGGGTAATACATGCAGCAAATGGATAACGCCTTCGCTCTGAGCGAGAAATTCAGCGTGACGCACGGCTTTGTCGCTTAACTCCATTTCGAAAACATCGACCGGCATAATGATTGTCTGATACATAAACGCTTCTCCCTGTAGGTTATGTCCATCTGATTGAAGCATAAAGGGCAGAAATATTTTGTTGCCTGGCTGGCAAATATAAAAATGGGTGGGAAAAGGACGGAAAGAGGATGCGGGCGCATCCTCTGCAAAACAAAGCAGCGGCGCGATCAGAGCATAAAATCGCCAGCGGCTTCGGGCTGGTAAAGGAGCTCCAGCACTTCGAGATCGGCTGTGGCGCCGCCGGGTAATGCCCAGTGAATACTGTCGCCAACCCGTAAGCCCAACAGCGCCGCGCCGACCGGGGCCAGTACCGACAATTGGCTGGTGCTGTCGGTCATTTGCGCCGGGTAGACCAGCGTGCGGACACGCTCTTCGCCGCTTTTCAGCTCGCGAAATTTCACCCGACTGTTCATCGTCACCACATCGTGCGGCATGGCTTCCGGCGCGCACATTTGTGCACGATCCAGTTCTTCATTCAGCGCATCCGCGACCGGCAGGCTGGCGTGAGCCGGTTGCTCAAGCAGTCGGTCGAGGCGCTCGGCGTCTCGCTCATTAATGATAATGGCAGGTCTGGACATCTGTTACTCCTGTTACTCCATGTCGTTTAAGCGGCAGCGCCGCCTGATTGATCCAAAGAAAAACCCTCGCCGACGGGCAGCGAGGGTTTGTCTACAAGGGATGATACTGACAGCGTAGCAAACTGTGAAGTGACACGGCGCACATTTGCCGGAATTGAGCCGGATCAGTAACCCACCTTGTCGATGACAAACTGTGCGCCACAGTTGCCAGGATGCGGCTGCGCGAGCAGCGAGGTTGCCGATAATGGCGCGTTGATGGCATCGGCTTTGATGGCAATTTGCATTTCTGTTAGCCACGCCGGGTTGCCGCTACAGATCAGTTTTACCGCTTTCACACCCTGCTCGCCGTAAGCCTTGGCAACCGCGCTATCGAACGCCGCGCGGGTCACCGTTTTGCCGTAGTTGTCCGCCAGGAAAGTACCAAGGGCGTTCTGTTTGATTTCGGTATTCATGCGGACCATTGCGCCGAAATAGTCATCCGGATCGAAGCCAAAGCAGACGCCATGTTTGGCGTATTCGTAGCGCTCGAGGCAGGAGTTGCCGCCTGCGCCTGGCATCACGTCATTCAGCTTGTTGGCCATTTCAAGGGAGAGGCCGGTTTCGGCAGCGGCGCATTTCCGGCTGGCTTTGGCCTCCGGCATATTGGGAATCGGGCGGGTGGCGCACCCGTAGCGCATCCAGCGGTTTTCATCGACCCCGCGCGCGGCAATGGATTTCGGTAAACCGGGCCACAGGCCATGAACTGTCAGAAAATCCACTTTATGCGGCAGCTCTTTTTGCAGGCGGCATTCGTCGGGCTCGTTGCGCCCATTAACATGCTGGCTTTGGCAAAAACCGGTTTGCCACGAGAGCGCCAGCACATAGCGGTCATAATCCCCATACTGTTTGGGCTGAAGCGGCGCGGCGTGGGCACATGAGAACAGTACCCCGGTAGCGCAAAGGCTGACGGCGAGTCCCTGTCTGAACATTTCAATTCCTGATGAATGTGTTTGGATGATTACAGGAAATAATTAAAGCATAAAAAAAAGCGCCAGGCTGGCGCTTTTTCATCCGTCAGAAGGCCTTAGTGCACTGCAACGCCCGGCACCAGGATCTCGGTTGCGATAATCACCACAATCAGCCCGACAGCCACCGGCACCGAGGTGCGTTTTACCACTTCAAACGGTGAGATATTGGCCATGCCTGCGACCGCCACCACAACGCCGGATACCGGGGAGATGGTACGACCCAGGTTTGACGCTTGCAGCATCGGAATGGACAGATACGCCGGGTTAATGCCGGACTCATGCGCCAGTTTCGGGATCATCTCGACAAAGGCGTAAAACGGCGCATTACCGGAGCCGGTGGTCATTGCAGCCAGCATGGTGAGGATCACCAGCACCAGCATCAAAATAATGCTTGCCGAGCCGAAGGAGGTGGCAATCGAGATCAGGCTCTGAATAAAGCCGATGGTGCTCAGCCCCTGGGCAAAGACGCCCGCCGCTACCAGCAGCATGACGACACCGGCAAACGCATCCGCCATGCCGCGATACGCCACTTCAAGGCCGGAGAAGACTTTCTGCGTGTTGAAGCCGCGTCCGAATTCCAGCACCGCCGCCAGCAACATGCAGATCACCAGAATAGTGATGATGTGCAGCTCAGGCCCCCATTTACCGTCGAAAATCAGCACGCCGATAATCGGTGTAAACGGCAGGATGGCGTAGAACATCGGCGCACTGGTGGTGATATCTTTCACATCCAGCATTTCAGTGACGATGTGTTCTTTCTTGTCCAGGTAACGTTGCCAGAAGAAGTGGGCAATCGCCATGGCGATAATCGCGGCAATGGAGATCGGTAGCGTGGTTTTAAAGGCAAAATCCACCAGTGGCATTTCCGCTGCTTTGGCCGCCAGCACCACGTCGCCGGAGGTTGGCGAGAGAATAATTGCCGCCGGAGAGGCGCAAATCGCCGCTGCTGCGCCGCGACTGATCCCGACATTCACCATCACCGGGAACAGCGTCGCCATAAGCAGTACACCCAAACCGGTTGCTGACGACACCGCCAGCGACATCAGGCAGGCGACGAAGTAGGCGGCAATCATCAGTAAATAAGGGGAGTTGATAAAACGCAGCGGGCGGGAGGCCAGTTTCACCACCATATCGTTCGCACCGATATGCGTCATATAGGCGGCAAACCCGCACAGCATCATGATCATCATGCCGAGATCGCCACCGCGACTCATCAGCAGGATCTTCACGTATTCCACAATATCGGTGGCGCTGTAACCGGTGCTGGTCGCGCTGCCGGGCAATATTTTATGGCCCATTAACGCACTGACGATTAATAACGCCAGACCGCCGACGAACAGCACGCCGGTGGCGGAATACCCTTTGATGATGTAGCGCGCGACGCCGACAATCACCACCACGCCGATCAGCAGTTCAATGAGTGTAGAAATCATGTTATTGGCCCCGGAAGTTGACCTGAAAAGATAAGTAAGTAAAAAAACAGGAGTCGCAATGTGCCGAATAACATCTTTTCTGTAGATGATTAAAATCAACAAAGCGACGCTTTGAGCGGAATATCGCGTGAAATTGCTATTCAGCCGAAAAATAAAAAGCAGCGATAAATAATCGGCAAGAATGATAGTAGCGAATTTGTTTATTTAATGATAATTCCTGGTTAATGATTTTACTGTTATTTGCGGCAATAACCTGCCCGACGTAAATTTGTTAAAAAAATCTTTAAAAATAAAAACTGTCCTGCTTATACTCGCCGTTAATTCCCGTTCACCTTCAGGTAGTGTATGCACGCTGGCTGGCTATACCGACTGCGCTTTATTAAGCGGCATCTGCTGATGCTGCTGATGGCGTTTGGTTGGTTACTGATCCAAAGCCAGGTGGCGATTGCGTCCCACGATTGTGATGTCAGCGTGCAGGGTGAAACGGTGATGGTCCAGCATATGGACCATATGATGATGGCGGACAACGCGCCGCAAATGAACGCCATGAAAACGCCATTGTGCGAAAAACATTGTGTTCCGGACCTGGCGCAAAAAGACACGCCGCATCAACCGCTGGTGGCGCTGCCGTCAACGCTCGCCATTGCGGTGGTTAAACCCGTTTGTACCGACGTTTCCCGCGAGGGATGGTCATTAACCCCGCCTGCCGCAGGCCCGCCGGCAACGATCCGTTTTTGCCGGTATCGGGAGTAGATAACTGTTAATCCATTGAATTTTAATAATTTTATGATTAACAGGAGTCTTATTATGCGTTCTCATGTACTTTGTGCGCTGACTGGCGTACTGCTGTTCTCTTTCACCGCCGCTCAGGCGCAAACCACCCACGACATGCAAGGCATGCAACACGACATGCAGGGCATGCACGATATGTCGCAGCACCAGGCTATGCAGTCCCAGGTCTACCAAAGCCAGGGCGTGGTCAAAAAGGTCTCTGCGCAATCTGTCTCTATCGCCCATACCGCCATTCCTGCCCTTAACTGGCCGCCAATGACCATGCAGTTTGCACGCCCTCAGGGGAGTGCATTGCCTGCTGTGAAGCCTGGCGATAAGGTCAGTTTTACCTTCGTCCAGCATGACGATGGATACCAGCTCGTTTCATTGACGCCACAAGCGTAACCGGAGGCAACAATGAAACGATGCACACTGAGCCTGCGGCTCGGTGCGGTCGCGCTCGGATTAGTGTGCTCCGCCGTACAGGCGGAGTCACTGACGCTGACGCAGACACTCGCCGCTGCCGAACGTTACTCCGCCGAACTGTCCGCCAATCGTAACGAAGCGCAAGCGCTGGATGCGATGGCGGATTCCGCCCGTCAGTTGCCGGATCCGAAGCTGAAATTCGGGATCGAAAACGTACCGGTGCAGGGCAACAACGACCGCCGTTTGACCCGTGAAGGCATGACCATGCAGCGGGTTGGCATCATGCAGCAATACATCAGCGCGGAAAAACGTGACCGCAAGGCCGATACGCTGTTGGCTGAAGCGCAGAGTGTGAGCGCCAAATCTGCCGTGGTGCGCGCCACGTTACAGCGCGATACCGCACAGGCATGGCTTGATCTGGCGCTCTCAGAGAAAGCCGTGCAAACCGCCCGCAAACTGCTGGAGGAGACTGAGCGACAGCAGGGGGCGCAGCGCGCCAGCGTTGGGGCAGGCAGCGCCGCACCGGACAGCGTACTGGCCTTGCGGATTGGGCTTAGCGCCATGCGCGACAAAGTCACCCTTGCCGAGCGGGATGTGCAACTGGCGCAAACCCGTCTGATGCAACTCACCGGGCAAAGCGTGACCGATATTGCCGGTGAACTCCCCCGTTACCAGCGCCTGCCCGCCGATGAAAAAACGCTTGAGCAGGGCATCGCACAACATCCTGATGTGGTGGCCGCCGCCAGCGCCGCTAACAGCGCTAAAGCCCGTTCTGCGGAGTCGGCGATTGCCGCCATTCCGGATGTGGAAGTGGAGGTGTGGTATGGCCGGCGCGCCGAAGGCTATGAAGATATGGCCGGGGTGATGTTTACCGTCGATCTGCCGCTGTTCCAGTCACGCCGCCAGGATAAAGACCACGCGGCGGATGTCTCCCGCACGATGCAGGCTAACGATCAACTGGCGCTTGCCGGGCGTGAGCACATGGCGCAACTGCACTCACTGATTGCCGAATATAACGCGGCACAAACCTTATGGATGCGCCAGCGCGATGAAGTGCTACCGCTGGTGCGCCAACGCGCCACGCTATTGGCGGCGCAATACCGATCCGGGCAGAGCGCGCTGCCGGAACTGCTGGATGCGCGGCGTAATGTGCTCGACAGCGAACTGGCCGCAAACCAGGCCGAAAAAGAGATGGCGCGGACATGGGCCGCGATCCGCTGGTTGATCCCGCAGGAGTTGATGTGATGAAAAAGAGCATAGTTGCCGTTGTGATTGCCGCCGGCGTGGCTGCGGGTATTGGGTATGTGACCGGGCGGCAACATACCGCGCCTGCCACTTCAACGGAAGCGGCCCCCGCGCGTAAAGTGTTGTACTGGTACGATCCGATGATGCCGGATCAACGTTTTGATAAGCCGGGTAAATCCCCATTTATGGATATGCCGCTGGTGCCGCGTTATGCCGATGACGCGCCCGCTGCTGGCGGGGTGAGCGTCAGTGCGCAGCAACAGCAGAATCTGGGCATGACCACCGGGCGCGTGGAACAACGTGTGCTGGCCAGCGCGTTTTCCGCCTTTGCCACCGTGACCACCGATGAGCGCAGCATTCAGAGCGTGCCGTCACCGGCGGCCGGGGTGGTGGAAAAACTCTTTGTTCGTGCACCGCAACAGTGGGTGAAAAAAGGCCAACCGTTGGCGCAGTTATGGATCCCTCAATGGACTACCGCTCAGCAGGAGTATCTGGCTGTTCGCCAGTTGGGGGATAGTGAACTGACCCGCGCAGCCCGTGAACGACTGGCGTTGCAGTTTATGCCGGAAGCGATCATTCGGGTCGTCGAACGCAGTGGTAAACCGGAAACGCGGCTGACGCTGCGCGCTGACAAAGACGGGTATGTGGTCAAACTGGATTCGCGCGAAGGCGCGCAGGTGGCTGCCACGCAAAGTCTGTTTGAGCTGGCGAGCCTCGATCCGGTGTGGCTGGTGGTGGATTACCCGCCAACCCAGGCACAAGCGCTGGCGACGGGCAGCGAGATTGTGGCGACCTCGGCGAGCTGGCCGGGTGAGCAATTTCACGGTCGCGTCAGCGAACTGTTGCCGCAACTGGAGACCGCCACCCGTACGCTGAAAGCCCGTATCGTGCTGGACAATCCCCAACAAAAACTGAAACCCGGTATGTTTCTGACCGTCTCCACTGCGGCGTCCGCGCAGCAGCCTGCGGTGTTGGCTATTCCGGAAGAGGCGTTGATTGAAACCGGCGCTGCCAGCCGGGTATTGCTGGCTACCGGCGACGGTCATTTCCGGGCGGTAAATGTCACCACCGGGCGCACCGCGCAGGGCTGGACGGAAGTGTTGTCTGGTCTTAACGCGGGTGACAGTGTGGTGACCTCCGGTCAGTTCCTGATTGACTCTGAAGCGAACCTGCGCAGCGCGTTACCGGAACAACAGGCCACACAGACTGCGAAGAAAAACGTGCAGCAGTACGACGCTACCGGCGTGGTGAAAGCCATTGATGCGGGCAGCATCACGCTGTCGCACCAGCCCATTCCGGCGCTGAACTGGGGGGCGATGACCATGGACTTTGTTGTGAAACAACCTGATCCGGCGATTAAAGTCGGGGATACGGTGATGTTTAGTTTCATGCTGGATGATGAGGAAGGCGCGGTGATCACCCACCTGATGCCGATGCAGGAGGCAATGAAATGATTGCTGCCGTTATTCGCGCCTCGTTGCGAAACCGCTTGTTGATCCTGCTGGCTGCCGTGGTGCTGACCGGCTGGGGATTATGGTCGGTTCAGCGTGCACCGCTGGATGCGCTACCGGATCTGTCGGATGTGCAGGTCATTATTCGCGCCAGCTACCCGGGGAAGGCGCCGCAAATTATCGAAGATCAGGTCACTTATCCGTTAACCACCGCCATGTTATCCGTACCGGGGGCGAAAACCGTGCGCGGTTATTCAATGTTTGGCGATGCATATGTCTATGTTTTGTTTGAAGACTATACCGATCTCTACTGGGCGCGATCGCGGGTCCTGGAAAACCTGAGCCAGATCCAGTCATCGCTGCCTGCGGGGGTGAACGTGGGGCTGGGACCGGACGCAACCGGTGTGGGGTGGGTCTACGAATACGCGTTGGTGGATCGCAGTGGGAAACACAACCTTGCGGATCTGCGGGCGTTGCAGGACTGGACGCTCAAGTTTGAGCTGAAAACGGTGCCGAATGTGGCGGAGGTCGCCAGCGTTGGCGGGATGGTGCGCCAGTATCAGATAGTACCGGATCCGGCGCGCATGCGGGCGCTTAACATTACGCACGAGCAGATTGTGAATGCCGTGCAGGCGGCGAACCAGGAGAGCGGCGGCGCATTGCTGGAGATGGGCGAAGCGGAATTTATGGTGCGCACCACGGGCTATCTGCGCCAGTTGGCGGATTTTCGCCAGATAGTGATTGCCAGCCGCGATGGCGTGCCAGTGATGTTATCTGATGTGGCCACGGTACGCCTTGGGCCTGAGCTGCGCCGTGGCGTGGCGGAGTATAACGGCGAAGGGGAGGTCGCGGGCGGTATCATTGTGATGCGTTACGGCAAAAACGCGCTGGACACCATTCATGCCGTGAAAGCAAAGCTCAGCGAGATACAGAAAACATTACCTGCGGGTGTTGAGATCGTTCCGGTGTATGACCGCTCGACGCTGATTGAGCATGCCGTTGAGACGCTGACCCATAAGCTGATTGAGGAATTCATCGTTGTTGCGCTGGTTTGTACGCTGTTTCTGTTTCACTTTCGCTCTGCGCTGGTGGCGATTGTCTCTTTGCCATTAGGGATCCTCGGCGCGTTTATCGTCATGCACTATCAGGGGATTAACGCCAATATCATGTCGCTGGGGGGGATTGCCATCGCCATCGGCGCGATGGTGGATGCCGCCATCGTGATGATAGAGAACATGCATAAAGTGATGGAGCAGTGGCGGCACGATAACCCCGGACAGCAGCCAACGGGGGCGGATTACTGGCGCTTCTCGGAAAGAGCAGCGGTTGAAGTGGGGCCTGCGCTGTTTTGCAGTCTGTTGATCATTACCTTGTCGTTTATTCCGGTTTTTTCCCTGGAGGCGCAGGAAGGGCGGATGTTTTCACCGCTGGCCTTTACCAAAACCTGGGCGATGGCGGTGGCCGCAGGTTTCGGGATAACACTGGTGCCGGTGCTGATGGGGCTGTTTATTCGCGGTAAGATCCCTGATGAGAAAGCCAACCCGATTAACCGTTTTCTGATCCGCATTTATGAACCGCTGTTGGATCGCGTACTGGCCTGGCCGAAGGCGACGCTGGGGCTGGCGCTCTTGTTGCTGCTGGCAACGCTGTGGCCGCTCAGTCGATTGGGCAGCGAGTTTATGCCGCCGCTCAACGAAGGCGATCTCCTGTATATGCCGTCGACGCTACCGGGGATTTCGGCCCGCGAAGCCGGGCGTTTGTTACAGCAAACCGACCGGCTCATTAAAAGCGTACCGGAAGTAGAAAGCGTGTTTGGCAAAGCCGGACGTGCCGAGAGCGCGACCGATCCCGCGCCGCTAACGATGCTGGAAACCACCATCCATTTTAAACCTCGCGACCAGTGGCGTGCCGGTATGACGCCGGAAAAACTGGTGGCGGAACTGGATAAAACCGTCAATGTGCCAGGGATCGCTAACGTTTGGGTTCCGCCCATTCGTAACCGACTGGACATGCTGGCGACGGGGATCAAAAGCCCGGTGGGCATAAAGGTGAACGGTAATAATATTGCCGATATTGAGCGCGTGGCGCAGCAAATCGAACAGGTGGTGAAAACCGTGCCGGGCGTAACCTCCGCGCTGGCAGAGCGCCTGGCGGGTGGTCGCTATGTCGATATCACGATTAACCGCCAGCAGGCGGCGCGCTATGGGGTCTCGGTCAAAGAGCTGCAATCGCTGGTTTCCACGCTGGTGGGCGGCGAAAACATTGGCGAAGTCCTGCAAGGGCGCGAGCGTTATCCAATCAATGTGCGCTACCCGCGAGAACTGCGTGATAATGTTGATGATCTGCGGAATTTGCCGGTGATCACCGAAAATGGCAGCCAGATTGCGCTTGGTGAACTGGCGGATATTGTCGTGAAAGAAGGGCCTCCGATGCTGAAAAGCGAAAACGCGCGGCTTTCCAACTGGATCTACGTTGATTTACGTGGACGGGATTTAAAATCAGCGGTTGATGAGATGCAGCAGCGGGTGGCGCAACAGGTGCAGTTACCGCAAGGGGTTACGCTCTCCTGGTCGGGACAATTTGAATATCTTGAGCGCGCCACGGCAAAACTGAAAATTGTCTTGCCGGTGACGCTAATGATTATCTTTGTGCTGTTATTTATTACCTTTAAACGGGTTTCCGATGCCCTGTTAATAATGGGGACATTACCTTTCTCGTTGATTGGCGGTGTCTGGTTACTGTGGCTGCTGGGCTATAATTTGTCCGTTGCCGGGGCGGTTGGGTTTATTGCACTTGCTGGTGTGGCGGCCGAGTTCGGCGTTATTATGGTGCTCTATCTCAATCATGCGCTGGAGAAATACCGGCGACCTGATCCTGATGAAGGAAATAAGGTGTTGATGCGCGCCATCCACGAAGGAGCGGTGCTGCGCGTACGCCCGAAAGTGATGACGGTAGCGACCATTATGGCGGGGTTACTGCCTATCATGTGGGGCGGGGGCAGCGGTTCCGAGGTGATGAGCCGCATTGCGGCACCGATGATTGGCGGCATGGTAACGGCGCCGTTGTTGTCGATGTTTGTTATTCCGGCCATTTATTTACTGCTGCATCGCCAACGCTGAATTAATTTTGCGCTCCGTATTCGGGGCGCATCTAATTGTATTAGCGGAAAAAATTTATTATGGCCGAAAAACAATGCCGCTGCGTTTTCAGAATTAATCTGATTTCGTTAAGAGAATATTCAGATACCCTGTCCGAGAATATACGTCGATTCGTAACATGGAATGAATACGGTGTTTGTAAATAAGAAGATTTTGTGGATTTTATTCTCTTTATTTTGTCAGCTTTCGGTGGTTTCCACACACGCAGCAGAAAACAGCTGGTTTTCTGATTTTACTGACAATGTGAAGCAAACCTGGCAGCAGCCTGAGCATTACGACTTGTATGTGCCGGCGATCACCTGGCATGCGCGTTTTGCCTATGACAAGGAAAAAACTGACCGCTATAACGAGCGTCCCTGGGGCGCGGGGTTTGGTCAGTCTCGCTGGGATGAAAACGGTAACTGGCACGGCCTGTATCTGATGGCGTTTAAAGACTCCTTCAACAAATGGGAGCCGATTGGCGGTTACGGTTGGGAGAAAACCTGGCGCCCGCTGGCGGACGATAATTTCCGCCTGGGATTGGGGTACACGGCAGGCTTTACCGCGCGTGATAACTGGCACTACATCCCGATCCCGGTGCTGCTGCCGCTGGCGTCGATTGGCTACGGTCCGGCAACGTTCCAGATGACCTATATCCCCGGCACATACAACAACGGTAACGTTTACTTCGCCTGGATGCGTTTTCAGTTCTGAGGGCAGTAAAGGGGGTAAAAGCGGGTTGACGCGGTGCGCAATTTTTATACAGCGCGTGAAATGCGGCATAAACCTGCTACCGAAAAAAAGTTAGCGACATTTATCACTTTTTAGTGAATAACGACTGGACAAAAGTCGCTACAATTGTTGTACTGATACCCGACACAGCATTTGTGTCGTTTTTTCATGTAAAGGTAATTTTGATGTCTAAGATTAAAGGTAACGTTAAGTGGTTTAATGAATCCAAAGGATTCGGTTTCATTACTCCGGAAGATGGCAGCAAAGACGTGTTCGTACACTTCTCTGCAATCCAGAGCAATGGTTTCAAAACTCTGGCTGAAGGTCAGCGCGTTGAGTTTGAAATCACTAACGGTGCCAAAGGCCCATCTGCTGCAAACGTAATGCCTGTCTAATTGAGCTACGTTTAGCAAGAATCCCAAAACCCGCCTCACGGCGGGTTTTTTTTATCCCTTCAGTTTGCATTCGCCGCAGAAAACAGCCAGAACGCCAGCGCTGTCATCGCAAACGATCCCAGCAGGTTCACCGCCACGTTAACGAGGGCCCAGCCAGCGCGCCCATCCTGCAACAGAAACACCACTTCCGCCGAAAATGTGGAAAAGGTGGTCAGCCCGCCGCAAAAACCGGTGGTCAGCAAGACTTTCCACAGCGGATCGATATGCGTCATGCGGTTGAACCACGCCAGCCCCATGCCAATGATAAATGCGCCAAGCAGGTTGGCCGTCAGCGTACCGAGAGGGATAATTTGATGCGTTGGGTTAAGCTTCATACTCAACAGCCAGCGCGCCACGCTGCCTGTGCCCCCGCCGATAAATACCGCTAAAAGAAGTTGTAACACGGTGAAATCCTGCTATTTGATTTGTTAGAGTGGATGAGTGTAGCGCCGCCGCCATTTTCTGGCTATCGCGGTGAAGCGAGAGGATAACGAGATGATTGTTGCGGCGGGACAATTTGTGGTGACGCCTGACTGGCGCACCAACGCGCAAACCTGTGTGGCGTTAATGGCGCAGGCCGCTTCTCAGCAGGCGTCGCTATTGGTGCTGCCAGAGGCTTTGCTGGCGCGGGATGATAATGACCCTCACCTGTCGGTAAAATCCGCTCAGCGGCTCGATGGCGGCTTCCTGACGCTGCTTTGCGAGGAGAGTCGACGCAATACCCTGACGACGGTGCTGACGGTGCATGTGCCTTCTACCGAAGGGCGGGCGTTTAATACGCTGGTGGTATTGCGCGGCGGTAAGGTGATCGCGCAGTATGCCAAGCTGCATCTGTACGACGCGTTTAATATTCAGGAATCGGCGCGGGTGGATGCCGGAGATGACGTTGCGCCGTTAATCGACATTGAGGGGATGAAGGTGGGTCTGATGACCTGCTACGATTTGCGTTTTCCTGAGCTGGCAATGAAGCTGGCGCTTGATGGCGCACAGTTGCTGGTGTTGCCTGCGGCCTGGGTGCGTGGTCCACTCAAAGAACAGCACTGGGCAACGTTGCTGTCGGCGCGGGCGCTCGACACCACATGCTATGTGGTGGCGGCCGGGGAGTGCGGTAACAAAAATATCGGGCAAAGCCGGATTGTTGACCCACAAGGCGTAACGCTGGCTGCGGCAGCAGAAGCGCCTGCGCTGATCGTTGCGGAGGTCAGCGAGGAACGTGTAGCGCAAACGCGGGATACGTTGCCCGTGTTACGTAACCGGCGCTTCGCTGCACCACGATTGTTGTGATGTTTTTTTAAACAACACTTGATCCATCTCGTTACAGATTGCTATTGTGTGCGCGCGTCGAATGACCGTTAATGAAATCGGGTTATAATGACGTTTTATGCAGCCTGTTTTACGAAAGAAGGTATCTATGGGTGAGATTAGTATTACCAAACTGCTGGTCGTGGCCGCACTGGTTGTCCTGCTGTTTGGGACCAAGAAACTGCGCACGTTGGGCGGCGATCTGGGTGCAGCCATCAAAGGCTTTAAAAAAGCGATGAACGATGATGATGCAGCGAAGAAAGAAGCCGAAGGCGAAGTCACTGCAGAGAAACTCTCTCACAAAGAGTAATAGCGCCCCGACAGGCGAAAAAAAACCGGCCACTGAGCCGGTTTTTTTGTAGGTTGTGTAAGGAAGTATTACTTCACTTCGATGCCTTTTGCCTGCAAATCCGCATGGTAAGAGGAGCGAACGAACGGACCGCATGCTGCGTGGGTAAAGCCCATCGCCAGCGCTTCTTCTTTCATCTCATCAAACTCATCCGGGCTGACATAGCGCTGCACCGGCAGGTGATGACGGCTCGGTTGCAGATACTGACCCAGCGTTAACATCGTCACGCCGTGGCGGCGCAGGTCGCGCATAACGTCAATGATTTCGGCATTGGTTTCGCCTAAACCGACCATCAGACCGGATTTCGTCGGGATCTCCGGATGCGCTTCTTTAAAACGCTCCAGCAGCTTCAGTGACCAGTTGTAATCCGCTCCCGGGCGAACCTGACGGTAAATACGCGGCACGTTCTCCAGGTTGTGGTTAAACACGTCTGGCGGGGTTGCTGTGAGGATATCCAGCGCACGATCCATGCGTCCACGGAAGTCAGGTACCAGCGTTTCGATTTTAATCGTCGGGCTCTTCTCGCGAATAGCGGTAATACAATCAGCAAAATGCTGTGCGCCGCCGTCGCGCAGGTCATCACGGTCAACCGAAGTGATGACCACGTAACGCAATGCCATATCTGCGATAGTTTGCGCCAGTTTTTGCGGTTCGTTAGCGTCTGGCGCCACCGGACGACCGTGGGCCACATCGCAGAACGGGCAGCGACGGGTGCAGATCGCGCCGAGGATCATAAACGTGGCGGTACCATGGTTGAAACACTCAGCGAGGTTCGGACAGGACGCCTCTTCGCAAACAGAATGCAGGCCGTTTTTACGCATGGCCGCTTTGATACCCTGAATACGGGAAGAGTCAGCCGGAAGTTTGATTTTCATCCATTCCGGTTTTCTTAGCAGGGCTTCGCGCTCTGTGGCCACGTTTTTAACCGGGATAAGAGCCATTTTATCGGCATCGCGGTACTTAACACCGCGTTCCATCACAATGGGTTTACTCATAGCGTGCGTGTTCCAGTTGCGGATAACGAAGTAAGCATTTCAATTCAAGGGAATGTTGTATTTATCAACTATTTTTGAATTAACTTGCGCGCAGTATACCATTGATGGAGGGCAGAAAGCAGCCTGACAACGGGGCTATTTGTAAAATAGTTGTTGTTTTGTGCCAAATGCCCAGTAAGGGTTAGCACATTCGCCAGGTGAGAACGGGCTTTAAAAAGCCCGTCGGATAACATTGATAACGTTTTCCAGCACCGGATCTCGCAGGCTCAATTTATTGTAATACAGCGAGATATCCAGCCGCTCGTTGCTGATTGGCGGGTAATCAATTTCCACCAGCGGCCAGCAATCGCTAAACAATTTGAACAAACGCGTTGTCATCAGTCCCAGCAGGTCAGTGTTGCCGATCAGTGCTGCAATAGTAAACATATTGTAACTGCTGAAACTGATCTGGCGCTCTGGAAAGAGATCCTGCACGCGCTGACGTAAGCCGCTCAGATTTTGCGCTTCCAGCATCACCATCGTGTGCTCGTACTGCTGCAAAACCTCTTCGTTGATTGGCCCGTTCAGACAAGGATGCCCTTTACGGCACACCAACATCAGGCGGTCGGTATACAGCACATGGCTATTGAGCGCGCGCGATGAGGGGAGGTGAGTATCAATAATTAAATCCGTCTGAAACTGACTGAGCTGGCTTTCCCCATCTTTGACCGGAATATTGCGCATCATCAGATGCGGGGCATTGGCTTTTATCGCCTGATAGATAACCGGAAGGGCTAACGCGCCAATAGACGGCGTTGTGCCGACGGTAATCGTGCGCTGTTTATCGTAGCTGCCAGTGAGATCCAACGCGCCGAGGATAGATTCCAGCCCCTGGCTGATATATTCATGCAGATGAGAGGCATAAGCCGTAGGCGTGACGCCCTGGCCTTTTCGAATGAAAAGCGGATCTGGAAATATTGAGCGCAGTTTCTGAATTGACTGGCTAATAGCGGAAGGGGTGAGGTTGAGCACTTTTGCCGCGTTAACAATCCCTTTATGGACATATACCGCCTCAAAAATAGTCAATAAGTTGAGATCAATATTGCGCAGTGTCCGGAAGATTTGCGGCTTGTCGTCCTCGGGGCGCCCGGTTATTCGCTTTGCCGGCAGGTTATTATTCTCCACGCTAGTGCTCCGTAATCATTCGCAATATGAATGATAGTTGAATTTGTTTTTTTTGTTGATTATTAATTTGAGTTAACGTCCTGTCACATATCAGCATTACGTAGATTTTTCATCGCGATGGCGGACAAGCACTCAAAAGACGATTGGCCATAAGCACGAATACGAAGCCCGGGAAAGCATCGCAATGCTTATTAACCCGACAAGGCAGGTAGGTTGAAAATAGAGAATATGGCACCTATTGTAAAGCGCTAACAGGCCAAATAAATAACGACCCGCACAAAATGCGGGCCGTAATACATCATATATTAAGCGCTCATATATTGATGTGGTGGATTGTTTAGTAACGCTAAAAATTCCCGGATAAGAATTGTCCTTATTTTATCCATATCCGCTTTTTGTGAAAGCTGACTGATCTGGGTCATTTCCATCCCGGCATATCCACAGGGATTGATGCGCATAAAGGGGGCCAGGTCCATGGCGATATTCAGCGCCAGGCCATGAAATGAGCACCCTTTACGAATGCGCAGCCCCAGCGAACAGATCTTTTTACCATCGACATACACGCCCGGCGCATCGGCGCGAGCCTGCGCCGGGATGTCCAGTATTGCCAGCGTATTGATGACCGTATTTTCCAGCAATGTAACAAGTTCACGCACGCCAATTTTGCGACGCTTAAGATTTATTAAAACGTACATCACTTGCTGACCCGGTCCGTGGTAGGTGACCTGGCCACCGCGATCGCTCTGGATCACTGGAATATCGCCGGTTGCCAGCAGGTGTTCAGCTTTGCCGGCCTGACCCTGGGTAAAGACCGGCATATGTTCGACCAGCCAGATTTCGTCAGGCGTTGTATCGTCACGGGTATCGGTGAATTCATGCATCGCCCGGGACACGGGATCGTAAGGCTGTAAGCCCAGATTGCGGATGAGGATTGTATCCTGAGACAAAACGGCATCTCCGGGGGAGAAAAGAGTGGGGGGAGTATATCACAGCGAAGACGTTACCCGAATGCTTCCGGGCAACGTCTGCTGGCATTACAGCACCATGCGAACAATTTCGATGTTGCCGAGTTCTTCGTAAAGAATCTCAACCTGCTCGATGTGCGTTGCATTAATGGTGATAGAGACCGAGTGGTAATTGCCTTTGCTGCTCGGTTTTACCTGCGGAGAGTAATCACCTGGCGCATGGCGCTGTACCACTTCAACCACCAGATCAACCAGCTCTGGTTTCGCCAGACCCATCACTTTGTAAGTAAAGGGTGTCGGGAATTCAAGCAGTTCTTTGAGATTGGTTTTCATGTCAGCTCCGGCGTAAAAAAGAACAACTCCTGCCGCAGGGGCAGGAGTTTTTTGGATACGTAGTATATGGGGACGAAAATCACACTTTCAAGTGTTCAATTCTTAACCAAACCAGTGATGGAACATCAATTTAATGTAATCAATGATTTTGCCAAAGAAATTGCCTTCCGGGATTTCCTGCAGCACGACCAGCGGGCGCTGCTCGATCGTTTTGCCATCAAGCTGGAAGTTAATGGAACCGACAACCTGATTTTTCTGCAGCGGCGCATGCAGCTCGCTGTTGTTCAGCACATAGCTGGCTTTCAGATCTTTCATGCGGCCGCGCGGGATAGTCAGATACACGTCTTTATCCACGCCCAGCGATGCGCGATCGCTGTCGCCGAACCAGGCCGGTTCAGAAGCGAATTCTTTACCTGCTTTCAGAGGGCTCACGGTTTCGAAGAAGCGGAAGCCCCAGGTCAGCAATTTTTTGCTTTCGGTTTCACGGCCTTTAAAGGTACGACCGCCCATCACCGCCGAGATCAAACGCATCTGACCTTCAGTCGCCGACGCCACCAGGTTGTAACCCGCTTTGTCGGTATGACCGGTTTTAATGCCATCAACGTTCAGACTGTTGTCCCACAGCAGACCGTTACGGTTGGTCTGGCGGATGCCGTTGAAGGTGAACTCTTTCTCTTTATAGATGGAGTACTCGTTCGGTACATCGCGGATCAGCGCCTGGCCAATCAGCGCCATATCGCGTGCGGAGCTGTACTGACCATCAGCGTCCAGGCCATGTACGGTCTGGAAATGGCTGTTTTGCAGGCCAAGGGCGCGCACATAGTTGTTCATCAGGCCAACAAACGCGTCCTGGCTACCCGCGACATAGTCCGCCATCGCCACGCACGCATCGTTACCGGATTGCAGGTTAATCCCACGGATAAGCTGGGAAACCGGCACCTGCATGCCAGGTTTCAGGAACATCAGTGAAGAGCCGCGGAACACCGGGTTACCGGTCGCCCATGCGTCGTTACCAATCGTCACCAGGTCGCTGTCTTTAAACTTGCCCGCTTTCATCGCCTGACCGATAACGTAGCTGGTCATCATTTTGGTCAGACTGGCCGGATCGCGACGCGCGTCAGCGTTTTGTTCCGCCAGCACTTTGCCGGAGTTGTAATCGATCAGGATATAGGACTCCGCATCGATTTGCGGCACGCCAGGGATCATGGTTTTAATATTCAGGTCATCGGCGTGAGCAGCAGAAAGTGTGGCTGCGGTCAGCGCCGTGGTGAGCGCAAGGCGCTGCACAAAACGAACGGAGAGAGTGGTCTTCATGGTCGAACTACGACATCCGTGATGGAGTTAAAAAAAGTGCCTTACTATAGCAAAAGCTATATCGGCAGGCATCTGACTTTCCGCATGACTTTGTGAATGATGCTTACAGAAGTTGACAGAATCAGATGCCTTACCCGGTTACTGCGCGCCAGTAACAAACGATTGTAACTGCGCTTCATTTTGCAAACGCCCCTGCAGGGCGCTGGCATCGGCTTTATTACTGAACGGCCCTAACTGTACCCGCCAGACCGCGCCGTTTTGCACAACACGGCCCGGAACGGAGAATTGCTGCGCCAGGCGCTGCTGATACTGCTGCGCGCGTGCCTGATCGCTCACCGCACCGACCTGCACCATATACCCGCTGGTTGCCGTTGCGGTCGCAGTGGTTGCGGCGGTGCGTGTAGTTGCGGCGCTTGTACTGGTGGTTGCCACATGCCCCTGCACAGAACCCGGTGCAGTCACCGGCGCGGTGCGGGTCGCGGCAGGTGCGGTGGTTTGCACTGCCGATGTGTTCTGACTGGCCGACATCATGGATGTGGTGGTGGTCGACGGTGTGACGGCGCTTTGCGTCGTCGTGTCGCTCCCTTCCAACACGCCCGCGGCCAGCGGCGTTTGCGCGCCCAGGAAGCCACCGCTTTTTACCGGTGCGCCGGCAGCATCGTCGCTTTTCAACGTATCATTGCTGATGGCCTGAACATTCCCCTGTGGCTGCGCGGCTTGAGGCGCTGATGAGACGCTGCCCAGTCCGCCGCCAAGATCGGGACGATCCGGCAGAACGTAGGTCTGCTGAGCAACCTTGGTGCAGGCCATGCCTGGGCCGGAAAGAGAACCATCCTGCGCGACAATAATCGGATCGATACGCACTTTGGTGTTGTTGGACGTATTCAGGCGATCTGCCGCCGCGCGAGACAGAGAAATAACACGGTCGTTGCCATACGGGCCGCGATCGTTAATACGCACCACAATCATCCGCCCGTTGGCGAGGTTGGTGATACGGGCGTAGCTCGGGATCGGCAGAGTAGGGTGCGCCGCGGTCAGTTGCGCCGGGTCGAACGCTTCGCCGGAAGCCGTTAAGTTGCTGCCCGGTTCGGCATCGTAAATGGCAGCCAGGCCTGCCTGACTGAAGCGGGAGGGATCCTGAACCACTTTGTAGCTTTTGCCATCGCGCTGATAATCCTGATTCGCCGTGGCATTGAGCGGCTCGTAATGAGGCTCAGCACCGCTGATTTCAACGACAGGGCCGTTGCACACGACAGGTTGCGGCGCAACGGTCGTTTGCTGTTGACCATTATCATTTGAACATGCCGCCAGTAATCCTGCTGCTATGCAGACCCCAAGCCATTGCTTACGCATTGCGCACCTCTTATCGTTAGACGCTTTTGGACAACATTTTCCTGTGAGTATGGATCGACATAACGATACCAAACCCGGCCATGAGTACGATCAGGGCGGACCCCCCGTAACTTATCAGTGGCAACGGTACGCCCACAACCGGCAGGATACCACTCACCATACCAATATTTACGAACACATAAACGAACAAAATCAACATCAAACCCCCGGCCATGACCCGGCCAAAGGTGGTTTGCGCCCGGGCGGCAATCCATAGCCCACGCATAATTAACAGCAGATAAAGCGCCAGCAAAATCAAAATCCCCACCAGACCCAGTTCTTCCGCCAGCACGGCAAAAATAAAGTCAGTATGGCGCTCTGGCAAGAATTCTAGCTGCGACTGGGTACCATGCAACCAGCCTTTGCCGCTCAGCCCGCCGGAACCAATGGCGATTTTTGACTGAATAATATGATAGCCCGCGCCCAGCGGATCGGTTTCCGGATCGAGCAGCATCATCACGCGCTGGCGTTGATAATCATGCATCAGGAAGAACCACAGCACCGGAATAAAGGCGGCGATAAGCACCACGGCAATACCGATTAACCGCCAGCTCAGGCCGGAAAGGAACAGCACAAACAGCCCGGAAAGCACCACCAGAATCGAGGTACCCAGGTCCGGTTGTGCGGCGACTAACAGCGTTGGCACAAAGATCAGTACCAGTGCGATGCCGGTGTTTTTCAACGACGGCGGGCAAACATCGCGGTTAATAAAACGCGCGACCATCAATGGCACGGCAATTTTGGCAATTTCCGACGGCTGAAAACGCACGATACCCAGGTCCAGCCAGCGTTGCGCGCCTTTCGAAATCGCACCGAAAGCATCTACCGCCACCAGCAGAATCACGCAGAAGATATAGAGGTAGGGCGCCCAGCCTTCATACACACGCGGCGGAACCTGCGCCATGACCACCATGATGATCAGGCCCATCGTAATCTGCCCGATTTTACGTTCGGTCATGCCAATGTCCTGGCCGCTGGCGCTCCAGATAACGATCGCGCTGTAAAACAGCAGCGCGAGAACGATGAGCATCAGTGTCGGATCGATATGGATTTTATCCCAGAACGATTTTTTGTTCGGATTGTCCGTCATGATTATTGGTCCTCCGTCGCCGCCGCTGACGGGTTTTCCGTTGGCAAGTCGGTGTTGTTATCGCCCAGCATAATATGGTCGAGGATTTGACGCATAATTGTCCCGACGGCCGGGCCAGCGCCGCCGTTCTCCAGGATCATCGCAACGGCGACCTGGGGATTGTCATAAGGCGCAAATGCGGTCATCAGTTTATGGTCGCGCAGGCGTTCCGCAATGCGGTGCGCGTTATACGTTTCGTTAGCTTTCAGGCCGAATACCTGCGCGGTACCGGATTTTGCGGCAACCTTGTACGGCGCATTGGCGAAATATTTATGGCCGGTACCGTTAGCGCGGTTAGCCACGCCATACATCCCGTCCTTGGCAATTTCCCAGTAGCCGGAATGGATGTCGCCTACCGGTGGCTGCGTGGGTTGTTTCCACGGGACCTGCTTGCCATCTTCCACGGTGCTCATCAGCAGATGCGGCACTTTGACGATACCGTCATTAATCAGGGTCATCATGGCCTTGTTCATCTGCAACGGGGTGGCAGTCCAGTAACCCTGGCCAATCCCGACCGGGATGGTGTCACCCTGATACCAGGGTTTTTTAAAGCGTTTCAGTTTCCATTCGCGCGTTGGCATATTACCGGAGCGCTCTTCAGAGAGGTCAACGCCGGTATACTGCCCGTAACCAAATTTGCCCATCCACTCAGCAAGACGGTCGATACCCATGTCATAGGCAACCTGATAGAAGAAGGTATCGGCGGACTCTTCCAGCGATTTGGTGATATTCAGGTGGCCGTGGCCCCATTTTTTCCAGTCACGGTAACGCTTGTCTGAGCCCGGCAACTGCCACCAGCCCGGGTCAAACAGGCTGGTATTGCGGTTAATAACGCCTGCGCTGAGCGCGGAGACCGCCACGTACGGCTTCACTGTAGAGGCTGGCGGATAGACCCCCTGCGTTGCGCGGTTGATCAGCGGCGTATTCGGATCGTTAAGCAACGAGGCGTAGTCCTTGCTGGAAATCCCGTCGACGAACAGGTTCGGATCGTAGCTTGGTGTTGAGACCAGCGCGAGAATGCTGCCGCTGCGCGGATCGGTGACCACGACGGCGGCGCGACTGCCAGCCAGCAGTGTTTCAATGTACTGCTGCAGTTTTAAATCCAGCGTCAGGTAGATGTCATGACCGGCCTGCGGCGGCACTTCTTTCAACTGACGGATGACGCGACCACGGTTGTTGACTTCCACTTCTTCATAACCCGTCTGGCCATGCAGGACGTCTTCGTAATAGCGTTCAATACCGAGTTTGCCGATATCGTGGGTCGCGGCATAGTTTGCCAGCTTGCCCTCTTTATCCAGCCGGTCGACGTCTTTATCGTTAATCTTCGAAACATAGCCAATGACATGGGTCAGCGCGGAACCATAGGGGTAGTAACGGCGTTTGTAGCCTTTTACTTCAACGCCGGGAAAGCGGTACTGGTTAACCGCAAAGCGTGCGACCTGGACTTCGGTCAGGTTGGTTTTTACCGGAATCGAGGTGAAACGGTGTGAACGTGAGCGCTCTTTTTTAAAGTTGGCGATATCGTCATCGTTCAGATCGACCACGTCGCGAAGCGCATCCAGCGTTTGCTGCACGTCATCGACCTTCTCCGGCATCATTTCGACCTGGTAGATGGTGCGGTTAAGTGCGAGCGGCGTGCCGTTACGATCGTAAATAATGCCGCGACTTGGCGGAATGGGTACCAGTTTGATGCGGTTTTCGTTGGAGCGGGTCTGATAGTCCGCAAAACGGACGATTTGCAGATTATAAAGGTTGGCGACCAGCACGCCGGAAAGCAGCAAAATCCCCGTAAAGGCGACCACCGCCCGGCGCACAAACAGCGCGGACTCAGCCGTATAGTCGCGAAAAGAATTCTGTAATTTCATCCGCTGCTTAATCTGCCTAAGACTTGTCATTACTCACGATGGTAAGGATGGTTGGTGGTAATACTCCATGCGCGGTAAAGGCTTTCCGCAACCAGCACGCGCACCAGCGGGTGAGGAAGCGTCAGCGCAGAGAGCGACCAACTTTGTTCTGCCGCGGCTTTACAGGCGGGGGATAACCCTTCCGGCCCGCCGATCAGCAGGCTGACGTCACGCCCGTCCTGCTTCCAGCGTTCCAGTTCGATAGCCAGTTGCGGCGTATCCCAGGGCTTGCCGGGGATATCGAGGGTGACGATACGGTTTTTGCCCGCTGCCGCCAGCATCAGTTCACCCTCTTTGTCGAGAATACGTTTGATATCTGCGTTTTTACCGCGCTTTCCCGCGGGAATTTCCACCAGTTCGAAGGGCATATCTTTGGGAAAACGGCGCAGATATTCACTAAAACCTGTCTGTACCCAGTCCGGCATTTTTGTGCCGACGGCGACCAGTTGCAGCTTCACGCATTAGCTCCAGAGTTTTTCCAGTTCATACAGGCGACGGCTCTCTTCCTGCATGACATGGACAATGACATCGCCCAGATCGACCACAACCCAGTCAGCGGCGCTTTCGCCTTCCACACCCAACGGCATCATGCCTGCTGCGCGCGATTCCTGCACCACGTGATCCGCGATGGAGACAACATGGCGGGTGGAAGTGCCGGTGCAGATAATCATGCAATCTGTGATGCTGGATTTACCCTGTACGTCGATGGCGATGATGTCCTGACCTTTCAGGTCATCAATTTTGTCGATAATAAAATCCTGGAGTGCTTTACCCTGCAAGTGTTCCCCCTGAGTGAACAAAAAGTGAGCTATTAATAAGCGGCCTGACATTATACCTGAAGTGCATCGATTGTCGGGATAAATGTCGGGTCCTGGCAATTTCGAAGCGGGCTATCATCCCATCACGGCCGTGGGATTGCATTGTCATTTTTGTAAAACAATTTCTGCGCGCGGAGAATATCAGCCTGCCGTGGCGTGTCAATGACCTAATTACCGCCACGAATGGGATGATGAAAAAAAACGCTATGTCTCGTCCGTTTGCCAGATGGCGCGGCTATTTAATACGCGAAGCGTGGCGAAATCATCATGAATATCAATTGCACTCCAGCACCCCTGATCAACGCGGAAATGCCACAGCGAGGAAGCCGACATGTTTAACAGCCGGGCAATCAGTAAACTGAGTACGCCCTGATGGCTGACCACCAGCACATTCTGCTGCTGACGGAGATCGGTAAGCGTGGCAATAAACTGCTCGACGCGCAGGGAGAAGGCCTGAAAACCTTCGCCGTTCGTCGGAACCGCATTCTGCCAGTCCGTACACCAGGCGGCATAACTCTCCGGATCTTCGCGTGTTAAATCGCGGTGATGGCGCATCTCCCAATCACCGAAAAACATCTCATTGAGCAGCGACGTGGTGTGCACCGTGATATCACGGTTTTCCAGCACCCATTGCGCGGTGTGCCGTGCCCGCTCAAGCTCGCTGCATAACACATGATCGAAGGGAACCGCCTGCAGCAAACCATGAAGTGTCTGTGCCTGGGCCAGCCCTTTTGCTGTCAATGGTGTTGGCGAATGGCCACTGTAGAGGCCTGCTACATTCGCTTCCGTTTCACCATGGCGTATCAGCCAGAGTCGCATAATGGTCTCCCGTCCCGATTTCTGCGCAAAGTTTAACACTGCATCCTGAATCCACTTGTCTTTTTCGTTTAAGATTGTCGTTTTTGACCGGAGCGGAAGATGGCTTTGTTTCATAGCGCGCATGGCGGCAATACCCGTGAGGCGGCAGCACTGCTGGGCATTGCCCCGGAGCAACTCCTCGATTTCAGTGCCAATATTAACCCGGCCGGTATGCCGGCATCGCTCAAACGCGCGTTGCAAAACAACCTGGCGTTGGCTGAGCGTTATCCGGACGTTGAGTACCAACGCCTGCACCAGGCGCTGGCTGCGCACCATCAGATACCGGCGTCATGGATCCTGGCGGGTAATGGTGAAACGGAAGCCATCTTTGCCCTGGTCAATGCACTGGCGCCGCGCAAGGCGATGTTAGTGACGCCCGGTTTTGCCGAATACCGCCGTGCGCTAACGCAGGTGGGGTGCGATATTGCCGAATTTCACCTGCGGGAAGAAGAGGGCTGGCAACTGACCGGGCGGGTGCTGGACGCGTTGACGCCCGATCTGGACTGTCTGTTCCTTTGCACGCCCAATAACCCTACCGGGTTACTGCCGGACGATACGCTGCTGCATGCCATTACTGCACGCTGTAAAACCCTCGGTATCGCACTGGTTCTTGATGAAGCCTTTATGGATTTTATTCGCGATCGTTCGGGGTTTATTCCGCACCTTGCGGATAACCCGCATCTGTGGGTGTTGCGATCGTTGACCAAGTTTTACGCCATTCCCGGCCTGCGTCTTGGCTATGTCGTGGGCAGCGATGTGCAAAGGGTTGCGCGTATGCGCGCGATGCAAATGCCGTGGTCAATCAATGCCTTCGCGGCGCTGGCGGGAGAAGTGATTTTGCAGGATACCGCCTATCAGCAGGCCAGCTGGCGGTGGCTGGAACAGGAGCGACCACGTTTGCGGGCGGCACTGGCTGCGTTATCCGCGCTGACCGTCTGGCCCGGTGTGGCAAACTATCTTTTTCTGCGCTGCGATGCGCCGGATAGTGCGTTGCAGCGAGCGCTGCTGGAGAGGCACATCCTGATCCGCAGTTGTGCCAATTATCCAGGTCTGGACGGCCATTATTATCGTGTGGCGGTACGAAGTGAAGAGGAAAACGACCGGCTTATCGCTGCGATGGGCTCGGTGCTTAGCGGTACAGACCCTGTTCTTTGATATAGTCCAGCACCGGGGTGGGCAGCAGATCGTCACACTGCTCGCCTTTTTCCAGCCGCTCGCGGATAAGTGTCGCAGAAATATTGAACCACGGCGTTTCCGCGAGGTAAATTTTCCCCGCGGGCAAGGTATGAAGCATTTCCGCATCGGTGGTGAGGTGGGACTCCAGCCATTGCTGATGCGCTTCCTGTTCCATGGTTAACGGGTAGCCGGGGCGACGGCAGACAATCAGATGGCAATTATCGAGAATGGTGTCGGCATGGTGCCAGCCAGGGAAGGTGAGCAGGGAGTCCTGACCGATGATAAACGCCAGCGAGCGCTGCGGGCCTTGCTCTTCGCGCCACTCCTGCAATGTCTGCGCCGTATAAGACGGCGTGTCGCGGCGAAGTTCCCGCTCATCAAGGGTAAACAGCGGCTTGTCCGCAATCGCCAGTTCAACCATGGTCTTACGCTGCTGACTGCTGGCTTCCGGTTGTGGGCGGTGTGGGGGCACATTATTAGGCATGATTATGACCCGCGAAAGGCCGATCTGATTCGCCAGCGCTTCAACGGGTTTCAGGTGCCCGTAATGAACAGGATCAAACGTACCGCCAAACATGGCCTGCAACTGATTCATATCAACCATCAATAAAAACGTCTGCCAGTGCCTTATGACAGAGTAGCAGAGAAAGGCTTTCCAGCTCGGCCCACACCGATTGACCAAAGTCCTGTTTCACCACCAGCTCAATACGGCTCAGCAGGTGAACGGCCTGACGCAACTGATCGGCGCTCAGGCGATTCAGCGCCTCGCCGGTCACACCGCGACGGTTTTGCCATACACGATGTTTATCAAACAGTGCGCGTAACGGCGTATGCGCGGATTGCCGTTTTAACGTCACCAGCAACAGCAGCTCGCGTTGCACGGTGCGCAGCAGGATCACTGGTTCACAGGCTTCCAGCCGTAACTGGCTAAGAATATGCAACGCGCGTTTGCTTTTGCCTGCCAGCAGCGCATCCACCCAATGAAATGGCGTAAAGTGCGCCGCATCGTTAACCGCTTGTTCCACACGCGGCAGGGTGAGTTTGCCATCCGGCCACAGCAGAGCCAGTCGCTCCAGCGCCTGCGCCAGTGCCAGCAGATTGCCTTCATAGCAATAGCAGAGCAGCTGATTGGCGGCGTCGTCCAGCTCCAGTTTGTTCTGCTTTGCCCGGGCGGCAACCCAGCGGGGGAGATTCGCTTGCTCCGGCGTCTGGCAACTGATCTGCACGGCATGGTTGTTCAGTTGAGTTAACCAGGCTGCGTTTTCCTGCGCTTTTGTTAGCTTGTTGCCGCGAACAATTAGCAGCAGATCGTCATGCAGTAACGCCACCAGCTTAGCCAGTTGTTCATTCATGGCCGCATTGGGGCCATTTTCCGGCAATTGCAGCAGTAAGGTCTGGCGGCTGGCAAACAGGCTGAGTGCCTGACAGATGGAAAAGATCGCGTCCCAGTCGGTGCTGGCATCCAGAGTGAAAGTGTGATGTTCAGTGAAGCCCTGCGCCACAGCAATCTGGCGTACGGCGTCCTGGCTCTCTTGCAGCAATAACGGATCGTTACCGAGGAGCAGATACGCCGCGCGCAGCCCTTCATTGAGCTGCGCGCGGAGTTGTTCCGGATACAACCTGAGCATTAGCTACCCGGTTTAGCCGAAACGGAGGAGGAAGATGCGCCGTCAGCATGCGATTGTGATGCATCTGCTGTATGAACGCTTGGCAGCTTACGAATCAACTGTTCCGCCGCTTTGTCGTACATTTCGCGAATGATCATGTCCTGCTCGGCATCTTTCGCCAGCGCTGTTTGCGGGTTATCAAAGAACGAACGGTACACTTTCGTGCTGATTGGGTAAATGTCATGACCCGGGATCAGCACGCTGGCGTTGACCGTCAGCACCATTTGGTATTCCGCCGTGCGGCCATCCTGGAAAATGGACGCCGTGTCACGGGCAAACGTCACGGCGCCAAGGCGCAATGAAGGCACATCCTGACGCAGCGACTCTTTTTCCAGCAGTTCAACGCCATTCAGACGCAGCTGGCTGCGAATGGCGCGGCTCAGCGGGCCGTTCGGATCTCCGGAATCGAAGATCATCGTTTTCATCTCAGCAGGCACTTGCGTAGAGCTACGCAGATGCCAGCCGCAACCAGCGGTGATCAACACCGCCAGTGATAACAACAATGTAGCCAGATATCGCACGCTTCCTCCCGCGCTTAGCCAACGACCAGATTGAGCAGTTTACCCGGTACGTAAATCACTTTACGTACGGTAACGCCATCAAGATATTTCGCGACCAGATGCTCCTGGCCTGCGCGTTCACGCACCTGTTCTTCGGTGGCATCGACGGCGACGGTAATTTTACCGCGCACTTTGCCGTTCACCTGTACGACGACCAGCGTGGTGTTCTCCACCATGGCTTGCTCATCCGCAACCGGCCATGGCGCGTTGTCGATATCGCCTTCGCCGCCCAGCTCTTGCCACAGGGTGAAGCTTGCGTGCGGTGTGAACGGGTTCAGCATACGCACTACTGCCAGCAGCGCTTCCTGCATCAGTGCACGGTCTTGCGCGCTTTCCAGCGGTGCTTTCGCCAGTTTGTTCATCAGCTCCATAATCGCCGCAATCGCGGTGTTGAAGGTCTGACGGCGACCGATATCATCGGACACTTTGGCGATGGTTTTATGCACGTCGCGACGCAGCGCTTGTTGCTCGTCGTTCAGTGTAGCCACATCCAGCGCGGAGACGGCGCCCTGTGCTGTGTGCTCGTAAACCAGTTTCCAGACGCGTTTCAGGAAGCGGTTTGCGCCTTCCACGCCGGATTCCTGCCATTCCAGCGTCATGTCCGCCGGAGAGGCAAACATCATAAACAGACGTACGGTGTCCGCGCCGTAACGTTCCACCATTTCCTGCGGGTCGATACCGTTGTTTTTCGACTTGGACATTTTGCTCATGCCGGTATACACCAGCTCATGACCTGCCGGATCTTTGGCGTTAACGATGCGGCCTTTCTCGTCGCGTTCAACGATAGCGTCTTTCGGCGACACCCAGTTACGTTCGCCGTTTTCGCCCACGTAATAGAAGGCGTCCGCCAGTACCATCCCCTGACACAGCAGCTGTTTAGCCGGCTCGTCGGAGTTGACCATACCTGCATCGCGCATCAGTTTGTGGAAGAAGCGGAAGTAGAGCAGGTGCATGATGGCGTGTTCGATACCGCCAATGTAAATATCTACCGGCAACCAGTAGTTAGCTGCTTTCGGGTCCAGCATGCCTTCGCTGTGCTGCGGGCAGGTATAACGCGCGTAGTACCAGGAGGACTCCATAAAGGTGTCGAAGGTGTCGGTTTCGCGCAGCGCTGGCTGACCGTTAACGGTGGTTTTCGCCCACTCCGGGTCTGCTTTGATCGGGCTGGTAATCCCGTCCATCACCACATCTTCCGGCAGGATCACCGGCAACTGGTCTTCCGGTGTTGGGATCACGGTGCCATCTTCCAGGGTGACCATCGGAATCGGCGCGCCCCAGTAACGCTGGCGGGAAACACCCCAGTCGCGCAGGCGGAAGTTGACTTTGCGCTCGCCCACGCCTTTGGCTGCCAGTTTATCGGCGATGGCGTTGAAAGCCGCGGTGAAATCAAGACCGTTAAACTCACCGGAGTTAAACAACACGCCTTTTTCGGTCAGCGCCTGCGCGGAAAGATCCGGCTCGCTGCCATCGGCGTTAAGAATAACGGGCTTAATGGTCAGGTTGTATTTGGTGGCGAACTCGTAGTCGCGCTGATCGTGGCCCGGAACAGCCATCACTGCGCCAGTACCGTACTCCATCAGCACAAAGTTTGCCGCCCAGACGGGAATGGCTTCGCCAGTCAGCGGGTGAATCGCTTTCAGACCGGTGTCGACGCCTTTTTTCTCCATCGTCGCCATATCGGCTTCCGCCACTTTGGTATTGCGGCATTCATCGATAAAGGCGGCCAGTTCCGGTTTGCTCGCCGCAGCCTGTTGCGCCAGCGGGTGGCCCGCAGCGACAGCCAGGTAAGTGGCGCCCATAAAGGTGTCCGGACGGGTGGTGTAAACGGTTAGTTTCTGGTCGCTGTTCTGGACGTCAAAAGTGATTTCCACGCCTTCGGAACGGCCAATCCAGTTGCGCTGCATGGTTTTAACGGTATCCGGCCAGTGGTCCAGATTGTCCAGGTCGTTCAGCAGCTCATCGGCATAGGCGGTGATTTTGATAAACCACTGCGGGATCTCTTTACGCTCAACTTTGGTGTCGCAGCGCCAGCAGCAGCCGTCGATAACCTGTTCGTTTGCCAGTACGGTCTGGTCGTTCGGGCACCAGTTCACCGCAGAGGTTTTCTTGTACACGAGGCCTTTTTTATACAGCTCGGTAAAGAACTTCTGTTCCCAGCGGTAGTATTCCGGGGTGCAGGTTGCCAGCTCGCGGCTCCAGTCATAGCCAAAGCCCAGCATTTTGAGCTGGTTTTTCATGTAGGCGATGTTGTCGTAGGTCCACGGTGCCGGCGCGGTGTTATTTTTCACCGCAGCACCTTCAGCGGGCAGGCCAAACGCGTCCCAGCCGATGGGCTGCAGGACGTTTTTACCCAGCATGCGCTGGTAACGTGAAATCACATCGCCGATGGTGTAGTTACGAACGTGGCCCATGTGTAGTCGGCCAGAAGGATAGGGGAGCATTGACAGGCAATAGTATTTTTCTTTGCTCTCGTCTTCAGTAACTTCGAATGTGCGCTTTTCTTCCCAGTGGCGCTGTACGTTGGATTCTATCTCTTCCGGGCGGTATTGCTCTTGCATGGCACCAGTAGTCCTGTTTTTGATACCGCTACGAATGTAGCGTTGTTACGTGGTTTTTCAGATCGGCATAGCATAGCCCAAACGCCCGCCTCAAAACAGCCTTTCCGCGACCCGGCGGCGAAATAGCCGCGCCTTTTTTCGGGGGGCTTTTTGTCCGCGCTGTGGGCGAGTCGGCACTGCGACGGAGAAATAACGTCTACCATTAGAGAGAGTTACTTAACCGGGAGGCGAAGCGATGAACAAGGTTGCTCATTTTTACCGTGAACTGGTTGCAGCGTTAACCGAACGCTTACGCAACGGGGAGCGCGATATTGATGCATTAGTCGGGCAGGCGCGTCAGCGTGTCTCGCAGACCGGTGAATTAACCCGTACGGAAGTCGACGAATTGATGCGTGCCATTCGCCGCGATTTGGAAGAGTTTGCCCGCAGTTACAACGAAAGCCAGGATGAAGTCACCGACAGCGTATTTATGCGGGTGATCAAAGAGAGTCTTTGGCAGGAGCTGGCGGACATCACCGATAAAACGCAGCTGGAGTGGCGTGAAGTGTTCCAGGATCTCAATCATCACGGCGTCTATCACAGCGGTGAAGTGGTGGGGCTGGGGAATCTGGTGTGTGAGAAATGCCATTTTCATTTGGCCGTGTATACGCCAGACGTGTTACCGCTCTGCCCGAAATGCGGTCACGATCAGTTTCAACGCCGTCCTTTTGAGCCGTAACAGCAAAACGCCAGCCCCGTTATCGGGGCTGGCATAAACGGACTTAGTGCAGGATTTTGGCGAGGAAATCTTTCGCACGGTCGGATTGCGGGTTGGCGAAGAAGGCCTCTTTTTCAGAGTCCTCAACAATTTTGCCCTCATCCATAAAGATCACGCGGTTCGCCACTTTGCGGGCAAAGCCCATTTCGTGGGTGACCACCATCATCGTCATGCCTTCGTTCGCCAGTTCTACCATGACGTCCAGCACTTCGTTGATCATTTCCGGATCGAGCGCTGACGTCGGTTCATCAAACAGCATCGCTACCGGATCCATGCACAGGGCGCGGGCAATCGCGACGCGCTGTTGCTGCCCCCCGGAAAGCTGCGCCGGGAATTTATTGGCATGCGCCGATAAACCTACGCGATCCAGCAGCTTCAGCCCTTTTTCCCGCGCGGCGGCCTTATCACGCTTCAGCACTTTTACCTGCGCCAGCGTCAGGTTTTCGATAATCGACAGATGAGGGAACAGCTCAAAATGCTGGAACACCATGCCCACGTGAGAACGCAGCTTCGCCAGATCGGTTTTCTTATCATTGACTTTGGTGCCGTTGACGATGATTTCGCCTTTCTGTACCGGCTCCAGACCGTTCACGGTTTTAATCAGCGTGGATTTTCCGGAACCCGACGGGCCGCACACCACCACCACTTCACCTTTTTTCACTTCCGTGGAGCACTCGGTCAGCACCTGAAAGTGGCCATACCATTTCGAAACATTTTTCAGGGAAATCATTAAACGGTCCTTTTCTTCAGCCAGCTGACCAACAGCGAAGCACTGAGACTGATAATAAAATAGACAGCGCCGGCAAACAGGATCATTTCAACCTGCGTGCCGTCACGCTCGCCAATGGTAGACGCCGTACGGAAAAAGTCCGCGAGGCTCAGGACATACACCAGTGAGGTGTCCTGGAATAAAACGATCCCCTGTGTGAGCAGCAACGGGACCATGGCGCGAAACGCCTGCGGCAGGATAATCAATTTCATCGACTGCCAGTGGGTCATCCCCAGCGCCAGTGCGGCGCTGGACTGCCCGCGGGAGATACTCTGGATCCCGGCGCGGATAATCTCTGAATAGTAAGCCGCCTCGAACATGGAGAACGCCACCATGGCGGAGATCAGCCGGATATCGGTTTTCGGCGACAGCCCAAGTACGTTTTGCAGAAAACCGGGCACGATCAGGTAGAACCACAACAGCACCATCACCAGCGGAATGGAGCGGAAGACGTTCACGTAGCTTTTCGCAAACCAGCGCAACGGCCCAAAGGTCGACAAACGCATCACCGCCAGCAGTGTTCCCCAGACGATACCGACCACGATCGCAATCACGGTGATTTTCAGCGTGACGATAAGCCCGGCCACCAGGTACGGGAAAGAAGGGGCGATAGAACTCCAGTCAAATTCGTACATGGTTATTTGCCTCCCATATTGCCTGGCAGGCGAATTTTGCGTTCCACCAGGTTCATCACCAACATAATGAAGGCGTTAATCAACACGTACGCTACGGTAATTGCGGTAAAGGATTCCCACGCGTGCGCGGAGTAATCCAACAGTTTCCCCGCCTGCGCCGCCATATCCACCAGACCGATAGTGGAGGCGATGGCGGAGTTTTTGACCAGGTTCATCATCTCGGAAGTCATTGGCGGCACGATCACGCGATAGGCGTTTGGCAGCAGAACGTAACGGTAGGTCTGCGGCAGCGTTAGCCCCATTGCCAGACCGGCGTTTTTCTGCCCACGCGGCAGCGACTGGATGGCGGCGCGTACCTGCTCGCAAACGCGGGCGGCGGTAAACAACCCCAGGCAGACCATCGAGGAGACGAAGAACTGAATGTTGGGATCCAGCTCTGACTTAAACCACATGCCGATGTCTTCCGGCAGCAGTTCCGGTACCACCAGATACCAGGTAAAGAATTGCACGATCAGCGGTACGTTACGGAACAGCTCGACATAGCAGGTGCCAATGCCGGACAGGAAACGGTTCGGTACGGTTCGCAGGATGCCAAACAGAGAGCCAACCAGAAAAGCGATGATCCAGGCCGTCACAGAAAGCGCGATGGTGACCTGAAAACCGCTCCATAGCCAGCCAAGATAGGTGGTGTTGCCGAACGGGGCTTGTTGCAGGAATATTCCCCAGTTCCAGTCTATGGACATAAATCTACTCCGGAAAAAAAAGGGTAGCAGCGCTACCCTCGAAGATTGTGTGAAGAGCGAGTTTTCGTGCCGAAAGGGGAACGACCCTTCAGCGTATAGTCTGTCCGTGCTGCTTCGACAATCGAGAGGGCAGGATACCCCGCCCCTAATGGTTTTAATTAGTTCAGAGCTTTGTCATTCGGTTCTTTGAACAGCGCTTTCATGTCATCAGAGAGCGTAAAGTTCAGGTTCATGTTTTTTGGCGGAATCGGGTTTTTAAACCACTTATCGTAGGATTTTTCAGCCGCGCCAGAGGTTTGCAGTTGAGCGATGGTGTCATCCATCAGTTTTTTAAACTCCGGATCGTTTTTGCGCAGCATACAGCCGTAAGCTTCGTGGGATTGCGGCGTGCCGACAATGTCCCAGTTATCCGCTTTTTTGGCTTTGGCGCGCTCACCAGCCAGCAGGGCGTCATCCATCATAAAGGCCACAGCACGACCGCTTTCCAGCGTACGGAACGAGTCGCCGTGGTCTTTGGCGCTGATAATGCGCATATCCATTTTTTTCTCGTCATTCAGCTTGTTCAGCAGAATTTCGGAGGTGGTACCGGACGTAACCACCACGGCTTTCCCTTTCAGGTCGGCGAAATCTTTGATCGGGCCGCCTTTTTTGGTCAGCAGACGGGTGCCGACGACGAAGATGGTGTCGGAGAACGCGGCCTGTTTCTGGCGTTCAACGTTGTTGGTGGTGGAGCCGCATTCAAAATCGAACGTGCCGTTTTGCAGCAGCGGAATACGGTTCTGAGAGGTAATTGGGATCAGTTTCACCGCCAGGTCTGGCTTGTTGAGTTTCTTCTTCACCGCTTCAACGATAGCGTTGGAGTAGTCTTGAGAATAACCCACCACTTTTTGTTCGTTGTCGTAATAGGAGAACGGTACGGAAGATTCACGGTGACCGACGACGATAACGCCGTTTTTGGCAATTTTATCCAGCGTCGTTTGCTGTTGTTCCGCCGGGGCTGCTGCCTCCGCCGGTTTAGCATCTTCAGCGTGGACCAGACCGGCTGACAGTCCCATCACCAGCATCGCGGCGGCCAGTTTACGTAATTGCATTTCCAGACTCCTTTATCGTCAGTGCGAAAGCACAGGGATACCCGTTGTGTGTACGTTGTGTTGTTTTTATCTTCTGCAACATATTCGTGCAGCGTCGTGTGTGTTTGTTACATTCAGTCTGGCTTAATGTAAAGATTTTGCTGTGATATTGTTTATTTTTGCGAGGTGCGCCGCACCGATAAGAGGCAAAAATCTTCCATCGCACCAGGCTGGTGCATCTAATGTTCGCTGCCGGTGCGACCCTTTGGCGCATAAGCAGTTTTCATAGTTGCCTGATATCTATAAGCAAACGGCATGCCAATACGACAGGTGCGCCAGGCCGGTTAGCGTGTGCTTATCTGTTGGACAGGATGATGGGAAGCAGCCCGGTAGCCAATACCACCGGGCAGGGAGAGGGGATTAACGACGGCGTTGACGCAGGCTCATCACCAGTGCGCCAAAGCCCAGCAGGGCAGAGATGATCCACACTGGCCAGTTACCCATACGGGCATACGGCGTTAAACCACGGGTTGGCGTGACCTCAGTGGTGAGGACGTCACGGGTGAACTGCGGCAGCATCGCCTGGATGTCGCCCTGCGGCCCAATCACGGCGGTGATGCCGTTATTGGTGCTACGCAGCAACGGGCGCGCCAGTTCCAGCGAACGCATCCGCGCCATCTGGAAATGTTGCCACGGCCCGATGGATTTACCAAACCAGGCATCGTTAGAGATAGTCAGCAGGAAATCGGTATCCGGGCGGAAATTATCCCTGACTTGCTGACCCAGAATAATTTCATAGCAGATAGCCGCGGTCAGTTTAAAACCGTGCGCCTGCAACTGCGGTTGCACATAAGGGCCGCGACTGAACGACGACATTGGCAGATCGAAGAAAGGCGCCAGCGGGCGCAGAATCGACTCCAGCGGTACAAATTCGCCAAACGGCACCAGATGGTTTTTGTTATAGCGATTGCTGGATTGGTAACTGTAGGGGCTGTCTTTACCCAGCGTAATCACGGTGTTGTAGGTGTCGTAGCGGTTCTTTTGGTTCAGCCGCGCATCGACAATCCCGGTGATCAGCGTGCTGTTCTTCGAACGCAGCAGGTCATCCATCATGCCAAGGAAGTGTTGCTGATTGATTTCCAGATCCGGAATGGCAGACTCCGGCCAGATAATCAGTTGCGATTTACCCATCACTTGCTGTGTGGCATCGAGGTAGATTTTCAGCGTGTTGACCAGTTGGCTCTCATCCCACTTCAGCGCCTGCGGAATATTCCCCTGTACCAGCGAGACCTGCGTGGCCCGTTCTGGCAGCAGTTGATACCACTGGATATAGCGCAGCGGGAAGGGCAGAGCAAACAGCACCACGGCGGCAACCAGCGGGCGCCAGTTGCGCGTTATCAGCGCCAGCACCAGCAAGCCACTGACCACCATAAGCAGGAAGCTAATGGCATCGACCCCCATAATGGGCGCCAGACCTTTCAGCGGCCCGTCAATCTGGCTATAGCCGAATTGCAGCCACGGGAAACCGGTTAAAACCCAGCCGCGCAGAAACTCGGTGATTTGCCATATGACCGGTGCGGCAACCGCCACACGCAGCCAGTGCGTGGCTGGCCACAGGCGTGACAGGATACCAGCGAATAAACCGGTATACAGCGACATATACGCCGCCAGCAGTACAACGAGGAAGACGTTGACAGGGTCTGGCATGCCGCCGAACTGCGCGATGCTGACATAGACCCAGTGGATACCGCTACCGAACAGGCCAAGCCCCCAGAAATAGCCAATCCAGGCGGATTGCACCGGTCGACGATTGAGGGTTAAGCCCTGTAACCCCATTAGCGAAATGATTGCTGCGGGCCAGATGTCATAAGGAGAAAAAGCCAGCGTTCCGCTGGCTCCGAAAAGTAACGCCAGCAGCAAACGCACGCGCTGGCGCTCAAGCAGTGAGGCAAATACCATTTACATTAATCATCCAGTTTCGGTTGCGGAGAATCGTCCGGCATTCTGACATGAACCTGAATAATACGTCGACTGTCGGCCATCGCGACCTTGAATTGGTAACCATCAATTTCAATGGCTTCGCCGCGTGCAGGCAGATGGCCAAACGCCTGCATCACCAGCCCGCCAATGGTATCCACCTCTTCATCGCTGAAGTGGGTGCCGAAGGTTTCGTTGAAATCTTCAATCGGCGCCAGCGCGCGCACCGTCCAGGTGTGACGGCTGAGCTGGCGGAAGTCGATATCCTCTTCTTCGTCGTACTCATCTTCGATTTCGCCGACGATCAGCTCCAGAATATCTTCAATTGTGACCAGGCCAGAGACACCACCGAATTCATCAATAACGATAGCCATATGGTAGCGCTGGGAACGGAACTCTTTCAGCATGCGATCCACACGCTTACTTTCCGGTACCACCACTGCCGGGCGTAACACTTTTTCCATGCTGAATGCTTCGGCATCGCTGCGCATAAACGGCAGCAGATCCTTAGCCATCAAAATCCCTTCGATATGATCTTTGTCTTCGCTGATCACCGGGAAACGTGAGTGGGCGGACTCAATGATGACATCGAGGCATTCGTCCAGCGTCTGGTTACGTTTCAGGGTGATCATTTGTGAACGGGGGATCATGATGTCGCGAACGCGCTGGTCTGCGATGTCCATCACCCCTTCGAGCATATCGCGCGTATCTTCGTCGATAAGCTCGTTCTGTCCGGAGTCTCGGATCAGCGCCAGAAGTTCATCACGGTTTTTGGGTTCGCCGTGAAAAAGCTGGCTCAGTAAAAGGGAGAAGAATCCCTTCTTGCTGTTGGTGTTGTCGCTACTGTGTGGGTTATCGTCGCTCATGGCGTCGTGTGGGTTCTCGTGTTGGTTAAATTATCGCTCGTTACGCGTAAACTCAGCGCCTGACGGTATTATTTTGGTACGCGGCCAGGCCGCGCACCGACTACGCTTTCTCGGAAATGTACGGATCCTCATAGCCCAGAGCAAGCATTATCTCTGTCTCGATCCCTTCCATTTCTTCGGCTTCATCATCTGCAATATGGTCGTAACCCAGCAGGTGTAGACTCCCGTGCACCACCATGTGCGCCCAGTGGGCATCCAGCGGTTTACCTTGTTCTTGCGCTTCCTGTTCTACCACCTGGCGGCAGATGATCAGATCGCCCAGCAGCGGCAATTCAATGCCCGGCGGTGCTTCAAACGGGAAGGAGAGCACGTTAGTGGGCTTGTCTTTGCCGCGGTAGGTCAGGTTCAGCTCGTGGCTTTCGGCATTATCGACCACCCGGACGGTGACCTCTGCTTCTTCCTGAAACTGCGGGATCACCGCGTCCAGCCATTTCTGGAACTGCGCTTCTTCCGGCAGGCCGCTGCTATCTTCACAGGCCAGTTGTAAATCGAGGATCACCTGACTCATTTTTGCTCCTGCTCCTGGGCTTCGCGTTTACGCTCGGCGGCCAGTTCTGCTTTACGTTTCTGTTCGGCTTCTTCCCAGGCTTCATAGGCGATAACGATGCGGGCAACCACCGGATGGCGCACCACGTCTTCGCTGTGGAAGAAGTTAAAGCTGATTTCGTCAACGTTTGCCAGCACTTCAATGGCGTGACGTAAACCGGATTTGGTGTTGCGCGGTAAGTCAATCTGCGTGATGTCGCCGGTGATCACCGCTTTGGAGTTGAAACCAATGCGCGTCAGGAACATCTTCATCTGCTCGATGGTGGTGTTCTGGCTCTCATCAAGAATGATAAACGCGTCATTCAGCGTTCGGCCGCGCATATAAGCTAATGGCGCAACTTCAATCACATTACGCTCAATCAGCTTTTCAACGCGCTCAAAACCGAGCATCTCGAACAGCGCGTCATATAACGGGCGCAGGTACGGATCCACCTTTTGGCTGAGATCGCCGGGCAGGAAACCGAGCTTTTCACCGGCTTCAACCGCCGGGCGGGTCAGCAGAATACGACGAACTTCCTGACGCTCCAGCGCATCCACCGCGGCGGCAACCGCAAGGTAGGTTTTACCTGTACCGGCGGGGCCAACACCGAAGGTAATGTCGTGATCGAGAATATGGGCGATGTACTGCGCCTGGTTTGGCGTGCGCGGTTTAATGACGCCGCGTTTGGTCTTGATATTGATAGCCTTGCCATAGTCCGGCACGCTGTCGGCGCTCTGTTCCAGCACGCGCGCTTCTTTGATCGCCAGGTGGATCTGCTCTGGCTCGATGTCCTGAGTCTGCCCGCGCATCGGGGCGGTGTCGACATACAGCGTGCGCAGAATATCTGCAGCAGCGTTGACGCAAATTTCGCGCCCGGTGAGTTTGAAGTGGTTATCGCGGCGGTTGATTTCGATGCCCAGTCGCCGCTCCAGTTGTTTGATATTGTCATCAAACGGGCCGCACAGACTTAGCAGACGAGCGTTGTCCGCCGGCTCAAGGGTAATTTCACGCGTATCTATGTTCAAACTGTTCCTCTTTTCGGTGTGTCGCCGTAGCGCCCATTAGGGAATTATTCACGGCAGAGAGAGAAGTCGCAAGCATAGCGGTTGATGTTGGGGTGGGTAAGGGGAAAAGCAAGGCCTGCCGGAACAGGCAGGCCTTTCGCATCAGGGCTGATACATCCCGACGCCGATGTCATTCTCTTTGCGGGTACGAGCAATAACGGACTCCGGCGATTCGACAACGCGCAGGCCCATTTCCTCTTCGGTACGCACCACCACGCCACGCAGGGAGTTGGTGTAGACGTCGACGATTTCGACATCAACGAATTTACCGATCATCTCCGGCTTGCCTTCAAAGTTCACCACGCGGTTGTTCTCCGTGCGACCGGAGAGCTCCATGATGTTTTTGCGCGAGGTGCCTTCGACCAGAATGCGTTGGGTGGTGCCGAGCATGCGGCGGCTCCAGGCCATGGCTTGCTGGTTAATACGCTCCTGCAGAATGTACAGACGCTGTTTTTTCTCCTCTTCCGGTACATCGTCCACCATATCGGCGGCGGGCGTTCCCGGGCGGGCGGAGAAGATAAAGCTGTAGCTCATGTCGAAATTCACATCGGCAATCAGCTTCATGGTTTTTTCGAAATCGTCGGTGCTTTCGCCGGGGAAGCCGACAATAAAGTCGGAACTGATTTGGATATCCGGACGCGCCGCGCGCAGTTTACGAATAATGGCTTTGTATTCCAGTGCGGTGTGCGTACGGCTCATCAGGTTCAGCACGCGGTCAGAACCGCTTTGCACCGGCAGATGCAGGAAGCTCACCAGCTCCGGCGTATCACGGTAAACCTCGATGATGTCATCGGTGAACTCAATCGGATGGCTGGTGGTGAAACGGATGCGGTCGATACCGTCGATTGCCGCCACCAGACGCAGCAACTCGGCGAAAGTGCCGGTGCTGCCATCGAAGTTTTCGCCACGCCAGGCGTTAACGTTCTGGCCCAGCAGGTTCACCTCACGCACGCCCTGCGCCGCCAGTTGGGCGATTTCAAACAGGATATCGTCGGAAGGGCGGCTCACTTCTTCACCGCGGGTATAAGGCACCACGCAGTAAGTACAATATTTGTTGCAGCCTTCCATAATGGAAACAAAGGCGGTTGGGCCGTCAGCGCGCGGTTCCGGCAGGCGGTCGAACTTCTCAATCTCCGGGAAGCTGATATCGACCACCGGGCTGCGGTTGCCGTGTACAGCGTTGATCATTTCTGGCAGACGGTGCAGGGTTTGCGGCCCGAAAATAATGTCGACATAGTGCGCGCGCTGACGAATATGGTCGCCTTCCTGTGAGGCCACGCAGCCGCCAACGCCAATGATCAGATCCGGCTTTTTCTCTTTCAGCAACTTCCAGCGGCCTAATTGATGAAACACCTTTTCCTGTGCTTTTTCGCGGATGGAACAGGTATTAAGCAGCAGTACATCGGCTTCTTCCGCTTCTTCTGTCAATTGATACCCGTGCGTGGCATCCAGCAGATCGGCCATCTTCGATGAATCGTATTCGTTCATCTGACAGCCCCAGGTTTTTATGTGGAGTTTTTTTGTCATCGACTTGCTCTTGCTTAAGTTCGTATACCCTAAAATAACGGATATAAGCCAGGATTGCAGGGCGCGTATTGTAATGCTTTGGTCGCGTGCTGACCAGTCTGACGGATGTCAGTCTCAAGACGTAAAAAATCCGGTAAACTTAACGGATTCTCGTTTAAGGATAGTTAGCGATGACAAATCAATCCACTGAGGTCGCGGTCGTCGGCGGCGGCATGGTCGGCGGGGCGCTGGCGCTGGGGCTGGCGCAACACGGGTTTGCAGTAACGGTGATTGAGCAGCAGGCGCCGCCGCTGTTTGATGCGGCGGCGCAGCCGGATGTGCGGATCTCTGCGATCAGTGCGGCATCGGTGGCGTTGCTGCGCGGGCTGGGCGTATGGGAGAGCATTCAGCACATGCGCTGCCACCCGTACCGACGGCTGGAAACCTGGGAGTGGGAAAACGCGCACGTTGAATTCGATGCCCGTGAACTGAAACTGCCGCTGCTGGGCTATATGGTTGAAAACGTTGTCCTGCAGCGCGCGCTGTGGGAGGCGCTGGAGGCGCATCCGCAAGTCACGTTGCGCACGCCCGCTGCATTAAGTGCAATGCATGCCCTGAACGAACAGCATGAATTGACCTTTGAAGATGGCAGTACGTTAACCGCTAAACTGGTGGTCGGCGCCGACGGCGCGAATTCCCGCGTACGACAAGCTTCCGGCATCGGTATTCATGCCTGGCAGTATCAGCAATCCTGCATGTTGATTACCGTTAAATGCGAGCAGGACGCAGGAGACAGCACCTGGCAACATTTCACCCCTGACGGACCGCATGCGTTTTTACCGCTGTTTGACGGCTGGGCATCGCTGGTGTGGTACGACACACCCGCGCGTATCCGTCAGTTGCAATCGATGAGCATGGCGCAATTAGAGCAAGAGATTGCCCGGCACTTCCCGCCGCGTCTGGGCCATGTTACACCAGTGGTGGCCGCAGCGTTCCCGCTGGCGCGTCGCCATGCATTGCAGTATGTACGCCCAGGATTAGCGCTGGTTGGCGATGCTGCGCACACTATCCATCCGCTCGCCGGGCAAGGGGTGAATCTGGGGTATCGCGATGTGGATGCGCTGCTGGATGTGCTGGCAAGTGCGCGTACGCACGGTGAAGCCTGGGCCAGTCAGCAGATTCTAAAACGCTACCAGACGCGGCGTATGGCGGATAACTTTATTATGCAAAGCGGGATGGATCTTTTTTATGCCGGGTTCAGCAATACGCTTGGCCCGGTGCGCCTGCTGCGCAATATCGGTCTGATGGCGGCGGATCGCGCCGGTGTGCTGAAACGGCAGGCGCTGAAGTACGCATTAGGATTGTAAAGGGTCTGCGGGCGCTGCGCCCGCAGTACTCATATGATTGCCAACAACGTATCCAGTGCCGTGTGCGCGCCTTTTTTGTCGATAAAAAAGGCCTGATACCCCTCAACCCCTTCAACCTGTTGCAGCGCCCATTCGCCATTGCGCATTTTGCGCAGCAGTAGCACCGTGCGGTAAAGCGGCACCAGCAGAATAATCAGTGCGACTAAGGCCGCCACCCCATAACTAATGGAGAGCGGGTTTGCACTGGCCTGTTGCGCCAGCAGTGCCACGGACGCAATTTGCAGAGCGAGCCTGGCGATAAGTGTCCGCATAAAGAACTGCTGAAGGCGCTGTGGCGTAGAGAAGCAGGGATTTTTCAGCGACGAACGTGTTTCCTGCACCGGAATGCCCTGCACGTACACCGTCCAGTGAGTTGTCTCTTTCAGCAGCAGGGCCTGGCCGCTTTCGCTCAGCGTATGCAGACGCATGGATATAGCAACCGGGAAGATCAATCCCATACAGAGGCCATAGAAGATTGGCGCGGAGAGGCCCATAAAAGCAAGACCGAAACCGATGACCACAAAGAGCACATACAGCGGGGCATAAATTAACAGGGCAGTGTTTTGATAGTTCATCATGCGGGCTCAGAGGAGTAAGGCGGGTAAATTACCACACGGTTTATGCCGTGATTAACTACCAACTCCGGGGATGCGCGAAAAAACAAAAAAGCCCGCCGAAGCGAGCTTTTTTGCATTGTGTGGCTGGGGTACGAGGATTCGAACCTCGGAATGGTGGAATCAGAATCCACTGCCTTACCGCTTGGCGATACCCCAAAAGTGCGTTCGCAAAAGCAAACGTCTTTTAAGATGGCTGGGGTACGAGGATTCGAACCTCGGGATGGTGGAATCAGAATCCACTGCCTTACCGCTTGGCGATACCCCAACAACACGTTTTAGGATTTAACGTTTCAGATAACGTCAGATCCTGAATATGGTGGCTACGACGGGAATCGAACCTGTGACCCCAGCATTATGAGTGCTGTGCTCTAACCAGCTGAGCTACGTAGCCAAATTTTACTGCTTACCCAGTCATCGACTGGCTGGGGTACCTGGATTCGAACCAGGGAATGCCGGTATCAAAAACCGGTGCCTTACCGCTTGGCGATACCCCAACGACTGACGCGAATGAACGCAGGAGTCGAAGAAGAGATGGCTGGGGTACCTGGATTCGAACCAGGGAATGCCGGTATCAAAAACCGGTGCCTTACCGCTTGGCGATACCCCATCCGTGCAACGCCTGTCTGGGAATGGTGCGGGAGGCGAGACTTGAACTCGCACACCTTGCGGCGCCAGAACCTAAATCTGGTGCGTCTACCAATTTCGCCACTCCCGCAAAAAAGATGGTGGCTACGACGGGAATCGAACCTGTGACCCCAGCATTATGAGTGCTGTGCTCTAACCAGCTGAGCTACGTAGCCATCTTTTTTCGCGTTACCTTATCGGCGTTGCGGGGCGCATTATGCGTATTGGGCCTTACAGCGTCAATACCTTTTTCATCGAAAATTGCCGGAATGTGACTGTTTGGTTAGGTTGCGAACAGCATGACGCTTTATTCAGCAAAATTCGATTTTATGCGTTAAATCAGTGCGACAAAAAAAATACAGGCCCCGCAGGACCTGTAAGAATAACCATGACTTATTAATAAGCGGACTGGTGAATACCGACGGCGCGACCTGACGGATCGTTCATGGTTTTGAACGCTTCGTCCCACTCAAATGCTTTTGCGGAAGAGCAGGCGACAGACGGGCCGCCAGGTACGCATTCTGCAGCGCTCGGTACCGGGAACAGCTCTTCAAAGATCTCACGGTACAGATAGGCTTCTTTCGATGCCGGCGTGTTGTACGGGAAACGGTAGCTGGCGGTGGCCAGTTGCTGATCCGTCACCTGCTGTGCCGCCACTTCTTTCAGCGTATCAATCCAGCTATAGCCTACGCCGTCGGAGAACTGCTCTTTCTGACGCCATGCCACGCTTGCCGGCAGGTAGGATTCAAAACACTCGCGCAGAATGTGTTTTTCCATTTTGCCGTTGCTGCCGCACATCTTATCTTCCGGGTTAATGCGCATAGCCACGTCGAGGAATTTCTTATCCAGGAACGGTACGCGTGCTTCCACGCCCCAGGCCGACATCGCTTTGTTCGCACGGGCGCAGTCAAACATATGCAGAGCCTGCAGTTTACGCACGGTTTCCTCGTGCAATTCTTTGGCATCCGGCGCTTTATGGAAATAGAGGTAACCGCCAAACACTTCATCGGAACCTTCGCCGGAGAGCACCATTTTGATGCCCATTGCTTTGATCTTACGTGACATCAGGTACATCGGCGTAGAGGCGCGAATGGTGGTCACATCATAGGTTTCGATGTGATAGATCACGTCGCGAATCGCATCCAGACCTTCCTGCACGGTGAAGTGGATTTCATGGTGCACGGTACCAAGATGGTTTGCCACTTCTTGCGCGGCTTTCAGGTCCGGCGCACCTTTCAGACCAACGGCAAAGGAGTGAAGCTGCGGCCACCAGGCTTCCGAACGCTCCTGATCTTCAACGCGGCGCGCGGCAAATTTCTTGGTAATGGCGGAAATCACCGAGGAGTCCAGGCCACCCGAAAGCAGCACGCCGTAAGGCACGTCTGACATCAGATGACTTTTCACAGCGTCTTCCAGCGCCTGACGCAGTTCCGCTTTGTCCGTCACATTGTCTTTTACGGCGTCGTATTCGAACCAGTCACGCTGGTAGTAGGAACGGATTTCACCGTCTTTGCTCCACAAATAGCTGCCCGCCGGGAACTCTTTGATGGTGCGGCAAACCGGCACCAGCGCTTTCATTTCGGATGCGACATAGAAGTTACCGTGCTCATCATGGCCCATATACAGCGGGATAATACCAATATGGTCGCGGCCAATCAGGTAGGCGTCTTTTTCACTGTCATACAGAACGAAAGCGAACATCCCTTGCAGATCGTCGAGGAAATCCGGGCCTTTTTCCTGATACAGCGCGAGGATCACTTCGCAGTCAGAACCGGTCTGGAAGGCGTAGCGGTCACCATATTCTGCGCGCAGCGCCTGGTGGTTGTAGATTTCGCCGTTCACGGCCAGCGCATGTGTTTTTTTCTCGTTATACAGCGGCTGAGCACCGGCGTTAACGTCAACAATAGAGAGACGTTCATGGGCCAGGATGGCTTTATCGCTTGCGTAAACGCCGGACCAGTCAGGGCCGCGGTGGCGCATCAGGCGGGATAATTCCAGCGCTTTTTTACGTAACTCGGCCGCGTCGGTTTTAATATCCAGTACGCCAAAAATTGAACACATAGACTTCTCCGTTAACCTTTCAGGGCATGCAGTGTTGTGTAGTTGCAGACGCTGCGTCATCGCATTGTCTTATCGCGTGCCTTCAAAAATGCCGCAAAGGGCAAAGGGGCGCAAGCCTTTTACCGTCGATAAATCAAAAAGCGCAATGACCATTGCCGAATGCTGAAAAAAGATTATGTATTGCGCAGCATTATTGATGAATCATCAAAATAACGCGGTTTTTATTGAATGGTGTTGTTTTTGGGCGGGGTAAAAATAAAAAACCACGCCCGAAGACGTGGTGATGATCAAATAACGTCGATTTCAGCGACGGAGGGGTAAATCCACGAAGGCCGGAACGGCATGCTGTCGACATCGTCGAGCCGCGATACGCCGGAGAGCACAAGGATTGTTTCCAGACCGGCCTGGAAGCCTGCCAGGATATCGGTACGCAAATTATCGCCGACAATAACGGTTTGCTCTGAGTGCGCCTGCATGGTGTTGAGGGCGGCGCGGATGATCCACGGGCTGGGTTTGCCCACATAAAAAGGCTGACGACCGGAAATTTTTTCAATTCCGGCGCAGAGCGCGCCACAGGCCGGGTAGTAGCCACGACCGTGGGTGTCCGGGTTGGTGGCGATAAACCGCGCGCCATTCGCCACGAAGAAGGCGGCCTTATGCATCATCTCCCAGTTATAGGAGCGGGTTTCACCGACGATAACAAAATCAGGGTTAATGTCGGTAATGGTAAAGCCTGCTTTATACAATTCGTGGATCAGCGCGCCTTCACCCACAACATAGGCTTTTTTCCCTTCCTGACGTTTAAGAAAATCCGCAGTTGCCATTGCCGAGGTGTAAAAGACGCTGGCGGGTACATCAATGCCCGCAGAGGCGAAACGGTTGGCGAGATCCTGGCCGGTTTGCGAAGGGTAGTTGGTCAGCAGTACCAGCGGCATGCCTTTCTCAAGGATGCGGGTCACAAATTCGGCGGCGCCCGGTACGGCAACATTATCGTGCATCAGCACGCCGTCAATATCACAGATAACATTCTGAATGGTCATGGACTGTCCGGATGAAAAAATAAGTATTAACTATAAACGTTGTTAATTTTCCAGCAAACGTTGCAGCAGCAAACCGTTCAGCATGGCGCGTTTCACCAGCGCAAATGCGCCAATCGCGGAGCGGTGATCCAGCGTTGAGCGCACCACCGGCAGGTTTTTGCGAAACGCTTTCAGCACCTGGGTGTTGATGCAGCCTTCAATGGCAGGCAGCAGCACCTTCTCCGCTTCGACGATTTCCCCGGCGATGACCACTTTTTGCGGGTTGAAGAGGTTGATGGCGATGGCAATGGTTTTACCAAGATGGCGACCGACGTGCTCAATCACTTCGCAAGCCAGCGCATCGCCTTTGTTGGCGGCTTTACAGATAGCTTTGATGGTGCAGTCATCCAGCGTCAGGCGACTCTGGTAACCCTGTTCCAGCAGATAGCGAACCCGTTGTTCAATTGCGGCGTTGGCGGCAATGGTTTCCAGACAACCGAAGTTACCGCAGTGGCAGCGCTCACCGAGCGGTTCAACCTGAATATGCCCAATTTCGCCAACGTTGCCGTTACGGCCGATAAAAATGCGCCCGTTGGAGATGATCCCTGCGCCCGTACCGCGATGCACGCGCACCAGAATGGAGTCTTCGCAATCCTGGCTTGCCCCAAAGTAGTGCTCAGCCAGCGCCAGACTACGGATGTCGTGGCCAACAAAACAGGTGAGCTTAAACCGCTTTTCCAGCGCTTCAACCAGCCCCCAATTCTCTACCTGAATATGCGGCATATAACGAATGACGCCGCTTTCCGGATCCACCAGCCCCGGTAGGATCACGGAAATGGCAATCAACTCGCGGATTTTGCGCTGGCAGCTTTCGATAAACAGACCGATGGTGTTGAGTAACGCATGTTCCAGCGTTTCCTGGGTGCGCTCCGGTAACGGGTAGTGCTCTTCCGCCAGCACTTTGGCGCTCAGATCGTAGAGCGTCAGGGTGGTGTCATAACGGCCAAGCCGTACGCCAATCGCCTGAAAATTGCGGGTTTCGGTGACAATAGAGATGGCGCGGCGGCCTCCGGTAGAGGCCTGCTGATCGACTTCTTTGATCAGCCCGCGTTCAATCAGTTGGCGCGTGATTTTCGTCACGCTGGCAGGTGCAAGCTGGCTCTGTTCGGCAATTTGTATGCGCGAAATGGGTCCATGCTGATCAATCAGGCGGTACACCGCCGCACTGTTAAGCTGTTTAACGAGGTCAACGTTACCGATTTGAGCTTGTCCGCCTGATGTCATACCGTTTATTTACTCAGTGACGACCTCGTTACCATTAACGATGGTCTTGATGATTTTATAATCGTGCGTGAATGCCGTCAGGTTCGCCACTTTTCCGGCGGCGATGCTGCCAAGTGTTGTGGCAACACCGATTGCGCGAGCTGGGTAGAGGGTTGCCATGCGCAGCGCTTCATCCAGCGCGACGCCAACATGTTCCACCAGATTCCGTACCCCTTCGATCATCGTCAGGGCGGAGCCGCTCAGCGTTCCGTTTTCATCCACACACAGTCCATTACGGTAGTATATTGTTTTACCAGCAAAAATGAACTGGTCAATATGTGCACCCGCAGGCGCTGTTGCGTCCGTCACCAGGCAAAGTTTGTCACCTTTCAGACGTTTAGCGTTACGAATATTAACGTAATCGACATGCAGGCCATCTGCAATAACGCCGCAATAAACATCTGCATCATCAAGTACCGCGCCAGCCAGCCCCGGTTCGCGACCGGTAATGTACGGCATGGCGTTATAAAGGTGGGTGGCAAAGGTGATCCCGGCGCGGAAACCGGCTTTGGCTTCTTTCAGCGTGGCGTTCGAATGCCCGGCGGACACGACAATCCCGGCGTTAGCCAACTGGCGAATGACCGCTTCTCCGGCAATTTCTGGAGCCAGTGTCACCTTGGTTATCACGTCGGCGTTCTGACACAGGAAGTCCACCAGCGCGGCATCCGGCTTACGCACGTAGTCAGGGTTGTGGGTGCCTTTTTTAATGATGTTCAGCCACGGTCCTTCCAGATGAAGACCCAGCGCCTGGTTCGGGTGTTTCGCCAGGTAGTCGCGCATAACCTGCACGCCCTGTTTCATTAATGCGTCGCTGCTGGTGATAAGCGTTGGCAGGTAACTGGTGCAGCCGGACTTTTCATTGGCTTGTTGCATAATTTCCAGCGTCTTCACGGTCACTGCGTCAGCGGTATCGTTGAACTGTACGCCGCCGCAGCCGTTAAGCTGGACATCGATAAAACCGGGGGCAAGAATGGCGCCATTCAGCGAGTGTTGTTCGATTCCGGCCGGCAAGTCAGCCAGCGGGCAAAGACGATCAATCATCCCATCGGCGACCACCAGTGCGTGATCATCCAGGATTTCATGGCCGGTGTAGATCCGGCAATGGGTTAAAGCATACATAACGACCCCCGGGTAACAAATGTGCGCCGCTCCGCAGGGCTTCCCATACGGAGCGGAAACTGAATTACAGACCTTTGATGTTTTCCGCTTCTAACTCGTTGAAGTATTTCAGCGTCTTAACTTTCAGTTCCATGGTGGACGGTTCGTCGCAGACGATCACCGCTTTCGGGTGCAGTTGCAGGCAGCTGATAGTCCACATGTGGTTAACGTTGCCTTCAACAGCCGCTTGCAGCGCTTGCGCTTTTACACCGCCCAGCACCAGAATCATCACTTCTTCTGCATCAAGCAAGGTGCCCACGCCGACGGTCAGCGCATATTTCGGCACCTGGTTGACATCACCATCGAAGAAACGTGAGTTTGCCACGCGGGTGTCATGGGTCAGGGTTTTAATGCGCGTACGTGATGCCAGTGAAGAGGCCGGTTCGTTAAAGGCGATATGGCCATCGTTGCCCACACCGCCCATAAACAGATGAATTTTGCCGTAGGCGCGAATCTTTTCTTCGTAACGGCGGCATTCTGCGTCAATATCCGGCGCGTTGCCATCGAGAAGGTTAATGTTTTCCGCCGGAATATCAACGTGATCAAAGAAATTGCGGTGCATAAAGCTGTAGTAGCTTTCCGGATGATCCTTCGGCAGACCGACATATTCGTCCATGTTGAAGGTGACAACGTGCTGGAAACTAACCTGGCCCGCTTTGTGCATTTCAACTAACGCTTTGTATGCGGTAAGAGGCGTGCCGCCGGTCGGCAGACCAAGAATAAACGGACGATCCGCGGTGGGTTTGAATGCGTTGATGCGGTTAACGATATGGCGGGCCGCCCATTTGCCGACGTGGTCTGCTGTCGCCAGTGGAATCAGTCTCATTATTCACCTCTGAAAGTTAAACGAAAAACAGTGACGGAGTGCATGCGAGCTCAGCGTTAAGCCTAACCTGGTTTCGTGACAGAGAAGGGAGCAATCCGTCTTGATATTTTGAATCTTAAAATAAGTTTTGATTGTTTGCCAGCGAAAAGGAGGGTTATTGACGATACTTAGTGATTTTTATCACAAAAAGTACGCATTTAATTTGCGAGGCGAATTAATTTTTCACACACTCTGCAGTGTAGTGAGAAAATAGCCGTGATTTCAGGTTAGTTACACAATAAAAAACGACTGTTTCAGTGAGCTCTCGTCGGGTTCATAGGGGGAATAAAAGTGAGTATCCTAGGTTATCTGCAAAAGATTGGTCGCGCACTGATGGTGCCCGTGGCCACGCTGCCTGCAGCAGCAATTTTGATGGGGGTCGGTTACTGGATTGACCCGGTTGGCTGGGGCGGTTCAAACGCGCTGGCGGCGTTCTTTATTCAGTCCGGCTCCGCCATTATCGACAACATGGGCGTGCTGTTTGCGGTCGGTGTCGCGTACGGTATGTCTAAAGATAAAGATGGCGCTGCGGCGCTGGCAGGGTTCGTTGGCTTCCTCGTGTTGACCACGCTCTGTTCGCCTGCTGCGGTCGCCATGATCCAGAAAATCCCGGCGGATCAGGTGCCGGCTGCGTTCGGCAAAATCAAAAACCAGTTCGTGGGTATTCTGGTCGGTATTATTGCTGCGGAACTCTATAACCGCTTCAGCAGCGTTGAGCTGCCAAAAGCGCTTTCTTTCTTCAGCGGCCGCCGTCTGGTGCCGATCCTCACCTCGTTTGTGATGATCGTGGTGGCATTCATCATGATGTTCATCTGGCCGGTTGTGTTTAGCGGTCTGGTGGGCTTTGGTGAACATATCCAGAAACTCGGCTCAATTGGCGCTGGCGTTTACGCCTTCTTCAACCGCTTGTTGATCCCGGTGGGTCTGCACCACGCGCTGAACTCCGTGTTCTGGTTCGACGTGGCGGGTATTAATGATATTCCTAACTTCCTTGGCGGCGCACAGTCCATCGAAGCAGGTAAAGCGGTCGTTGGCGTTACCGGGCGTTATCAGGCGGGCTTCTTCCCGATCATGATGTTCGGTCTGCCTGGCGCAGCGCTGGCAATTTACCACTGCGCACGTCCGGAAAATAAAGCCAAAGTGCTGGGTATTATGATGGCGGGCGCATTTGCTGCCTTCTTCACCGGCATTACCGAGCCGCTGGAATTCTCCTTTATGTTCGTCGCGCCGGTACTGTATGTGATCCATGCGGTGTTAACCGGTATCTCCGTATTTATCGCGGCGAGTATGCAGTGGATTGCCGGTTTCGGCTTCAGCGCCGGTCTGGTGGATATGGTGCTGTCGTCCCGTAACCCGCTGGCGACCCACTGGTGGATGCTGATCCCACAAGGTCTGGTGTTCTTCGTTATCTACTATGCGATCTTCCGTTTCACCATTACCAAATTCAACCTGCTGACGCCGGGCCGTGAGCTGGCAGTTGCGGGTGACGAAGCAGACGGTAAGGATGTGAATGTCAGCGCGAATACCGAGCAGGATGTGAGCGGTCTGGCGCGTCAGTACATTGCCGCCATCGGCGGTTCCGCTAACCTGACCGGCATTGATGCCTGCATCACTCGTCTGCGTTTAACGGTGAAAGACTCTTCGCTGGTGAACGAATCCATGGCGAAACGCCTGGGTGCGTCCGGCGTGATCCGTCTGAATAAAACCGGCGTGCAGATTATCGTTGGCTTTGTGGCGGAAAAAATCGCTGACGCAATGCGTTCCGCTGGCGACGTTCCGGCTGCTGGCCAGGCTGCGCCGAATGCGGCTCCGGCGGCTGCGGTAAAGCCTCAGGCGGTACCGAACGCGACAACAATCGCTGAGTTGGTATCGCCGATAACAGGTGAGCTGTTCTCGCTGGATCAGGTGCCGGATGAAGCCTTTGCCAGCAAAGCCGTGGGTGACGGCGTGGCGGTGAAACCGACGGAAAGCGTGGTGGTTTCGCCGGCAGCGGGCACCATTGTGAAAATCTTCAACACTAACCATGCGTTTTGCCTGGAAACAGAAAAAGGCGCGGAGATCGTTGTTCATATGGGCATCGATACCGTCGCGCTGGGCGGTCAGGGCTTTACCCGGCTGGTGGAAGAGGGCGCTGATGTGGTGGCAGGTCAGCCGATCCTTGAAATGGATCTGGCATACCTCAATGCCAATGCGCGTTCGATGATTAGCCCGGTTGTGGTCAGCAATATTGACGACTTTTCCGGTCTGGTCGTTAAAGCGCAGGGTCACGTTGTGGCGGGTCAGACGCCTCTGTATGACATTAAAGGCAAGTAGTTGCTCCTGAGTCAGCATTGATGCCTTAAGCGGCGGGGGAAACCTCGCCGCTTTTTTTTACCCCGATATTAATCAGTGCCATACTCGTGCCTCGCTTTTATGGAGGTGTGTGATGAAACGGATGCTGTTTTCACTCTGCTTGCTGCTGACGCTGAGCGGTTGTTTGCCGCGCTATGCGATGATTCGCCCTGGTTACGATATTGATGTGCGTAATCGCGAGGGTGAGCCGCTCCCAAATGCCACCCTGTGGGTGCGCACCGGACGTTCACCGCCGGGGTATTTTCCGCCGCCGGAGTCATTCCAGGCGGACGCGCAGGGGCATATCCACGTCGAAAAAAAATCCCGGTGGGAGAAGATCATTTTCTTTATTCACGGCACTCATTTTTATCGCTGGAGCTGGTGTATCGACGCACCGGGCTATGCGCCCCGTAGCGGCGAGGGTGAGGAGATCCGCAGCCCGCTGATCCTTACGCCAGCTGCACAAACAGAGCGCTGCCGGTATGCGGAGGATTATGCAGACTCTATTTCCAGCGGGCATCGCTGATTTGTATAAGTAAAGGTTGTTTCCTGCGTCCTCTTATTAGATCATGCACCGTTATATGTTGTTTACGCTTTGAGGAACCCGTGATGAGTGAGGCTGAAGCCCGCCCGACTAACTTTATTCGCCAGATCATTGATGAAGATCTGGCCAGTGGTAAGCACACCACCGTCCATACCCGTTTTCCGCCTGAACCGAATGGCTATCTGCACATTGGCCACGCGAAATCTATCTGCCTGAACTTCGGTATCGCCCAGGATTATCAAGGGCAGTGCAACCTGCGTTTCGATGACACTAACCCGGTAAAAGAAGACATCGAGTACGTTGAGTCGATCAAAAACGATGTGCAATGGTTGGGCTTCCACTGGTCCGGCAATATCTGCTACTCCTCTGATTACTTCGATCAATTGCACCAGTACGCGATTGAGCTGATCAACAAAGGCCTGGCGTATGTTGATGAACTCTCTGCCGATGAGATCCGCGAATACCGCGGTACGCTGACGCAGCCGGGTAAAAACAGCCCGTACCGCGATCGCAGCGTGGAAGATAACCTCGCGCTGTTCGAAAAAATGCGCAGCGGCGGTTTCGAAGAAGGTAAAGCCTGCCTGCGCGCGAAAATCGATATGGCCTCGCCGTTTATCGTGATGCGCGATCCGGTGCTGTATCGCATCAAATTTGCCGAGCATCACCAGACCGGCAACAAGTGGTGCATCTACCCGATGTATGACTTTACCCACTGCATCAGCGATGCGCTGGAAGGCATCACCCATTCGCTGTGTACGCTGGAATTCCAGGATAACCGCCGTCTGTATGACTGGGTTCTGGACAACATCACCATCCCGGTTCACCCGCGTCAGTACGAGTTTTCGCGTCTGAATCTGGAATACACCGTCATGTCCAAGCGTAAGCTGAACCTGCTGGTCACCGATAAGCACGTGGAAGGCTGGGATGACCCGCGTATGCCGACGATTTCCGGTTTACGCCGACGCGGTTATACCGCTGCTTCCGTGCGCGAGTTCTGTAAACGCATTGGCGTGACCAAACAAGACAACACCATTGAGATGGCGTCGCTGGAATCCTGCATTCGTGAAGATCTGAACGAAAACGCCCCGCGCGCGATGGCGGTTATCGATCCGGTGAAACTGATTATCGAAAACTACCCGCAGGGCAGCAGCGAAATCGTCTCCATGCCGAATCATCCGAACAAGCCAGAAATGGGCACCCGCGAAGTGCCGTTCAGCGGTGAGATTTGGATCGATCGCGCAGATTTCCGCGAAGAAGCCAATAAGCAGTACAAACGTCTGGTGCTGGGCAAAGAAGTGCGCCTGCGTAACGCGTATGTGATCAAAGCAGAGCGTGTGGAGAAAGACGCGGAAGGCAATATCACCACGATTTTCTGTTCATATGATGCGGAAACCCTGAGCAAAGATCCGGCCGACGGTCGCAAAGTGAAAGGCGTGATCCACTGGGTCAGCGCTCCGCATGCAATGCCGGTTGAAATCCGTTTGTACGACCGCTTGTTCAGTATTCCGAACCCGGGCGCTGCGGAAGATTTCCTGGCGACCATCAACCCGGAATCGCTGATCATTAAACAGGGGTATGCCGAGCCTTCACTGAAAGAGGCGGAAGCCGGTAAAGCCTACCAGTTCGAGCGTGAGGGCTATTTCTGCCTCGACAGCCGCCATGCAAGCGCTACCAAAGCGGTGTTTAACCGTACCGTTGGTCTGCGCGACACTTGGGCTAAAATCGGCGACTGATCCGGTCAACCCTGAACAATCCCCTCCAAACGCCGCGTCCCGCGGCGTTTTTTTTTGCTTATCGATTAGCTGGTTACCGTCCATTAACATTCGCGTCGCGAATTAATATGTCGTCTTATTGACCTTTCCTTTATCAGAAAAAAGATAACAGCACACAATTTTGCTGCTGTAACCGTTATCATTGTTAAGTTAACTATAGAAAATATAAGTATTTTTTAGTTATTCTCAAAAATTAAGCATCCTGTTACAAAATGCGTCTGATTATGTGCACTTCGTCATAATCTTGCATTTTGCTCACTTAAAGGCATTGATAATTCGCGTCGCGAAAAATACTCTTAAGACGGTAGTTACTTCGGGGGTATTTTATAACTACCTGTAATGATTGGTGTTTTCATTTCTCGCCATCACGGCGATTTTCTATTCGTCAATAAGGAATCACACATGCGTACATTTAGTGGCAAACGCAGTACGCTGGCGCTGGCTATCGCCGGTATCACAGCAATGTCGGGTTGGGTTGCATCTTCAGACGTTCATGCAGCAGGCTTTATCGATGATTCCACGCTCACGGGCGGTATTTATTACTGGCAGCGTGAACGTGACCGTAAAGACGTTCTGGACAGCAAATACAAAACCAACCTGTCGCACTCAACGTGGAATGGCAGCCTGGATTTCCAGTCGGGTTATGCCGCCGATATGTTCGGCCTGGATATTGCCGCCTTCACCGCCATTGAAATGGCGGAAAATGGCGACAGCGCACACCCTAATGAAATTGCCTTCTCTTCCAGCAATAAAGCCTACAAAGAAGACTGGTCAGGAGATAAGAGCGGGGTCAGCCTGTATAAAGCTGCGGCGAAATTTAAATACGGCCCGGTCTGGGCACGCGCCGGTTATATTCAGCCTACCGGGCAGACATTATTAGCGCCGCACTGGAGCTTTATGCCGGGGACTTACCAGGGGGCGGAAGCCGGCGCGGTGTTTGATTATGGCAACGCGGGTTCGCTGAGCTTCTCCTACATGTGGACCAACGAGTACAAGTCGCCGTGGCATATCGAAATGGACAAATTTTATCAGAACGATAAAAAGACCAAAGTCGACTATCTCCACTCCGTTGGCGCGAAGTATGACTTCAAAAACGATCTGATTCTGGAGGCCGCATTCGGTCAGGCGGAAGGGTATGTGGACCAGTACTTCACCAAAGCCAGCTACAAATTCAATGTAGTCGGCAACCCGCTGACCACCAGCTACCAGTTCTACGGTACCCGCGATAAAGTCAGCGATGGCGGTGTGAATGATATCTATGATGGCGCCGCCTGGCTGCAGGCATTGACCTTCGGTTATAAAGTTGGCCCGGTCGATCTCCGCCTTGAAGGCACGTGGGTTAAAGCCGATGGCCAACAGGGCTACTTCCTGCAACGTATGACCCCAACCTATGCTTCCTCCAACGGTCGTCTGGATGTGTGGTGGGACAACCGCTCCGACTTTAACGCCAACGGCGAAAAGGCCATCTTCTTCGGCGCGATGTATGACCTGAAAGGCTGGAATTTACCTGGTTTTGCGGTCGGTGCGTCTTATGCCTACGGCTGGGATGCTAAACCTGCCGATATGGCCACTCCGGACGCGTACTACGATCCGAACTCCCGTCTGAAAGAGTCTGCCTACAGCCTGGATGCGATCTACACCGTTCAGGATGGCCGGGCAAAAGGCACGATGTTCAAACTGCACTTCACCCAGTACGACAACCATTCCGATATCCCGAGTTACTCCGGCGGTTACGGCAACATCTTCCAGGATGAGCGCGACGTGAAGTTTATGGTTATCGCCCCATTCACCATTTTTTGATGCGTTATTTGCCGGGGGAGCCCGGCAAAATACAAGGAATAAGTCATGAAAAACGTACGCTTAACGATACTGGCCAGTATGATACTGGGGATCCTAAGCAGCCCGGCGGCGCTGGCGAATCAACGTACTGTTGATGCCATCAGCCAGTTTCATCTTAACTACGCCATTACGGATAACCACGCGGCGCAGAATGGTGTGGATTGCGCCAAACTGGGCGCCGACTGGGCATCGTGTAACAAAGCCGTGGTCACCCTGACCAATAACGGCGCTGCGGTGACGGATAAAGACTGGGCGATCTATTTTCACAGCATCCGACAGATCCTCAACGTTGCGAATGATCAGTTTAAAGTCACCCATATTATGGGCGATCTGCACAAGCTGGAGCCAACGGAGAAATTCACCGGTTTTCCGGCAAAACAGTCGGTAGAGATCCCGATTATCAATGAGTACTGGCAGTTGTTTATTACCGATGTGATCCCGCGTTGGTACGTGGCCTCCAACGGGGCAACGGCAAAAGTGATTGCCAATACCGACACCGAAACGTTGTCGCAGTTTGTCAGCCCGCTGGGTGAGCAGTGGAAGCGCACGGCGGATGATAAAAACGTTCTGATGACGGCTGAAGCGCGCTTTGAGAAAAACAGTGATGTAAAAACGCTGAACCTGCAAACCCTGCGCGGGCAGATTGTCCCTACGCCGCAGGCGGTGAAAATCCACGGGCAGGATGTCGATCTGAGCAACGGTGTGAAGCTGGATCTCTCTGCGCTGAGTCGTGATGCGCAGGACGCGGTGAAAAGCCGTTTTGCGCTGCTGGGAGTGAAAGCGGGGAGCTATCCTGTTCGCAGCGTCATTGCGACCCGTGATTTCAACGACGACGAGGCGGTATCTGGCGCTTATACCTTGCATATTGGCGCGAAAGAAGCCGTAGTAACCGGTTACGATCAGGCCGGGGTGTTCTACGGTTTACAATCACTGCTGTCGCTGATCCCAACGACAGGTGCAATGAAAATTGCTGCGCTGGACGCCAAAGATGCGCCACGCTTTGATTACCGCGCAATTCAGTTGGATGTTGGTCGTAACTTCCACAGCAAGGACGCAGTACTGCGTCTGCTGGATCAGATGGCGGCCTACAAACTGAATAAATTCCACTTTCATCTCAGTGATGATGAAGGCTGGCGTATTGAGATCCCCGGCCTGCCGGAGCTGACCGATATTGGTAGCAAACGTTGCCACGATCTGAGCGAAAAAACCTGCCTGTTGCCGCAACTGGGTTCTGGCCCGGACAGCAACAACAACGGGAGCGGTTTCTTTACCCGCGCGGATTACATCGAGATCCTGAAGTATGCTAAAGCCCGGCAGATTGAGGTCATTCCGGAAATCGATATGCCGGCCCATGCGCGTGCGGCAGTTATCTCTATGGAAGCCCGTTACGATCGACTGATGAAAGAGGGCAACGAGCAGGCCGCGGCGCAGTTCCGTTTGCTGGATCCAACGGATACCTCCAACACCACCGGGGTACAGTTTTATAACCGTACCGGCTACCTTAACCCTTGCCTCGACTCGTCACGCAATTTTGTCGACAAAGTGATCGGTGAAATCCAGCAGATGCATAAAGAAGCGGGCCTGCCGCTGCAAACCTGGCATTTTGGCGGCGATGAGGCAAAAAATATTTACCTCGGCGTTGGCTACACCGATCAGAAGAACCCGGAGGCGGGCAAGGGCATCATCGATAAGAGCAAGCAGGACAAACCGTGGGCGAAGTCGCAGGCGTGTCAGGCGATGATCAAAGACGGAAAAGTGACGGATGTTGAGCATCTTTCCAGCTATTTTGGCGTTGAAGTCAGCAAACAGGTGAAAGCCCGCGGCATTAATACGATGCAGGCCTGGCAGGATGGTCTGAAAGATGCCAAAGACGCGTCGGTATTCGCCACCGATCATGTCAACGTTAACTTCTGGGACACGCTCTACTGGGGCGGTTTTGACTCGGTTAATGACTGGGCAAACAAAGGGTTCCGCGTCATCGTTTCCAACCCGGATTATGTCTATCTCGATTTCCCGTATGAAGTGAACCCGCAAGAGAGCGGCTATTACTGGGGCACGCGCTTTAGCGACGAACGTAAGATCTTCAGTTTCGCGCCGGACAATATGCCGCAAAACGCCGAAACCTCGGTCGACCGGGATGGCAACCCCTTTACCGCGAAGTCAGATAAACCGTGGCCTGGGGCGTATGGCCTCTCCGCACAGTTGTGGAGCGAAGTGGTACGCACTGATAACCAGATGGAGTATATGATCTATCCGCGTCTGGTTGCGGTGGCGGAGCGCGCATGGCATCGCGCGGCCTGGGAGCAGGACTACAAAGCCGGGCGTGAGTATAAAGGCGGTGAAACGCACATGGTCGATGTTCGTGCTCTGGATAAAGACTGGACGCGCTTTGCCAACGTGTTAGGCAGTCGCGAGCTGGCAAAACTGGATAAAGCGGGTATTCATTACCGCCTGCCGGTGCCGGGTGCTCGCGTGGTGGGCGGCGTGCTTGAAGCCAACACCAGCTTCCCTGGCATGGTGGTGGAGTACTCTACCGACGGCGGCAAACACTGGCAGCGTTATAACGATAGCGCCCGCCCGCAGGTGAGTGGGGACGTGCAGGTGCGCACCGCCAGCCCGGACGGAAAACGCGTGAGTCGTGTGGACAGTGTCAAAGCGTGATTGCTATGCAAGCCGGATAGGGCGCAGCCTGCTGCTGTTATCCGGCAACTAAAAAAAAAGCCAACCGTCAGGTTGGCTTTTGCATATCAGAATGGATTATTTCGCGTCGTGCGCGCTTTCATCTTCGCGGCAGTCACCTTCAGCGCAGTGGCCATACAGGTAGAGACTGTGGTTCGTCAGACGAATGCCGTGTTTGGCGGCGATTTCACGCTGACGCGCTTCAATAGAATCATCACTGAATTCGATCACTTTGCCGCAATCGAGGCAAATCAGGTGATCGTGGTGATGTTGCTGGGTCAGTTCAAAAACGGACTTGCCGCCTTCGAAGTTATGACGGGTCACAATGCCGGCGTCATCGAACTGGTTCAATACACGGTAAACCGTAGCCAGGCCGATCTCTTCGCCCATGTCGATCAGTCGCTTGTATAAATCTTCCGCACTGACATGATGGTTATCCGGCTCCTGAAGAACTTCCAGGATTTTTAACCGAGGAAGCGTGACTTTCAGGCCGGCCTTCTTTAATGCGGTATTGTTGTCAGTCATGCGGAATCTGTCCTGTTGCTATACGATTCACTTCCTTAGCGGAAGTTATAGGAATGCACCTGGGATAATGCGTCTCATTATAGAACTGCCATGCCTAAATGAAAACTGCAAGCCCTCAAGTAAAGTAAGCTTATAAAACGTGGTGTCGCCGACAAAGTCCCGTGCGGCAGCCCAAGTTTAGCAGGGCTTATTGTACAGTGATGAATAAAAAAGTTAAAAATTTGTAGCAATTATTTCCATCGCTTGTACCTATTAATACGGCGCAACCCACAGGCTGCGCCGTAAACATCAGGCATTAATGATGTCGTCCAGGTGCAGCTCTTCCGAAACCTGCTTAACCCATTTCTGCACGCGTTCTGCGGTCAGTTCCGGCTGACGATCTTCATCAATCGCCAGACCCACAAAGTGATCATCATCCACCAGGCCTTTAGACGCTTCAAAATGGTAGCCAGCAGTCGGCCAGTGGCCCACGATGGTGGCGCCGCGCGGTTCAATGATGTCGCGGATAGTCCCCAGCGCATCACAGAAATATTCTGCGTAATCTTCCTGGTCGCCACAGCCGAACAGGGCGACTAACTTACCGTTGAAATCCACTTCTTCCAGCGTCGGGAAAAAGTCATCCCAGTCGCACTGCGCTTCGCCATAATACCAGGTTGGGATGCCGAGCAGCAGAATGTCATAGCCTTCGAGATCTTCTTTGCTGCTCTTGGCAATGTCATGAACATCGGCAACGTCTTTACCAAGCTGTTTTTGAATCATTTTCGCGATATTTTCGGTGTTGCCGGTATCGCTGCCGAAGAAAATGCCTGTAATTGCCATGAGTAAAATAACCTCTTGAAACTTAATGAGATGGTGGTGGCGTTTAGCCCACAGATAAGGGCAATCATAGCAGAACAGGGAAGCGCGCGGAAACAGCTATCGCGCCGGACTGCACTCTATGACACACGAAAAAAGGCGTAAAAGCGGTGATTCGGAGGATTCGCTATCCGCGTAAGGCGTTGAGCTGGGCCAGCAGCATTTCTTCAATAAGCTCGCTACGGCTCATTTCACGGGCATCCGCCAGCTCGTTTAACGCATCTACCGCTTCAACATTCAGTTTCAATTCAACGCGTTTGAGCCCGCGAACTTTATCGCGTTTTAGCTGGTTACGTTTGTTGATGCGCAACTGTTCATCGCGCGCGAGCGGGTTGGTCTTGGGTCGTCCCGGACGACGCTCATTCGCGAACAGATCTAGTGTCGTACGGTCCGTTTGTTCTTTAGCCATGGTTTAAGCAGCATACTACGGGAAAGACAAGCAATCGGGACGTTGCCCCGGGCTGAATAGCGCGCCATCATACATCAGCGCAACGGGCGCGCCAACGACCGGGCGCGTTCAAACGACCGGTCGCCGTCTTTTTAATCAGTTTGCCTTTTCAGAGAGATAACGACGGATAGCGCGCATGACCGCTTCCGGTTTCTCTGCGTGCACCCAGTGGCCCGCTCCAGCTATCACATGCGCCCGCGCTTGCGGAAATTGCGCCAGCAGGGCGTCACGGTATGCTTCCGTCACATACGGCGAGTTACCGCCGCGCACGAACAGTGCAGGCTTATCCCATGCCGGGACATTTTCCCAACCAACGATGTGCGCATACTGATCCCACAATACCGGGACATTAAAGCGCCAGTCGCCGTCGACAAATGATTTCAGCAGAAACTGGATCACGCCTTCTTCTTTTATCTCTTCGCGCATTAGCGCGGCGGCTTGTTGGCGTGTGGCGGCGTGTGCGTGGCTCACGGCGTTGATGGCGGCGAAAATCTCATCGTGGCGGCGCACGTTGTAATCCACCGGCGCGATATCAATCGCCACCAGTTGGTCGATGCGCTCAGGTGCCAGCGCGGTGAGCGCCATGACGGCTTTACCGCCCATGGAGTGACCGATAAAGGTCGCTTTTCCGATGTCGTGGGCATCAAGCGTGTCCAGCAGATCCTGCGCCATCGCCGGGTAGTTCATCTCCGGCGAGCGGGGAGAAAGGCCGTGGTTGCGCATATCCACTTGCAGCACGTCGTGGTCCTGCGTCAGGTCGCGGGCAAGCACGCCGAGGTTGTCCAGACTGCCAAACAGGCCGTGAACAAGGACGACCGGAGAATTGTTGTGCGGTTGTTGCGCAGATTGCGCGCGCGTATTCAATTTCATGGCAAAGTTCTTTTTTTCACTCTATCGGGTTAGGTTATTATGTTGAACATTCTGCCGCCCTGCTGCAAGGTTCAGAATTACTCTGAGTTTTGCTGCGACCCTGGTTTGACGCTATCCGCTGTTGAGATTTCACTTTATAATCCCAACACTTGTATTCAGATAAGATACCGCACTGGATTAAGATGAAAACGATCGAAGTTGATGATGAGCTCTACTCCTATATCGCCAGCCACACGAAGCATATTGGCGAGAGCGCATCCGACATTTTACGGCGCATGCTGAAATTTTCCGCCGTGTCACAGTCACCACCTGCCGCTTCCCTCACGCCGGTAAAAGAGACGCGTACTGTCAGTACCGTTGACGGGGTTAAACCGGCGAACACCGCCAAAGACAAAGTTCGTGCCGTCCGCGAACTGCTGCTGTCTGATGAATACGCTGAGCAGAAAAAGGCCGTTAATCGTTTCCTGCTGGTGCTGTCTACACTCTATTCACTCGATGACAAAGGGTTTACGGAATCCACCGAGTCTCTGCACGGGCGCACGCGCGTATACTTTGCTGCGAATGAGCAAACGTTGTTGCAGAGCGGCAACCAGACCAAGCCGAAACAGGTGCCGAACACCCCTTACTGGGTCATCACCAACACCAATACGGGTCGTAAATGCAGCATGATCGAGCACATCATGCAGTCGATGCAGTTCCCTGCGGAATTGATTGAAAAAGTTTGCGGCACAATTTAAATCCTTGCATTGAAAGGACCAGGCAATGGCAAACCATCCACGTGCGGGGCAACCTGCACAACAGAGTGATTTGATTAACGTCGCTCAGCTTACTGCGCAGTACTATGTGCTGAAACCGGAAGTCGGTAATTCAGAACATGCGGTGAAATTCGGTACTTCCGGACACCGGGGCAGCGCAGGTCGCCACAGCTTTAACGAGCCGCATATTCTGGCTATCGCTCAGGCGATTGCGGAAGAGCGCGCTAAAAACGGAATTACCGGGCCGTGCTATGTGGGGAAAGACACGCACGCGCTGTCTGAACCGGCGTTTATCTCCGTGCTGGAAGTGCTGACAGCGAACGGCGTTGACGTCATCGTGCAGGAGAACAACGGCTTTACGCCAACGCCTGCGGTTTCTAACGCGATTCTGGTGCACAACAAAAACGGCGGCGCACAGGCTGATGGCATCGTGATTACGCCGTCGCATAACCCGCCGGAAGATGGCGGCATCAAATACAACCCACCCAATGGCGGCCCGGCGGATACCAACGTGACCAAAGTGGTTGAAGACCGCGCTAACGCTCTGCTGGCCGATAGCCTGAAAGGCGTTAAACGCATCACGCTGGATGCTGCGCTGGCCTCGGGCCACGTTGTTGAAAAAGATCTGGTGCAGCCGTTTATTGAAGGGCTGGCGGATATCGTCGATATGGCGGCTATCCAGAAAGCTGGTCTGAAACTTGGCGTCGATCCGCTCGGCGGTTCCGGTATTGAGTACTGGAAACGCATTGCAGAGCATTACAAGCTGGATCTGACTATTGTTAACGACCAGGTCGATCAGACTTTCCGCTTTATGCACCTCGATAAAGATGGCGTGATCCGCATGGATTGCTCCTCTGAGTCTGCGATGGCGGGTCTGCTGGCGCTGCGTGACAAATTCGATCTGGCCTTTGCTAACGATCCGGATTATGACCGTCACGGCATCGTGACCCCCGCGGGTCTGATGAATCCGAACCACTACCTGGCGGTGGCAATTAACTATCTGTTCCAGCATCGTCCGCAGTGGGGCAAAGACGTTGCCGTGGGTAAAACGCTGGTCTCTTCCGCGATGATTGACCGCGTGGTGAACGACCTGGGCCGTAAGCTGGTGGAAGTGCCGGTGGGCTTTAAATGGTTTGTTGACGGCCTGTTCGACGGCAGCTTTGGTTTCGGCGGCGAAGAGAGCGCAGGGGCTTCTTTCCTGCGTTTCGACGGTACGCCGTGGTCAACCGATAAAGACGGTATCATCATGTGTCTGCTGGCGGCGGAAATTACCGCTGTCACCGGGAAAAACCCGCAGCAACATTATGATGAACTGGCTGCACGCTTCGGTGCGCCGAGCTATAACCGTCTGGGCGCCAGCGCCACCTCCGCACAGAAAGCGGCACTCTCTAAGCTTTCTCCGGAAATGGTCAGTGCCAGCACGCTGGCAGGCGACCCGATCACTGCGCGTCTGACTGCTGCACCGGGCAACGGCGCGTCTATCGGCGGTCTGAAAGTGATGACCGACAACGGTTGGTTTGCCGCGCGTCCATCCGGCACGGAAGACGCCTACAAAATCTACTGTGAAAGCTTCCTCGGTGCTGAACACCGTAAGCAGATTGAGAAAGAAGCGGTAGAGATTGTCAGCGAAGTGCTGAAAAACGCATAAGTGCTTACATCAGCGCTTAAAAGAAAAAGGCTCCTGCGGGAGCCTTTTTACGTTGGATGGCGTGGTAACGCGCTTGCACTTACCCCAGTGCTACCATCAGCGCTCCGGCAGTAATTAACGCGACACCTGCCGCTGCAACCAGTGACACCTTCTCACCAAACAGCACCACCGCCAGGATCACCGCAAACACCACGCTTAATTTATCGATGGGCGCAACCCGCGACACATTGCCGCTTTTGATGGCCATAAAGTAGAACAGCCACGACAGTGCGCCCGCCACGCCGCTTAATACCACAAACAGCAGCGCTTTTTTATCGGCAAGCACGGTTGCCACCAGCGATAGCTTGCCCTGAACCACCACCACACCCACCAGAAACAGCGCCATCACCACCGCACGAATAGCGGTAGCGGTATTGGCGTCGAGGTGTTGCAAGCCGATTTTGCCGAAAATAGCCACCAGCGCGGCGGTGACCGCCGATAACAGGGCGTAGATTAACCAGGCGCTCATCGTTCTCCTCCAAAAAATCAGAAGGATACGCCGTCAGAGCATAAACCGGTAGCCGATACCTGTTTCCGTAAGTAAATGGCGGGGGCGGGCCGGATCGACTTCCAGTTTCTGGCGCAGGTGACCCATATAGATACGCAGATAATGGCTGTGCTCCACGGCGTTGGGCCCCCATACCTGGCTGAGCAACTGGCGTTGGGTTAACACTTTGCCGTGATTATTAAGCAGCACCGCCAGCAGACGAAATTCGATAGGTGTCAGATGGATCTCTTCTTCACCGCGCTGAATACGGCGGCTGGCAAGATCAACGCGAATATCGGAAAAGACGATCACCGGTTCATCCGGGCTGCTGGCGGCGTGGCGTCGCAGCGCTACCCGCAGGCGGGCCTGAAGTTCGCCGATGCCAAAAGGCTTACTGAGATAATCATCCGCACCGGCATCCAGCGCAGCGATTTTATCGCTCTCTTCCGCGCGGGCGGAGAGAACGATTACCGGCATCTGGCTCCACTGGCGCAGATCGCGAATAAAATCGAGCCCGTCGCCATCCGGCAGACCCAGATCGAGGATCACCAGGTCGGGCTTGCGCGTCGCTGCCTCAATTAACCCGCGTTGCAGTGTCTCCGCTTCGTGCACACGCAGACCTTCCGCTTCCAGCGCGGTGCGCAGAAAACGGCGGATAGCTTGTTCATCTTCGACAATCAGAACGTTAATCACAGATCCTCTGCCAGTTCATCCAGTTGCGGCGGTGTTTCAAGCGGCAGTGTAACACAAAACAGTGCGCCGCCTTGCGGGCGGTTACGGGCGCTAATGGTGCCGCCGTGAACATCCACAATGGCCTGGCAAATCGCCAGCCCAAGCCCGACGCCGGGAATGGCTGATTCTTTGCTGCCACGGGCGAACTTGTCAAAAATCGCCTGTTCCTGGCCTGCCGGGATCCCCGGCCCGTTATCCCAGACTTCCAGCGTCAGTTGCTCCGGAGTGCTGTACGCATTAATACCAATATCCGCCCGCCAGCCGGCATATTTCACCGCATTTTCCAGCAGATTAATCAGCACCCGCTCAAATAACGGGCCATCCACGTGGACCAGCATCAACGGATCGGGTAATTCGAGGGCAATATGCCGCCCGCCCAGCCCCGGTTCGAGGGTTTTCAATGCGCTACCGACCACTTCTTCCAGCGTCAGCCACTCTTTCTTCAGATTAAAGCCGCCAGACTGAATTCGCGCCATATCCAGCAGGTTATTCACCAGACGGGTGGTATTCAGTACATGCTGGCGGATTTCATTGGCTTGCGGCGCGTGTTGAGAACCTTCGCTGGCGAGATCCAGCGTGAGGATTTCCGCCTGACCAAACAGCACCGTCAGCGGCGTGCGTAAATCATGGGACAGGGCGGCCAGCAACGAATTGCGGATACTCTCCCGCTCACTGGCAAGCCTTGCCTGCTCCTCGCTGGTGGCCAGCGCCTGGCGCTCCAGCGCGTTGGCCACCAGCAAGGTAAAGGTTTCCAGCAAGCGTTGTTGTTCGGGGATCATCAACTGACGCAGGTTCGCCGGTTCGACAATCAATAGCCCGTGGGTTTTCTGGTCACTTTTCAGCGGCAATATTTGATACGGCACGCCAGGCAGCGTGTCAGTGCCTGCTCCCGCTGGCTGGCCTTTATCAAAACTCCAGCGCGCAATCGCATCGTCCCACGGCGTCATGCCTTGTGCGGGCGTTAATGCGCCAAGATGCCCGGTGCTGTCCGGCAGCAACAATTTGCTGCGGGCATTAAACGTGGAGTGAATAAACGTTTCGCAGGTGGTGGCGATATCCCGGTTGCTGCGCCCGACCGCCAGCGCTTTGGACATCTCATACAGATGGCGGGTGCGTTGCTCCCGGTAGCGCGCCACGCGCGCCTGGTAACGCACCCCCGCAGTCAGATTACCGATAACCAGCCCGACGGTGAGCATCACGCCAAAGGTCAGCAGATATTGCACATCCGACACGGCCAGCGTGCCGCGTGGCGCAATAAAAAACAGGTCGAAGCTGACGACGTTGATCACCGTGGCAAAGGCGGAGGGCCAGCGGCCAAAAAACAGCGCCACCAGCACCACGCCAAGCAGATAAATCATCACCAGGTTGGCGGCATCAAATGCGGTCAGCCACTGCATGGCGATCAAGGTAATGGCGGCGCAAAGGGCAAGGGCGACCACGCACCCTCTCAGTTGCACGCCCCAACGCTCCATAAACGGACGCACATCGCCGGCGCGCGCGGGGAGGGTGACGGGCGCATCCTCCAGCGCAATGATCACCAGGTCGAGATCCGGCGCGCGACGGGCCAGACGATCGGCGAACGATTCACGGCTCCAGCGCTGCCGTTTGTTACGGCGACCAATCAGGATCTTGCCGAGATTGTGTTCGCGGGCGTAGCGCAAAATGGCTTTATCTTCCGCCGGATCGGAGAGGGTGGCGGTTTCGGCTCCCAGCTCCTGCGCCAGGCGCAGCGTACTTAAGATGGCCCGCCGCTGTGGCTCCGGCAGTTTATGCAGCGTGGGCGTCTCAACATAGACCGCATGCCAGACACTCCCCAGCTTGGCCGCCAGTCTTGCCGCCGTGCGGATCAGTTTCTCATTGCCCGCACCGTGGCCAATGCAGAGTAAAATGGCGTCGCGAGTGTGCCAGACTTTTTCTTCGCCCTGGCGATCGCGCCAGGCCCGCATCTGATCGTCCACCCGATCGGCGGTGCGCCGCAGCGCCAGCTCGCGCAGGGCAATCAGGTTGCCTTTGCGGAAGAAGTGTTCGATGGCGCGTTCCGCCTGGCCACCGATATACACCTTGCCTTCGTGCAGTCGCTGGCGCAAATCGTCCGGCGGTAAATCCACCAGCACCACTTCATCGGCGCTGTCGAAAAAGGGATCCGGCACCGTTTCACGCACCTGGATGCCGGTCACCCCGCTGACCACATCGTTAAGGCTTTCCAGATGCTGAACGTTAACAGTGGTAAAAACGTCTATCCCCGCTTCCAGCAGCTCTTCCACATCCTGCCAGCGTTTCGGGTGGCGTGAACCGGGAGCATTACTGTGCGCCAGTTCGTCCATCAAAATAAGCGCCGGACGCCGCGCAAGGGCGGCGTCCAGATCAAACTCCTGAATTAAGCGACCGCGATGGTGGATCCGCCGGGCGGGCTGTGTCGCCAGCCCGTCCAGCAGTGCGGCGGTCTCTTTACGACCGTGGGTTTCCACCACGCCAATCAGAATATCCAGCCCTTGCGCCCGCAGCCGCTGTGCTTCCTGTAACATGGCAAAGGTTTTACCCACCCCGGCGCAGGCGCCGAAAAAGACTTTCAGCTTGCCGCGGTGCGCGGTGGCGGCATGCTCCAGCAGGCGATCGGGGTTGGGGCGCAAAGGCTCATCAGTCATGCTTTATTTGTCCTTGAGCGCATCCAGCGCCAGATTAAGATCAACCACGTTTACCACCGGCTGACCGATAAAATTCACCAGCGGCGTTGTTGTGTGTTCTGCCACCAGTTTTGTCACTTCCTGCACCGACAGATTACGCGCCTGAGCAACGCGCGGGATCTGCCAGCGTGCCGCATCCGGCGAGATTTGCCCATCCAGGCCGCTGGCTGAGGCGGTGATCAGATCCACCGGCACATGCGCATCGGCTTGTGGGTTGGCGGCGCGCAGTTGCGCGACGCGCTGGGCGACCTCTTTATCCAGCTCCGGGTTGCTGCCCGCCAGATTGCTGCCGCCGGATGCCATGGGATTATAGGGCGCGTCCGCGGTTGCGGAAGGGCGACCGTGAAAATAACCCGGCGCGCTAAAATCCTGCCCTAACAAATGCGATCCACGTATGGCGTCACCTTCGCGGATCAGCGAACCGTTCGCTTGATCGTGAAACCACCATTGCCCCAGTGCGGTGGTAACCAGCGGATACAGCCCGCCGGTAATCAGAGTAAAGAGTATCAAAAGCAGAAATGCGGGACGTAATAAAGCCATCTTTTATACCTCTTATACCAGGCCGAACAGTGTGAGGAGCAGGTCAATCGCTTTGATGCCGATAAACGGCACCACCAGACCACCCAGCCCATAAATCCACAGGTTACGGCGCAGCATGGCGGACGCGGTCAGCGGTTTGTAACTTACCCCTTTCAGCGCCAGCGGAATCAGAAACACAATCACCAGCGCGTTAAAGATCACGGCGCTTAAGATTGCCGACGCCGGGGAGTAGAGATGCATGACGTTCAGGGCATTCAGCTGCGGGTACGTTGCGGCAAACGCTGCCGGAATAATGGCGAAATATTTCGCCACATCGTTCGCGATACTGAAGGTGGTCAGTGAACCGCGCGTCATCAGCATCTGTTTACCGATATGCACCACTTCAATCAACTTGGTGGGGTTGGAATCCAGATCCACCATGTTGCCCGCTTCTTTCGCCGCCTGGGTCCCGGAGTTCATCGCAACAGCCACATCGGCCTGCGCCAGCGCGGGCGCATCGTTGGTGCCGTCGCCGGTCATGGCCACCAGTCGACCTTCCGCCTGATACTGGCGGATGAGCGCCAGTTTGGCTTCCGGCGTGGCTTCGGCAAGAAAGTCGTCGACTCCCGCTTCCGCGGCAATCGCTGCCGCAGTTAAGCGATTATCGCCGGTGATCATCACCGTTTTAATGCCCATTTTACGCAACTGGGCAAAACGCTCCTTAATCCCGCCTTTGACGATGTCTTTCAGGGCAATCACGCCAAGCACTTTTGCCCCTTCGGCCACCACCAGCGGGGTCGCGCCCTGGCGAGCCACGCGTTCAACCAGTGCTTCAACATCTGCCGGGAACTGACCGCCGTTAGCGTCGATATGGCGACGAATGGCGTCTACCGAGCCTTTGCGGATCATGCGGTCCTGCACATTGATGCCGCTCATGCGGGTCTGTGCGGTAAACGGCACAAAGGTGGCCTGCAAACTTTGCACATCCCGTTCGCGTAAGTTAAAGCGCTGTTTTGCCAGAATAACGATACTGCGGCCTTCCGGCGTTTCATCGGCCAGCGATGAAAGCTGCGCGGCATCGGCGAGGGTTTTCTCATCCACACCCTGCGCAGGCAGGAAGTCTGACGCCTGGCGGTTCCCGAGCGTGATGGTGCCGGTTTTATCCAGCAGCAGGACGTCGACGTCACCCGCGGCTTCGACCGCACGACCGCTGGTGGCTATCACGTTGGCCCCCAGCATACGGCTCATCCCGGCGACACCAATCGCCGACAACAATCCGCCGATCGTGGTCGGGATCAGGCACACCAGCAAGGCCACCAGCACGGTCACGCTTACCGCCGTGCCGCCATACACCGAGAATGGCCACAGGGTGGCGGTTGCCAGCAGGAACACAATCGTCAGCGCCACCAGCAGGATAGTCAGGGCGATCTCATTGGGGGTTTTGCGACGCTGTGCACCTTCCACCATGGCGATCATCCGGTCGAGGAAGGTTTCACCCGGGTTTACGCTGCACTGAATCACCAGCCAGTCAGAAAGGATGCGTGTACCGCCAGTCACCGAGGCAAAGTCGCCGCCGGATTCGCGGATCACCGGGGCGGATTCGCCGGTAATGGCGCTTTCATCCACCGATGCGCCCCCTTCGATCACTTCGCCATCGCAGGGGATAATATCCCCGGCTTCCACCAGTACCACGTCGCCTTTGCGCAGGTCCGACGCCGGGACGTGATCGATCTGCGCATCGTGTTGCGGTGCGCGCAGTTTGCGGGCGAAAGCGGTTTTCTTCACCCCTTTGAGGCTATTGGCCTGGGCTTTGCTGCGGCCTTCCGCCAGCGCTTCGGCAAAGTTGGCGAACAGCACGGTTACCCACAGCCACAGACTGACTGCGCCGGTAAACCAGGCGCTGCCGGCAAGATGACCGGAGGCCATGGCAATCGCCAGTACGGTGGTTAACACGCTGCCGATCCAGACAATAAACATTACCGGGTTACGCCACTGTACCGTTGGGCTTAACTTGGTCACGGAATCCATGAGCGCCTGACGAACAAGATGCGGTTCGAACAGGGCCAGTTGCTTGCGACTCATATCACGCGTCTCCGCCTGTCTCAAAATAAGAGGTATTCCGCCACCGGGCCAAGCGCCAGGGCAGGAATAAAGGTCAATGCGCCAACCAGCAAGATGGTGCCAATCAGCAGGCCGATAAACAGCGCGCCGTACGTTGGCAGCGTCCCGGTGCTGGCAGGCTGAATTTTCTTCGCCACCAGCGACCCGGCAATGGCCATCACCGGTACGATCACGCCAAAGCGGCCAAAGAACATGCAGAACGCCAGCAGGCAGTTCCAGAACGGGGTGTTAGCACTCAAGCCGGCAAAGGCGCTACCGTTGTTGTTGGCGGCGGAGGAGACGGCGTACAGCACTTCGCTGAAACCGTGGATCCCCGGGTTGAACATGCCGCTGCGCCCGGCATCGGTCATCATTGCCAGCGCCGTGCCGATCAGCACCAGAGCCGGGGTGACAAGGATGGCCAGCGCGGTCATTTTCATTTCCCGCACGTCGATTTTTTTACCGAGATATTCCGGCGTGCGGCCAATCATCAGCCCGGCGATAAATACCGCCAGCAGCACAAACAGCAGCATGCCGTATAACCCGGCGCCCACGCCGCCAAACACCACTTCGCCAATCTGCATTAACCACATCGGGATCATGCCGCCCAGCGCGGTAAAGGAGTCATGCATAGCATTGACCGCACCGCAGGACGCTGCCGTGGTGATGACCGCATAGAGGCTGCTGACCAGAATGCCGAAGCGGCTCTCTTTGCCTTCCATATTGATGGCGCTGTCGCCGCCAAGCGTCAGGAAGTGCGGGTTACCTTGCAGTTCTGCCCACATTACGAGTGCGGCGCACACCACGAAGATCAGCGACATCGCCCACAGCAGGGCATGGCCCTGGCGACGATCGCCGACCGCATCGCCAAACGCGAAGCACAGCGCCGCCGGGATCAGGAAGATCGCCAGCATCTGTACGACGTTGGTCAGGGCGGTCGGGTTCTCAAACGGATGAGCGGAGTTGGCATTGAAGAAGCCGCCGCCGTTAGTGCCGAGCATTTTGATCGCTTCTTGCGAGGCGACCGGACCCATCGGCAACAGATGCTGCACACCTTCCAGCGAGGTGTAGGGCTGGTAGGCCAAAACGTTTTGCAGTGTGCCTTGTTGAATGAAAAACAGCGCGATGATCAACGACAGCGGCAACAGCACCCACAACGTAATGCGCGTGATATCCACCCAGGAGTTGCCCAGCGTTTCCATGCTGCGCCGTGAAAAGGCGCGGATCAGCGCGAACGCAACGGCAATACCGGTTGCGGCGGAGAGGAAGTTTTGCACCGTCAACCCGACCATCTGGCTGAAATAGCTCAGGGTGCTTTCACCGGCATAGGATTGCCAGTTAGTGTTAGAGACAAAACTGACCGCAGTATTGAGCGCCAGATGCCAGGAGAGTCCCGGCAGGTTTTGCGGGTTCAACGGCAGGATGCCTTGCAGCATCAGCAGCAGAAACAGCAATATCAGCCCAAAGACGTTCAGCAGCAATATGGCGAGCAAATAACGCCGCCAGCTCATTTCCCGGGTATCTATCCCGAGCCCACGCCAGAGGATATTTTCCACCGCCGCAACGCCGGGTAACGACTGACCGGCGATCATTTTCGCCAGCAGCGATCCCAGCGGGCGCGCGAGAAGAAACAGCACCAGCAAAAAGCTGGCGATCAGAAGAAACGCCTGGCCTGCCATCAGAAAGCCTCCGCGTTAATCAGGGCGTAAACCAGATAGCCCAATAACAGGAAAACCAGCACGATGCCGATTACCACGCCTGCACTCACAATTCACCTCCGGGGTGATTTAAGGATGTGCAGAAAAAGTAGGATTTTTGGCGCAAAGATTTCGCAAAAATCGGCGGGAGGGGTGTAAAAAAAATATAAAGATCCGTTAAGCCACAATTTAACTAATGGTTAGTATTAATTTAACTGTTTTGTAACTTAGTTACCGGCTGAATGTAAATAAAGCGATTATTGACAAAAAAAAGTGGTCGGATGAGTAGTAAAATTACCAACAAAACGGTACTATTTTAACCAGATTCCAGCGCAGCCCTGATTTTTCGTAGTTGGCTTTCAGCGGCGGTGAATATTTTTCCGGTGAGTGTTACCGGCCTGACAAAGGGGAGAGATTATGAACACATACAAAGAGTTTCCGGCACATATTGTGTTAATGCGTCGCGCTTTCGCCATTGTGGTCGGCGTACTGGCATTACCGGTGATGATGTTCTGGAAAGATCGCGCACGTTTTTACAGCTATCTGCACCGCGTTTGGGCAAAAACCAGCGACAAACCGGTATGGATGGCGCAGGCCGAAAAAGCGACCTGTGACTTCTACTGATCGGCAATACACAGCAAATAGATAATCGACTACACACAGCAAACCGATCGCGCCACCGCCACTGCGGTGGTTTTTTTTATCCCTCTTTTGGCGATGTAACCGCGGCTTGCGCCGGTGACATTCCTCCAACACAATAGAACGACATTTCCCGACGCGTATCTGGCCGGGCAACGCTATTTTGACCCCAGGCCAGAGGCGCTGCGCTTACATTACGGACACCTGGAGCATTATGGCCACCCATCTGGTCTGGTTTCGCGCGGATTTGCGCGTGCATGATAACCTTGCGCTGGCGGCCGCCTGCCGCAGCCCTCAAGCCGCTGTTAAAGCCCTCTTTATTGCCACCCCCGGACAGTGGCGGAAACATCATATGGCGCCGCGCCAGGCGGCATACCTCAATGCACATCTGAACGCGCTTCGTCAGGCGCTGGCGGACAAGGGCATTGAACTGATTTATCGCGAAGTGGATGATTTTGCCGCCAGCGTGCAGGAAATTGTTGCAGTTTGCGCTAGCGAAAATGTCACGCATCTGTTTTACAACTACCAGTATGAACTTAATGAACGCCAGCGGGATGCGGCAGTCGAAAAGGCGCTGCCAGACGTTGCCTGCCAGGGCTTTGATGACAGCGTCATGCTGGCGCCAGGAAGCGTGGTGACCGGTAATCACGACATGTACAAGGTGTTTACGCCGTTTAAAAATGCCTTTCTGCGCCGACTGAAAGAGGATTTACCTGTCTGCGTCGCCGCGCCATCGGTGCGGCAAAGCGGATCGATCAGCGCGGAACCGATCGTCCTGAACTACCCGCAACAGGATTTTGACAACACGCTGTTCCCGGCGGATGAGAAGAGCGCAATAGCCCGGCTGCGCCATTTTTGCCAGCAACTGGCGGGGGAGTATGAGCAGCAGCGCGACTTTCCCGCGATTGAAGGTACCAGCCGGTTGTCCGCCAGCCTTGCGATTGGCGCGTTGTCGCCGCGCCAGTGTTTGCACCGTTTGCTGGCGGAACAACCGCAGGCGCTGGAGGGCGGCAAGGGCGCCGTCTGGCTGAACGAATTGATCTGGCGCGAGTTCTATCGCCACCTGATCACTTTCCACCCGTCGCTCTGCCAGTATCGTCCCTTTATTCGCTGGACTGACAACGTGCAGTGGCAGGATAACCCGCAGCACCTGCAAGCCTGGCAGGAGGGGAGAACCGGTTATCCGATTGTTGATGCAGCAATGCGCCAGTTGAACACCACGGGTTGGATGCATAATCGCTTGCGGATGATCGTCGCCAGTTTCCTCGTCAAGGACTTGCTTATCGACTGGCGTTGCGGAGAGCGTTATTTTATTTCACAGTTGATTGATGGCGATCTGGCGGCGAACAACGGCGGCTGGCAATGGGCGGCCTCAACGGGTACGGATGCGGCGCCCTATTTTCGTATTTTTAACCCGACCACCCAGGGCGAGCGCTTTGACGCCGCCGGGGCGTTTATTCGCCAGTGGCTACCGGAGCTGAACGCGGTGCCGGATAGCGCCCTGCATCAACCCTGGGCGTGGGCGGATAAACAGGGCCGCCGCCTTGATTACCCCCGTCCGATTGTTGACCATAAACAGGCGCGTACAGTGACCCTGGCGGCCTATGAAGCCGCGCGGAAAGCGTAAAGGAGCTTTGATGCAAAATACCGAACTGGAAAAACTGATTAACGAGAAGCTTAACAGTGCGGCTTTCAGCGACTACGGCCCGAACGGGCTACAGGTCGAAGGACGGGAAACCGTACAGAAAATTATTACCGGCGTGACCGCCAGCCAGGCATTACTGGATGAAGCCGTTCGCCAGGAAGCGGATGCCGTGATCGTCCACCACGGTTACTTCTGGAAAAATGAAACCCCGATCATTCGCGGCATGAAGCGCCAGCGCCTGAAAACCCTGTTGGCCAATGACATCAACCTGTATGGCTGGCACTTGCCGCTCGATGCGCATCCGGAACTGGGTAATAACGTGCAACTGGCGGAACTGCTCGGGATCACGGTGATGGGGGAGATCGAACCATTAGTGCCGTGGGGCGAGCTGACGATGCCGGTGCCGGGGCTTGAACTGGCGTCGTGGATCGAAGCGCGCCTCGGGCGTAAACCGTTGTGGTGTGGCGACACCGGGCCGGAGAAAATCACCCGCGTTGCCTGGTGTACCGGCGGCGGGCAGGGCTTTATTGATAAAGCCGCCAGTTTTGGCGTGGATGCCTTTATTACCGGTGAAGTGTCTGAGCAAACCATTCACTCCGCGCGCGAGCAGGGGCTGCATTTCTATGCGGCAGGCCACCACGCAACCGAGCGCGGCGGTATTCGCGCACTGAGCAACTGGTTGACGGAAAATACCGCTCTCGATGTGACGTTTATTGATATTCCTAACCCGGCGTAAGGAGAGGGCAGGTGCAGCGAGCACGTTGTTATTTGTTAGGCGAAACCGCGGTGGTGCTGGAACTGGAACCGCCGGTTACGCTGGCCACGCAAAAGCGGATTTGGCGGCTGACGCAGCGTCTGGCGGACGTGCCTGACGTGGTGGAAGCCATTCCGGGAATGAATAACATTACGGTGGTATTGCGCGATCCCGACGTGCTGGCGCTGGATGCCCTCGACCGTTTACAGCGCTGGTGGGAAGAGAGTGACGCGCTGGAGCCTGCGTCCCGCGCGATTGAGATCCCGGTATTGTACGGCGGTGAGGCCGGGCCGGATCTCGACGCGGTAGCGCGACACTGTGCGATGACGCCAAAACAGGTGGTCGAACTGCATGCCTCCATTGAGTATGTGGTGTGGTTTTTAGGCTTTCAGCCCGGATTCCCGTACCTTGGCGGCATGCCGGAAGCGCTGGCGACGCCGCGTCGCGCCGATCCGCGCGTGCGGGTGCCCGCCGGTTCCGTGGGGATTGGCGGTGCGCAAACCGGCATTTACCCGCTGGAAACCCCCGGTGGCTGGAACCTGATTGGGCGCACTGAACTGGCGCTCTTCAACCCGCAATTACCGGAGCCGACACTGTTACGTCCTGGCGATCGGCTGCGCTTTATTCCCCGCAAGGACGGTATATGTTGAAAGTGATTCGTTCCGGGATTTACACCACGTTGCAGGGCGGCAAACGCACCGGGTTCCGCCAGGCGGGTATCAGCTATTGCGGGGCACTGGATGAACCGGCGTTGCAGATAGCCAATGCGCTGGTGGGGAATTCGCCGGATGACGCCGCGCTGGAAATCACCCTCGGGCAGTGTGAAGTCGAATTCCGGCGCGATGGCTGGTTCGCGCTGACCGGTGCAGGCTGCGAGGCGAAGTTAGACGGTAAGGCGGTGTGGACCGGTTGGCGCTATGCCGTGAAGCGCGGACAGCGTCTGGTGCTGAAAAGACCGCTACACGGCGTGCGCAGTTATCTGGCGGTGGCAGGCGGGTTTGCCGTTCCTGACGTTATGGGCTCGCGCAGCACCGATCTGAAAACCGCTATCGGCGGGCTGGAAGGGCGGTTATTGCGTGATGGCGATACGTTGCCGATCGGCGAAGCCACCCGGCATTTTGCGGGCTCGCGTGGCGTAAAACAGCTTTTGTGGCACAACCGCATCCGTGCACTGCCAGGGCCGGAGTATCAGGAGTTTGATAAGGCCTCGCAAGAGGCGTTCTGGCGTTTGCCGTGGCAACTGAGCCCACAGAGTAACCGCATGGGATACCGTTTGCAGGGACAACCGCTGGTGCGCACCACCGAACGTGACCTGTTGTCGCACGGTTTGCTGCCCGGCGTGGTGCAGGTGCCGGCCAATGGTCAGCCGATCGTGTTGATGAATGATGCGCAGACCACCGGCGGCTACCCGCGCATTGCCTGCATTATCGACGCAGATATGTACCATCTGGCGCAAATCCCCCTTGGGCAGCCGGTACATTTCGTTCAGTGTTCGCTGGATGAGGCGCTGGCTGCACGTCGTGAGCAACACCGTTATCTTGAGCAACTGGCATGGCGGCTGAATCATGAAGATTGATCTCAATGCCGACCTCGGGGAAGGCTGTGCGAATGATGCTGCGCTGTTACAACTGGTCTCTTCTGCCAACATTGCCTGCGGTTTCCACGCCGGGGATGCGCAGACGATGCTGACCTGCGTGCGTGAAGCAGTGCGTAACGGTATCGCCGTGGGCGCTCACCCCTCGTTCCCGGATCGGGCGAACTTCGGTCGTACGGCGATGCAGCTACCGCCGGATGTGGTTTATGGGCAGATCCTTTACCAGACGGGGGCGCTGGCGGCGATGGTGCGCGCCTGCGGCGCACAGCTTCAACATGTTAAACCCCACGGTATGCTGTATAACCAGGCGGCGGACGATGCCGTACTGGCGGATGCCATTGCCCGTGCGGTGCATGATGTTGACCCGGCGCTGGTGCTGGTTGGGCTGGCGGGAAGCGAGCTGATCCGCGCCGGGGAGCGCTACCACCTTGCCACGCGTCAGGAAGTGTTTGCCGATCGGGGTTATCGCCGCGATGGGCGTTTGGTGCCGCGCGGTGAGCCGGGTGCATTGATTGATGACGACGACCAGGCGCTGGCGCAAACGCTGGACATGGTGCTGGACGGTCGGGTGAAAAGCGTCAGCGGCGAGTATGCCAGCGTGCAGGCGCAAACCGTCTGTCTGCATGGCGATGGCGAACACGCATTGCAGTTTGCCCGCCGTTTACAGGCTGAATTCGCGCGGCGTGGCGTCGCCATTTCCGCCCGTTAACAGAAGGAGTTTTTATGCCAGAAGGACCGGAGATCCGCCGGGCGGCAGACACGCTTGAAGCCGCTATCCAGGGCAAACCGTTAACCCATGCGTGGTTTGCGCTCCCTGCGTTGCAAACCCACGCCGCCGGGCTGGTGGGGCAGCGTATTGCGCGGATCGAAACGCGTGGCAAAGCGTTGTTAACGCACTTTTCCGGCGGACTGACGCTGTACAGCCATAATCAGCTTTATGGTGTCTGGCGCGTGGCGGCGGCGGGAGAAACACCGCAAACGAATCGCGTGCTGCGTGTCCGGTTAGAAACGGCGGATCGCGCCATTCTGCTGTACAGCGCATCGGATATCGCCCTGCTGACGCCGGAGCAACTGGCGCAACACCCGTTTTTACTGCGTGTCGGTCCGGATGTGCTCGACATGGCGCTTACCGCAGAGCAGGTGAAAGCGCGTCTTTTGTCGGCGCGTTTTCGCCGCCGTCAGTTTTCCGGTTTGCTGCTCGATCAGGCTTTTCTGGCGGGACTGGGCAATTACCTGCGGGTGGAGATCCTCTGGCAGTGTGGGCTGGCACCGCAGCATAACGCTGCGCAACTGACCGATGAACAGTTGGATCTCCTGGCGCATACACTGCTGGATATTCCGCGCCTGTCATACCAGACGCGCGGCGTGGTGGATGAACATCGTCATCACGGCGCGTTGTTCAGCTTTAAGGTGTTTCACCGGGCGGGCGAGCCGTGCGAGCGCTGTGGTGGAATCATTGAAAAAAACACCTTGTCGTCACGGCCTTTTTACGGGTGTCCGGGATGCCAGCGTTAGTGGCAATAAAAAACGCGCCAGTCGGCGCGTTTTTTTATGCGGGCTTGCTATCAACCTTTTTTCAGGTCTGATGTGAACTCGCGTTTTTCGTAACCGGTGTAGAGCTGACGCGGACGGGCAATTTTGATGCCGTCGTCGTGCATTTCATTCCAGTGGGCAATCCAGCCGACGGTACGCGCCATGGCAAAGATCACGGTAAACATCGACGCCGGGATGCCCATCGCTTTCAGGATGATGCCGGAGTAGAAGTCAACGTTCGGATAGAGTTTGCGTTCGATAAAGTACGGATCGTTGAGCGCAATATGCTCAAGCTCCATCGCCACTTCCAGCAGATCGTCCTTCGAACCCAACTCACGCAACACTTCATGGCAGGTTTCACGCATTACGGTAGCGCGCGGGTCATAGTTTTTATACACGCGATGACCGAAGCCCATCAGACGGAACGAGTCGTTCTTGTCTTTGGCGCGACGCAGGAATTCCGGAATGTGTTTCACGGAGCTGATCTCTTCCAGCATCCGCAGCGCGGCTTCGTTGGCGCCGCCGTGCGCAGGCCCCCACAGAGAGGCAATGCCCGCAGCGATACAGGCGAACGGGTTAGCGCCGGAAGAACCCGCCGTACGGACGGTGGAGGTCGACGCATTTTGTTCGTGATCCGCATGCAGGATCAGGATACGGTCCATCGCGCGCTCAAGCACCGGGTTCACTTCATAAGGTTCGCACGGTGTGGCGAACATCATGTGCAGGAAGTTACCGGCGTAGGAGAGGTCATTGCGCGGATAGATAAACGGCTGGCCGATGGAATATTTGTAACACATCGCCGCCACGGTAGGCATTTTGGACAGCAGGCGGAACGCCGCGATTTCACGGTGACGCGGATTGTTCACATCCAGCGAGTCATGATAGAACGCCGCCAGCGCGCCGGTTACACCACACAGTACCGCCATCGGATGGGAGTCGCGACGGAAGCCGTGGAACAGACGGGTAATCTGCTCATGAATCATGGTGTGGCGGGTAACGGTCAGTTTAAATTCGTCGAACTGCGATTGCGTCGGTTTTTCACCGTACAACAGGATGTAGCTAACTTCGAGATAGTTAGATTCGGTAGCCAGTTGATCAATCGGGAAACCACGGTGCAGCAGGATGCCTTCATCACCGTCGATAAAGGTGATTTTCGATTCGCATGATGCGGTAGAGGTAAAACCAGGGTCAAAAGTGAACACACCTTTTGAACCAAGACTACGGATATCAATAACATCCTGACCGAGCGTGCCTTTTAGCACATCCAGTTCAATAGCAGCGTCACCATTGTAGGTGATGTTTGCTTTTTTATCAGCCATTTACGGTCTCCTTAGCGCCTTATTGCTTAAGACTACTTCGTCACCGGATCTGCATTCATCTGCGCGTCAACGTTACCCGTTTGTTATTTAGCTCGCTGCTCTGTTGAAGAGGAGATACCAGGGTACAGAGCGATGGGCGCGTGCAAGTACACATTGAAAATACAGCGAAACAACAGCAAATCAGTGTCTTAGCAATCCGAATTTATCAAACCTGTATACCACTAATAACTGTCCTGATTACATCGGTCAATACCGTCACACTGTTACATAACTAAATCTCAGGTGAAAGGTAGACCCCATAACTTTTACGAATTATAAGCCCTTTATGGCGTAGTTTGTAACAAGAGTGTTTAACTTTTGTCAAATCAGATGATTAAAATTTAAAAAAATGTTGTTATCGTGATGGGCGTCACTGTTCTGCATAAAACCCGACAAACTATATGTAGGTTAATTGTAATGATTTTGTGAACGACCTATACTGCCGCCAGGTCTCCGGAATACCCTGCAATCCCGAGCCACCCAGCGTTGTAACCTGTCGTTTAGCATCTGGAAGCTAATTTTTTGCATGACGAGCAGTTATAGAAAAGGACGCTGTCTGACCCGCACGCAGACCGGAGGAAGGAAACTATAAGAATAGCATGTGGGCGTTATTCATGATAAAAAATGTGAAAAAACAAAGACCTGTCAATCTGGATCTGACAACAATTCGGTTTCCTGTTACGGCTATAGCTTCCATTCTCCACCGCGTTTCTGGCGTCATTACCTTTGTGGCGGTCGGTATTCTGCTGTGGTTGCTGGGGTTGTCGCTCTCATCTCAAGAAGGCTTTCTGACCGCCTCTGCCATCATGGGCAGCTTCTTTGCGAAATTCATTATCTGGGGCATCCTGACCGCGCTGGCTTATCACGCCGTCGGTGGTATTCGTCACATGTTAATGGACTTTGGCTGGCTGGAAGAAACCTTTGAAGCAGGAAAACGTTCCGCTAACCTTTCTTTTGTGATCACTGTCGTGCTTTCAATTCTCGCAGGAGTCCTCGTATGGTAAGCAACGCCTCCGCATTAGGACGCAACGGCGTACATGATTATATTCTTGTCCGTGCTACCGCCATCGTCCTGACGTTATACATCATCTACATGGTCGGCTTTTTTGCCGTTACCGGCGATCTGACATGGGAAGTCTGGACCGGGTTTTTCTCCTCCGCCTTCACCAAAGTTTTCACCCTGCTGGCACTGTTCTCGATTTTGATCCATGCCTGGATTGGCATGTGGCAGGTGTTGACCGACTACGTTAAACCGCTGGCTATTCGCCTGGTGCTGCAACTGGTGATTGTCGTTGTGCTTGCGGCTTACGTGATTTATGGATTCGTTGTGGTGTGGGGTGTGTAATGAAACTGCCAGTCAGAGAATTTGATGCTGTTGTTATTGGCGCAGGCGGCGCAGGTATGCGCGCTGCGCTGCAAATTTCCCAGAGCGGGCAAACCTGTGCACTGCTCTCTAAAGTCTTTCCAACCCGTTCCCACACCGTCTCCGCGCAGGGCGGTATTACCGTTGCGCTGGGCAATACCCATGAAGATAACTGGGAATGGCACATGTATGACACGGTAAAAGGTTCCGACTATATCGGTGACCAGGACGCCATTGAATATATGTGTAAAACCGGCCCGGAAGCGATTCTTGAGCTGGAACATATGGGGTTGCCGTTCTCCCGTCTTGATGATGGCCGTATTTATCAGCGCCCGTTTGGTGGCCAGTCGAAGAACTTCGGTGGCGAACAAGCGGCGCGTACCGCAGCCGCAGCGGACCGTACCGGGCACGCGCTGCTGCATACCCTTTATCAGCAAAACCTCAAAAACCACACGACGATTTTTTCCGAGTGGTATGCGCTGGATCTGGTGAAAAACCAGGATGGCGCGGTAGTCGGCTGTACTGCGCTGTGTATCGAAACCGGTGAAGTGGTTTACTTCAAAGCCCGCGCAACGGTGCTGGCGACCGGTGGCGCAGGCCGTATTTACCAGTCCACCACCAACGCGCATATCAACACCGGTGACGGCGTGGGTATGGCGCTGCGCGCAGGCGTACCGGTGCAGGACATGGAAATGTGGCAGTTCCACCCGACCGGTATTGCGGGCGCAGGTGTGCTGGTGACAGAAGGGTGCCGTGGTGAAGGCGGCTACCTGCTGAATAAACATGGCGAGCGTTTTATGGAACGCTATGCGCCGAACGCGAAAGACCTTGCTGGTCGTGATGTGGTCGCACGTTCGATCATGATCGAAATCCGCGAAGGCCGTGGTTGTGATGGCCCGTGGGGACCGCACGCCAAGCTGAAACTCGATCACCTGGGTAAAGAGGTGCTGGAATCACGCCTGCCGGGGATCCTGGAGCTGTCGCGTACGTTCGCCCATGTGGATCCGGTGAAAGAGCCGATCCCGGTGATCCCGACCTGCCACTATATGATGGGCGGTATTCCGACCAAAGTGACCGGCCAGGCGCTGACGGTGAACGAAAAAGGCGAAGACGTGGTGATCCCGGGGCTGTTCGCGGTGGGTGAGATCGCCTGCGTATCGGTACACGGCGCTAACCGTCTGGGCGGTAACTCACTGCTTGACCTGGTGGTATTTGGCCGTGCGGCGGGTCTGCACTTACAAGAATCCATCGCCGAGCAGGGCACACTGCGTGATGCGGGCGAATCTGACGTTGAGGCTTCTCTGGACCGCCTTAACCGCTGGAACAACAACCGTGATGGCGAAGATCCGGTTACGATTCGCAAAGCGTTGCAGGAGTGCATGCAGCACAACTTCTCGGTATTCCGTGAAGGCGATGCGATGGCGAAGGGTCTGGAGCAGTTGAAAGTGATCCGCGAGCGTTTGAAAAATGCCCGTCTGGACGATACCTCCACCGAGTTTAATACCCAGCGCGTTGAGTGCCTGGAGCTGGATAACCTGATGGAAACCGCGTATGCAACGGCGGTCTCTGCAAACTTCCGTACTGAGAGCCGTGGCGCGCATAGCCGCTTCGACTATCCGGATCGTGACGATGAAAACTGGCTGTGCCATTCCCTGTATCTGCCAGAAACGGAGTCTATGACGCGTCGTAGCGTCAATATGGAACCGAAACTGCGTCCGGCGTTCCCGCCGAAGATTCGTACTTATTAATGCGGAGACAGGATAATGAAACTTGAATTTTCAATTTATCGTTATAACCCGGACGTTGATGATGCTCCGCGCATGCAGGATTACACGCTGGAAGGGGAAGAAGGGCGTGACATGATGCTGCTGGATGCATTAATGCAGCTGAAAGAAAAGGATCCTACACTGTCGTTCCGCCGCTCCTGCCGCGAAGGGGTATGCGGTTCTGATGGTCTGAACATGAACGGTAAAAATGGCCTGGCATGCATCACACCCATTTCCGCGCTGGGTAACGGCAAGCAGAAGATCGTTATTCGCCCGCTGCCGGGGCTGCCGGTGATCCGTGATTTGGTGGTGGACATGGGGCAATTCTATGCCCAATATGAGAAGATTAAGCCTTACTTATTGAATAATGGGCAAAATCCTCCGGCGAGGGAACATCTGCAGGCGCCGGAGCAGCGTGAAAAACTCGATGGTTTGTATGAGTGTATCCTGTGTGCATGCTGTTCTACGTCCTGTCCGTCGTTCTGGTGGAACCCTGATAAGTTTATCGGCCCGGCAGGCTTGCTGGCTGCCTATCGTTTCCTTATCGACAGTCGCGATACCGAAACCGATAGCCGTCTGGAAGGGTTGAGCGATGCTTTCAGCGTATTCCGCTGCCACAGCATCATGAACTGCGTCAGTGTATGCCCTAAAGGGCTGAACCCGACGCGCGCCATCGGCCATATTAAGTCGATGTTGTTGCAACGCAGTGCATAAGTGAACGGTGCCGGATGGCGTTTACGCTTATCCGGCCTACGCTATTTGTAGGCCCGGTAAGCGCAGCGCCATCTGGCGACAGAGTAAGAAGCAGGAAATCTTTAAAAACTGTTGTCTTATTAAGAATAATCAAGACGTTCAGAGCGAGACAAGGCGCGGCTGAGCGAATCTCCGGGAGCATAGTGAACTATGTGACCGGAGTGAGTGAGGCTGCAACGCCGTCGCAGCCTGAACGAAGCAGATTATTCAACGGTTTTTAAAGGTTCCTTCGCGGGCCGCCAAGAGCCCGCAGTGAACCCTGGGACGTGCGCTAAGAAGTGTACGTCGTAGTTATCCACGGCGAAGTAAGCATACAATGCTTAAGGGATCACGATGCAGAACGGCGCAATGAAAGCCTGGCTGGACTCTTCTTACCTCTCTGGGTCTAACCAGAGCTGGATAGAACAGCTCTATGAAGACTTCTTAACCGACCCTGACTCGGTAGATGCTAACTGGCGTTCCATGTTCCAGCAATTACCAGGCACCGGAGTCAAACCGGATCAATTCCATTCCAAAACACGTGATTATTTCCGGCAACTGGCGAAAGATGCCTCACGTTACTCTTCCTCTATTTCCGACCCTGACACCAATGCTAAGCAGGTCAAAGTCCTGCAACTGATCAACGCATACCGCTTCCGTGGTCACCAGCACGCTAATCTGGATCCGCTGGGATTGTGGCAGCAAGAGCGCGTTGCCGATCTCGACCCGGCGTATCACGATCTGACCGAAGCCGATTTCCAAAACACCTTTAATGTCGGTTCGTTTGCTATCGGCAAAGACACGCTGCCGCTGGGCGAGCTGATCCAGGCGCTGAAAGAGACCTATTGTGGTTCTATCGGCGCGGAATATATGCACATCACCAGCACGGAAGAGAAACGCTGGATCCAGCAGCGAATTGAGTCTGCTGCCGGTAAATCCAGCTTCAGTGCGGAAGAGAAAAAACGTTTCTTAAGCGAGCTGACCGCAGCGGAAGGGCTGGAACGCTACCTGGGCGCGAAATTCCCGGGGGCGAAGCGTTTCTCGCTGGAAGGCGGCGATGCGCTGGTGCCGATGCTGAAAGAGATGATCCGCCATGCGGGTAATAGCGGCACGCGCGAAGTGGTGCTGGGTATGGCGCACCGCGGTCGTCTGAACGTGCTGATCAACGTACTGGGTAAACAGCCGCAGGATCTGTTCGACGAATTTGCCGGTAAACATAAAGAGCACCTCGGTACGGGTGACGTGAAATACCATATGGGCTTCTCGTCCGACGTGGAAACGGAAGGCGGCCTGGTTCACCTGGCGCTGGCGTTTAACCCGTCGCATCTGGAGATTGTTAGCCCGGTGGTTATTGGCTCCGTACGCGCACGCCTCGACCGCCTTGATGAACCGAGCAGCAACAAAGTACTGCCGATCACCATCCACGGTGATGCCGCCGTTGCCGGGCAGGGCGTGGTGCAGGAAACCCTGAACATGTCGAAAGCGCGTGGCTACGAAGTGGGTGGCACCGTGCGTATCGTGATCAACAACCAGGTGGGCTTCACCACCTCTAACCCGCTGGATGCGCGCTCTACGCCGTACTGTACGGATATCGGTAAAATGGTACAGGCGCCGATCTTCCACGTTAACGCGGACGATCCGGAAGCCGTTGCGTTCGTCACCCGCGTGGCGCTCGACTTCCGTAATACCTTCAAGCGCGATGTGTTTATCGATCTGGTGTGCTACCGCCGTCATGGCCATAACGAAGCCGATGAGCCGAGCGCAACGCAGCCGTTGATGTACCAGAAAATCAAAAAACACCCGACGCCGCGCAAGATCTACGCAGACCGTCTGGAGCAGGACAAAACCATCACCCTGGAAGATGCGACCGAGCTGGTTAACCTCTATCGCGACAAGCTGGATGCCGGTGAGTGCGTTGTGGACGAGTGGCGTCCGATGAATATGCACTCCTTTACCTGGTCGCCGTACCTCAACCACGAGTGGGATGAGAGCTACCCGAACAAGGTCGAAATGAAGCGTTTGCAAGAACTGGCAAAACGCATCAGCACGGTACCGGACGCGATCGAAATGCAGCCGCGCGTGGCGAAAATCTACGGCGATCGCCAGTTAATGGCGAGCGGTGAAAAACTGTTCGACTGGGGCGGCGCGGAAACGCTGGCTTACGCCACGCTGGTGGATGAAGGCATTCCTATCCGTATTTCGGGTGAAGACTCCGGTCGCGGCACCTTCTTCCACCGCCATGCGGTCGTGCATAACCAGGCTAACGGCTCAACCTATACGCCGCTGTGCCACGTGCATAATGGACAAGGCCAGTTCCGTGTTTGGGACTCCGTGCTGTCTGAAGAAGCCGTACTGGCATTTGAATACGGCTACGCCACCGCAGAACCGCGTACCCTGACCATCTGGGAAGCGCAGTTTGGCGACTTCGCTAACGGTGCGCAGGTGGTGATTGACCAGTTCATCAGCTCCGGCGAACAGAAATGGGGCCGTATGTGTGGTCTGGTGATGTTGCTGCCGCATGGTTACGAAGGGCAGGGGCCGGAGCACTCCTCCGCACGTCTGGAGCGTTATTTGCAGCTTTGCGCTGAGCAGAACATGCAGGTGTGCGTACCGTCAACGCCAGCGCAGGTCTACCATATGCTGCGCCGTCAGGCACTGCGCGGTATGCGCCGTCCGCTGGTGGTGATGTCACCAAAATCGCTGCTGCGTCATCCGCAAGCCGTGTCTACGCTTGATGAACTGGCGAATGGCACCTTTATGCCGGCGATTGGCGAAGTTGACGATCTTGATCCGCAGGGCGTGAAGCGCGTTATCCTTTGTTCTGGTAAGGTTTATTATGATCTGCTGGAACAGCGTCGTAAAAACGATCAGAAGGATGTCGCGATTGTCCGCATCGAACAGCTTTACCCGTTCCCGCACCAGTCGGTGCAGGAAGCGCTGAAACCTTATGCTCACGTTCATGATTTTGTCTGGTGCCAGGAGGAGCCGCTCAACCAGGGCGCATGGTATTGCAGCCAGCATCATTTCCGTGAAGTGATTCCGTTTGGGGCGGCTCTGCGTTACGCAGGACGCCCGGCCTCCGCCTCTCCGGCGGTGGGATATCTGTCCGTTCACCAGAAACAGCAACAAGCTCTGGTAAATGACGCGCTGAACGTCGATTAAATAAAGGATAAATAATGAGTAGCGTAGATATTCTTGTTCCCGACCTGCCTGAGTCCGTTGCTGATGCGACTGTTGCAACCTGGCACAAAAAACCGGGCGATAGCGTCCAACGCGATGAAGTACTGGTAGAAATCGAGACTGACAAAGTGGTACTGGAAGTACCGGCGTCGGCGGACGGCATCCTGGATGCCGTACTGGAAGATGAGGGGACAACGGTCACCTCGCGTCAGATCCTGGGTCGCCTGCGTGAAGGCAACAGCTCAGGCAAAGAGAGCAGCGCCAAATCGGAAGCCAAAGAGTCTACCCCTGCGCAGCGTCAGCAGGCATCGCTGGAAGAGCAAACCAACGATGCGCTGAGCCCGGCCATCCGTCGCCTGCTGGCTGAACACAACCTCGAAGCCAGTGCAATCACCGGCTCCGGCGTGGGCGGTCGTATCACTCGCGAAGATGTGGAAAAACATCTGGCGAAAGCCCCGGCGAAGAAAGAAGAGAGCAAACCGGCCGCCGCTCCGGCAAGCGCGCCAGCACCGCAACTGGCTGGTCGTACGGAAAAACGCGTGCCGATGACGCGCCTGCGTAAACGCGTGGCCGAGCGTCTGCTGGAAGCGAAAAACTCCACCGCGATGCTGACCACCTTTAACGAAGTTAACATGAAGCCGATTATGGATCTGCGTAAGCAGTACGGTGACGCGTTCGAGAAACGTCACGGTATCCGTCTGGGCTTTATGTCGTTCTACGTGAAAGCGGTTGTTGAAGCGCTGAAACGCTATCCGGAAGTGAACGCATCCATTGATGGCGATGATGTTGTGTATCACAACTATTTCGACGTCAGTATGGCGGTCTCTACCCCGCGTGGCCTGGTAACACCGGTACTGCGTGATGTGGATACGCTGGGTATGGCGGACATCGAGAAGAAAATCAAAGAGCTGGCGGTGAAAGGGCGTGACGGCAAATTGACCGTTGATGACCTGACTGGCGGTAACTTCACGATCACCAACGGCGGTGTGTTTGGCTCCCTGATGTCTACGCCAATTATCAACCCGCCGCAGAGCGCAATCCTCGGTATGCATGCCATCAAAGATCGCCCGATGGCGGTGGATGGCAAGGTTGAGATCCTGCCAATGATGTACCTGGCGCTCTCTTACGATCACCGTCTGATTGATGGCCGCGAATCCGTTGGCTTCCTGGTGGCGATTAAAGAGTTGCTGGAAGATCCAACGCGTCTGCTGCTGGACGTGTAGTGTCCTTTGCCCGGTGACGCGTTCACCGGGTTTATAACAAACACCTGCTTTGTAAGCCGTCATCCGGCGTGACAAATTAAATGAAGGATGGATAGAACACATGAACTTACACGAGTATCAGGCGAAACAGCTTTTTGCCCGGTCAGGTTTGCCGACTCCGGTTGGTTACGCCTGCAGTACCCCGCGTGAAGCAGAAGAAGCGGCCTCCAAAATTGGCGCTGGCCCCTGGGTTGTAAAATGCCAGGTTCATGCCGGCGGCCGTGGTAAAGCGGGCGGCGTAAAAGTCGTCAACAGCAAAGAAGATATTCGCGCATTTGCGGAAAACTGGCTGGGTAAACGCCTGGTGACCTACCAAACGGACGCGAATGGCCAGCCGGTCAACCAGATTCTGGTGGAAGCGGCGACCGATATCGGCAAAGAGCTGTATCTGGGCGCGGTGGTTGACCGTAGCTCCCGCCGCGTGGTGTTCATGGCTTCAACAGAAGGTGGCGTGGAAATCGAAAAAGTGGCGGAAGAGACCCCGCACCTGATCCACAAAACTGCGATTGATCCGCTGACCGGCCCGATGCCGTATCAGGGACGCGATCTGGCGTTCAAACTGGGTCTGGAAGGCAAGCAGGTTCAGCAGTTCACCAAAATTTTCATGGGCCTGGCGACCATTTTCCTTGAGCGCGACCTGGCGCTGATTGAAATCAACCCGCTGGTTATCACCAAACAGGGCGACCTGATTTGCCTCGACGGTAAACTGGGCGCTGATGGCAACGCACTGTTCCGCCAGCCGGAACTGCGCGAAATGCGTGACCAGTCGCAGGAAGACCCGCGTGAAGCGCAGGCAGCACACTGGGAACTGAACTACGTAGCGCTGGATGGCAACATCGGCTGCATGGTTAACGGCGCGGGCCTGGCTATGGGCACCATGGACATCGTTAAACTGCACGGCGGCGAACCGGCGAACTTCCTCGACGTGGGTGGCGGTGCGACCAAAGAGCGCGTTACCGAGGCGTTTAAAATCATCCTGTCGGATGAGAACGTGAAAGCGGTGCTGGTGAATATTTTCGGCGGCATCGTGCGTTGCGACCTGATTGCTGACGGCATTATCGGTGCGGTTGAAGAGGTTGGCGTAAACGTACCGGTCGTTGTGCGTCTGGAAGGCAACAACGCTGAGCTGGGCGCAAAACGTCTGGCGGACAGCGGCCTGAATATTATCGCAGCGAAAAGTCTGACGGATGCAGCACAGCAGGTTGTTGCCGCAGTGGAGGGGAAATAATGTCTGTTTTGATTGATAAGAACACCAAAGTTATCTGCCAGGGCTTCACCGGTAGCCAGGGGACTTTCCACTCCGAGCAGGCCATTGCGTATGGTACGCAGATGGTTGGCGGTGTAACGCCGGGTAAAGGCGGCACCACGCATCTGGGTTTGCCGGTATTTAACACTGTGCGCGAAGCCGTTGAAGCCACGGGCGCAACCGCGAGCGTGATTTACGTTCCGGCGCCGTTCTGTAAAGACTCGATCCTCGAAGCTATCGATGCGGGCATCAAACTGATCATCACCATTACTGAAGGTATCCCGACGCTGGATATGCTGACGGTAAAAGTGAAACTGGATGAAGCTGGCGTACGTATGATTGGCCCGAACTGCCCGGGTGTGATCACGCCGGGCGAGTGCAAAATCGGCATTATGCCGGGCCACATTCACCAGCCAGGGAAAGTGGGCATTGTTTCCCGCTCCGGTACGCTGACCTATGAAGCGGTAAAACAGACCACAGATTATGGTTTCGGCCAGTCCACTTGTGTCGGCATCGGTGGCGACCCTATCCCGGGCTCCAACTTTATCGATATCCTGAAACTGTTCCAGAACGATCCGCAGACGGAAGCCATCGTGATGATCGGTGAAATCGGCGGCAGCGCGGAAGAAGAAGCGGCGGCGTATATCAAAGATCACGTGACCAAACCGGTTGTTGGCTACATCGCTGGCGTCACCGCGCCGAAAGGCAAACGTATGGGCCACGCAGGGGCAATTATCGCGGGTGGTAAAGGCACGGCAGATGAGAAATTTGCCGCGCTGGAAGCCGCAGGCGTGAAAACCGTTCGCAGCCTGGCTGACATCGGCGAAGCGCTGAAATCTGTTATTAAGTAAAATCTATAGCTCCCCTCAAGGAGCAGAAAATCCATTTCGACATGGTTGGCCGCTCCCGTAGCGGCCTTTTTTATTGCCGGAACGGCATGCGTGGCTCTGCAAATAATCACCTCGCGGTGTTAAGTATGTTAATTAAGTGGGTAAAATAATTGTGAAATAAGCGAGGCGGTAAATAAGATTAATTTTCGTCAGACGATGAATTAAGGCCTGAAACGTCTTCGTTCTCTTTTGCCGACCAACGTTAAATTACCTCGCCAATATTTATCTTTATTCGTCAATTTATAACTATTAATGACGCTAAAATGAACATGTCGTTAACATGGTTTTTACCGCGCAGACACGATATATACAAAATTAACAATGAAGAATAATATTGATTTAAATCAATATTTAAAAGCTTGGAAAAAGCATCAAAAATCGTTAAATTGTCGCCGATCAAATTGGCTGAAAACCGGTAAATTCGCTATAAATTGATCACTGTCGAAAAACGTAAAACAAAGGCAATAAAAACCTTTTTATTGTAAGGGTTTTGCGGAGTAATATATTCGAGAGATCAATTAGATTTTTTTCTTAACCTGGTTGTAACTTGTTTCATTCATCGTCCACGCTTTTCAGGATGGTGATTAAAAGGGTGCAACAAATTTGTATTGGGGCATGCGTGTGGACCTCACCTTTGGGGTTTACTCTCGGAGTCTTCATGCGATGAGCAAGGAGTCATGATGTTAGATATAGTCGAACTGTCGCGCTTACAGTTTGCCTTGACCGCGATGTACCACTTCCTGTTTGTGCCACTGACGCTCGGTATGGCGTTCCTGCTGGCCATTATGGAAACGGTCTACGTCCTTTCCGGCAAACAGATTTATAAAGATATGACCAAGTTCTGGGGCAAGTTGTTTGGTATCAACTTTGCACTGGGCGTGGCAACCGGTCTGACTATGGAGTTCCAGTTCGGGACTAACTGGTCTTACTATTCTCACTATGTTGGGGATATCTTCGGTGCGCCGCTGGCCATTGAAGGTCTGATGGCCTTCTTCCTCGAATCCACATTTGTAGGTCTGTTCTTCTTCGGTTGGGATCGTCTGGGCAAAGTGCAGCATATGGCAGTAACCTGGCTGGTCGCACTGGGCTCCAACTTGTCCGCGCTGTGGATCCTGGTCGCCAACGGCTGGATGCAGAACCCAATCGCCTCTGATTTCAACTTTGAAACCATGCGTATGGAAATGGTGAGCTTTGCCGAACTGGTGCTTAACCCGGTTGCGCAGGTGAAATTTGTTCACACTGTGGCTTCGGGCTATACCTGCGGCGCCATCTTTATTCTGGGTATCAGCTCCTACTACCTGCTGCGTGGTCGCGACATCGCATTTGCTAAACGCTCCTTTGCTATCGCAGCCAGCTTCGGTATGGCGGCGGTGCTGTCCGTTATCGTTCTGGGTGACGAATCCGGTTATGAAATGGGCGACGTGCAGAAAACCAAACTGGCCGCTATCGAAGCTGAATGGGAAACCCAACCAGCGCCGGCGGCCTTTACGCTGTTTGGTATTCCTGACCAGGATAAGCAAGAAAACAAATTCGCTATCCAGATCCCTTACGCGCTGGGCATTATTGCCACCCGTTCGGTAGATACTCCGGTTATTGGTCTGAAAGACCTGATGGTGCAGCATGAAGAACGCATCCGTAACGGTATGAAAGCGTACCAGTTGCTGGAGCAACTGCGTGCCGGTTCAACCGATCAGGCTGTTCGCGACCAGTTCAATAACGTGAAGAAAGACCTCGGTTATGGTCTGCTGCTGAAACGCTATACCCCGAACGTGACTGACGCGACGGATGCGCAGATCCAGCAGGCAACCAAGGATTCTATCCCGCGTGTTGCGCCGCTCTATTTCGCCTTCCGCCTGATGGTGGCGTGTGGCGTGCTGATGCTGCTGATTATCGGTATCTCGTTCTGGACCGTGATTCGTAACCGCATCGGTGAGAAAAAATGGCTCCTGCGCGCCGCGCTGTACGGTATTCCGTTGCCGTGGATCGCCATTGAAGCAGGCTGGTTTGTGGCCGAGTATGGTCGTCAGCCATGGGCGATTGGTGAGGTTCTGCCGACCGCTGTCGCTAACTCGTCGTTAACCGTTGGCGATCTGCTGTTCTCAATGATTCTGATTTGCGGCCTCTATACGCTGTTTATGGTGGCGGAAGTGTTCCTGATGTTCAAATTTGCTCGCCTTGGGCCGAGCAGCCTGAAAACAGGTCGCTATCACTACGAGCAGTCCACCGTGGCTTCTCAGCCGGCACGCTAAGACAGGAGTCGTCAAATGATTGATTATGAAGTATTGCGTTTTATCTGGTGGCTGCTGGTTGGCATTCTGCTGATTGGTTTTGCGGTCACCGACGGCTTCGACATGGGCGTGGGGATGTTGACCCGCTTCCTGGGTCGTAGCGACACCGAGCGCCGTGTGATGATTAACTCCATCGCACCGCACTGGGACGGCAACCAGGTATGGCTGATCACCGCAGGCGGCGCGTTGTTTGCCGCCTGGCCGATGGTTTACGCTGCGGCCTTCTCCGGTTTCTATGTGGCGATGATCCTCGTGCTGGCATCTTTGTTCTTCCGTCCGGTCGGTTTTGATTACCGTTCGAAGATTGAAGACAATCGCTGGCGCGGCATGTGGGACTGGGGCATTTTCATTGGTAGCTTCGTGCCGCCACTGGTGATTGGTGTGGCGTTTGGCAACCTGCTGCAGGGCGTGCCGTTCCACCTCGATAACGATATGCGCCTGTTCTATACCGGTAACTTCTTCCAATTGCTGAACCCGTTTGGCCTGCTGGCTGGCGTGGTCAGCGTGGCGATGATTCTGACGCAGGGTGCAACCTATCTGCAAATGCGTACCGTTGGCGAGCTGCATCTGCGTGTCCGCGCAACGTCGCAGATTACCGCACTGGTTACGCTGGTTTGCTTCGCACTGGCTGGGGTTTGGGTGATTTACGGCATTGACGGTTATGTGGTGACGTCTGTTATTGATCACCATGCCGCCTCTAACCCGCTGAAAAAAGAAGTGGCGTTGCAGGCTGGCGCCTGGCTGACCAACTTTAAAGATGCACCTGTGCTGTGGCTGGTGCCGGCGCTGGGCGTTGTGCTGCCGCTGCTGACCGTGCTGACTGCGCGTCTGGATAAAGCCGCCTGGGCGTTTGTGTTCTCTTCACTGACGCTGGCATGCATCATCCTGACTGCGGGCATTGCGATGTTCCCATTCATCATGCCGTCCAGCACGATGCTGAAAGCGAGCCTGACCATGTGGGATGCGACATCCACGCAGATGACGCTGAACCTGATGACCTATGTGGCGCTGGTGTTCGTGCCGATCGTTCTGCTCTACACCATTTGGTGTTACTGGAAAATGTTCGGTCGTATCACCAAAGAACACATTGAAAGCAACACCCACTCTATGTACTAAGTAAGGAGCAGAATATGTGGTATTTCGCATGGATTTTAGGAACGCTTCTTGCCTGTGCTTTTGGAGTGATTACCGCGCTGGCGCTGGAACATGTTGAAGCGACCAAAGCCGGGAAAGAAGAACACTGATGGATAAAATTATCGCAAAACTGTATGCGGTAATGGATAAGGGCCCGCTTCGGGCCCTTTCCTTAGTGATGGCATTACTGCTGGCGGGCTGCATTTTTTGGGATCCTTCGCGATTCGCGGCCAAAACCAGCGAACTGGAAATCTGGCACGGGCTGCTGTTGATGTGGGCAGTGTGCGCCGGGGTGATCCACGGAGTGGGCTTTCGTCCACGCGCGATTCACTGGCAGGGGATTTTCTGCCCGCTGATTGCCGATCTGGTGTTGCTGGCTGGTTTAATTTTTTTCTTCTTTTGAATAAGAAATATCCGCTATCCTCATGGGCTTGCAAAAGCCCATAAATTTTTACTCTCCGTTTACTTGAACCCATTCCAAAGCACCTTCCCCGCGCGTATAGTAGCGAAGTTTAAAAGCTCTAACTTTTTTTGCATTACCGGGATGTAAAGTGAATACAACGCTGTTTCGATGGCCGGTTCGGGTCTATTACGAAGACACCGACGCCGGTGGCATGGTTTACCACGCCAGCTACGTTGCTTTTTATGAAAGAGCCCGCACTGAGATGCTGCGCCACCATCACTTTAGCCAACAGGCTCTGCTGGCTGAGCGCGTCGCCTTCGTGGTACGCAAAATGACGCTGGAGTATTTTGCACCCGCCAGACTCGACGACATGCTCGAAGTCCAAACGGAAGTTACATCAATGCGCGGCACCTCAATGGTTTTCGTGCAGCGGATCGTCAACGCAGAGAACAAAGTGCTGAACGAAGCTGAAGTGCTGATTGTCTGTGTTGATCCACTCTTAATGAAGCCTCGTGCGCTTCCCAAGTCTATTGTCGCGGAGTTTAAGCAGTGACTGACATGAACATCCTTGATTTGTTCCTGAAGGCTAGCCTTCTGGTCAAACTTATCATGTTGATTTTGATTGGTTTTTCAATCGCATCCTGGGCTATCATCATCCAGAGAACGCGCATCCTCAACGCAGCAGGGCGCGAAGCCGAAGCGTTCGAAGACAAGTTCTGGTCCGGTATTGAACTGTCTCGTCTTTATCAGGAAAGCCAGGGCCGTCGGGATAATCTGAGCGGTTCGGAACAAATCTTCTATAGCGGGTTCAAAGAGTTTGCTCGTTTGCACCGCGCTAACAGTCATGCGCCGGAGGCCATTGTCGAAGGCGCCTCGCGTGCGATGCGCATCTCAATGAACCGCGAGCTGGAAAATCTGGAAAACCACATTCCTTTCCTTGGCACCGTCGGTTCTATCAGTCCTTATATTGGTCTGTTCGGTACCGTGTGGGGGATCATGCATGCCTTTATCGCGCTGGGTGCGGTGAAACAGGCGACGTTGCAGATGGTTGCGCCGGGTATTGCCGAAGCATTGATCGCAACGGCTATCGGTCTGTTTGCGGCCATTCCGGCGGTTATGGCGTACAACCGCCTGAACCAGCGCGTGAACAAGCTGGAACTGAATTACGACAACTTTATGGAAGAGTTCACGGCTATTCTGCATCGCCAGGCATTTGCCAGCAGCGACAGCAACAAGGAGTAAGCCATGGCCAGATCGCGTGGACGGGGCAGTCGTGGCCTCAAGTCCGAAATCAACATTGTACCGTTGCTGGACGTGTTGCTGGTGCTGCTGCTGATCTTTATGGCGACGGCACCGATTATCACGCAAAGCGTTGAGGTCGATCTGCCGGATGCGACGCAGTCGCAGACTGTCAGCACCAACGATGATCCTCCGGTCATTATTGAGGTTTCCGGTGTCGGGCAATACAGCGTGGTGGTGGAGAAAGATCGTATGGATCAGCTACCGCCAGAGCAGGTGATTGCAGAGGCGCAGCGTCGCCTGCAATCCAATCCGAAAACCGTGTTCTTGATCGGCGGCGCCAAAGACGTGCCGTACGATGAAATCATTAAAGCGCTGAACCTGTTACATAGCGCGGGTGTGAAATCGGTCGGCTTGATGACGCAGCCTATCTGATCACCGGCATAACAGGCGGACAGTTTTTGGGAACCGAGAGTGTCAAAGGCAACCGTACAAAACGACAAGCTTAAGCGAGCGATAATCATTTCTGCCGTGCTACACGTGATTTTGGTGGCACTGCTGATCTGGAGTTCGTTCGATGAGCATATTGATGCTTCTGCGGGCGGCGGTGGCGGTTCAGCGATAGACGCGGTGATGGTCGATCCGGGTGCTGTTGTTGACAATTACAATCGCCAACAGCAGCAGCAAGCCAGCGCGCAACGAGCCAAAGAACAGCGTGAAAAACAGGCGCAACAGCAGGCGGAAGAGCTGCGTGAAAAGCAGGCCGCCGAGCAGGAGCATCTGAAACAGCTGGAGCAGGAGCGTTTGCAGGCGCAGGAAGCGGCGCGCGAACAGGCCGAACAGCAGAAACAGGCTGAGGACGCCGCGAAGAAAGCACAACAGCAGCAGAAACAGGCTGAAGAAGCGGCGGCGAAAGCGGCTGCAGATGCAAAAGCGAAAGCGGACGCGCAGGCTAAAGCGGCGGAAGAAGCCGCGAAAAAAGCCGCTGCTGATGCACAGAAAAAAGCGGAAGCCGACGCGGCTAAAGCTGCTGCCGATGCACAGAAAAAAGCAGAAGCGGAAGCCGCGAAAGCTGCCGCCGATGCGAAGAAAAAGGCAGAGGCTGAGGCGGCGAAGAAAGCTCAGGCTGACGCCGAGAAGAAAGCGCAGGCTGAAGCAGCTAAACAGGCCGCGGCTGAAAAAGCAGCAGCAGAAAAAGCCGCTGCGGCAGAGAAGGCCGCTGCGGCGAAAGCGGCAGCCGCTGAAAAGGCCGCCGCTGAGAAGAAAGCCGCTGCCGCCGAAAAAGCTGCCGCTGATAAAAAAGCAGCAGCAGATAAGGCCGCCGCCGCCAAGAAAGCCGCCGCAGAGAAAGCGGCTGCAGCCGAAGGCGTTGACGATCTGTTTGGCGATTTAAGTTCCGGTAAGAATGCGCCGAAAACGGGCGGAGGCGCGAAAGGAAACACCGCGTCGCCAGCCGGTTCGGGTAACACTAAGAATAACGGCGCTTCCGGCGCGGATATCAGTAACTATGCAGGGCAGATTAAATCGGCGATAGAAAGCCGCTTCTATGATGCTTCCTCCTATGCGGGGAAAACCTGTACATTACGCGTCAAGCTGGCGCCTGATGGCATGCTGTTAGATATTCAGTCGGAAGGTGGCGATCCGGCGCTTTGCCAGGCTGCGCTTGCCGCAGCAAAACAGGCAAAAATGCCGAAGCCGCCAAGCCAGGCAGTGTACGAAGTGTTCAAAAATGCGCCGCTGGACTTCAAACCTTAAGGTACACTTTCCCTCGCGGCCTGCGAGGGGAAATCGTGCGAAGGGTGTCCTGACGCGGGTAGTTTTGTCTTATTGAGTTTGTTAAAATTCTGCTAAATTATCGCGGGTTTTCCGCCCGGATAAGGGAGATATGATGAAGCAGGCATTACGTGTTGCATTTGGTTTTCTGATGCTGTGGGCAGCGGTGCTGCATGCAGAAGTACGTATCGAGATCACCCAGGGGGTGGACTCGGCACGCCCGATTGGCGTTGTGCCATTCCAGTGGGCTGGCCCTGGCGCTGCGCCTGAAGATGCAGGCGGCATTGTTGCAGCAGATCTGCGCAACAGCGGCAAATTCAATCCACTCGATCGTTCCCGTCTGCCGCAGCAGCCGGGCAGCGCTCAGGAAGTTCAGCCTGCCGCATGGTCGGCGCTGGGCATCGATGCAGTGATCGTTGGTCAGGTAACCCCGAATCCTGACGGCAGCTACAACGTTGCTTATCAGCTGGTTGATACCGGTGGCGCACCGGGTACTGTGCTGGCGCAGAACTCCTTTAAAGTGAACAAACAGTGGTTGCGTTACGCGGCCCATGCCGCCAGTGACGAAGTGTTCGAAAAACTGACCGGCATTAAAGGCGCGTTCCGTACCCGTATCGCTTACGTGGTGCAAACCGCAAACAGCCAGTTCCCGTATGAGCTGCGCGTTTCCGACTACGATGGCTACAATCAGTTCCTGGTGCACAAGTCACCGCAGCCGCTGATGTCTCCTGCATGGTCTCCGGACGGCTCTAAACTGGCTTACGTTACCTTCGAAAGCGGTCGTTCCGCGCTGGTTATTCAGACTCTGGCGAATGCCAGCATCCGTCAGGTTGCGTCATTCCCGCGTCATAACGGTGCGCCTGCATTCTCTCCGGACGGTTCTAAGCTGGCGTTTGCGCTCTCTAAAAGCGGTAGTCTGAATATCTATGTGATGGACATCGGTTCTGGCCAGATTCGCCAGGTAACGGATGGCCGCAGCAACAACACCGAACCAACCTGGTTCCCGGATAGCCAGAACCTGGCCTTTACGTCTGACCAGGCCGGCCGTCCGCAGGTGTATAAAGTGAGTGTTAACGGTGGTGGCGCGCAGCGTATTTCCTGGCAGGGTTCTCAGAACCAGGATGCTGACGTCAGCAGCGACGGTAAATTTATGGTGATGGTGAGCTCCGAAGGTGGTCAGCAACACATCGCTAAGCAGGATCTGGTAACGGGTGGCGTACAAGTTCTGTCGTCAACGTTCCTGGACGAAACGCCAAGTCTGGCACCAAACGGCACAATGGTAATCTACAGCTCTTCTCAGGGGATGGGATCCGTGCTGAATCTGGTTTCTACAGATGGGCGTTTCAAAGCGCGTCTTCCGGCAACTGATGGACAGGTAAAATTCCCTGCCTGGTCGCCGTATCTGTGATAATAAATAGTTGATTATAAAAGGAATCAAGGAAATGCAACTGAACAAAGTGCTGAAAGGCCTGATGCTGGCTCTGCCTGTTATGGCAATCGCTGCATGTTCTTCTCACAAGAATGCAAGCGACCAGAGCGGCGAAGGCATGATGGGTGCTGGCACTGGCATGAACGGTAACGGCAACATGTCCTCCGAAGAACAAGCTCGTCTGCAGATGCAACAGCTGCAGCAGAACAACATTGTTTACTTCGATCTGGACAAGTATGACATCCGTTCTGACTTCGCTGCGATGCTGGACGCACACGCAAACTTCCTGCGTAGCAACCCGTCCTACAAAGTCACCGTAGAAGGTCATGCCGACGAACGTGGTACTCCGGAATACAACATCTCCCTGGGCGAACGTCGTGCTAACGCCGTTAAAATGTACCTGCAGGGTAAAGGCGTTTCCGCTGACCAGATCTCCATCGTTTCTTACGGTAAAGAAAAACCTGCAGTACTGGGTCACGACGAAGCGGCTTACGCTAAAAACCGTCGCGCCGTACTGGTTTACTAAGAGAATTGCATGAGCAGTAACTTCAGACATCATCTGTTGAGTCTGTCGTTACTGGTTGGCATAGCGGCCCCCTGGGCCGCTAATGCTCAGGCGCCAATCAGTAGTGTCGGCTCAGGCTCGGTCGAAGACCGTGTCACTCAACTCGAGCGTATTTCCAATGCTCACAGCCAGCTTTTAACCCAACTTCAGCAACAACTCTCTGATAATCAGGCCGATATTGATACGCTTCGTGGGCAAATCCAGGAAAGCCAGTATCAGCTGAATCAGGTTGTTGAGCAGCAGAAGCAAATCCTGTTGCAAATGAACAATCTTGGTAGCGGTGCTGCTGCGGGTCAGACGCAGCAAGCTTCTGGCGATCAGGGTGGTTCCGCTCAGGCTCCAGCGGCGGATAGCGGCGCAGCAAATACGGGGGCGACCAGTTCTGGCGCACCGGTACAGAGCGGCGACGCCAATACCGATTACAATGCTGCGATTGCGTTGGTGCAGGATAAATCCCGCCAGGACGATGCCCTCGCTGCTTTCCAGAATTTCGTCAAAAAATACCCGGATTCAACCTATATCCCGAATGCCAACTATTGGCTCGGTCAGTTGAATTACAACAAGGGTAAAAAAGACGACGCTGCTTACTACTTCGCCTCTGTGGTGAAGAACTACCCTAAGTCGCCGAAAGCGCCCGATGCGATGTTTAAAGTCGGCGTGATCATGCAGGACAAAGGGGACAGCGCAAAAGCGAAAGCGGTTTACCAGCAGGTGGTCAGTAAATACCCTGGTACCGATGGCGCCAAACAAGCGCAAAAACGCCTTGGTTCGATGTAATGCATAGCGCATGACCAGAAATCGTGTTTTTTCTGGTCTTGTCGCCTGAATCATAAGCAGTTAAGTGAGTTACATCGAAATTGTTGTTGCGCTGAATTCTTAAATCAGTAATATATGCCGCCGTTGCCACGGGATATCACATAAACCGGAAGCAATGCAAAAGTTGGGTCGTTAGCTCAGTTGGTAGAGCAGTTGACTTTTAATCAATTGGTCGCAGGTTCGAATCCTGCACGACCCACCAACTTTTGAACAGTAGTGGTAATGCAGAAGGTAAAGGACCACGTTGCGTAGCGACGCCCCGAAAGACGAAGCGAAAGCTGAATCATCCTGTAAGACCCACCACTTAAAGCAGTATCCAGCGTAGTATCGGGTGATTAGCTCAGCTGGGAGAGCACCTCCCTTACAAGGAGGGGGTCGGCGGTTCGATCCCGTCATCACCCACCACTCGGGTCGTTAGCTCAGTTGGTAGAGCAGTTGACTTTTAATCAATTGGTCGCAGGTTCGAATCCTGCACGACCCACCAATTTAACGTCCTGTGATGACGTTAAACGTGAAGGATAGCGTTGCTTCAGCCACAAGCCTGTAGGCACTCATTCTGCACGACCCACCACGTAATGTGGGCCAAAGTAAAATTATCTTCGAAGTCACTACCCGTATGGGTCGTTAGCTCAGTTGGTAGAGCAGTTGACTTTTAATCAATTGGTCGCAGGTTCGAATCCTGCACGACCCACCAATTTTAAAGATCGGTGAAAGGGTAGAACGTGAAGGATAACGTTGCGTGAGCAACGGCCCGTAGGGCGAGGCGAAGCCGAGTCATCCTGCACGACCCACCACTTTGACTAGTGATGGTTAACTTCGAAGAACAATCCCGTAAGGGGTCGTTAGCTCAGTTGGTAGAGCAGTTGACTTTTAATCAATTGGTCGCAGGTTCGAATCCTGCACGACCCACCAATGTAAAAAAGCGCCCTAAAGGCGCTTTTTTGCTTTCTGTTTTCCGCAAAAACCGTTATCCGGATAATGTGCAACCCCCCCTCCACCAGGAATGCGTGCTGCGCTTAGCACTTCTACAGGCTACGGGTGCATCTTGCCCGATGATAACCGCGTACTTTTGAAAATTCCCCACGACATTTTTTGTGTAATCGGCTATCTTGTTTAGTATACAAAACACGCGTGGCGCGATGACGCCATTATGAACCGTTGTTCTGGTTATTTAGTTAAGCAAGCAAAACGAGTAAGCATGATGAGCGTAATGTTCGATCCCGAAGCTGCAATCTATCCTTTCCCTCCCAAACCCGCGCCGTTGCGTCAGGATGAAAAAGCGTTTTACCGCGAAAAAATCAAACGCCTGCTGAAAGAGCGTAACGCGGTGATGGTGGCTCACTACTATACCGATCCGGAAATCCAGCAACTGGCGGAAGAGACCGGCGGCTGTATTTCAGACTCTCTGGAAATGGCGCGCTTTGGTGCTAAACATCCGGCTTCAACGCTGTTAGTGGCAGGCGTGCGTTTTATGGGCGAAACCGCCAAAATTCTCAGTCCGGAAAAAACCATCCTGATGCCGACGCTCAATGCTGAGTGTTCGCTGGATCTGGGGTGTCCGATTGATGAATTTACCGCCTTTTGCGATGCGCATCCCGATCGCACCGTGGTGGTCTATGCCAATACCTCAGCGGCGGTAAAAGCCCGCGCCGACTGGGTGGTGACTTCCAGCATTGCAGTTGAGCTGATTGAGCACCTCGACAGTCTCGGTGAAAAGATTATCTGGGCACCGGATCGTCATCTGGGAAGCTACGTGCAGAAACAAACGGGCGCAGATGTGCTGTGTTGGCAGGGTGCATGTATTGTGCATGACGAGTTCAAAACCCAGGCGCTGATGCGGATGAAAGCGTTGTACCCGGACGCCGCTATTCTCGTGCACCCGGAATCTCCGCAATCGGTAGTTAACCTGGCCGATGCGGTAGGATCGACCAGCCAGTTGATTAATGCCGCTAAAACGCTGCCGCATCAGCAACTGATCGTCGCCACTGACCGCGGTATTTTTTACAAAATGCAGCAGGCCGTGCCGGAGAAAGAGTTACTCGAAGCGCCAACGGCCGGGGAGGGGGCGACCTGCCGGAGCTGCGCGCATTGCCCGTGGATGGCGATGAACGGCCTGAAAGCGATTGCGGAAGGGCTGGAAAACGGCGGTGCAGCGCACGAGATCCACGTTGATGCCGCCTTGCGGGAAGGCGCACTGCTACCACTTAACCGCATGCTTGATTTTGCAGCTACACTACGTTCTTAAAATGAATGATGGTCACGCGTAGTATTACGCTCTGGGGAAAGAATGGATTTTTTTAGTACACAGAATATCCTGGTGCATATTCCGATTGGCGCCGGTGGGTACGATCTCTCATGGATTGAAGCGACAGGAACGCTGGCGGGCTTGCTGTGCATCTGGCTGGCAAGCCTGGAGAAAATCAGTAATTACGCCTTCGGGCTTATCAACGTAACGTTGTTCGCCATCATCTTCTTCCAGATCCAACTCTATGCCAGCCTGCTGCTGCAGCTCTTTTTCTTTGCTGCAAACATCTACGGCTGGTACGCCTGGTCACGGCAGACATCGCAAAACGAAGCGGCGCTGCAAATCCGCTGGCTGCCCTTATCAAAAGCAATCACCTGGCTGGCGATCTGCGTACTGGCCATCGGGTTAATGACATTTTTTATCGACCCGGTATTTGCCGTGCTGACAAAAATTGCGGTGGCTGCGATGCAAACCGTGGGGATTAACGTCGCAATGCCAACGCTACAACCGGATGCGTTCCCGTTCTGGGACTCCAGCATGATGGTGCTTTCCATTGTGGCGATGATCCTGATGACCCGCAAATACGTCGAAAACTGGCTGCTATGGGTCATTATCAACGTGATTAGCGTGGTGATTTTCGCGCTGCAAGGCGTATGGGCCATGTCGCTGGAGTATATGCTGCTGACCTTTATCGCGCTTAATGGCAGCCGGATGTGGATTAACAGCGCGCGTGAGCGCGGGTCTCACGCGTTTTCTCACTAATGGTGGTGTGAAGGGTGTGGGTCAGGCTGCGTCTCGCCCAGATGGCAGTCTGGCCCGTTACAGGGCTGGTACTCCATCTGTATCGTCACATGTTCAATAGCATAATGATGCATCAGGAAATGCTGGATATCGCCGAGCAGTTTGTCATGATCGCGCGGTGGGATAACCTGCACATGCAGGGTCATCAGCGGTTTTTCTCCGACCAGCCAGACATGAACATGATGAACATCGCGCACTTCCGGAATAGCCCGGTGCAGATGGCGTTTGAGCGCGCCAATGTCCAGCGAGCCAGGTGCGCCTTCCAGCAACTCATTGACGCTCTCTTTCAGCAACCGCCATGCGCTGCGCAGCACCAGTAATGAAACCAGCACTGACAAGATCGGATCGATCGGCGTCCAGTTGGTGAACAGAATAATCAACGCGGCGATGATTGCGCCAACGGAGCCGAGCAAATCGCCCAGCACGTGCAGCGCGGCGGCGCGAACATTGAGGTTTTTCTCCTCGCTTCCACGATGCAGTAACCAAAACGCCAGCACATTCGCCAGCAGCCCGGCAATGGCGATCACCATCATGGTTGCCCCTGCAACAGGCTGCGGATGTGAAAAGCGCTGAAACGCTTCCCAGACAATAAGGACGGTGATGAGCACCAGTGCAAGCGCGTTGACGAAAGCGGCCAGTGTGGTAAGGCGTAGCCAACCAAAGGTACGTTTTGTGCTGGGTGGCTGACGGGCGAAATGCACAGCCAGCAGCGCAAAAAGCAGGGCCGCAGCGTCGGTCAGCATATGACCCGCATCGGCGAGCAGCGCCAGTGAGCCTGAAAAAAGGCCGCCTGCAACCTCAATCAGCATAAAAACAGCGGTTACGCCAAAGGCCAGCGATAAGCGGCGGACATTAGCATCCGCCGGAGCGTGCGAGTGTGAATGCGCCATGGTTGTGATCCGTCTCCTTGTTGTTCTTAGCGACTTACATCATTGCAGATTTTTGCGCGGTGGCGATAAAAAAGGAGAGCCGAAGCTCTCCTTTTTTACCCCTTCATGCGTTACTGCGTGGTGCCGTCCGTTTTGGTATTGACGTCATTATTGGTGCCGTTACCGGTTTCAACTTTTTTGTTGATGTCCGGACAGCGACCATCTTTACACATAGAGTTTTTATGCACCTCGTCTTTGCTCATATGTTGAGTCGACGAGGTGCCGCCGTTGGGATGCAGCATCGTGCCGCTGTTGCTATCGCCGGTATTAATTTTGCTGCTATCGGATTCCTTCGGTACAAGGTTCTGGTGCGCATCCGGTGCTGGCTGACCTGCCGCGGCTGCGGCATTCGCCTGCCCGTTACTGCTGTCTGTGGTTCCTGATGTCGTATCCGCAGCCCAGGCGGCGCCGCCTGACAGGGCCAATGTCGTGGTGAGGAAAAGCGTCGCTAATTTATTCATTTTCATCATGATGCTCCTGTTCTGGTCGTTTTTACCATGCCGTAAGGCGGTAAAAGCAGCGCGAACGAGTTATCACGCTCAGTGGTCGAACATGCCAATGCTTACCGTTACGGCAGCATGGAATAGCGATAAAGTGCAAAAATAAAGTGTTTACCGTTAAAAAGTGTAGCCCCGATGTAGAGGCTCGCTACTTTCTGACGTCTTTTTGCGCGATTCCAGGAATTATCCGTCCGAAGTGTAAAATCACGTTTACACTTCATGGCTGACGAGATAGATTGGAAAGATTGCATTCATTACAAAAAGTATGGCGACACTGGAAAGATCATGAATTATCAGAACGACGATTTACGTATCAAAGAGATCAATGAGTTATTACCCCCCGTAGCACTCCTTGAAAAATTCCCCGCCACTGAAAAGGCTGCAAATACGGTTTCGCATGCCCGCAAAGCGATTCACAAGATCCTGCGGGGTAATGATGATCGTCTGCTGGTGGTGATTGGCCCGTGTTCGATTCATGATCCTGTTGCTGCGAAGGAGTACGCCTCACGTTTGCTGGCGCTGCGTGAAGAGCTGAAGGGCGAGCTGGAAGTGGTCATGCGTGTTTATTTTGAAAAACCACGCACCACCGTCGGCTGGAAAGGGCTGATTAACGATCCGCATATGGATAACAGTTTCCAGATCAACGACGGCCTGCGAATTGCCCGTAAGTTACTGTTGGAAATCAACGATGCTGGTTTGCCGGCGGCAGGGGAGTTTCTGGATATGATCACGCCGCAATACATGGCGGATCTGATGAGCTGGGGGGCGATTGGCGCACGTACGACGGAATCGCAGGTGCACCGTGAACTGGCCTCAGGTCTCTCCTGCCCGGTAGGCTTTAAAAACGGTACCGATGGCACCATCAAAGTGGCGATCGACGCGATCAATGCCGCCAGCGCGCCGCACTGCTTCTTGTCTGTGACCAAATGGGGTCACTCCGCCATTGTGAATACGGCCGGTAACAACGACTGCCATATTATTCTGCGCGGCGGCAAAGAGCCGAATTACAGTGCAAAACATGTTGCTGAGGTGAAAACTGGCCTTGGTAAGGCGGGTCTGGAACCGCAGGTGATGATTGACTTCAGCCATGCCAATTCCAGCAAACAGTTTAAAAAGCAGATGGACGTAGGCACTGACGTTTGTCAGCAAATCGCCGGTGGGGAAAAATCCATCATCGGTGTGATGATTGAAAGTCACCTGGTGGAAGGCAATCAGAGTCTGGAGAGCGGCGAGCCGCTGGTGTACGGTAAAAGCATTACCGATGCGTGTATTGGCTGGGAAGATACCGATGCGCTTCTGCGCCAGTTAGCGGATGCCGTGAAAGCGCGCCGTCGCTAATCATTGAGCCAATAAAAAAGCGTGGATCTCTCCACGCTTTTTTTATGGCTGAAAACTTACTTCGCTTTACCCTGATTGGCCACAGCGGCAGCTTTCGCGGCGATCTCATCCGCGTTGCCCAGATAGTAGTGTTTCAGCGGTTTGAAGTTTTCATCGAACTCATACACCAGCGGTACGCCGGTCGGGATGTTCAGTTCGAGGATCTCTTCTTCGCTCATGTTGTCCAGGTATTTCACCAGCGCGCGCAGGGAGTTGCCGTGAGCGGCGATGATCACACGCTCACCGCTTTTCAGACGCGGCAGGATGGTTTCGTTCCAGTACGGGATCACGCGATCGATGGTCAGCGCCAGGCTTTCGGTCTGCGGCAGTTCTGCATCGGTCAGTTTCGCATAACGCGGATCGTGGCCCGGGAAACGCTCATCATCTTTGGTCAGCGCAGGCGGGGTAACGGCAAAACCGCGACGCCACTGTTTGACCTGATCGTCACCGTATTTTTCAGCGGTTTCTGCTTTGTTCAGACCTTGCAGCGCGCCGTAGTGACGTTCGTTCAGTTTCCAGCTTTTCTCTACCGGCAACCATGCCTGATCCAGTTCGTCCAGAACGTTCCAGAGCGTATGGATGGCACGTTTCAGCACAGAGGTATAAGCAAAATCGAAGGTGTAGCCTTCTTCTTTCAGCAGCTTGCCTGCTGCTTTCGCTTCGCCAACACCTTTCTCTGACAGATCGACATCGTACCAACCGGTGAAGCGGTTTTCGTTGTTCCACTGGCTTTCGCCGTGACGAACCAGAACCAGCTTAGTAACAGCCATACACTTACTCCTGTGAGCCTGATTGAATGATAACAATTCTCATTATATTGCCGGGGCGAGACCCACGGCAACGATTACCCTTAACCATAGCGAAAATAGCCGCTCAGTGTAAGGTGCTTGTGAATCAGGGGTTGCGATTTTGTCGATAACTGGCGTTTATTTCAGCAAGATGATGAAAAAAAAGCCCTCCATCGGGAGGGCGGGGGATCAATGCGGAATAAAGTGATATTCCGTCAGGCTGGCGTAGACATCGCCGGGGAGTAAAACACAGTCCGGTTGCGGGAAATCCGGGCGGTTAGGGCTGTCGGGTAAAAATTCGCTTTCCAGCGCCAGACCTTGCCAGGCCGTGTAGGTTTTACCGCCGCGCGCGGGGGTGCCGTCGAGATAGTTGCCGGAATAGAACTGCAGCGCAGGTGCGCTGGTATAAACCGCCATTTCCAGCTGCTTGTCTGCTGACCAGACATGGGCCGCCGGTTGACTGACATCGCCCCGAGCCTGCAATAAAAATGCGTGATCGTAGCCTTTGACCGCACGCTGATCGTCATCGGTCAGAAAATCGTGCGCCACGGTTTTCGGTTCCCGGAAGTCAAAACTGGTTTGCGCCACGTTTTTCAGACCCTCGGTCGGCAGACCCATGCTGTCTACCGGCAGATAGGCATCTGCCAGAATCTGCAGGGTATGATTGCGCACGTCTGACTGTTCGCCATCAAGGTTAAAGTAAGCGTGATTGGTGAGGTTTACCGGGCAGGGTTGATCGGTCGTCGCGCGATATTCGATAGCCAGACGGTGATCGTCGCCGAGGCGGAAATGCGCTCTGGCATGGACATTACCGGGGAACCCTTGATCGCCATCCGGTGAGTTCAGCACGAACACCACTTCGTTATCATTCTGACGCTCAATGCGCCAGCGGCGCTTATCAAAACCTTCCGGGCCGCCGTGTAGCTGATTTTCGCCCTGGCTTGGTGTCAGCGCGTAAGTTCGTCCACCCAGTTCAAAGCGGCTTTTCGCAATGCGGTTAGCGTAACGCCCCACGGATGCGCCGAGAAACGCCGCCTGCTGAAGGTAGTGCTCTGGCGTCGCGCAACCGAGCAACGCCTCGCGCACCGAGCCATCCTGTAAAGGAACGCGTGCGGATAATAGCGTTGCGCCCCAGTCCATCAGTGTCACCACCATCCCCGCGCGATTGCGCAGGGTGATCAGACGAAAGGGCAGCCCATCGGGGGCCGCCGCAGAGGATTCGTTTAGCACTGTCCTGCTCCCTGTGAAGGTTTGCATACATAGAAGGTTTCTTTGATGCCGGTTTTTGCTTCGTACTGACGCTCCACCGCCTCTTTCACCGCCGGAACCAGCGTTTCCGGCACCAGCGCGACAACACAGCCGCCGAAACCGCCGCCGGTCATGCGCACGCCGCCTTTATCGCCGATGGTGGCTTTGACAATCTCCACCAGCGTGTCGATTTGCGGCACGGTGATTTCAAAATCATCGCGCATCGATGCGTGGGATTCCGCCATCAGCACGCCCATGCGCTGCAAATCGCCTTTCTCCAGTGCGTCTGCTGCTTCTACAGTGCGGGCGTTTTCGGTCAGCACGTGGCGCACGCGTTTGGCTACCAGTGGATCCAGCTCATGCGCAACGGCATTAAACTGATCGAGACTGACATCGCGCAGGGCTTTTTGCTGGAAGAAACGCGCGCCGGTTTCGCACTGCTGGCGACGGGTATTGTACTCGCTGCCCACCAGTGTACGTTTGAAGTTACTGTTAATGATCACAATCGCCACGCCTTGCGGCATGGAAACGGCTTTGGTGCCCAGCGAACGACAGTCGATCAGCAGCGCACTGCCTTTTTTCCCCAGCGCGGAGATAAGCTGATCCATGATGCCGCAATTACAGCCCACAAACTGGTTTTCCGCTTCCTGGCCGTTCAGCGCAATCTGCGCGCCATCCAGCGGTAAGTGATAAAGCTGTTGGAACACGGTGCCGACTGCCACTTCGAGTGAGGCGGAAGAGCTTAAACCTGCGCCCTGCGGCACGTTACCACTGATCACCAGATCGGCGCCGCCAAAGTTCGCATCCCGTTTTTGCAGGTGTTTTATCACGCCGCGCACGTAGTTCGACCACTGTTGGTTGTCATGCGCGACAATCGGCGCATCGAGCGAGAACTCGTCGCTCTGGTTCGCGTAATCGGCGGCAATCACCCGCACCATGCGATCGGTGCGCGTGGCGCAACTGATGACGGTTTGATAATCGATAGCGCAAGGCAGCACAAAACCATCGTTATAGTCGGTGTGTTCACCGATCAGGTTAACGCGGCCCGGTGCCTGAATGGTGTGGGTGGCAGGGTAGCCGAATTTTTCAGCAAACAGGGATTGGGTGATCTCTTTCAGACTCATTGTTATTCTCCGGATTCGCGAAAATGGATGTCACTCACGGCGCGCAGGCGCTCGGCGGCTTGTTCTGCTGTCAGATCGCGCTGGGTTTCAGCCAGCATTTCATAGCCGACCATAAATTTACGCACGGTGGCGGAACGCAGCAGCGGCGGGTAGAAATGGGCATGAAGCTGCCAGTGATGATTCTCCTCGCCGTTAAAAGGTGCACCGTGCCAGCCCATCGAGTAAGGGAAGGAGCACTGGAACAGGTTGTCATAGCGGCTGGTCAGCTTTTTCAATGCCAGCGCCAGGTCGCTACGCTGTTCATCGCTTAACCCGGTAATGCGTTGCACATGCGCTTTCGGCAGCAGCAGGGTTTCGAATGGCCATGCCGCCCAGTAAGGCACAACGGCCAGCCAGTGCGCCGTTTCCACCACCGTACGGCTGCCATCTTTCAGCTCACGTTGTGCATAATCCACCAGCATCGGCGAGTGATGTTCGGCAAAGTACTCTTTTTGCAGACGATCTTCGCGTTCGGCTTCGTTAGGTAAGAAGCTATTTGCCCAAACCTGACCGTGCGGATGCGGGTTGGAACAGCCCATCGCCGCACCTTTGTTTTCAAATACCTGCACCCACGGATAGGTCTGACCCAGTTCAGCCGTTTGCTGTTGCCAGGTGGTGACCACCTCTTCCAGGGCGCTGACGCTCAGTTCCGGCAGCGTTTTGCTGTGATCCGGAGAGAAACAGATAACCCGGCTGGTGCCGCGCGCGCTCTGGGTGCGCATCAGCGGATCGGTGCTTTCCGGCGCTTCCGGCGTGTCGGTCATCAACGCGGCAAAGTCGTTAGTAAACACGTAGGTGCTGGTGTAATCCGGGTTTTTATCGCCGGTCACACGGGTATTTCCCGGACAGAGGAAGCAGTCCGGGTCATGAGCGGGCAGCGTCTGTTTCGCCGGCGTCTCCTGCGCCCCCTGCCAGGGGCGCTTAGCGCGATGCGGTGAAACCAGGATCCACTGACCAGTTAACGGGTTATAACGGCGATGCGGATGATCAACCGGGTTAAATTGCGTCATTGCCTTTCCTTTAATCGGGATAGCCCTGCGGATGGCGGGACTGCCAGCGCCAGGTATCTTCTGCCATTTCGTCGAGGGTGCGGGTGACCCGCCAGTTCAGCTCTTTATCCGCTTTGGTTGCGTCTGCCCAGTAAGCGGGTAAATCGCCGTCCCGGCGCGGCGCATAGTGCCATGCCACCGGTTTACCGCAGGCTTTGCTGAATGCGTTAACCACGTCCAGTACGCTGCTGCCAACGCCTGCGCCGAGGTTATAAATATGCACGCCTTGTTTGCCCGCCAGTTGCTGCATGGCGGCAACGTGGCCGTCCGCCAGGTCCATCACGTGAATGTAATCACGTACGCCAGTGCCGTCCGGCGTCGGGTAATCGCTGCCGAAAATCGCCAGCGAATCGCGACGGCCCACTGCCACCTGAGCAATGTACGGCATCAGGTTGTTTGGAATGCCCTGCGGATCTTCGCCCATATCGCCTGATGGATGCGCACCAACCGGGTTGAAGTAACGCAGCAGCGCGATGCTCCAGTCCGGTTGCGCTTTTTGCAGGTCAGTCAGGATCTGCTCGACCATCAGTTTGCTTTTGCCGTACGGACTTTGCGGTGTGCCAGTGGGGAAGCTTTCAACGTAAGGGATCTTCGGCTGGTCGCCGTAGACGGTGGCGGAGGAGCTGAAAATAAAGTTTTTCACGTTGGCGGCGCGCATGGCGCTAATCAGACGCAGCGTGCCGTTTACGTTGTTGTCATAATATTCCAGCGGTTTCGCCACGGATTCACCCACGGCTTTCAGCCCGGCGAAATGGATCACGGCTTCGATGGCGTGGTCGTGGAGAATTTCCGCCAGCAGGGCTTCATCGCGAATATCACCTTCGACAAACAGCGCGGTCTTACCCCCGAAGCGTTCGATCTCTTTCAGTACGCTACGTTTACTGTTGCAAAGGTTGTCGAGAATGACGACATCATGGCCATTTTGCAGCAGTTGGACGCAGGTATGACTGCCAATGTAACCGCTACCACCTGTAACCAAAACTCGCATATTTAACTCCATTAGGCATATGGTATGAACAAACCTTAGCATAACAGAGAGGTGAAAACTGTGACATGGGATAAAATAGTGGAATCGTTTACACTGCGCTCTCTGTTCGCCGGTTTCGCTGGCAACCGCCGGAAAAACCCCGCAATAACTGGCTTTGCCCGGTGATTGTGATAAGTCCGAAAAACCCTTTACTGCTGTGCAGCAAAGCAGCCGATATCAGCAAAAGCCGGAAATCGCCTCGTGCAGGTTATAAGTCATCAGCGACGGCCAGGCAATCAGCCCAGGGTGCAAAAAGGTATATTCCAGACGTTTGCCAGGGGTGCGCGCACCCCTGCAATTATTGCGCTGAGAGGTGATAACGGTATCCGTCATCCTGCGGCACAAACTCCAGCCGGTGAGTAATACACGACGGCGCATCCGCCGCATGGTGGGAAACAAATAACAGTTGGGTCTCGCCTTCGCTGATGAGTACGTCCACAAAGCGGCGAATTAACTGACGATTAAGCGGGTCCAGGCCCTGGAGTGGCTCATCCAGGATCAACAACGTCGGATGTTTCACCAGCGCGCGAACAATCAGCGCCAGTCGTTGTTGGCCCCAGGAGAGGCTATGGAAGGGCGCCTCTGCGGTACGGGCATCAAAACCCAGAATATCAAGCCAACGCTGCGCCAGTTTGTGCTGTTTGTCCGACACCGCCTGGTAAATACCGATCGAGTCAAAATAACCCGACAGGATCACATTACGCACGTTGGTGCTCACGCGGTAATCCAGATGCAGGCTGCTGCTCACATAGCCGATGTGTTTTTTGATATCCCAGATTGTTTCGCCGCTGCCGCGACGGCGGCCAAACAGCGTCAAATCGTTGCTGTAACCCTGCGGGTGATCGCCGGTTACCAGGCTTAACAACGTTGATTTACCCGCGCCGTTTGGTCCGACAATCTGCCAGTGTTCACCGGGATTCACCGTCCATGAAAGCTGGTTGATAATCGCGCGGTCGTTGTAAGAGACCACTCCATCCCTGAGCACGATCAGCGGCGCATCTGGCGCTAGTGTGTTGCGGGCTGGCGGTGCATCCGGCTCGGGCAATGCGATCCCGGCAAGTTTCTCGCTGTGCGCCAGTTGGGCGATGAGCGCCTGTTGCAACAGCGCGGATTTTTCTCCGGTTTCGGTCAGCATACAGTCGACCAGCACTCCGGCATGTTGGACAAACGCAGGAATTTCATCAAAGCGATTGAGCACCAGCACCACGGTATAACCATCCGCATTCAGTTGTGCGAGCAGTTCAGCCAGTTGCTGACGGGAGTGGACATCCAGCCCATCGAAAGGTTCGTCGAGGATCAGCAGCTCCGGCTCCGCCATCAGCGCCTGGCAGAGCAGGGTTTTGCGGGTTTCCCCGGTTGAGAGGTATTTAAAACGACGATCAAGAAGCGACGTGATGCCAAATTGCGCCGCCAGGCGCGCGCAGCGCTGCGGATCTTTCACCTCATCCTGAATAATATCCGCAGTGGTTCGCCCGGTGTCCTCTTCGCCAGGACTGAGCATATCGGTGTTATTCCGTTGCCACTCGTCGCTGACCAGCTTTTGCAGTTGCTCGAAAGAGAGGCGCGTCAGACGGTCAAACGTGCAGCGGCGCTCCCCTTTCAGAAGCGTCAGGTCTCCGGCGAGGGCGCGGGCCAGCGCCGATTTACCACTTCCGTTTGCGCCAACGAACGCCCAGCTTTCACCGGCGCGCAGGGTTAATTGTTCAAGGTGCAGCGTGCGGGTATCGCTAAGACGAAACGTGCCTTGCGAAATTTGCAATGATGACATGTTGTATCCCATTTTTTGCAGCGTAGAAGTTCAGGGATACGTGCAATGCCGCCGTTTGTCAACGCAATCAGCACAACGTGGCGATAATCACGCGATCGGCATTAAAATATGCCGTCACCTGGCTCTGTTCCTGCAAATTATCCACATCCTGCGAGGGCACGGTGGCGCAGAGGGTCTGGCCATCCGGCAGCGTCATCAACACTTCGCTCTGCTGTTCGCCGCGCTCAATATGGCTGATGCGCCCGGTCAGTTGGTTATCGGCTTGTGCCGCCAGCTGCGCATCCTGAGTGATGCTGACCCACGGCGCTTTTAACAGCACCAGCACTTCTTTGCCTTCGTCGAGGCACAGGCGTTCAGCGCTTTGCGCGGTGATCGCCACTTTAAAGCGGGTAGTACCGTCCGCCAGCAGGACTTCCACATGTTGCTGAACCTGCTGGCGATCGCGTTTGGTAATAGTGCCAAACCACTGGTTACGCGCGCTGGTCTGTAAAGAGAAGCGGGAGATCGCCGCCAGCAGGCTGTTTAACGGCAGTGCGTCATCGTCGCTCAGCACGTCGAAGGCTTTTTGCTGGATCTGCCCCAGCAAATCATAAAGCTGGATCAAACGTTGGCCGTAGCGGGTGACCACTGCGCCGCCGCCGCCTTTCCCCCCGGTTGCGCGATCGACCAGCGTGTGTTCGCTCAACTGGTTCATCTCATTGATGGCATCCCAGGCGCTCTTGTAACTGATATTGGCGTTTTTCGCGCCCTGGCTAATAGAGCCGGTTTCTACAATCTGCTTCAGAAGAGCGATACGGCGCGGATCGGCAAAAAGGCGCTGCTGGAGTTTGAGAGTAAGGAGAATTTCAGCCTGCATTACGCAATGTCCTGGCAAAAAGACTATTGTGAAGGAAAAGCACCGCTAAGCCTAGCCTGACGCCGGAGATTGATGGCAGCGTTGAGGATGCAATCGCACAAAAGGCGAGTGTTTTTATCCCTGTTCAGGCTAGAATGCGTCATCCACAATATCTGGAGTTGACCATGTTAGAGTTATTGAAAAGTCTGGTATTTGCCGTAGTCATGGTCCCCGTGGTGATGGCGATCATCCTGGGATTGATTTATGGTCTGGGTGAAGTGTTTAACGTCTTTTCCGGCGTTGGCCGCCGCGACCGTACCAGCCAGCAGCGCTAATCCATTTGCTAAAACGCCCACGAAAGTGGGCGTTTTACTCTCAAGATTGTCCCCTCCCTGCCGATAGTTTTTTCATATGTCCCTCATTCTTGATGGGTATTATCCTCTGACCGGTAAACTCTGGTACTATCGTTATGTTTCACTCTATATAACGACACTCACAGGAGTTACGAATGGCACGTACATGGTTACGCCTTTTTGCCGGGGCGACATTAACGTTTTCCGTTGCCGGGCACGCACTGGCGGAAGAAGGAAAAATTACCGTTTTTGCAGCGGCGTCACTGACCAACGCAATGCAGGATATTGCGGCGGTCTATAAAAAAGAGAAAAACGTTGAGGTCGTCTCCTCGTTTGCTTCTTCGTCGACGCTGGCGCGCCAGATCGAAGCCGGTGCGCCTGCGGATCTGTTTATTTCCGCAGACCAGAAGTGGATGGATTACGCGGTAGAGAAAAAATCCATCGACACCGCGACGCGTGAAACCTTGCTGGGCAACAGCCTGGTGGTGGTGGCACCGAAAAACAGCGCGCAGGGCAACATTACAGTGAATGCCAAAACAGACTGGAACAGCCTGTTGAAAGGCGGACGTCTGGCCGTGGGCGACCCGGACCATGTTCCGGCGGGCATCTATGCGAAAGAAGCACTGACTAAGCTGGGCGCGTGGGAAACGTTGTCACCGAAACTGGCTCCGGCGGAAGATGTGCGTGGCGCACTGGCGCTGGTTGAGCGTAATGAAGCGCCTTTAGGCATTGTGTATGGCTCCGACGCTGTCGCCGGCAAAGGGGTTAAAGTGGTCGGGACCTTCCCGGAAGATTCGCACCAAAAAGTGGAATACCCGCTGGCGATTATCGACGGTCATAAAAACGCGACAGTGACCGCGTTTTATGATTACCTGAAAGGCCCGCAGGCTTCTGAAATCTTTAAACGTTACGGATTTACGACGCACTAATGATATTAACGGATCCCGAATGGCTGGCAGTTCTGCTGAGCCTTAAAGTCTCTTCCCTGGCAGTTGTCTTCAGTTTGCCCTTTGGGATCTTCTTTGCCTGGTTACTGGTGCGCTGCACGTTCCCGGGCAAAGCGCTTCTCGATAGTCTTCTTCACCTTCCGTTGGTCTTGCCGCCTGTGGTGGTCGGTTACTTATTGTTGATCGTCATGGGGCGACGCGGCGCGATCGGCGAATGGCTGCACGACTGGTTCGGGATTACCTTTGCCTTTAGCTGGCGCGGCGCAGTGCTGGCGGCGGCAGTGATGTCGTTTCCGCTGATGGTGCGGGCTATTCGCCTGGCGCTGGAAGGTGTCGACACCAAACTGGAGCAGGCAGCGCGAACGCTGGGCGCCGGACGCTGGCGCGTGTTTTTGACCATTACGTTACCCCTGACGCTGCCAGGTATTATTGTCGGTACGGTGCTGGCTTTCGCCCGCTCGCTGGGGGAGTTTGGCGCGACCATTACCTTTGTTTCCAACATCCCGGGCGAAACGCGCACTATCCCTTCTGCGATGTATACGCTTATCCAGATGCCGGGCGGCGAAAGCGCGGCGGCGCGGCTGTGTGTCATCTCCATTGTTCTGGCGCTGGTGTCGTTGCTGATTTCAGAGTGGCTGGCGCGTATCAGTCGTGAACGGACAGGGAGGTAAGTCATGCTGGAACTGAATTTCACCCAAACGTTGGGAACCCATCAATTACGCATTGCTGAGAACGTGCCCGCGAGCGGTATCACGGCCATTTTTGGTGTATCCGGTGCGGGGAAAACGTCGCTGATTAACGCCATTGGCGGTCTGACCCATCCGCAAGAGGGGAGGATTGCACTGAATAACCGCGTGTTGTTTGATACCGCCAGCAAGATTTGCCTGCCGCCGGAGAAACGCCGCGTAGGGTATGTTTTCCAGGATGCGCGCCTGTTCCCGCATTATAAAGTGCGGGGAAACCTGCGTTATGGCATGGCGAAGTCGATGGCCGGGCAGTTTGATAAGCTGGTGGCGCTGTTGGGGATTGAACCGTTGCTTGACCGTTTACCCGGTAGTCTATCAGGAGGCGAAAAGCAGCGTGTCGCCATCGGGCGTGCGTTATTAACCGCGCCGGAACTGTTGCTGCTGGACGAACCGCTGGCGTCGCTTGATATTCCCCGTAAGCGCGAGCTGTTGCCGTACCTGCAACGTCTGGCGCGGGAGATCAATATTCCGATGCTCTATGTCAGCCACTCGCTGGAAGAGATCCTCCATCTGGCGGATAAAGTGATGGTGCTGGAAGCGGGGGAGGTAAAAGCGTTCGGCAATCTGGAGGATGTCTGGGGCAGTAGCGTGATGAACCCGTGGTTGCCGCAGGATCAGCAGAGCAGCATTCTGAAAGTCAGCATACTTGAACACCACCCACACTATTCGATGACGGCGCTGGCATTGGGCGATCAGCATATCTGGGTCAACAAAGTGGATAGCCCCCTGCAAACTCCGTTGCGTATCCGTATTCAGGCAACAGATGTTTCGCTGGCGCTACAGCCTCTGATGAATACCAGTATCCGTAATAGCCTGCGGGCGAAGGTCGTGGAGTGCTTTGATGTTGATGGGCAGGTTGAGGTGCAACTGGATGTGGCGGGTCGCACCTTGTGGGCGCGTATCAGCCCCTGGGCCAGGGATGAACTGAGCATCAAACCCGGCCAGTGGCTGTATGCGCAAATCAAAAGCGTGTCGATTACCGCCTGATCACAGCAGCTCTTTATAGATAAACCCGGCAATACTGTCGACGGTATTATCGCCAATCACCACATTGGCATGGGCTTTGACCTCGTCTGCGGCATTGCCCATGGCCACGCCTACGCCCGCCGCTTTTAACATGCTGATGTCGTTATAATTATCACCAAATGCCACGACGTTATGCATCGACAGCCCCTGCGAGGCTACCCACTCGGCCAGGCATTTTCCTTTGCTGTTGCCGCTGCGGGCGATATCCACCTGATCGTGCCACGACCACTCACACTCCAGTCCCAGCGTCTGCTCTACGTGAAGGGCAAACGCTTTCAGTTTTTGCGTGTCTTCATCGGTGAGGGCGAATTTCCAGATAGCATCCACGTGCTGCGCGGTGTCCGCCAGAGAGTCCACCTGTTGGAATGTAGGCCGTTGTTCCGGCGGCAGCGACTGCGCCCAGTTGTTGGTGCGCAGGACGTGCCCGGTCGGTTTTTCGTAGACCATGGCGTTATCGACATACATCAGACCATGAATGTCATGCTCTTCCAGCAGATGAATAAGCTGCAACGCTTGCGGAACGGGCAACGGGTCCGCTTTTAACACTTTTTTTGCATGATAATCATACAAATAAGTGCCATTACAACAAATTGCAGGTGTATCCAGCGCCAGTGCCTGATAAAAAGGATGGATGGCAACATGATGCCGGCCGGTCACAATGATGAGCTGATGCCCGGCGGCTTTTGCGCGAGCCAGCGCTTCGAGGGAAGAGGGCAGAAGCGTTTTTTTCGGGGTGAGTAGCGTACCGTCTAAATCCAGTGCAATAACGCGTGCAGTCATGGCGTTTTCCGTGGTCGATGTTGAAATTGGCATGTCCGGGGATGGTACACCGGGTGGACGGATGCGCAAAATCTCCCGGCGCTTTTCAGCATCAACGCGCAAAAACGGCTATCCTGGTTACTTAACGCAGAAGAAGTTCAAGAGGAAAGGAGTATTCATGAAACAAACCGTTTATACCGCCAGCCCGGAAAGTCAGCAGATCCACGTCTGGCGTTTGGATCCTGAAGGCGCTTTGACGCTTCTCCAGGTGGTCGATGTTCCCGGCCAGGTACAGCCGATGGTCGTCAGCCCGGACAAGCGTTACCTCTACGTGGGCGTACGCCCGGAGTTTCGCGTTATTGCTTATCGCATCGCACCGGAAAACGGCGCGCTGACATTCGCTGCTGAAGCGCCGCTGCCGGGTAGCCCGACGCATATTTCTACCGATCGCAGCGGGCGTTTGCTGTTTAGTGGCTCCTATAATGCCGGTTGTGTGAGCGTGACTCGCCTGGAAGACGGCATTCCGACGCAAACCGTGGACGTGGTGGAAGGGCTGGAAGGCTGTCATTCCGCGAATATCTCCCCGGATAACCGCACATTGTGGGTTCCGGCGCTGAAACAGGATCGCATCTGCCTGTTTACGCTGGGCGAGGATGGCAATCTGACAGCGCAGGAACCGGCGGAAGTCACCACCGTGGAAGGCGCAGGCCCGCGTCATATCGCTTTCCATCCGAATCAACGCTATGCCTACTGCGTTAATGAACTGAACAGCTCGGTGGATGTGTGGCAACTGAGCGATGCACACGGCAATATCGACTGCGTGCAGACGCTGGATATGATGCCGGCAGATTTCTCCGACACCCGCTGGGCGGCGGATATTCATATCACCCCGGATGGCCGCCACCTGTATGCCTGCGATCGGACCTCCAGCCTGTTAACCATTTTCAGCGTGTCTGAAGACGGTAGCGTGCTGGCGATTGAGGGCTTCCAGCCGACGGAAACCCAGCCGCGCGGCTTTAACGTCGACCACACGGGTAAATTCCTGATCGCTGCCGGGCAGAAATCACACCACATTGCGCTGTATGAAATCGCCGGTGAGCAAGGTTTGCTGACCGAGAAAGGCCGCTATGCTGTTGGCCAGGGGCCGATGTGGGTGGTGGTGAACGCGTACTGAGTCTGCATTTCGGACATAAAAAACCTCGCCATGGCGAGGTTTTTTATCATCAGCGACGCATTACTTCTTCGGCACTGCGACCACTTTGCTGCCCACGCCGCGGTTGTTGAACTCCCACATACGGTTGAACTGCGGGTTGTTCAGCTCGCGCTGTACGTTGCCCTTATCGTCTACCGTACCGGTATTGCCCGCGTAAGCGCGACCAGACACGCTGGCATCCGCCCACGGTTTCGCCACGTTAAAGCCTTCGTTGATCACGCTGTCGCGGATCACCACCTGGCCGTTGGTGTTGCTGTCCACATCCAGTGAACGGCCCAACTGCGCGACACCATTGCCGGCTGCGTTAAAGCGGCTGTTGACCGCAAGGAAACCGTAATACAGGTTTGACTGCGTTGCCGGAGCAAACACGTAGCCTTCCTGCTGAGTCCGTGAATTCACAACGCGGAAATCGGTGTTATCAAACACCACTGCGCCGCGACCGGCCACGATATCTACATCCCCTTCGAGGTAGCTGTTGGTCACCAGCGTACGGGTCTGACGATCGGTACGCAGGGTGTTATCCACGCTGCTGTTGGTCACGAAGAAGGTATTCTGGCGACCCAGAATATTCACGTTGTTGATCTGCACTTTATCGCCATCGCTGCGCAGCGCCACCGCCTGGTGGTTACCTGCGTCAACGCTGTCGCCAAGGGTGTTCTGGATGGTCAGGTTTTGCAGTTGCAGACCATTGTTCTGTGACCAGAAGACCGCAGAGCACATCACACCGACGGTCGCGCTGCGTTTGCTCTGGCAGTTATCGAACATATACCACGCAGGTTTGCCCGGCATATATTTGCCTGACGGGTTAACCAGACGACGCCAGCTATTCGGATCCATTTCGGAGTCGATAGCCTGGCCAATTTTCACATCCAGCGCTTTTTCACCGGTACCGTAAATGGTCACGCTGCCGGAGGCCGCAGGGACAAACACCGTGCCTTCGTAGTCGCCAGGCATCACGGCGATGTACTGACGATCGCTGGAGTGTTTGTTAATTGCCGCATCAACGGCGGCCTGAATGGTGTTGTGGGTCACGCCAGGCGTACCCGCCGGTCCGACAACGAAGTCCGCTTTTTGCGGCAGACGAATGGCGAAGGGTTTCCACGACTCGCCATTTTGCGTCATCGCGGTGAAATAGCGCTCCGCCACGAAGTTTTTCGCTTCGCCTGCGCTGAGGATCGGGCGCGCTGAAGTGCCAGGCGCAGTTTGTTCAGAAGGGCGTTCTGCCGGCGGGGTTGAGCTACAGGCGGTCAGTGTCACGCCAAAAGCGAGCGCCAGCGCCAGACGGGAAACCGATGATGTGTTCAAGGGGTGCTCCAGACTATGCAAAGTTGAAAAGGTTACGTCAAAGCCTGCTTTTTTATACTAAGTTGAGCGAAACGGGAAGCCGATTTGCACAATCGGCTTCAAAACCCGTGTTTTTTAGCTAAAAAGGGCGGTGATGGTGGCGCTGGACAGGGAATGGAAGTGCACGTTAAAGCCAACCATTGCGCCGCTGGCGTTTTCGTCGACATCCAGATGCGCTACATCCAGAGCGTGAACGGTGAAGATATAGCGGTGGGTTTCCCCTTTTGGCGGCGCAGCACCGCCGTAACCGGCTTTACCGAAATCGGTGCGCGTTTGTACGGCGCCATCCGGCAGCGCGGCAAGGCCTGACCCCGCGCCCTGCGGCAGAACGCGGGTATCCGCAGGGAGATTGGCCACGATCCAGTGCCACCAGCCCGATCCGGTTGGGGCGTCCGGATCGTAGCAGGTCACCACAAAACTTTTGGTGCCTGCGGGAACGTCATCCCACGTCAGATGCGGGGAGATATTGTCGCCGTCGTAGCCCATACCGTTGAACACATGGCGATGCGGGAGTTTTTCTCCATCGCGTAAGTCATGACTGAGTAGTTTCATTTGCGCTCCTTTCGTTCGCGATACAGTAACGGGAAGTGTAGTGTATCCCCGCTACTGTAGGGCGAAATGCCTCAGACGAACAGGTCGTTACGTGCGACGGCGGCGTTAACGGCCCGGGTTAAGCGCGAGAGCTGCTCCGGGGTAATAAGGTACGGCGGCATCACATAAATCAGGCGACCAAAGGGGCGGATCCACACCCCCTGTTGCACAAAGAAACGCTGGAGTAAGGCCATATTTACCGGTGCGCGGGTTTCTACTACGCCAATCGCGCCCAGCACACGCACATCCACCACATTTTCAGCGTCGCGCGCGGGCGCAAGCTCTGCGGTTAACTGCGCTTCAATAGCCGCCACTTGATCCTGCCATGCGCCGCTTTCCAGTAATGTCAGGCTGGCCGTTGCCGCTGCGCAGGCCAGCGGGTTGCCCATAAACGTTGGTCCGTGCATAAAGCAGCCCGCTTCGCCGTTGCTGATGGTCTCTGCGACGTTGCGGGTCGTTAGCGTGGCGGAGAGCGTCATCATGCCGCCGGTCAGCGCTTTACCGAGGCACAGAATGTCCGGCGAGATGCCCGCATGCTCACAGGCAAACAGCTTGCCGGTGCGGCCAAAGCCGGTGGCTATCTCATCGGCAATCAACAAAATGCCTTCCCGGTCGCACATTTTACGGATGCGTTTAAGCCACTCAGGATGGTACATACGCATGCCGCCAGCGCCCTGCACAATCGGCTCCAGGATAACCGCGGCGATCTCGTGGCGGTGCGCCGCCATCAAACGGGCGAAAGCCACCATATCGCGCTCATCCCACTCGCCATCAAAGCGGCTTTGCGGTGCCGGGGCGAACAGGTTGTCCGGCAAATAGCCCTTCCACAAACTGTGCATGGAGTTATCCGGATCGCACACCGACATCGCCCCGAAGGTGTCGCCGTGATAGCCGTTGCGGAAGGTGAGAAAACGCTGCCGCGCTTCGCCTTTTGCCTGCCAGTATTGCAGTGCCATTTTCATCGCCACTTCAACGGCGACCGAGCCGGAATCCGCCAGAAAAACGCACTCCAGCGCATCGGGGGTCATCGCCACCAGCTTGCGGCACAACGAGACAGCGGGAGCATGCGTGATACCGCCGAACATTACGTGCGACAGGGTGTCGATTTGCGCTTTCATGGCGGCGTTCAGCGCCGGATGACCGTAACCGTGGATGGCCGCCCACCATGACGACATACCGTCCACCAGGCGTTCTCCGCTGTCGAGCGTCAGCTCGCAACCCTGCGCAGAGCGCACCGGGTAAACCGGAAGCGGGGAGGTCATCGAAGTATAAGGGTGCCAGATATGGCGCTGGTCAAAAGCTAAATCGTCCGCTGTCATAATTGACTTGTAAACCAAATTAAAAAGTTTTAGGTTTACAAGTCTACACCGAATAACGATTTAACAACACCTTTTGGAGATGCCCGATGGCTCACCACGCACGCTGGACTTTGTCGCAAGTCACCGCTCTGTTCGAAAAACCCTTGCTGGAGCTGCTGTTTGAAGCGCAGCAGGTTCACCGCCAACATTTCGATCCGCGCCAGGTTCAGGTCAGTACGTTACTGTCGATCAAAACCGGCGCCTGCCCGGAAGATTGTAAATACTGCCCGCAAAGTGCCCGTTACAAAACCGGGCTGGAGTCCGAACGCCTGATGGAAGTGGAGCAGGTGCTGGAGTCCGCCCGCAAGGCGAAGCTGGCCGGCTCCACCCGTTTTTGCATGGGCGCGGCCTGGAAAAACCCGCATGACCGGGATATGCCCTATCTGGAGCAGATGGTCGAAGGGGTAAAAGCCATGGGGCTGGAAGCCTGTATGACGCTCGGGACGTTGAATGAAAGTCAGGCACAGCGTCTTGCCAGTGCCGGGCTGGATTACTACAACCACAACCTTGATACCTCACCAGAGTTCTACGGCAATATCATCACCACCCGTACCTATCAGGAGCGTCTCGACACGCTGGATAAGGTCCGTGACGCCGGGATCAAAGTCTGCTCCGGCGGCATTGTCGGTTTGGGGGAAACGGTGAACGATCGTGCCGGGTTGTTACTGCAACTGGCTAATCTGCCGACACCGCCGGAAAGCGTGCCGATCAATATGCTGGTGAAAGTCAAAGGTACGCCGCTGGCGGACAATGAGGATGTCGATGCGTTCGACTTTATCCGCACCATTGCCGTGGCCCGGATCATGATGCCGACTTCGTACGTGCGTCTCTCCGCCGGTCGCGAGCAGATGAATGAACAAACCCAGGCGATGTGTTTTATGGCTGGGGCGAACTCCGTGTTCTACGGCTGCAAATTGCTGACCACGCCAAACCCGGAAGAGGACAAAGATTTGCAACTGTTCCGCAAACTGGGGATGAACCCGCAGCAAACCGAAGTGCGCAGCGGCGATAACGAACAACAGCAGCAGCTTGAAGCGCAGCTTCTGCATGCGGATACCGACCAGTATTACAACGCGGCTGCCGTATGACCTGGCAACAACGCATCGATGTCGCGCTGGCTGAACGCCGCGCGGCAGATGCCCTGCGCACGCGACATCCCGTTGCCCAGGGGGCTGGGCGCTGGCTGACGGTGGGTGAACGGCGCTTTTGTAACTTTTCCAGCAACGATTACCTGGGTTTAAGCCAGCATCCCTTGGTGGTTCATGCCTGGCAGCAGGGGGCCGAACGCTATGGCGTCGGCAGTGGCGGTTCAGGCCATGTCAGCGGTCATACCGTGGCGCATCAGGCGCTGGAAAGCGAACTGGCGGACTGGCTCGGCTACGCGCGTGCGCTGCTGTTTATCTCCGGTTTTTCCGCCAACCAGGCGGTGATTGCGGCGCTGACCGGCAAAGACGATCGTATTGTCGCTGACAAACTGAGCCACGCCTCGTTGCTGGAAGCCGCCAGCCACAGCCCGGCGCAGCTCCGACGCTTTGCCCATAACGATGCCGATCACCTGGCGGCGTTGCTGGCAAAACCCATTGCCGGGCAACAACTGGTGGTCACCGAAGGCATTTTCAGTATGGATGGCGACAGCGCACCGCTTCGTACCCTTGCCGCTGCTGCCCGGCACGCCCACGCGTGGCTGATGGTGGATGATGCACACGGAACGGGCGTGGTCGGCGAGCAGGGTAGAGGCAGTTGCCATGTGCATGGCATTACGCCGGAGATCCTGATCGTCACTTTCGGTAAAGGGTTTGGCGTGAGCGGCGCGGCCGTGCTCTGTAGCGATAGCGTTGCTGATTATTTGCTGCAATTTGCCCGCCATCTTATTTACAGCACCTCGATGCCGCCTGCCCAGGCGATGGCGCTGAGTGCCGCATTGCAGGTGATCCGCAGCCCGGAAGGGAATCATCGTCGGCAACACCTGGCCGCGCTGATCGCCCGCTTTCGCCACGGCGCAGCGCAGCTTGGCATGGACGTGACCGATTCGCAGAGCGCGATTCAGCCGCTGATCGTCGGCGAAAACGCCCGTGCATTGCGCCTGGCTGAGCGTTTGCGGCAGCGCGGGTGTTGGGTGACGGCTATTCGCCCACCCACAGTGCCGCCGGGCACGGCGCGCCTGCGTTTAACCCTGACGGCGGCGCATCAGGCTGAAGATATCGAACGCTTGCTGGAGGCGCTGGATGGCAGTGAATAAACAGGCTATCGCCGCCGCTTTTGGCCGGGCGGCGCAGAGCTATTGCCAGCACGACGAGCTGCAACGTTTGAGTGCGGATGTGCTGCTTGCGCAACTGAATAACACCTCGCCATTGCATGTGTTGGATGCCGGCTGTGGACCCGGCAGTATGAGCCGTTACTGGCGCGGGCAGGGCAGCGAGGTCACCGCGCTGGATCTCTCACCGACGATGCTGGATGAAGCCCGTCGCCTGCACAGTGCACAGCGTTATGTGACCGGGGATATCGAAGCATTGCCCTTTGAGGATGCCTCTTTTTCGCTGGCGTGGAGCAACCTGGCGGTGCAGTGGTGTGAGGATTTGCGCCAGGCGATTGGCGAACTGCACCGCGTCACGCGCCCAGGCGGACACATTGCATTTACCACGCTGGTGGAGGATTCATTGCCAGAGCTGAATCTGGCGTGGCGCGCGGTTGATCACCATCCACACGCAAACCGTTTTTTGCCTTTACCCGCTATCCACCAGGCATTGCAGGGCTGGCGGTTGCGCAGCGGCGTGGAGCGCATCACCCTCTGTTTTGAAGATGCCACCCAGGCGTTGCGTTCGTTAAAAGGTATTGGCGCGACACATTTACATGCGGGCAGGCAGCAGGGGCTGACGCGCAGCAAACTGCAACGTTTACAACTGGCCTGGCCGCAACAGCAGGGGAAATGTCCTCTGACGTACCATCTTTTTTGGGGAGTGATCACGCGTGAGTGAACGGTATTTTGTCACCGGAACAGACACGGAAGTAGGGAAAACGGTAGCCAGTTGTGCGCTGTTGCAGGCGGCGAATCTGCGCGGTTTACGCAGTGCCGGTTACAAGCCGGTGGCGTCCGGCAGCGAAATGACCGCGAAAGGGCTGCGTAATAGCGATGCGTTAGCGCTACAGTTGCACAGTAGTCTGCCGCTGGATTACCACAGCGTTAATCCCTACACCTTTGCCGAGCCAACATCGCCGCATATTGTCAGCGCAGATGTGGGCGAGCCGATCGAGGCGGCGGTGATGTCCGCCGGGTTACGCAATCTATCAGGGCAGGCTGAATGGCTGCTGGTGGAGGGCGCAGGCGGTTGGTTTACGCCGTTGTCGGAGACGCTGACCTTTGCCGACTGGGTCGTGCAGGAGCAATTGCCGGTGATCCTTGTGGTGGGGGTGAAACTGGGCTGTATCAATCATGCGATGTTGACTGCGCAGGCGATACGACAGTCGGGGTTAAGGCTGGCAGGCTGGATTGCGAATGATGTGGTGAAGCCGGGTAAGCGCCATGCTGAATATCTGGCGACGCTTCGGCGCGTGATGCAGGCTCCGCTGATTGGCGAAATCCCCTGGTTTGCCCACGCGCCGGAAAAAGAGAGAACGGGTCATTATCTTGATCTCAGCGTGTTGAATCCGGTGTCATCCAGTGCGACAACATCCGATCGTCCAGTTGCTTAACTTCCCCTTCGGCAACGCTACGTCCCCGGTGAAGCAGACAGAAGCGGTCAGCAACCCGGCGGATAAAGGCAAGCTGTTGCTCGGCCAGTAAAATAGTGATGCCGAAGTCCTGGTTAAGCCGCACGATCAGATTGCCCAGTTTATGCACAAAGGCCTGGCCCAGCCCGCGCGTTGGCTCATCAAGGATTAATAACCGCGGGTGCGTCACCAGCGCTCGCGCCATCGCCAGTTGCTGTTGATTATCTTCCGACAACCCCGCGCCGCGGGTCTTGCGCAGCGTGTATAGCTCCGGGAAGAGATCGTAGATATCCTGGCTCACCGCATTGCGTGCTGCGCCTCCGGCCATCATGGCAATATGCAGATTTTCCTCGACGGTCAGTTGCGAAAATATCCGCCGGTCTTGCGGCACATAGCCCATTCCCATCGCGCAGCGATGTTCAGCCTGCACATTCAGCAGGTCGCGCGGCGGTGCGCCCGCTTCCTGCCAGATCATGCTGCCGCTCTCAACGGGCAAATAGCCGGTAATGCAGTTTATCAGCGTGGTTTTGCCCATCCCCGGCAGCCCGATGACGGACGTGCAGACGCCGGGGGTTAAATCGAGATCGATATTCCATAAGGTATGCTGGTTACCGTAATACTGGTTCACTGCACGTAAGCTCAACATGGTCCGCTCCTTCTTCCGGATCTGGTGACACAGGGATATTGCAAAAGGCTTGCCAGAACGTGAAAAAGGCTTTTTTTTCGGATACGACCGATCTCAGTGGTATTTAAAATGCCGGGAAGGGAGATCGCAGGGAAAAATCCTGCACTTTGCCAGTGCTTGTAGTGACGAATTGTGGTGCAGCAAAGCCACGAAGTGTGAGAAGGATCTCATGCAGATCTCGCGTTTCGTTAGCTGATAATAATCAAAAAGAAGTGATAAAAATTTTTTAATCCCCCCCGGCTGGGACGAAATGGGAATTGGGCGGAGGGCGGGGTATCCGGCCTGGCGGCAGTTATCCACTATTCCTGTGGATAACCTTGTGTATTAGAGTTAGAAAACGCACGGCAAGCGAGAAGGGACGCGGCTTTCGCCTGAATTGGTGCGAAACACGGCTTTTTGTGATTTCTTTTTTATATCAGCTGGTTATGTAAAAGCAATGCCTGTAAGAAAAGTGTCACTGGCCGCCACAAAACTTTCACCGACTGGCTTGACAATTGTTAAAAGAGAAAAAGTTCTGGGGATAACCGCAAAGGTCTGGTGTTTTATCTTGCTGGCGAAGAAATTTCAGGAGCGAACGTGTGCCATGACCCCGGGTAGAACAAATTGCGTCATTCGCTACTGTTTTTTCATCCAGTATTATGTGTTGGCAAAAGTAACCAGGGTGAGTAAAATAGGTTACCTGCTCGCTCATTCCTTCACCAGGTAGCCATCCATGAGTAAACCGTTCAAACTGAATTCCGCTTTTCGCCCTTCCGGCGACCAGCCTGAAGCTATCCGTCGTCTCAAGGAAGGCCTGGAAGACGGTCTTGCGCACCAAACGCTGCTCGGGGTAACCGGTTCAGGAAAGACGTTCACCGTCGCCAACGTCATTGCCGATTTGCAGCGTCCCACCATGGTGCTGGCGCCCAACAAGACGCTGGCCGCGCAGCTATACGGTGAGATGAAGGAGTTTTTTCCGGACAATGCCGTGGAGTATTTCGTCTCCTACTACGACTACTATCAACCGGAAGCCTATGTTCCCAGCTCGGACACATTTATCGAAAAAGACGCCTCGGTTAACGAACATATCGAGCAGATGCGCTTGTCGGCAACCAAAGCGTTGCTGGAGCGGCGCGATGTGATTGTGGTGGCATCGGTCTCGGCGATTTACGGTCTGGGCGATCCGGATCTGTACCTGAAAATGATGCTGCATTTGACCAATGGGATGATTATCGATCAGCGTTCGATTCTGCGCCGCCTGGCGGAGTTGCAGTACACCCGTAACGATCAGGCTTTCCAGCGCGGTACGTTTCGCGTTCGCGGCGAGGTGATCGATATTTTCCCCGCAGAATCGGACGATCTTGCTCTGCGCGTGGAGTTGTTCGACGAAGAGGTTGAGCGTCTGTCGCTGTTTGACCCGCTTACCGGGCATGTGGAATCGACGGTGCAGCGTTTCACCATCTATCCGAAGACGCACTACGTGACACCGCGTGAGCGCATCGTGCAGGCGATGGAAGAGATTAAAGAGGAGCTCGCCGAGCGGCGCAAATCGCTACTCGCGAACAATAAGCTGCTGGAAGAGCAGCGACTCAGCCAGCGCACGCAGTTCGATCTGGAGATGATGAACGAACTGGGTTATTGCTCCGGTATTGAAAACTACTCCCGCTTTCTCTCCGGTCGCGGGCCGGGCGAACCGCCGCCGACGTTGTTCGACTACCTGCCGGCCGACGGGTTGCTGGTTATCGATGAGTCTCACGTTACCATTCCGCAAATCGGCGGTATGTACCGTGGTGACCGGGCGCGTAAAGAGACGCTGGTCGAGTATGGCTTCCGCCTGCCTTCCGCGCTGGATAACCGCCCGCTGAAGTTCGAAGAGTTTGAAGCGCTGGCGCCGCAGTCTATCTATGTCTCGGCGACGCCGGGCAACTACGAACTGGAAAAATCGGGCAACGAAGTGATTGACCAGGTGGTGCGCCCAACCGGTCTGCTTGATCCGGTAATTGAAGTGCGCCCGGTGGCGACACAGGTTGACGATTTACTGTCTGAAATTCGTAAACGTTCGGCAATTAACGAACGCGTGCTGGTCACGACCCTGACCAAACGAATGGCGGAAGACCTCACCGAATACCTTGAAGAACATGGCGAGAAGGTGCGCTATCTGCACTCCGATATAGATACCGTCGAGCGTATGGAGATTATCCGCGACCTGCGTCTGGGTGAGTTTGATGTGCTGGTGGGCATTAACTTACTGCGTGAGGGGCTGGATATGCCGGAAGTGTCGCTGGTGGCGATTCTGGATGCCGACAAAGAGGGCTTCCTGCGTTCTGAACGTTCGCTTATTCAGACCATCGGACGTGCGGCGCGTAACATTAACGGTAAGGCGATTCTGTACGGCGATAAAATCACGCCGTCGATGGCGAAGGCGATAGGTGAAACCGAACGCCGCCGCGAGAAACAGCAGCACTACAACGAAGAGCACGGCATTACGCCGCAGGGCCTGAACAAGAAAGTGGTGGATATTCTGGCGATGGGCGAGGGGCTGGCGAAAACCCGGGCGAAGGGGCGTGGGAAATCCAGAACGCCTGCCCAGGTGGAAGCGGCTGAGCTGGCGCTGACGCCGAAAGCGCTGCAGCAGAAAATTCACGAGCTGGAAGGGCAGATGATGCAGCACGCGCAAAACCTCGAGTTCGAGGAGGCGGCGAAAGTGCGCGATCAGTTACATCAACTGCGGGATTTGTTTATTGCAGCGTCATAATTTGCGTTTCGTCACACATTAAGGCGATCTGCCTGACTCGCCTTAATGTTGACTTAATACTGCGCTGACACACTAACCTCCGCTTTACTGAGGAGAGTGTGATGCAACAAATTAATCTTCGTGAGTTTTTCGCCGTCGCGTTTGCACTGGCGTTAATCATTGGTTTCAGCCATCTGTGGGTGCTGACGTATTGATCATACTCCGCGGGCTATCGGGTGAAACTTAACCCAGGCCCGCACGCCCGACTGTGTTTTCCGGTTGTGCAAAAAGAACTGTGCATCGTGCAGTTGCGCAATGCGTGACACGATGCTCAGGCCCAGCCCGGTGCCGCCATAGCGGCTATCCATGCGCACAAAAGCTTTGCTTAGCTCGCCGCTGCGACTCTCGTCTATTCCCGGACCTTCATCCTCAACGGCCAGAACCGGCGTTACCGCGCGCTCGATGTGGATAGTGATAGTTGAGCCGGCAGGACTGTAGCGGTGCGCATTCTCCACCAGGTTTCTCACCAGTACCCGCAACAGCGTCACATCTCCGGAAACCGGAATGGTCTGCGCATTGTCGGGTAACGCTAATTTCTGTTGCCGCCCGGCAAGCATCGTTTCCAGTTCGCTTTGAATCGGCATCACCACGTCTTCCAGCAGCATCACCTGCTGATAACTGCCCGCTGAAAAAGATTGCCCGACCCGCGCCAGTTGCAGGAGTTGCGCAATGTTCTCGGTCATCTGGTCAAGGCGCTGCACCAGCGGATCGACAGTGATGCCGCTGGTTTTTGCCATCAGCTCAAGATGCAGACGTAACCCGGCCAGCGGGGTGCGCAATTCGTGAGCGACATCGGCGGTAAACAGACGTTCCCGTTCCAGCGTCAGCGTCAGACGCGACACCAGCTCGTTGATCGATGAGGTCACGGCTTCCACTTCACTGACGCTGTTATTGAGCGTAATGGGTTGCAGATTATCAGGGGTGCGTTTATTCAGTTCCTGCTGGAGCTCTGATAACGGGCTGGTGATGTTTTTGACCGCCTGCATGCAGATCAGCAACGCGAGGCCGACAATCAGCAGACTGGGCACCAACAGGCTGGCGACCGCTTCACGGACTTCATGCTCAACCTGTTTGTGATTGTTGTGGTTATGCATGGCGCTTTGCACCAGCAACTGGATTTGCTCCTCGCTTTCATGCCATAGCCAGAAGACGCTAATCAACTGGCAAAACACCAGAATACCGCCAATGGTTAGCAACAACCGGCGGCGCATGCTCCAGCGCCTGAAATCGAAGATCGCCATAACTCAGTCCCGGTCCCCGGCATGCACCAGCATATAGCCAAACCCTCTGACGGTGCGGATACGGGACTTCCCGATTTTATCCCGCAGGTTATGAATATGGACTTCCAGCGTGTTGGTCGAGGGCTCGTTGTCCCAGTTGTAGATATCGTTGTAGAGGATTTCTCTGTGTACCGGGCTGTCGGCTTTTAGCATCAGGCGCGACAACAGAGCGTACTCTTTCGGCGTTAAGTCCAGCAACTGGCCGTCCCGCCATGCCTGGCGGCGGGTGACATTCAGCGTCAGGTTGCCGTGCGTGATTTCGTTGTCGCCTTCATTATGGCGGCGGCGCAGCAGCGCACGGATGCGGGCATTCAGCTCATCCAGGGCGAAGGGTTTGACCAGATAATCGTCCGCGCCGGTATCCAGCCCGGTAACACGGTCCTCCAGCGTATCGCGTGCGGTCAGGATCAGTACCGGCTGGGTGAACTTTTCCCGACGCAGCCGGGTGAGCAAATGTAAACCGTCTTCATCCGGCAGCCCTAAATCGAGCACGATTAAACTGTAATGCCCGTTAGCCAGACACAGCGTGGCTTCATGCGCTGTCGAGACGCCATCGCAGGCGTATCCTTCACTCTGCATGGCCAGAATCAACCCCTGCAGCAGCAGGGCATCGTCTTCAATTACCAGAATTTTCATTTAGCCTGCTCCCGGCATGACGTTAACAGATCGTCCTGGGCACGGTACTCTTTCGTGCTGACGCCCAGTATACCCAACATGGTCGGGAAGAGATTATCCTGCGAGACTTCCCGCTCCCGCGCATTCTTTTGCAGACACTGATTATTGACGCCGTAACGCTGTTGATAGTCATCAGACAGCCAGATCAACATCGGCACATGTTTCTGCGTTTCCGGTGCAATGGAATACGGCAGACCGTGCAAATAAACGCCATTTTCACCCAGTGATTCCCCGTGGTCTGAGAGGTAGACCAGGCTGGTGGTAAATCTATCCTGTTTTGATTGCAGCAATTTAATCGCTTTATCAACAATGTAGTCGACGTACAGAATAGTATTATCGTAAGTATTGACCAGTTGTTGCTGTGAGCAGGTCTGAATTTCATTGGTGTCGCAGGTTGGCGTAAATTTACGGAACTGCGGCGGGTAGCGGTTGTAATAGGTCGGCCCGTGGCTACCAATGGTGTGCAATACGATTATCCCATCGCCTTGCAAGGCATCAATATAGTCAGCAAGACCGCGGAATAAGATCTCATCCTGGCACTCCCCTTCAATACAGAGGTCGGGCAGGTTTAATTGCGTCATATCCTGGGTCGGTACGCGGGTGCATGCGCCTTTGCAGCCACCGTCATTTTCATTCCACAGCACCTTAATCCCGGCGCGCTGAATAATATCCAGCAACCCTTCCTGATGCGCGGCAAGTTGATCGTCGTAATGGGCGCGTCCCATACCGGAAAACATGCAAGGTACGGAAATTGCCGTCGCCGTTCCGCACGAGGCGGTATTCGGGAAATAGGCGACATTGTCCTGTTTTAACAGCGGGTTAGTTTCGCGCTCATAACCGCCGAGAGAGAAGTCCGCCGCACGGGATGTTTCCCCGAGTACCAGAATGGTGAGGTTTTTCCGTGGGCCGTTTTGCATTTCCGGACGCTGACGCGCATCTTCGCCTATTTTCACCAGCGGCAGGTTTGCGGTTTGATTATGGGAATACCATGACAGCGAGGCGGTAATAGAGTTTGACGGACTCAGTGATTTCACCAGCTCTTTATTATTGCGAAACAGCGAGGCGTAATCTTTATAAAACAGCAGTGCCACCAGCACGATGAGCAGCGCGGAAATGACCACGCTGATAATGCGCAATGCGATACTGCGCAGGGCGGAGCGCGCGGGCTTAATTTTGATCCACCAGGCGATGACAATCGCCAGTACGGCGGTTAATAACAACGTCAGCACCATTTTTGTCGACAGCAGGGCGAAACTTTCCGCCGGGGTGGTGTCGAGAATATTGGTGATCATTGAGCGGTCAATAATGATGCCGAATGTCGAAATAAAATATTGCGCGGCGGCGCTGACCAGGACAAAGAGGGTAATGATCAGGCGATCGAGAAAAACAAATGACGCCAGCGACAGCACAATATTAATAACGCTGAACGCCACCACTGGCATGGAAAGAAACACCAGCCAGTTACGCAATGAGTTAACCGGTAGCAGAGTGAAAACCTGATGATAAAAAACGACATTCAGGGCCAGAGCGATATAAAGCGCAAAGAGGATAATAAACGTGAGGCGGCTTAAGGTTGGCCGACGAAAGTGAAACATAGCGTACCTGGATCCTGCAAAGAATGTGACACGAGGATGACAGTTTTTTTTTAAGACAACCTTAAGAAATTAAGAAAGGTATCGGCAGGTCACAAAAATAACCTGCCGGAGGTTTAACCGAGTTGCTGTACTGCTTTTTCCAGCGCGGCGCGCAGGAGATGGCGATCGTGGCGATAGGGGATATCGCTGGCTTCCAGAACATCCTGAATGATCAGGCGATCGCTGACGTTGCTGACATCCACTTTTGGCCCGACAATGGCGGCATCAATTATTTTTCTGCCGACATACTGCTCCATAATGGTCAGTTTATCGCTCAGTTTCAGGCTGGCGGCCGCCGGGCTTAACTCTTTACCCAGGTTCGCAATATAGACCACCGGCGCTGGCGTGCGGCGCAATGCCTGCGACAGATCCTCAAGCAGCAGCAGCGGCAGCAAACTGGTATAAAAACTGCCCGGACCGATTAAAATTAAATCCGCTTCGGCAATGGCCTGCACCGCTTCACGAGTGGCATGCACTTTTGGAAACAGCATCAATTCCTGAATCGGCGCGTGCAATTGATCGACGTTCACTTCGCCATAAACATGATGCCCTTCGCTGTCGGTGGCCATTAAATCGACAGGCTGTTCCGACATCGGAATTAAAAACGCGTCCACCTTTAATAAATTGCGAATTAAATTGATGGCTTCCAGAGGCCGCACGCTCAGGTGGTCCAGCGCCTTTAACATCAGATTTCCGAGGTTATGCCCGGAAAGTTCGCCATTACCGCTAAAACGATACTCAAACATGGCCGACGCAACGCTGGGTTCGGTGATCAACTGGTTCAGACAGTTGCGCATATCCCCCCAGGCGATCCCGCCTTCGGAACGTCGAATACGCCCGGTTGATCCGCCGTTATCCGTGGTGGTGACAATGCCGGTAAGCCGCGATCCCAGCGAAGAGAGCGAAGACATCACACGCCCGAGACCATGCCCGCCGCCCAGCGCGACAACACGATCCAGGTCTGCAAGTGTGCGATTACGCATAGTGATTCCTTATGAAGAATTATCCCGATACGTTAGCGCAAATACCACCAAAAGACGATGCCGCGCAGAGTGGAAAATGACACATATCAAGGCAAAAACGCGATTTTCACGTACTCTGTACTGAAAGTGCACGATCATGTCGCTATATATGTCTTTATATAACGATTATCGTGATAGCGAAAGCCCGACTATCGCGCTACTATCGCCATAAGCAATGTTAGCGTGACTAACAAAATATACACTCAAGCCTTTGCGCCTAAGTCGAAAGATACGGGGCACTGGCCGTGACGGAACCCGCAACGGTTCCTGTCGCCAGGGTGCAGGAAGAAATGACTGCATCTCCCGTATTTGGAAAGGTGTAAATGACTTCACAACTTACCGATGCGTTCGCGCGTAAGTTCTATTACTTGCGTTTGTCGATCACTGATGTGTGCAATTTTCGTTGCACCTACTGCCTGCCGGACGGTTACAAGCCGGGCGGCATCAACAACAACGGCTTTCTCGGCGTCGATGAAATTCGTCGGGTAACACGCGCCTTCAGCGCCATGGGCACGGAAAAAGTACGCCTGACAGGCGGTGAGCCGTCGCTGCGACGCGATTTCCCCGATATTATCGCCGCGGTGCGCGAAAACAGCGCTATCCGCCAGATTGCCGTCACCACCAACGGTTACCGGCTTGCTCGTGATGTCGCCCTGTGGCGCGACGCCGGGCTCACGGCCATTAACGTCAGCCTCGACAGTCTCGATGCCCGCCAGTTTCATGCCATTACTGGCCAGGATAAGTTTCAGCAGGTGATGGACGGTATCGATGCCGCTTTCGCTGCGGGCTTTGCTAAAGTCAAAGTCAACACGGTACTGATGCGCGACGTTAACCATCACCAGCTCGACACCTTTCTGGCGTGGATCAAATCACGTCCTGTCCAGCTACGCTTTATTGAACTGATGGAGACCGGAGAGGGCAGCGAGCTGTTTCGCAACCATCATATCTCCGGCATGGTGCTGCGCGATCAACTGCTACAACGCGGTTGGATCCATCAATTGCGCCAGCGTAGCGACGGCCCGGCGCAGGTGTTTTGCCACCCGGATTACGCCGGGGAAATCGGTCTTATCATGCCTTATGAAAAAGACTTCTGCGCCAGTTGCAATCGCCTGCGCGTGTCGTCGACCGGCAAACTGCATTTATGCCTGTTTGGCGATGGCGGCGTGAATTTACGCGACCTGCTACAGGACGACGCACAGCAAGCGATGCTGGAACAGCGTATTGCCGCCGCGCTCACGCACAAAAAGCAGACGCATTTCCTGCATCAGGGCAATACAGGTATTACGCAAAACCTTTCATACATTGGCGGGTAATCGCCGCAAGGAGAATGAGATGAGTCAGGTCAGCGCTGAGTTTATCCCGGTGAAATTGGCTATTCTGACGGTGTCTAACCGTCGCGGCGAAGAGGATGATACCTCCGGCCACTGGCTGCGCGACGCCGCGCACGATGCCGGTCACCAGATGGTGGATAAGGCGATTGTCAAAGAGAACCGTTATGCCATTCGCGCGCAGGTTTCCGCGTGGATCGCCCGCGACGACGTGCAGGTGGTATTGATCACCGGCGGCACCGGCTTCACCGACGGCGATCAGGCACCGGAAGCGTTGTTGCCGCTGTTCGACCGTGAAATCCAGGGGTTTGGCGAAGTGTTCCGCATGCTCTCTTTTGAGGAGATTGGCACCGCAACACTGCAGTCCCGTGCGGTGGCGGGCATTGCCAATAAAACGCTGATTTTTGCCATGCCGGGGTCGACCAAAGCCTGTCGTACCGCATGGGAAAACATCATTGCGCCGCAGCTGGATGCGCGTACACGTCCCTGTAATTTCCATCCCCATTTTAAGAAATAAGTTATGTCACAACTGACCCATATTAATGCCGATGGCGAAGCGCATATGGTCGATGTCTCCGCGAAAGCGGAAACCGTACGCGAAGCCCGCGCCGAAGCATTCGTCACCATGTTACCGCAAACACTGGCCATGATTATCGACGGCAGCCATCACAAAGGTGATGTGTTCGCCACCGCGCGCATTGCCGGGATCCAGGCGGCCAAACGCACCTGGGAGCTGATCCCGCTGTGCCACCCGTTGCTGCTGAGCAAAGTGGAAGTGCAGTTGCAGGCGCAGCCGGAACACAACCGTGTACGCATTGAAGCACTGTGCCGCCTGACCGGGAAAACCGGCGTGGAAATGGAAGCGCTGACCGCAGCCTCTGTTGCGGCGCTGACCATTTATGACATGTGCAAAGCCGTGCAGAAAGATATGGTGATTGGCCCGGTGCGCCTGCTGGCGAAAAGCGGCGGCAAGTCCGGGGATTTCAGGGGGGACAGCGATGATTAAGATCCTTTTTTTCGCGCAGGTGCGCGAGCTGGTGGGCTGTGACAGCATGGCGTCTGACACCGTTTTTCCCACCGTCGAGGCGCTGCGTCAGCATCTGGCGGCGCAAGGCGAACGCTGGGCGCTGGCACTGGAAGAGGGCAAATTGCTGGCGGCAGTCAACCAGACGCTGGTCACGTTTGATCACCCGCTGAGCAGCGGTGATGAAGTGGCTTTTTTCCCACCGGTGACCGGGGGCTGAAATGAGTGAAACACGGATTTGCGTCGAACATGCCGCTTTCAACGTCGGCGATGAATACACCTGGCTGGCGGCGCGCGATGAGGACGGCGCGGTGGTCACCTTTACCGGCAAAGTGCGTAACCACAATCTCGGTGACAGCGTCAGCGCGTTGACGCTCGAACACTATCCGGGGATGACGGAACGCTCGCTGGCGGAAATAGTCAGTGAAGCGCGCGCCCGTTGGCCGCTGGGGCGGGTCACGGTCTACCACCGCGTTGGCGAGCTATGGCCGGGCGATGAAATTGTTTTTGTCGGCGTCGCCAGCGCCCATCGCAGCAGCGCGTTTGACGCCGGGCAGTTTATTATGGATTACCTGAAAACCCGCGCGCCTTTCTGGAAGCGCGAAGCCACCCCCGAAGGCGAGCGCTGGGTTGAAGCCCGCGACAGCGACAAGCAGGCGGCAAAGCGTTGGTAATGCGTTGAACCGGGATGTGTTAATCTTATTAAGCGTTAACCCATTATTCAGGAGTGACTATGGACCGTTATCCTCGTTCCGACTCGATCGTCCAGCAAACCCGCAGCGGGTTGCAAACCTACATGGCGCAGGTGTACGGCTGGATGACCTGCGGTCTGTTACTGACCGCATTCGTTGCCTGGTATGCTGCCGGTAACACTGCTGTCATGGCGTTGGTGTTCTCCAGCCAGGTTACCTTTTTTGGCCTGATTATCGCGCAACTGGCGCTGGTGTTTGTCCTCTCCGGGCTTATTCATAAACTGAGCGCCGGGGTGGCAACCTCGCTGTTTATGCTCTATTCGGCGTTAACCGGGCTGACGCTTTCCAGCATTCTCTTTATCTACACCGCTGAATCCATCGCCGCGACCTTTGTGGTGACCGCCGGGATGTTTGGTGCCATGAGCCTGTATGGTTACACCACCAAACGTGACTTAAGCGGCTTCGGCAATATGCTGTTTATGGGGCTGATTGGTATTGTTCTCGCCTCACTCGTTAACTTCTGGCTGAAGAGCGAAGCCCTGATGTGGGCGGTGACCTACATCGGCGTGGTGATCTTTGTCGGCCTGACAGCCTATGATACGCAGAAGCTGAAAAACATCGGCCAGCAGATCGACCTCAACGACGCTTCGCAACTGCGTAAAACCGCCATTCTCGGCGCATTGACGCTGTATCTCGACTTTATCAACCTGTTCCTGATGCTGTTGCGCATTTTCGGCAACCGTCGCTAAGGCTTTTGTCGAAAGCCTGACAGGCGAAACGTCATGATATGATCAAATCCCGGCTCCGGCCGGGATTTCTTTGCCTGCCAGGCGGCAGGGGATCAAGGAGGATAATGATGAAGCCCTTTGGCTGGATACAGCCGCCGCAGATCGCCCCGACAGAGCTGATAACAGGCGTGTGTCTGTGGCTGGCGGCGGGCATGGCATTGAGCCTTGGCGCTGCCTGGTGGGTGCTGGACGTGATGCCGGTTCGCGCGTTCACCGCTCATGGCTGGCTGATTGCCGTACTGACGATCCTGTGGTTCGCGTGCGGTCTCACCCTTAATCTGTTTTTCGCGCGTTTCGGCACCCGGCTGGCGTTCTGCTGCTTGTGCGTGATGAGCCTGCTTACCGGCTTGCTGTTTGCCAGCATCTTCACGTTGTCCTCTCTGGCGCTGGCGTTTGCCGTGGTTGGCGGGATGTTCCTCACCAGCGCGGCGCTGGCCCATTTTACCGGGGCCATGCTTCGCGGCGGCGGGTACTGTTTTGTGATGGTCCTGATCGGGCTTGGCCTCTCCGCGCTGGTCAACAGCTTACTGCACAGTAGCGTCTGGTTGTGGATCGGTAGCATGTCGCTGGTGTTGCTGTTTAGCCTGACGACGGCGTATCAAACACCGCGTATCACAGGATCTGCCCGCGAGTTGTATCACCGCAACTTTACCACCGTACAATGCTGCGCTATTCGCGGCGCGCTGGCGGTGTACCTGGGAATGAGTGTGGCACTGTTTGAGATCCTCAGGCTATTGGCGGAGATCCTCACCGCGCTGTCTCCCGGTAGCGGTGGATCTTCCCGTTAATTCACTACGGTTTCGCCAGCGTTTGCGCATTTTTCTTGCGCAGCGCTTTTGCCCGGCTCTCCAGCAGCAAATAGCACACCAGCGCCAGCAACAGCGGCAGGAAGTAGTAAAGCACGCGATACGCGAGCAGGGCGGCAATAATCGTCCCTTGGGAGACGTGTTCACCCGCCAGAAGCGCAATAAAAACCGCCTCCAGCACGCCGATACCCGCCGGGATGTGCACAATCACCCCGGCGATGCTGCTAACCAGCAACACGCCGAGCACAAAGAAGAAATCCGCCTGCATGCCCATCAGCAACCAGATGATAGCGCCCATCGCCATCCAGTTGACGCTGGAAATCACCATCTGCACGACGGCAAACCGCCACGATGGCAGCACCAGTTTGTGCCCTTTCACCGTCATGTGTCGGCGTTTGGCAAACGCGCAGCTCCACACATAGAACGCAATCACCAGTAGTAACACGATGCCGATAATGCGCAGCGTGTGCGCATCGATATACCAGTGCGCCGGGATCTGCACTACACCAAAGGTAAAAATCAGCCCACCGAGCAGAATATAACCCAGCCAGTTGGTGGTAATGCTTAATGAGAAAATGCGTGTGATGGTGCTGCCCGGCAGCCCCAGCCGGGAGTAGAGCCGGTAACGCATGCCGATACCGCCCACCCAGGTACTGAGCGTCAGATTGAAGGCATAACAGATAAACGACACCAACATGACCTGGCGTTTGGCCAGTTTGTGCCCGCACCAGGCGCGACCCATCAAGTCATAACAGCCGTAGATCAGATAGCTGACAATCACCAGCGCGATGGCGCTGAGTAGCGCCGTGCGGTTGTAATCACGGATCACCTTCCAGACATCATCCCAGTTCACTTTCTGCGCATACAGCACCAGCAACACCGCAACGGCAATAAAGAACACGCCGGTGAGCATTTTTTTCGCCAGCCGCCAGCGCGGATGAGAGGTCGACATCAGGGCTTCACCTCCGAATTCTCGACCCGATCCTGGGTCTCCATTTCAGGTTGCACGGGCGCTGCCACCTGCGCCAGTTTCGGTGTGTGCGCGGGCAACCAGCCGACCATCGCCGGGAAGTGGCGCAAAAAATGGAACACCACCACACTTTTGGCCAGATTCCACCAGGTGCGTTTCGGCGCCATCGACTCATCCACCCGCAGGCAGTCTTGGGCAATAATGGTATGGAGGTTCTCCCGCAGCGTCTGGTTAAACTCGCGATCGTGAATGATCAGATTGGCCTCCAGGTTCAGCGACAGGCTCAACGGATCAAGATTGCTGGAGCCGACCGTAGCCCAGTGATCGTCCATCAGCGCGACTTTGCCATGCAACGGGCGACGGCGGTATTCATAGACCTGCACACCGCCTTTTAGCAGGTAGTTGTAGAGCAGTTCGGCACCGACTTTGACGATCGGCATATCCGGCTCGCCCTGAACAATTAGCTTCACCGAGGCACCGCGCCGCGCGGCATTGCGCATGGCGTGCAGCAGGCGATAACCGGGAAAGAAGTAGGCATTGGCGATAATCACTTCCCGCCGGGCATTGGCCAGCATCTTCAGGTAGTGGCGCTCAATGTCATCGCGGTGCTCATCGTTATCACGCCAGACAAACAGCGCCTGCGCTTCGCCCGGTTTGCGGTTCTCTTCCGGGCGGTGACGACGGCGTCGCCACCAGCGTCTTGCCGGGGCGTTCTCTGGCAGGTTTTCCAGCTCAAACTGCAAAATGTCTTCCACCACCGGGCCTTCAACACGCACCGCGTAATCCTGCTTGGCTTCCGGGCCGTAGCTGGTCACATGTTCGGCGGAATAGTTAATGCCGCCGACAAACGCCACCGTGTTATCGATCACCACAATTTTGCGGTGCATGCGGCGAAAGAGATTCGTGCGCATACCCAACAGCCGCGGGCGTGGATCGTAATAGCGGAAAACGACGCCAGCGGAAGTCAGCTCACTGACAAACTGTTCGCTTAAGTCCGGCGATCCATATCCATCCAGCAGCACTTCAATGCTGATGCCGCGCCGTGCTGCGCGGAGCAATGCCTGTTGCAACGCCCGGCCAACGTCATCTTCAAACCAGATAAAGGTTTCGAGGATCACCTTTTGCTGCGCCTGCGCGATCGCCTCATACAGCGCCGGGTAGTAGTTGTCGCCATTCTCCAGTAACTGGATGCGGTTTCCTTCCTGCCAGCTGCATTTCATAAATGGATCTCCGCGCTGAGGGGAGCATGATCGGAGAGATGCCGCCAGTTGCGCAGCGGCAGCGCCGTCGGTGCGCTGGCATTGGCGTTTTTGACATAGATTCTGTCGAGGCGCAGCAACGGGAAGCGCACCGGAAATGTGCGCGCCGGGCGGCCATGGGCGCGGGTGAAGATCTCTTCCAGCCCGGCCTGAATTTTCAGGGGATGGTTGGCGCGAAGCCGCCAGTCATTAAAGTCACCGGCCACCACGACCGGCTCATTTTCCGGCAAGGCATTGACCCATTCCGCCAGCATGGTGAGTTGCGACTGGCGGTGCGCTTCCCGCAGACCCAGATGCACACACATAACGTGCACCGGCCGCCCGAAATCCGGTGGCACAATACGGCAGTAGAGCAGACCGCGCTTTTCGCTGCCGTCGATGGAGACATCGCGGTTTTCATAATGCTCAATCGGAAAGCGCGACAGCACGGCGTTACCGTGATGTCCTTCCGGATAGACCGCATTGCGACCGTAGGCGTAATCGCTCCACATGGTATCGGCGATAAATTCGTAGTGGGTGGTATCCGGCCAGTTCTCCACATGCAGCGGGTGCACTTCGTGTGCGCCCATCACTTCTTGCAGGCAGACGATATCGGCGCTGACGGTGCGCACGGCATCGCGAAGCTCAGGCAAAATAAAGCGCCGGTTAAACGCGGTAAAGCCTTTGTGGGTATTAATGGTGAGCACTTTCAATGAAAAATGTCGCGCTTGTTGGGTCATAAATCTCCTGCCAGCGTCACTCTCCTCAATGAAATAAATTGTAGTCCCTGTCACAAAAAATGGCGGGGTTACGGAATTTTCCGTAAATGCGAGTACTCTTCTAACAGATAAAAATCCTTCAGGAGAGTGGCCATGAAGTGGCAACAACGCGTTCGCGTCGCGACAGGTCTGAGTTGCTGGCAGATTATGTTGCACATGCTGATTGTGGCGGTGCTGGTGATGGGCTGGATGAGCGGCGCCCTGGTGCGTGTGGGCTTAGGCCTGTGCGTGCTGTATGGTGTGACCGTGCTGCTGATGCTGTTCTTACAGCGTCACCACGACGCCCGCTGGCGTGAGGCTGGCGATGTGCTGGAAGAGCTGACGACCACCTGGTATTTTGGCGCGTCGCTGATTGTCATCTGGTTGCTTTCCCGCGTGCTGCAAAACAACGTTCTGCTGGCCCTCGCCGGGATGGCTATCCTTGCCGGCCCGGCGGTGGTTTCGCTGTTAACGAAAGAGAGAAAACTTCCCGCTAAATCGTTCGGTTTGCATCAACGCGGCAATGCTGCCAATCCCCGCGAACATCGGTAACGCTGAGCAATAACGGCCATGCTGATGCGCGCCGGGTTACATAATTTTCCGTCTGAACAGCGCATACGCGACTGACCCTGTGGTCGCTGCAATCACCAGCAGCGGCCAGACGCTCTGCCAGACAATCGCGAAGCTGGCATCCTTCAAATAAATCTGCTTGGTAATGTCGGTAAAATGCCGGATCGGGTTGACCCAGGTTAAATCCTGCAACCAGACCGGCATATTCTCGACCGGCGAGACATAACCCGAGAGCAGGATCGCCGGCATCATAAAGACGAACACGCCGATAAATGCCTGCTGCTGGTTGGCGCAGAGGGACGAGATCAACAGGCCGAAACCGACCAGCGACAGGCCATAAATCAACATCGTGAAATAGAACAACAGCAGCGAACCGGCGAAGGGGATGTGATACGCCAGAATACCGACGCTGAGTACGATGGTGGCCTGAAAGGTGGCGACAATCAGCGCCGGTACGGCTTTGCCGACAAAGATTTGCCAGGTGGCCAGCGGCGACACCAGCAGTTGGTCCAGCGTGCCCTGTTCGCGTTCGCGCGCCACCGACAGCGATGTCACAATCATCACGCCGATGGTGGTGATCATGGCAATCAGCGACGGCACCACAAACCATTTATAGTCGAGGTTCGGGTTATACCAGTTGCGCACCACCAGCTCACTGTTGTTGGGCTTTTTCTGCCCGCGGATTAACTCCTGCTGATAATCTTTGACGATTTGCTGCAAATAGTTGGCCGCAATTTGCGCACTGTTGGAGTTGCGCCCGTCGAGGATTAACTGCATCGGCGCGGTGACGCCGCTATCCAGGTTACGCGAAAAATCCGCCGGGAAACGCACCAGCAGCAGTGCTTGTTGCGTATCAAGCGTCGGGCGGATTGCTTGCGGGTTTTTCAGCAGCAGAACATGGGTAAACGCTTTAGCACGGGCAAAACGCTGGGTTAACTCCACTGCATGTTTGCCGTTGTCTTCGTTGTAGATAGCGATGGTGGCATTCGTCACTTCCAGCGTGGCGGCGAAGGGGAACAGCAGCACCTGCAACAGCACCGGCAGCACCAGAATGGCGCGGGTTTGCGGTTCGCGCAGCAGCGACTGCAACTCTTTGCGGATCAGCGTCAATAAACGGTGAAACATGGCTTTTCCTTAATCCAGTCTGCGTTTCGTTTTCAGCCATGTCAGGCCGATAAACATCGTTGCCGAGGCCACCAAAAACAGCACATTCACCATCAGCACCACCGGGATATTGCCCGCCAGAAAGAGGCTTTGCAGGGTGCTGACGAAATAGCGCGCCGGAATGATATAGGTCACCGCGCGGATCACCGCCGGCATGCTGTCGATCTGAAAAATAAAACCGGACAGCATAATCGACGGTAAAAATGCCGCATTCAGCGCCACCTGCGCCGCGTTAAACTGATTACGGGTAACGGTCGAGATCAGCAGGCCCATCCCCAGCGTACTGAGCAGAAACAGGCTGGTGATAAAAAACAGCACCACTAACGAACCGCGATAAGGCACGCCGAGAATAAAGACCGATACCAGCATGCACAGCAACATCGCCAGCATGCCGAGAAAGTAATAGGGGATCAGTTTGCACAGCAGCAGTTCCGCCCGCGTCACTTCCGTCGACAGCAACGCTTCCATAGTGCCGCGCTCCCATTCGCGCGCCACCACCAGCGATGTCAGGATCGCGCCTATCACCGTCATGATAATGGTGACTGCGCCCGGGATAATAAAATGCTGGCTGATGGCTGCCGGGTTAAACCAGTAGCGCGTCTGAATGTCGATCAACGATTCGAAGGTTTCGCCGCGATCGTCCGCCCGTTGCTGCTGCCAGAGTTGCCAGATCCCCTGCAGATAACCCTGCACAAAGTTGGCGGTGTTGGGTTCACTGCCGTCGGTGATCACCTGAATCGGCGCGGTATCGCCGGGGCGCGCCATTTGTGCGTCAAAATTGACCGGCACCACCACCAGGCCGCGGATACGCCCGGCCTGCATCATCTGGATCAGTTGCTGGCGGTTATCGCTGATGGTGGCGTCAATAAACGGCGAGCCGGTCAGCGTATGGGTGAAATCCAGCGCCTCTTCGCTGCGCTGCTCCAACAGCACACCAACGCGCAGCTTGCTGGAGTCCAGGTTGATGCCGTAGCCAAAAATAAACAGCAACAACAACGGGATCACGACCGCTATCAACCAGCTACTGGGATCGCGCACAATTTGCCGTGTCTCTTTCACGCACAGCGCGCGTACGCGCCGCCAGGATAACGCGTTAAGTCTCATTATGATGCTCCTTATCCCAGTTATGAATCAGCGTGATAAACGCCTGTTCCATGGTGGGATCGGGCGTGTCCGCGTCGGCCGTTTGCGCCTTTAGCGCGTCCGGCGTACCGCTGGCGATCAGCTTTCCGCGATAGACCAGCCCAATGCGGTCGCAATACTCCGCCTCATCCATAAAGTGGGTGGTGACCATCACCGTCACCCCTTTTTCCACCATGCTGTTGATATGCAGCCAGAACTCGCGGCGCGTCAGCGGGTCGACTCCGGATGTCGGTTCGTCGAGAAACAAAATATCCGGTTCATGCATTAACGAGCAGGCCAGCGCCAGGCGCTGTTTAAAACCGAGCGGCAATTCATCTGTGGCATGGTCGGCAATACTTTTTAAACCGAATGCCTCGCTCATGCGGGCGATTTTCTCGTTCTGCGCCCGCCCGCGCAGACCATAAACACCGGAGAAAAAGCGCAGGTTTTGTTCCACCGTCAGGTTGCCGTAGAGGGAGAATTTCTGCGCCATATAACCCAGGTGCTGGCGTGCTTTTCCGGAGCTGACTTTCAGATCCATATTCAGCACCAGCGCCTGGCCGTCCGTGGGCACCAGCAGACCGCACATCATTTTAAAGGTGGTGGATTTCCCGGCGCCGTTAGGGCCAAGCAGGCCAAAAATTTCCCCGCGTTTTACCGCAAAGTTCACATGGTCGGTGGCGGCAAAGTCGCCAAATTTTTTGGTCAGGGATTTGGCTTCAATCACCGTTTCCTGCGCATTGCCTTCTACCGTATGCAGAATTGAACCGAGCGGTGATTCTGCGGTTCCCGTGCCGCCAAGCAGATCGATAAACGCATCTTCAAAGCGCGGCGCTGTTGGCGCGATGTCTAAAGGCGGCATATTTTCAGCGGCCTGGATCTGCTGCGCCTGCGCCTGTTTTTTCAGGATCATGCGTACCGAGCGCCCCTGGATCATACCGTCGCTGACCTGGGGCTGTTTCAGCAGCCGACGTAGCAACCGGCGGTTATTCTCCTGCGGGCTGGAAACCAGAAAACTGCGCCCGGCCATGGTCTGCGTCAACGCTTTCGGTTCGCCCTGGTAGAGCAATTCCCCTTCGTTCATCAGCAGCACTTCGCGGCACTGTTCGGCTTCATCAAGATAGGAGGTGCTCCAGAGGATCAGCATCCCCTCACCGGCCAGTTCATGCACCATTCGCCACAGTTCGCGACGGGAGATCGGATCGACGCCGACGCCGGGTTCATCCAGCAGCAGCACTTTCGGTTCGCCGACCAGCGTACAGGCCAGCCCGAGTTTCTGTTTCATACCGCCGGAGAGTTTCCCCGCCAGCCTGTCAGTAAACGGGGCCAGTGCGGTAAACGCCAACAAACGCGAAAATGTCTGCTGCCGCTTTTCGCCAGTGACGCTGCGCAAATCGGCGTACAGATTGAGGTTTTCCATCACCGTCAAATCTTCATACAGGCCAAATTTTTGCGGCATATAACCCAGCATGGCATGCAGTTCGCTGTCGTTGCGTATCGGATCCAGACCCATCACCTGCGCACTGCCTTCATCCGCTTTCATTAAGCCTGCAAGCATGCGCATCAGCGTGGTTTTCCCGGCGCCATCCGGCCCGACCAGCCCGGTCACGTAACCGGCGTTGATGGTGCAGTTGAGTTGCGCCACGGCGGGTTTATCCATGCCGGGAAAGCGTTTTACCAGCCCGTGCAGATGGATGGTCGCCTCACTCATGACGCGCCTCGTTAAAATGGATGGTGACCGGCATGCCCTGGCGCAACGTGTCGTCGGCATCGGTAACGATAATGCGCAGGCGATAAACCAGGTCGGTACGTAAATCCGGGGTTTCAACGGTTTTGGGCGTGAATTCGGCGGTCGGGGAGACAAACCCGATTTTGCCGCGATACGGCTTGTTCGGGCGACCGTCGGTGTACAGCATCACTTCCTGACCGGGCTGCGCCTGTTGCAAATTGCGTTCATCCACATAGGCGCGTACCCATACCGGGCGGGTTAAGGAGAGCGTCAGCACTGTGCCGCCCGCGCTGAGCATACTGCCGGGTTCCACGGCGCGGGTCAGCAGCGTGCCGTTCGCCGGGGCGATAAGCGCGGTGTCCTGCAAATCCAGTTGCGCCTGCGCCAGTGCGGCTTCTGCCTGTTCGAGGCCGGCTTTGGCCTGGGCGATTTCCTGCGGACGATTCCCGGCGCGATACTGGCTCAGTTTATCCTGCGCGGATTTCAGCGTGGCCTGCGCCTGATCCCGTGAGGATCGTGCGTTTTCCAGGTCATTGGCCGGAATCGCGTGGCTTTTTATCAACCCCAGTTGGCGCTGATAGTAGTTCTGCGCATAATCATAGGCCGCACGCGCCTGATTCACGGCGGCAACCGCCTGGGCTATCTCTTCATCGCGGTAGCCCGCCGTCGCCAGCGAGTATTTCGCCTGCGCGGTGGAGACATTGGCCTGCGCCTGCAACAGGGCATTTTCATACGGCGCTTTGTCTAATTCACCGAGCAACTGGCCGCTTTTAATGGCGTCCCCTTCATCCACCGCCAGCGAGGCCAGTCGACCGCCCACGCGAAAGCTCAGATTGACCGTGCGGATATCAACATTGCCATACAGCGTCAGGCTGTTTTCCTGTTTGCTTTGATACCACATCCAGCCGCCGCCCAGCACGGCAAGCACAATAATCGCAACTACTAACACCACGACGGGCTTTTTCATCACTCGGGACTCCTGTGCGTTAATCCTTTCAAAATCAAATCGATATGGCAGGTGATGACCTGAAAAATCAGCGATGATTTCTCGGCATCGAATTGTGTCCATCCGGCGCGCAGCAAAAAGGTTTCCCGCCCGAGACGAAAAGCGAGAATTTCACCCAGTAGCGCGTGGGTATGAATAATGGTTTGCGTATCGCCCGCGTCGAGGCCGGTGTAGGCCGCAAGCAGGCGGGTCAGGTGGCTGTGCAGCGGTGCTATCACCTGGTCATGCACCAGCTGGTACGCGCGGGTGGGAGAGAGCTGCTCACGGGAGATAAATTTACTCAGGTTGAGCGTTTCATCATGCGTCAGCAGGGTGATCATACTTTTGCAGGCCCGGTGGATCAGTTCGCGAATGGCCTCTTTATCCGGATCGGGGTGGGCAAACAACGCTTCCGCCGCCTGCGCGTGAGGGCGGAAGTTTTCATGAATAAAGTCGGCTATCCACTGTGCACAGGCAAGGTAGAGATCGTCTTTGGAACCAAAGTAGTAGGTAATGGCGGCAATATTTTGCCCTGCTTGCGCGGCGATATCCCGGGTGGTGGCGTGTAAGCCATATTCGCCAAATTGCGCGAGTGCGGCGGCAATTAGCTGGCTTCTGGCTTGTTCACCTTTGCTGGTTGTCGGTGTCGTATTCATGGGCGCAATAATAATTAATCAATCGATTGATTAACTTTAAGGTGCGTTTTTGTTCTTGTCCAGCCTGGGCTGAACGATTCTCCCGCTGCGCTTTCTTTGTGGGATATTTTATGCGTGTGATCACAAAAGCTGATACACTCCGCCCCTTCATGGCATTGTGGTTTTTGTCATCAATCAAATTATTATCTCCTCGAAAACTACACCTGTGACAGGTCGGGGCGGTGCGGAGTTGTTATGTCATTTGATGCCCTTGGCCTGAATCCGGAAATTCTGCGCGCGGTCGCAGAGCAGGGTTACCTTCAGCCAACCCCTATTCAGCAGCAGGCCATCCCGGCTGTGTTGCAAGGCCGCGATTTGATGGCCAGCGCCCAGACGGGTACCGGCAAAACTGCCGGTTTTACCCTGCCGCTGTTGCAGCGCCTGATCCAGAGCGAGCCGCACGCGAAAGGCCGCCGTCCGGTGCGCGCGCTGATCCTGACGCCGACCCGTGAACTGGCGGCGCAAGTGGGTGAAAACGTCCACGAGTACAGCAAGTACCTGAATATCCGCTCGATGGTGGTGTTTGGCGGGGTCAGCATTAACCCGCAGATGATGAAGCTGCGCGGTGGTGTGGATGTGCTGGTGGCGACGCCAGGGCGTCTGCTGGATCTGGAACACCAAAATGCGCTGAAGCTCGATAGCGTGGAAATCCTGGTGCTGGATGAAGCCGACCGCATGCTGGATATGGGCTTTATTCACGATATTCGCCGCGTACTGGCGAAGCTGCCGGCTAAACGCCAGAACCTGCTCTTTTCCGCGACCTTCTCTGATGAGATCAAACAGCTGGCGGAAAAACTGCTGCGCAACCCGCTGGAAATCGAAGTGGCGCGCCGCAACACCGCGTCTGAACAGGTGACGCAGCATGTGCATTTCGTCGATAAAAAACGCAAGCGTGAACTGCTGTCGCAGATGATCGGCGAGGGTAACTGGCAGCAGGTGCTGGTCTTCACCCGTACCAAGCATGGCGCCAACCATCTGGCTGAACAGCTGAACAAAGACGGCATTACCAGCGCCGCTATCCACGGAAACAAGAGCCAGGGCGCGCGTACCCGTGCGCTGGCGGATTTCAAATCCGGCGACATTCGTGTGCTGGTGGCGACCGATATTGCTGCCCGTGGCCTGGATATTGAAGAGCTGCCTCACGTGGTGAACTATGAGCTGCCCAACGTGCCGGAAGATTACGTACACCGTATTGGCCGTACCGGCCGTGCGGCTGCAACCGGTGAAGCACTGTCGCTGGTGTGCGTTGATGAGCATAAACTGCTGCGCGATATCGAGCGCCTGCTGAAGAAAGAGATCCCGCGCATTGCATTAGCGGGCTACGATCCGGACCCGTCAATCAAAGCCGAACCCATTCAGAATGGTCGCGGCCAGGGCGGCGGTCGTCAGGGTGGTGGTCGCGGGCAGGGCGGTGGCGGTCGTGGTCAGGCAGCACCGCGTCGCAACGATGGCGAAGCGCAAAAACCGCGCACACCGCGCCGCAGTGAAGGCGGGGCCGCTAAGCCGGAAGGTGTTCGCCGTAGCGAAGGTGGGACAGGTGGACGTCGTCCTGATGGTGGTGCGGCTAAGCCAGCTGGCGGACGTCGTCTTGACGGCGGAGCCGCTAAACCAGCAGGCAATGCATCCCGTCGTCGTCCGCGCAAACCGTCCGCCGCACAGTAATCGTCTGGTTCTGCCGATCAGATAAGCGCCATCCGGCATTCATTTGCCGGGTGGCGTCTTTGTTTTATCGGGCTTGCAAATTCGTTTTCGCTCTCTACAGAATCCCACCGTTACTGGCGATAACCTGTTGATACCAGTCAAAACTCTTCTTCTTACTGCGCTTCAGGGTACCGTTGCCGTCATTGTCTTTATCCACATAGATAAAGCCGTAACGTTTTTTCATTTCACCAGTACCGGCGCTCACAATGTCGATGGGGCCCCACCACGTATAGCCCATGATATCGCAGCCATCTTCAATGGCTTCCGCCATCGCCTGAATATGGCGGCGGCCATAATCCATGCGCGCCAAATCGTTAATCTGCCCGTCAGCTTCGACTTCATCGACGCCGCCATAACCGTTCTCCACGATAAACAGCGGCTTACGGTAGCGATCCGCCAGCTCGTTACAGACAATGCGAAAGCCCTGCGGATCGATGGGCCAGCCCCATTCCGTTTTCTCAAGGAATGGGTTATCCAACCCGGCCGTTCCGCCGGTATCAATGCGGAATTGCCCACCAGTCTGATGCAGCACGCTGCGGTAGTAACTAAAGCCAAGATAATCGGAAGGGTAATCTGCCAGCAGTTGCAGATCGCCCTCGGCAATCTCCAGTTCAACACCCAGCTCGCGAAACAGCCGCGGAGCGAATGCCGGGTACTGACCGAACATCATCACATCAGAGAAAAACAGTGAGCGACGGCGCAACTGCAGGGTGGAGAAGATATCCTCCGGATTACAGGTGGCCGGGTAGACGGTGCTCAGCGACAACATGCAGCCAATTTTCGCCCCCGGGATAATCTCATGGCATAGCTTGTTGGCCCGCGCGTTGGCGACAAACTGGTGATGGTTGGCCTGCCAGATCGCCTGTGCGCTGGCGTCAGCATCCACCGCACCGGTGGCGAAGGGCATGCGGTTCATGTTGTTCAGCTCATTGAAGGTCATCCAGTATTTGACCTTGCCTTTGTAACGGTGGAATACCGTTTCGCAGTAGCGGGCAAAAAAATCAATCAGCTGGCGGTTCTTCCAACCGCCGTACTCCTGATACAGTGCCAGTGGCGTTTCGTAGTGGGAAAGGGTGATCACCGGCTCGATGCCATACTTCAGCAACTCATCAAACAGATTGTCATAAAAAGCCAGCCCGGCTTCGTTGGGCGTGGTTTCATCACCGCGCGGGAAGATGCGCGTCCAGGCAATCGAGGTGCGGAAACAGGTGAAACCCATTTCGGCAAACAGCGCCACGTCCTCTTTGTAATGGTGATAAAAATCAATCGCCTGATGGCTGGCGTAATAAAGATTGGGATCAATCACCGCATCATGCTTGCCGGAGGCGATGCCGCCGCGTACCACGTCTGCGATCGACGGCCCTTTGCCGTCCTCATTCCATGCGCCTTCAGCCTGGTTGGCGGCAATCGCGCCGCCCCATAAAAAATCTTTCGGGAAAACAGCCATTTCTGCTCCTTAATCCGTCAAATCTTCGCCGTTGGAGGCGATCAGTTTTTTATACCAGTGATAGCTTTTCTTCAGCGAGCGGGCCTGTGTGCCGTTGCCCATATCATCCTGGTCCACATAGATAAACCCATAGCGTTTGGAGATTTGCGCCGTGCCTGCGCTGACCACATCAATCGGTCCCCACCAGGTATAACCGAACAGATCGACGCCATCGCCGATGGCTTCCTGCATCTGTTCCACGTGCTGGCGCAGGTAATCAATACGGTAATCGTCATCAATCGAGCCATCCGGGTTGACGGTGTCAACTGCGCCCAGACCGTTTTCGGCAATAAACAACGGTTTCTGGTAGCGGTCATACAGCTGGTTGAGCGCCAGACGCAGCCCTTTCGGGTCTATCTGCCAGCCCCACTGGCTGGTGGGCAGGTGCGGGTTGCGAATGCCGCCGGTGATCATATTGCCTTCCGCGCCTTCCAGTTTTTCCGGGTGCGCGCTGACGGTGCTCGACATGTAGTAACTGAAGGAGACAAAATCCACCGGATGCTGGCGCAGGATCTCATCGTCGCCGACCACTTTTTGCAGCGTAACGCCTTTCTCCGCCAGCATGCGATCGGTATACGCCGGGTAGTAGCCGTGCGCCTGTACGTCGCTAAAGAACAGCGACACGCGCTGCATCTCTTCGCAGGCCTGCAAATCGTCCGGGTGGCAGGTGTGCGGATAGAGCATCTGGTAGCTGATCATGCAGCCCACTTGCGAGCCGGGAATGATGGTGTGGCAGGCTTTGGTCGCCAGCGCGCTGGCAACAAACTGGTGATGCGCGCCCTGGTATTTATCCTGCTCAAGATGCGGGTTGTCCTCTTCGATAACCCCAACGCTGACATACGGATGATGCTTGACGCAGTTGATCTCGTTAAAGGTCATCCAGTACTTCACTTTTTTGCGATAGCGGGTGAACACCGTGGTGGCAAAGCGCACGTAAAAATCCACCACCTGACGATTTGGCCAGCCGCCGTAATCGGTGACCAGCGCCAGCGGCATCTCATAGTGCGACAGCGAGACAATGGGCTCGATGCCGTGTGCCAGTAATGTGTCGAACACCTCATCGTAAAATGCCAGCCCGGCTTCGTTGGGCGTGGTTTCGTCACCGCGCGGGAAGATGCGCGTCCAGGCAATCGACATGCGGAAGCATTTAAAGCCCATCCCGGCAAACAGCGCGATATCCTCTTTAAAGTGGTGATAGAAGTCGTTGCCTTTGCGTTTGGGGTAGTATTTTTTGCTGTTCGGATCCTGCGCTTCACGTACCTGCGCGTGGGTCATACCCAGCCACTGATCGAGCCAGCGTTCGCGGGGCATGTCGTTGTCGAAGGTATAGACATCAGAGACCGATAGCCCTTTTCCTCCCACGTTCCATGCGCCTTCCAGTTGGTTAGCGGCTGTGGCGCCGCCCCATAAAAAACCGTCCGGAAATGCTTTCGAAAATGCCATACGTCTGCTCCTTACGCCGCTGTCGCGGTCAGTGTGAGAAATGCGTCCCGGCTGGCGACATCGCCATTTGCTTTCACCGGGCTGATATCGCCGTACTGTTCGCTGTTGGTGACCACCACAATCACGCTGGGGTCGATGCCTTCGGCTTTCAGCGCCGCAAGGTCAAAGCTCACCAGTAAATCGCCCACCTCAACTATCTGCCCGGCAGTGGTGTGGCTGGTGAAGTGGCGCCCGCCCAGCTTGACGGTGTCGATACCGATATGGATCAGGACCTCTGCACCGGTATCGCTTTGCAGCGCCAGCGCGTGGTGGGTTTCAAACAGCGACTCCACCTTGCCGTTGACCGGCGAACGCAGCTCACCGCTGGTGGGGTAAATCGCCAGTCCTTTGCCAAAAATTTCATCGGCGAAGACCGGGTCGCTGAGTGTGCTCAGTGCTTTCAGTTCACCACTGACGGGGGCAAACAGCTTCTCTTCGCTGCGCGCCACTGGCATCGGGCTGATGCCGGCGACCACCGTTTCTTCAAAACCAAGGATCACCGTGACCACGGCGGCGCAGGTAAACGAGATGGCGATACTGATCAGCGCCCACAGGAAGGTGGGGCCGACCAGTGCCGGAAGACCCGGTAAGCCGCTGAGCGCAAAGGCGTAGGTTTTGACTCCCATTGCCATGGCGAAACCGCCGCCGCAAGCACCGCCTATCAAGGCCGCGGCAAAGGGGCGTTTATAGCGAATGTTGATGCCGTACATCGCCGGTTCGGTAATGCCCATCGCGGCGCTAAAGCTGGTGGTCAGCGCCAGCGACTTCAGCTTCCGGTCTTTGGCGCGCAGAAATACGCCAAAGGCCGCGCCAGCCTGGCCGAGGTTGGCAACATAAAAGAGGATCTTGAACGGGTCGAAACCCATCTGGCTGATGTTGTTGATCATGATTGGCACCAGCACATAGTGCATGCCGGTGATGATGATCATCGACAGCGTGCCGCCCACCACCACGCCCGCGACGAGACCCATATTTTCCACCAGCCAGATAATGCCGCCAGACAACGCGTTACCGGCAAAAATGCCCAGCGGGCCAATGGCGATCAGCGTGATGGGGGTGACAATCACCAGGCTCAGCAGCGGGACAAACATGGTTTTCAACGCGCCTGGCATGATGCGATCAATCAGCTTCTCCACCCGACTGAGCAGCCAGACCGCCAGTAAAATCGGGATAACGGTAGAGGCATAGTTCACTGTTGGCACTGGCAAACTCATGAAATTGACCGGAGCACCGGACTTAAACAGTGTCTGAATAGCGGGGTGGAAGAGGGCGGCGGCCAGCGCGACGGCAACGTACGGGTTAGCGCCGAATTTATTGGCGGCGCTGAACGCCAGCGCCAGCGGCATAAAGTAGAAAACGCCGTCGCTGATCGCCAGCAGGATCTGGTACGTTTGATTACTGGTTTCCAGCCAGTGCATGGCGACCAGCAGCGCCAGCACCCCTTTGAGAATACCGGCCCCGGCAATGGCCGGAATGATGGGCGAAAAGATGCTGGATAGTCCCTCCAGCACCACGGAAATCGGATTGCGGCGTTTGCCATGCTGCACCGCGCCGCCGGATGAGACTCCCGGCAGTTTTGCCAGCAGCGCTTCGCACAAGGGGGCAACGTCGTTGCCGATAATCAGTTGATACTGGTCGCCTGAAATATTCACGCCTATCACGCCATCCAGGGCTTCCAGCGCCGCACGGTCAGCTTTGTCGTGATCTTTCAGTAAAAAACGCAGACGGGTGATGCAGTGAAACAGCGACAGAATATTGTCCTTGCCGCCGATCCGGGTAATGATCTGCTGCGCGGTATCCTGATAGTTCATGGTCATTCCTCCAGACTGACGCCTGCATTGCAGGTGTCATAACAATTACCGGTGATAAACCGGCGCTTTGTTCTTCTGGGGTTTGCCTGATTTAACAGTAACAAGCCTGGAAAGAATATTTTTTACGACTCTGCCCGTTGCACGACGTTTTCGATATGCACGGTCAGGTAGAGCTTTTCCGAGTTGCTCATGGTGTGGTGATAATTTTTACCGACAAACTCATTAATGGCGTCAACGCACTTCAGGGTTGTCTGATAACGACGCTGCACCATGGCAAATAATTCCTCGTCGTCATTATTTAACACCACACCATCAATCACCCGCTGGGCGAAAAACTTTAAATGGGTAATAAAGCGTTGATAATTCAGACTGTGCTCATCGAGCGGCAGGCTGAAAAAATATTTAACGATATTCTGCAACTGGTAAATAAGGCGCGTAATCTGCGTGGTTTTACCCATCGTGTCGTTCAGCCCGGCGTTCACAATATGCAGGGCGATGCTACAGGCTTCACTATCGGGTAATAAGGTACCGGTACGCGCTACCACCATGCCAAGCGCCTGCCGGCCGATGCCATACTCTGCGGTATAGAAATGGCGCACTTCCCACTCCAGCGGATTGGGCAGCACTTCGCTGTTCTGGCTGCGTTGTAGGGCGAAATGAAGATGATCGGCCAGAGTAACGTACAGGCCTTCACTTAATTTATGCGGCAGCGTTGCGCGCGCCAGGGCGACGATATCATCGGTCAGTTGCAGTATTTCTACCGGCACTTCGCTGATCAAATCTTTGAATCGGGCGGAGACCTGCGAATCCTGCAGACGGAATATTTTTTCGATGGCCTGGGTATCCACGCTGGCACCGGTGTGGGTATTAAACCCAAGACCGCGGCCGGTAAGAATAACCTCAAGCCCACGCTCATCAATGGCGCTGACAACGTTATTATTTAATATTTGTTTGACCAGCATCGCCAACTCCTGCAAACAAAAACGGGCAAAACGTAAATACAGCCGCGGACGGATTTGTCCTCATAGTCTGCATTTAGGTTTTGCCCGATATTCGGTAACAAGCGTAATGCAGGTAAAAACTAGCATTGCCCGAATAAATGATCAACGCGTCACTCAGGGCATTGATGACCTGATATGCCAAATTGTGATCGGCGCTGCGAAAAATATCCTGTATTTGCAACCGGAGGGATATTTTCTGGCGACGGCTTCCGGCATTGCAAAAACCGTTACCCCCGGGGCGCTAAAAATGCCACAATAGTGGCTGTTTATACAGTATTTCAGGTTGTCGAATGGCCCTTACCGCCGCGCTAAAAGCGCAGATTGCCGCCTGGTATAAGGCGTTGCAACAACAGATCCCGGACTTTATTCCCCGCGCCCCGCAGCGGCAGATGATTGCCGATGTGGCGAAAACGCTGGCGGGCGATGAAGGGCGGCATCTGGCGATTGAAGCGCCAACCGGCGTCGGGAAAACCCTCTCTTATTTGATTCCCGGCATCGCCATTGCCCGCGAAGAGCAAAAAACGCTGGTGGTCAGCACCGCTAACGTTGCCTTGCAGGATCAAATCTTCAGCAAAGATCTGCCGCTGCTGCGCAAAATTATCCCCGATTTGCGCTTTACCGCCGCCTTCGGTCGCGGTCGCTACGTGTGCCCACGCAATCTCACCGCGCTGGCCAGCTCTGAGCCGAATCAGCAGGATCTGCTGGCGTTTCTGGATGATGAGCTGACGCCGGGGAATCAGGAAGAACAGAAGCACTGCGCGGCGCTGAAAGCCGATCTCGACAGTTATAAATGGGACGGCCTGCGCGATCATACCGACAAAGCCATCAGTGATGATTTATGGCGGCGTCTCAGCACCGATAAAGCCAGTTGCCTTAACCGCAACTGCCACTACTACCGCGAATGCCCGTTTTTTGTCGCGCGTCGTGAAATTCAGGAAGCGGAAGTGGTGGTAGCGAACCATGCGCTGGTGATGGCGGCCATGGAGAGCGAAGCGGTATTGCCGGAGCCGAAAAACCTGCTGCTGGTGTTGGATGAAGGCCACCATTTGCCGGATGTCGCGCGGGACGCGCTGGAGATGAGCGCGGAAATTACGGCCTCCTGGTACCGCCTCCAGCTCGATCTGTTCTGCAAACTGGTGGCAACCTGTCTGGAGCAGTTCCGGCCAAAAACCACACCGCCGCTGGCAACCCCGGAGCGTCTTAACGCCCACTGCGAAGAGCTGTATGAACTGATCGCGTCGCTGAACAACATACTCAATCTCTATCTTCCTGCAGGCCAGGAAGCCGAACACCGTTTTGCGATGGGCGAACTGCCGGATGAGGTGATGGCTATCTGCCAGCGGCTGGCGAAACTGACCGAGATGCTGCGCGGCCTGGCGGAGCTTTTCCTGAATGATTTAAGCGAGAAGACCGGCAGCCACGATATCGTCCGCTTGCATCGCGTGATCCTGCAAATGAACCGTGCACTGGGCATGTTTGAAAGCCAGAGTAAGCTATGGCGGCTGGCTTCCATGGCGCAAGCTTCCGGCGCGCCAGTGTCTAAGTGGGCCACGCGGGAAGTGCGCGATGGGCAATTGCATATGCTGTTTCATTGCGTTGGCATTCGCGTGAGTGATCAGCTGGAAAAGCTGCTGTGGCGCAGCATACCGCATATTGTGGTGACCTCCGCCACCCTGCGTTCGCTGAACAGTTTTAATCGTTTGCAGGAGATGAGCGGCCTGAAAGAGAAGGCCGGAGACCGTTTTGTCACGCTGGATTCGCCGTTTAACCATGTGGAGCAGGGCAAAATTGTCATCCCGCAGATGCGCTATGAGCCGCTGATCGAAAATGAAGAGCAGCATATTGCCGAAATGGCAACCTGGTTTCGTCAGCAGGTGGAAAGTAAAGCCCATCCGGGGATGCTGGTGTTGTTCGCCAGTCAGCGGGCGATGCAGCTCTTTTTGAGTTACGTGACCGATCTGCGTTTATTGTTACTGGTGCAAGGTGATCAACCCCGTTATCGACTGGTGGAGCTGCACCGTAAACGCATTGATGGCGGTGAACGTAGCGTGCTGGTCGGTTTGCAATCTTTTGCCGAGGGGCTGGATTTAAAAGGCGATTACCTGACGCAGGTGCACATTCATAAAATTGCCTTTCCGCCCATCGACAGCCCGGTGGTGATCACCGAAGGCGAATGGTTAAAAAGCCTGAATCGCTACCCGTTTGAGGTCCAGAGCCTGCCCAGCGCGTCATTCAATTTGATCCAGCAGGTGGGGCGACTGATCCGTAGCCACGGCTGCCATGGTGAAGTGGTGATTTACGACAAGCGCCTGCTGACCAAAAGCTATGGTAAACGCCTTCTCGATGCGCTGCCGGTGTTTCCTATTTCACAACCGGCGATGCCGGACGTTATAGTGAAGAAACCAGAACAAAAGCGCCGCAGGCGCCGTTAACGATGTGAGCACGCAAGGAGTTCCCATGGATTACCGCACCATCATTAAAGAGATCGGCCGGGGAAAGCATCACGCCCGGGATCTCGATGTTGACACCGCTCGTGGTTTGTACACGCACATGCTTAATGGCGATGTGCCGGATCTGGAAATGGGCGGTATCCTGATTGCCCTGCGCATTAAAGGGGAAGGTGAGGCGGAAATGCGCGGCTTTTACGACGCAATGCAGCATCACACCATCAAACTGACGCCCCCGGTGGCAAAACCGATGCCGATTGTGATTCCTAGCTACAACGGCGCGCGCAAACAGGCCAACTTAACTCCGCTGCTGGCCATTCTGTTGACGAAGCTCGGCTTTCCGGTGCTGGTGCACGGTGTGAGCGAAGATCCTACCCGCGTGGTCACTGAAACGATTTTCACTTTGTTGGGCATTAACCCCACGCTGCACGCAGGTCAGGCGCAGGCGCGCCTGGAAGGGCATCAGCCAGTCTATATTCCGGTGAGCGCACTCTGTCCGCCGCTGGAAAAACAGCTGGCGATGCGCTGGCGTATGGGCGTGCGCAACAGTGCGCACACGCTGGCGAAACTGGCGACACCGTTTGAAAAAGCAGCAGCGTTGCGTTTGTCCAGCGTTTCGCACCCGGAATATATCACCCGCGTTGGCAAATTTTTTGCTGATATCGGTGGGCGTGGCTTGCTGATGCACGGGACGGAAGGGGAAGTTTATGCGAATCCGCAGCGCTGCCCGCAGATTACGCTGATCGATGCGCAGGGCGAGCGCGTGCTGTTTACCCGCAATGATGCGCCTGAACAGGTGTCGCCTGAAGGCGTGGCGAAAGACGCCGAGAGCACCGCCCGCTGGATTGAGCGCTGCATTGCCGGGCGTGAAGCGGTGCCAGAATCATTGAAGATTCAGTTGGCCTGCTGCCTGGTCGCTACGGGTGAAGCGGAGACGCTGGAAGCGGGTCTTGCGCGAGTGGCGGCAAGTTTTTGACAAAAAAAAGCCCGTCACATTCCTGGACGGGCAAACAACAGGGTAACAACAGGGTCAATGAGGGTGGAGCATCCCCGGCGGAGGGTTAGTTCGCCAGGGGGTAGAACAGGGGAGGTTATTTGTAGATAACCGCAGTGCCGCTCATTTTGTTATTGCCGTTAGCGGACGTAATGCTGTAGCTGGATGCGCCAGCCGCTTTTGCTTTCTCAGCCAGTTTGGCTTCCAGGCCGTCCAGCGTGTCAGCGTTGTTGACAGACACGACGCCGATTTTGTTCAGGTTTTCGGCCTGAGCCGGGCTTACGGATTGCGCAGCGAACGCACCAAAAGAGAGGGTGGACAGGGCGATGGCAGCAACAGCATATTTGATGGTTTTCATAGTTAATCTCTCGCAGGTTATTCTGTGTATGGGACGATGTTCCGTCGATGTGATAAGTATCACGGTTTTTCGCAAGAGATAAAATCGAAGAGAATTGACAGCCTTATTCTAAAAAATTGAACAAGAAGTAATCTTTTGAATTTAAACAGATTTATTGATGAAAAACCGGCGTTTTGCGGTTGAGGCGCGTGGCGAACAATTTTGCGGCACATTTTGCTACGTGGCAGGGGAAAATCTGTGGATGTAAAAGCAAGCGCTTGCGCTGGTTACAACCGTCAGGAAAGGTCAACGAAGCTGGCTATCTTTCGATCCGCGACGATTATATCCTGAAAATGTAGAGTTATGTAAATCTTTCTTCTGCTGGCAGGCCACGCATAAACGTACCCCAGGGATCGCGTTGCGACGCGCTTCCGGGATCGGTTCACCGCACTCCTCGCACTCCGTCAGGCTTTCGCCTGTCGGTATGTCGCGACGGGCGCGGGCGACCGCGTCATCAATGGTGCTGTCGATCTGTTGCTGTACTGCATCGTCGTTTGCCCAACCTGAAGCCATAATGTTGCCCTCCGTAGAGTAAGTATAGTCACTCAGGCCGGAGAAGCGGCTTACCGGTTATCCGGGCGAATCAGGTCAAAGCGCAACGCTTCACTGATGCCGTAATAGGCCGATGGGCCACCTGCGCGCAGTACTGGCTGGGCTTTTGCCGTCTGGTAAACACCGTCTTCCAGCAGTGATTCATCGATATGCACCGCGACAACCTCCCCCAGCACCAGCCAGGTATCCAGTGCCGTGCCGTTGGCAGCGGTTAGTTGGATGCACTGCGACAGGCGACATTCAAAGTTAACCGGGCTCTCTGCCACGCGCGGAGCACTGACAAGACGGCCTGTTACAGGCGTCAGACCTGCCCGGGCAAATTCATCTTCGCCATGCGGCAGCGAGGCGGATGTTTCGTTCATGCGCACGGCTAAATCGCGGGTGGTCAGATTCCAGACAAACTCTCCGGTTTCAGTGATATTGCGTACGCTATCTTTCCAGCCGCTGCTGGCGAAGCCGATAATGGGCGGACGATAATTGAAGCAGTTAAAAAAACTGTATGGCGCAAGATTACGTCGGCCCTGGCCATCCAGAGACGCAATCCAGCCAATAGGGCGGGGACCAATAATTGCATTCAGCGGGTCGTGCGGCAGGCCGTGGCCTTTCGCCGGTTCATAAAAGTACATAGCACTTCCGGGTGATGGAAAAAGTTTCTTCAGCCTCACTTATTTACCCGGCCAACGTCAACGGGTATCTTACGCCGCTGTTAACAGGAGAATGCCATGAATGCCCAGAAGCCGGGTCTGCACCCGCGTAACCGCCACCACAGTCGCTACGATCTCGATGCGCTGTGCGCCGTAACCCCGTCATTGCGCGACTTTATCATCGCCAACCCCAACGGCGAGGCGACAATTGATTTTGCCCGGCCACAGGCGGTGAAAGCCTTAAATAAGGCGCTGCTGGCACAATTTTATGGTGTGCGTGAGTGGGATATTCCGGACGGTTTTCTTTGCCCGCCCGTTCCCGGGCGCGCCGACTACCTGCATCATCTGGCGGATGTACTTGCCGAAAGCCATCAGGGGCAGATTCCGACCCAGGCCAGCGTGCTGGATATCGGCACGGGCGCAAACTGCATCTATCCACTGATTGGCGCGCATGAATACGGCTGGCGTTTTACCGGTAGCGAAACCAATGACGCCGCCCTTGCCAGCGCACAGGCGATTATCAGCGCCAATCCGGGGCTCAGCCGTGCGGTGCGTTTGCGCCGCCAGAAAGATCCGACGGCGATCCTTAGCGGTATCATTCATAAAAATGAGCAGTACGATGCCATTATCTGCAACCCGCCGTTCCACGACTCTGCGCAAAGCGCGCAGGCGGGTAGCGAACGTAAACGGCGTAACCTCGGGCAGTCTGCTGAGGGCGCGCTCAACTTCGGTGGTCAGCAGCAGGAACTCTGGTGCGAAGGCGGGGAAGTGGCTTTTATCCGTACAATGATTGCTGAAAGCCCGCAGTTCGCGCGCCAGGTGTTGTGGTTTACCTCGCTGGTGTCGCGTGGCGATAACCTGCCTGAGTTGTACCGCGCCCTGACTCAGGTTGGTGCGGTGAAAGTGATGAAAAAAGAGATGGCCCAGGGGCAAAAGCAGAGTCGCTTTATTGCCTGGACCTTCCTCGATGACAGCCAGCGTCAACGCTGGGCGCAGACGCGTTTTAAAGCGTAGGTTCGACGGGCGGTTGCGGGCCAGCGGGTGCGGCTGGCTGCGGGTGTGGGGTACTGCCTGGCGCAGGCAGTACCTGATAGGTCTGCACCGGCGGGCGCACATCCGCCAGATCGAAATGTTTTTTCACCATCGTGTCGAGGGCAAAACGCACCGTCCACTGTTTCAGCGGCAGCGTGGTAAAGGTCACGCGCAGGGTAAAGGCCGTATTGCTCAGCCCGACCAGCCCGGCAAAGGATGGCTCGCCGATAATCAGCCCGCGAATATCCTCTTTCTCCATCAACTCGGCAACAGCCTCTTTCAGCGCCTGGTTCGCTTTGTCTGCGTCTTCATGGCGGTCAACATCATAATTCGCCACCACGGAACCAATTCCGCGCACGAAGTTCGCGAAGGTGGTGATCGATGACCACGGAATAATATGGTACGCGCCGGTATCCTGGCGTACGCCAACGGAGCGAATCGACATTCGTTCCACGGTGCCAGTGAGCGGGCCAATGGTGACCAGATCGCCGGTGTTCATGCCATTTTCGAACTGGATAAAAATCCCGGTAATAATATCTTTCACCAGCGTTTGCGAACCAAATGAGATAGCCAGCCCCAGCGCCCCGGCACCCGCCAGTAGCGGCGCGATGTTAACGCCAATTTCCGACAGCACAATCATCACCGTAATGGTGCTGATCACCACTGCCAGCGCGTTGCGAAACAGGGTCAGCAGGGTGCGGGTACGCGCGCTGGGTAGCGGGCGACCATGAATGTCTGAAGCCAGACGGTTTTCTATCAGGCTTGCCAGCAGCGTCCAGCCTACTGCGGAGAAGAAGAGGATCAGCGCAATGCGGATCAGAATATCGACCGTTTTCTCCCCCGCGCCGTAGGTCAGCCATTGCCAGACATCAAACAATCCCCATGCATTGAGCAGCAGCATGATCGTGGCGCAGACCACCAGAAAGCGCGCGGTTTTCAACGTGGCGGATAACCAACCATTAAGCCGCTTTTGCAGTTCCGGATAGTTGCGGTGCACCTGCGGCGAGAGGGTGATGGTTTTATTCAGCCAGCGCGATAATACGCCCGAGATAAACGCGGCAATACTGAGGATCGCGAGACTGTTAACGGTCGCGCCCATCATAAATTTCAGGCTATTGCCGGGATCGAACAACGAGAAGAAAAACAGCACAATAAAGTAGGCGCTGGCCAGCCAGTGCCAGATCAGCGCAAACGCACGAATAAACAGGCTGAAAAAGGCCAGCGAGTGATCGGCCAGCACGGTGAGATTGTGCTGGATGGTCTTTTTATTGTGGAAAATCAGATACAGCGCCCAGACGGTGATACACAGCATAATCACCACGTTCGCCAGCGCGCCAAATTGCACATTCACCTGGTTTGAAATAATCGGCACGGCCACCAGTAAACCGTAACCAATCAGGCTGCTTAGCGCGCTCAGGCGCAGATGCCAGTAGCGGGCTGTCTCATCGGCAATGCGAAACGGGCGCAGCTCCGGAATGCGCGGGCAGAACACCAGCCGTAATATAGCTTTAAAAAACTCAATCAAGGCAAAGGCGTTCAGGAACAGGCTCTGCTGAAAAGCAATGGTGCGGTTGCCGGCATTGAGACTGGCGCTGAGTAACTGCCCGATAAACAGCGTCAGCGCCAGCAACAGCAAATCAATAATAAACGCGCCGATGATCATCGCGGGTAGTTGCAGCCAGTTGCTGCGCTCGCGGTTCTTCTTGCGTCCCCATGCGCCCATTTTGCGATACAGCGGCGAGACACAGGTGCGTACCAGTAACCAGAACGCGAACACCAGTGCCGCCAGCAGCAGGAAATAGGTCGCTGCATGGGTAAAGGTCTGCGGGTTGAAGGATTTATGCGGAGAGCCTGTGATATTGCGGTAGAGCTGTGCAAAGCGCGACGCCAGCGCATCACCATAATAGTGGCTAATGTCGGTGACATTCTCCAGCACGGTTTTCTGCTCTTTCACCTCGGGCGGGGTGATGACCGGCACAGGCTCCTGCGGCGGCGTTGTGGCGACTTTACGTAACTGATCGATAAGTTCTTTGCGTGAGTCGTCATTTTCCAGCACATCTGCCAGCGCAGCATAGGCCGCTTTTTTCTGCTCGATATTCGGTTCAGTCGTCTGGGCGGTTGATGGCGTGCTGGTTGTCGCCGTTGTCATACCGGGAATTGTCGCCGCATGAAGCGGCGCGCACAGCAGGCCAATCAGTAATAACATCCACGGCATAGGCTCCTCCGGTGAGAAAATCCCGCAAAATGATAAGTATAGATGCCGTAATGCCGCGCAGAGGAATTGGGATAAATCCAGGAGAGAGGGGTAAAAAAAAGCCCCTCATGAAGAGGGGCCGGTGCTATCAGGAGACGTGCTGCAGGAACTCCTGCAGGCGCGGGCTCGGCGGATTTTCAATAAGTTGCTGCGGGTTGCCATCTTCGGCAATGCGGCCTTTATCAATGAAAATCAGACGGGAAGCCACTTTCTCGGCAAAGCCGATTTCGTGAGTGACGATCACCATGGTCATGCCTTCTTCCGCCAGATCCTGCATTACTTTCAGGACTTCGTGGCGCAGTTCCGGGTCGAGCGCAGAGGTTGGCTCATCAAACAGCATCATTTTCGGTTTTACCGCCAGCGCGCGGGCAATCGCCACACGCTGCTGTTGGCCGCCGGACAGCTCTGACGGATAGTGGTGGGCGCGCTCTGCGAGACCCACTTTCGCCAGCAGCTCTTTAGCGAGTTTTTCGGCGTCCTGTTTTTTCGTGCCGCGTACGCGCAGCGGGCCGAACATGACGTTTTCCAGCGCCGTCAGGTGCGGGAACAGATAAAACTGCTGGAACACCATGCCGGCTTCCTGGCGGATCAGGCGCTCATCCACTTTCGGATCGTTAACTTTCAAGCCATCGACAATCAGTTCGCCGCTGGTGATCTCTTCGAGCTTATTGATGCAGCGCAGCAGCGTCGATTTACCGGAGCCGGAAGGCCCGATAATCACCACCACTTCACCCTGGGTAATGCTCAGATCAATGTTGTGCAGCACCTGGGTCTGACCAAAGTGCTTGGAAACGTTTTTAAATTCAATCACAGGATTTTCATCCTTCTTTCAAGACGACGCAGAATAAAGCTCAGAACCAGAGTAATAATCAGATAAACCACCGCAACGGCGCTCCAGATCTCCAGTGCGCGGAAGTTGCCGGCGATGATCTCTTGCCCCTGGCGGGTCAGTTCAGCGACGCCGATAACAATAAACAGCGACGTATCTTTGATGCTGATGATCCACTGGTTACCCAGCGGTGGCAGCATACGGCGCAGCGCCAGCGGCAGAATCACGTGGCGAATGGTTTCACCGCGCGATAAACCCAGCGCCAGGCCCGCTTCACGGAAGCCTTTATGGATCGAGAGTACGGCGCCGCGGGTAATTTCCGCTATGTAGGCGCCCGAGTTGATCATGATGGTCACGACCGCGGCGCTAAACGGGTCGATACGCAAATCGTTGAACGCCATCGGCAGGGCAAAATAGATAAACATGACCTGCACGACAATGGGCGTGCCGCGGATAACTTCAATAAATACCAGTGCGATGTGGTTGGCGATCCAGCCGCCAAAGGTGCGTGCGAAACCCGCCGCAAGGCCGATAATCAACCCGCCAATTAAGCCGAGGACCGAGATCCACAACGTCATTTTCGCCCCTTCAATCAGAAGCGGAATGGCGGGCCAGATGGCGCTCCAGTCAAACTGCATGATGTGTTCCTGTATACCGTGGTTATAACAAATGTATCAGGGGCGAAAGCCGCCCCTGAGGTGTAACGCTTTAAATTTTATAATAATTATTTAGGTTCTGTACCGAACCATTTTTTGTAGATTTCGTTGTACGTACCGTTGTCACGCAGAGTTTTCAGTGCGCCGTTCACTTTTTCACGCAGCGCATCACTGCCTTTCGGGAAAGCGATACCGTACTGCTGCGCTTCCAGAGACTCGCCTACCGCTTTGAACTGACCGTTGCCCGCTGTTTTGATGAAGTACAGGATATTCGGCGTATCGTGCAGTACTGCATCAGCGCGACCGGTACCCAGCTCCATATAGGCGTTATCGATGTTCGGGAACTGACGCAGATCTTTGGTTTTGATGTTGGCTTTCGCGTAATCAACAGAACCGGTACCGCCCTTCACAGCCAGTACTTTGCCATCAAGATCTTTCACGCTTTTTACGTCGTTGTTGTTGGCTTTGACCATCACCAGCAGACCGCTTTTATAGTAGCCGTCGGAGAATTCGATCGCTTTTTTACGCTCTTCGGTAATAGTGATGCCTGCCAGCGCCAGGTCGATATTTTTGGTTTGCAGCGCAGGGATAATGCCGCTGAAGTCCATTGGCTTCAGTTCATAATCCAGTTTCAGCTCTTTAGCGATAGCAGCCCACAGGTCCACGTCGAAACCAACGTATTTATCGCCCTGTTTGAACTCGAAGGGAACGAAAGCGGTGTCGGTTGCAACAACCAGTTTTTTGTCAGCAGCCTGAGAAGAAACGGCAAAGGCGAGAGCGAGTGCAGCAAGGGAAAATTTCAATACAGACTTCATAGTTTTTCCTTTTGTATCCGGGGAGCGAACCCCTGCGAGAATGAACGCAGTATGAAAAAATCATGCCAGGTTTACAACCTATTGTTTTGTAAAGGCGAAGCTTTACGCGGTTGCACAATAAGTGTAGCAACATCGCTGTTATGCACCATTTTGAGTCACTAATTTGGTGCAATTAAGCGAAGCGGCCTGTTTAGCTTCTATTTAGCGCGCAATCCGCACGTAAAACAATCTGTTGTTAACAATTTTGTGATGTGATTATTACGTAACAATAACTTATGCCGAGGGGGAGGGGAAAAGTGTGCACCATGAAAGTGCAAACCCCCTCGTATGAAAGCGAGGGGGTCATTGATAATGCTTATGGATTATTCAATGTTGGATTCGATGAACCACAGGAATTTGTCCAGATCGCGTGACGCCGCGGTGAAGATATCTGCGGTGTCTTCGTCTTTTGCTTCGCTGATGGCTTTACGCACATCATTCGCCACAATGGCGTAACGGTCAGCCAGCTCTTTCAGGTGATCCTGCACGCTGTGAATATCCAGCGGGTAGCTTTTCAGCGCCGTTTTGCTGTTGATCACCTGTGTGGTGCCGAGCGCTACACCGCCCAGCTGCACGGCGCGTTCCGCCATGGTGTCAAGGTGATCGACCAGCGCAGTACGGAAGCCATCCAGCATTTCATGAACGGCAATAAAGTTAGCACCGCGCATATTCCAGTGGGCCTGTTTCGTGATCAGCGACAGGTCAATGAACTGGATCACCTGGCGATTCAGCAACTCAACCGTCGCTTTTTTATCGCTATCCGATACATCGTTACGGGTATAAAGCAGATTAGACGCTTTCGTTTTTACCAGTTTAGCGGTACTCATAATCTCATATCCTCTTGATGTTTGTGTCCCAGGTAATTACCGAAACTAAGTATAGCACCAGATTAAGGTTTTCTGATTTGGCTATGCCTATCGGTTCAATAGCAAAAGCTATATAACGGATGGATTTGTGAGAATTTAATGTTAATTCTATGAATATTATGAGTAATTAAATTAATTGGTAGGCGGTGGTTTCTCATTAACTCTAATTAATGAGAAATGTACATAAAGGTAAGAAATAATGTCTGTTTAACCATGTCGTTATTCAGCGTGAGGATTATCCCACGCTGAATAATAATTATTTAGCCGATATCCACTTCTTTGATTTTACCTTCCCGTCGCAGCGTGAGCGTTGATCCCATCGAGGCAATGACAATCGCCATCAGCGCCAGTACCTGCTGGAAGGTGAGCGTCTCGCCGAGGAAAATCATGCCTGATATTGCCGCCAGCGCCGGTTCCATGCTCATGAGCGTACCGAAGGTGCGGGTCGGCAAACGGGTCAGGGCAATCATCTCAAGCGAGTAGGGCAATGCTGTCGATAAAATAGCCACGGCGATACCCAATGGTAATACTGACCAGTGCCACAGCAACTCACCGGACTGGAATGCGCCAAGGGGGACAAAAATCAGCGCGGCAATCAATGAACCCAGCGCCACGGTCGCCGGACCATGTTCTTCGCCTGCGCGCTGACCGGAAAGAATGTACACCGCCCAACAAGCACCCGCGCCCAGCGCCAATGCGGCGCCGGTTAAATCTACGTGGGAGACGTTGTCGCCCAGCGGCAATAAGTACCACAAGCCGAGCACCGCCAGCACCACCCAGATAAAGTCCACCGCGCGACGGGAAGAGAATAACGCCACCGCCAGCGGGCCGGTGAACTCCAGTGCAACGGCAACGCCTAACGGTACGGTCTGAATCGAGAGATAGAACATATAGTTCATGCCGCCCAACGACAGCCCATAAAACAGCAGCGGCAGGCGCTGTTCCGGCGTGAAACGCAGTCGCCAGGGTTTGAAAATGATCGCCAGGATGAACGTGCCCAGCGCCAGTCGCAGCGCCGTTACACCCGGCGCGCCCACCAGAGGAAACAGCGATTTCGCCAGCGATGCGCCGCCCTGAATGGAGATCATCGCAATAAGAAGCACAATAACCGGTAGCCATACCGGCATGTTACGAGACAGCCCTGGCATCCTTTCTCCCGTCAATTTATGTCAACTGAAAGTAAAACCGTCAGTCTACTTGAATTACCCCCGGCCGGTTGAGCGTTTGTTGAAAAAAGCGGGCGGAATATCCGTAGAATAGATCGTGTCTGGTGGTTAATTAACCTGTCATTTTAGGAATTATCCGGATGAACGTGCCGTTTGTAAGTCATCATAATGGTGCGTTGTGCGGAGAAACGGCTGTTTTTTGAAAGAGTTGGTCAAGAGCGGAAACGTTCTGTTACATGAAATGACGCTTTAGACATCGTTTCGCGCAAAGAGTTTCTTAACATTTTTTGATATATTAAAAACGTAGGACGTAGGATTTACTTGAAGCACATTTGAGGTGGTTATGAAAAAAATTGCATGTCTTTCAGCACTGGCCGCACTTCTGGCGGTATCCGCAGGTTCTGCAGTTGCAGCTACATCTACCGTAACCGGTGGTTATGCTCAGAGCGACGCGCAGGGCATCGCGAACAAAACTAACGGTTTCAACCTGAAATACCGTTACGAGCAAGACAACAGCCCGCTGGGTGTGATCGGTTCCTTTACGTACACTGAAAAAGACCGCACCGAAGACAGCGTTTACAACAAAGCTCAGTACTACGGCATCACTGCGGGTCCGGCTTACCGCATCAACGACTGGGCAAGCATCTACGGTGTTGTCGGTGTTGGCTACGGTAAATTCCAGCAGACTGAAGCAGTGGCTAAAACCTCTGACACCAGCGATTACGGCTTCTCTTACGGCGCTGGTCTGCAGTTCAACCCGATGGAAAACGTTGCTCTGGACTTCTCCTACGAGCAGAGCCGTATCCGTAGCGTTGACGTTGGCACCTGGATTGCCGGTGTTGGTTACCGCTTCTAATCGCTTCGGCGATATAAAAAATCCGCCCATCGGGCGGATTTTTTTTGTCTGCAGTAAACGTAAAAGCTTAACGGCGACTGCGCGTTTCGAAGATATCCGTGCCCAGATGGTTGTAGTCAACTTTCTGTAACTTAAAGTTGGTAATGTAGGCTGGGCTGGCTTTTTGCTCGGAAATAAAACGGTAAGAATTTTTAATCTGCTCGGTGGTGATCCCCGTCCACTGCGAGAAGAAACTCAAAAAGTCGTTCGCCGAACGACGCGCTTTAATCACCCGATGCGTTTTATCATCGCTGGACAGCACCATAAATGGCACCTGGAAGTTTTGCTGAAAATGGTCGTCATGCGCCAGATACTGCACCTCTTTGCCGCGCTCTTTGAATGCCAGTCCATGATCGGAGAAGTAGACCATAGAGAAGCTGTCGCCGGTATTCACCAGTTGTGAGTACAGTTTACCGAGCAGATCATCGGTCTGGGTAATGGAGTAGAGATAGCAGGAGGTCTCTTTCGATTGCACAAACTCGTTGTATTTTCCGCCCGTGCGGTCGCAGGCTTGCGGATGCGAACCCATCAAATGCAGCACAATCAGTTGCGGTTGTTTGCGGGCAGTTGAAAAGACCTGCGCGGTCATCTTCAGCAGATCTTCATCGCGGGCGTTTTTGTTCGCTTCAAAATCACCGTTTTTCAGGAATTGCACCTCATCGGCGCGTTTCGCGATGCTGGCAATGGCGGTGTCATATTCGCCAATCTGACCCTGATTCGAGAACCACCAGGTCTGGAAACCGGCGCGGTTCGCCAGTGTGACAAAGTTATCCTGATACTGGGGCTCACCATTTACCACACGGTTTAACGTCAGACCGAGGGATTTTTGCGTTGAACCGCTGGCGGAGATGTAATCCGTGAACAGGTTGCCGTTCACCTGACTGGAGAAAGGGGTGTTGTTCCAGTGGCCGCCAAAAGAACCCATGGCGTCACGGCGCACGCTTTCGCCAATCACCACAACATAGGTATGGTATTTCGGTTTTACCGCCAGCACATTCCAGGTGTCTTTCATGCGCGAGAGTTGCGTCATGTTCTCCTGCTCTTTCACCACTTCGTAGTTGTTCACCGCCACATCGCGCACAAAGCGCAATACCGGAACGCCGGTATCGTATAAGCGAAACTCGAAGCCACGAAAGTGGTTTTGCACCGGGCCGATAAAGTAGGAGCCGACGCAAAAAATCACGCCCATCGTGTCCCATTTCAGCCACGGTGTTGACGGTGTGGTCACCCGGCGGCGCAACGATACGATACCGAGCGCGAAAATAAACACGCCAATCGCGTAGTGATACCACGGAAAGATAGTCAGAATTTCCGTCGACTCTTCCATATTGGTCGAGTGCAGCGCCAGCAGGGTATTAAAGTTTGGCGCGCCATACGCGCGGCCAAACGGGAAATAGCAGGCGGCAACCAGCGAGGTTATAACGATAAATATTTTTTGCGCGCGGGGTGCATGACGCCACAGCACCAGCAAGGCGCAGGTAAAGACGATGGCGTACAGTACGCTAAATTCGTAACCAAGAGCAGAATTGATCACCATTGACTGGAGAAAATAGAAACCCGTCCACGGGTTAATCGTATGGCTGCGGAACGCAACGGATTCTTTAAGAATTAGGCTCATTGATGACTATCGCGAAAACGCCATGTGCTCACCCTGGCGTAAGGGTCAAAACCTGCCGGACAGTGCGTGTGAAGAGGGGAGGGGGTCCGCATCTGCGAGCCGCAATTTGTGCAGGGCAGCGCAAAGATAAAGCGAGGCACTAAGAAGGTCAACACCCGCTAAGCGGTTGTTTTGAGAGAATGATTGCAAATCCAACAAAAACAGGCGGATTTTTAGATGAATTAGCCAGTATGACGGGGAATTGTGACAGAAAAATGAAGCGGCGTACCGCGACGCCGCATTAGTGTGAAGGGTTATCGTGGTTTTGCTGCGGTTTGCCGTTAATCATATCGCACAGCATATTCAGCAGCATTAAACGCACTTTAAAGGGAGAGTGACTAAACACGCGCATACACCTCTTGAACTCATTCATCTTCTCCTCCTTACGTTTGCCCCCTTTCCATCCGTGAAAGGTGAGTACATTACATACAGATATAGCACAGGCTATGTTGTATAGCTATGGCTATCACGTTAATTTTTTGTGCTGGTTCACGGATGGTTTACAATGGCGCTTCTCTTATATGATGCTGCACAGGCGTCACACTGTCAGAGGAAGCACAATGAACCGTCGCGCAGGTAAGCAAACAATAAAAAAAGTGACGCTGGTAAATGTTGAAGAGCATGTTGAAGGCTTTCGCCAGGTGCGCGAAGCGCATCGTCGTGAGTTGATTGACGACTATGTCGAACTGATTTCTGATTTGATCCGCGAAGTGGGCGAAGCCCGCCAGGTCGATATGGCGGCGCGTCTTGGCGTCTCGCAGCCCACCGTTGCCAAGATGCTGAAAAGGCTGGCGACGGTGGGTCTGATTGAGCAGATCCCCTGGCGTGGCGTGTTCCTCACACCTGAAGGGGAAAAGCTGGCGCAGGAGAGTCGCGAACGTCACCAAATCGTTGAGAGCTTTTTACTGGTGCTTGGGGTCAGCCCGGAAATCGCCCGCCGCGATGCCGAAGGCATGGAACATCACGTCAGCCAGGAAACACTCGACTGTTTCCGCCGCTTTACGCTGCAACATGAGCAATCTCCTGAATGAGCATGCCGTTTTTCCGCGCCCTGGCGCACGACCGCTTTTTACACCTTTTACTGCTCATCGGCATTGTGCTCTGTTTTGCCGTTCCCTTTGCGCCAAAAACCTGGCCAGGTGCCATCGACTGGCACACGATTATCACCCTTAGCGGCTTAATGTTGCTGACCAAAGGGGTGGAGCTGAGCGGTTATTTTGATGTGATTGGGCGGCGAATGGTGCGCCGTTTTCATACGGAACGGCGACTGGCCATGTTTATGGTGCTGGCGGCCGCGCTGCTCTCTACCTTTCTGACCAACGACGTCGCGCTGTTTATCGTCGTACCGCTGACCATCACGCTAAAAAAGCTGTGTGAGATCCCGGTCAACAGGCTGATCATTTTTGAAGCACTGGCGGTTAACGCCGGATCGTTGTTAACCCCGATTGGCAATCCGCAAAATATTCTCATCTGGGGCCGTTCCGGACTCTCTTTCCCGGCGTTTATCTGGCAGATGACACCCTTGGCGCTGGCGATGATGGTGACCCTGCTGGCGCTGTGCTGGTTCTGTTTTTCCGCAAAAGCGCTGAACTACCATAGCGGCAGCAAAACGGCGGACTGGCAGCCAAAACTGGTATGGAGCTGCCTCGGTTTTTATCTCATCTTTATTACCGCACTGGAGTTGAAGCAGGAGCTGTGGGGGCTGGTGCTGGTAGCGGCAGGGTTCTTGCTGCTGGCGCGCAGGGTTGTGCTGAGCGTGGACTGGACCCTGCTGCTGGTGTTTATCGCCATGTTTATTGATGTGCATTTGTTGATCCAGCTCCCCGCGCTACACAGTGTGCTCACCAGTGCCAGTCAGCTTTCGCCCCCGGGCTTGTGGCTGACGGCGATTGGTCTGTCGCAATTTATCAGTAACGTACCGGCCACCATTTTGCTGCTCAACTATGTGCCGCCAGACACCTTACTGGCCTGGGCGGTTAACGTCGGTGGTTTCGGTTTACTGCCCGGATCGCTGGCCAATCTGATTGCTTTGCGGATGGCAAATGACCGCCGTATCTGGTGGCGCTTCCATCTCTATTCCCTTCCTATGCTGCTGTGGGCCGCGCTGGTCGGCTACGGATTATTCTTATTCAGATAGTGCTGATTTGTCAGTTTATCCTGGCAAATGTATAGCAACCGCCTAACTTTAGGTAACGGCGCACCCCTGGCGCCGTTACCTGACAGGACTGTTGCGATACTATGGCAGAAAACACAACGCATCCTGACGCTGTTCAGGACAATGACAAAGACGATAACAACGCACGTAAACGCCCCGGAAAGAAGCCCTTGATCATTCTCGCCATCGTGGTTGGCGTCATGGTGATCGTTGCGCTGGTATGGTGGTTGTTAACCCGCAATGAAGAGACGACCGACGACGCCTTTACCGATGGCGATGCGGTAACCGTTGCACCGAAAGTCGCTGGTTATGTCACCGAACTGCGGGTGAAAGATAATCAGCGGGTGAAAAAGGGCGACTTGCTGGTGGTCATCGATCCTCGTGATGCAAAAGCCCAGCGCGATCAGGCGCAGGCGCAACTGGGGCTGGCAACGGCGCAGCTACATCAATCACAGGCGCAACTGGCGCTGTCAAAAGTGCAGTACCCGGCGCAGCGTGATGAAGCCCGCGCCCAAGTGCTGAAAGCCAAAGCTGACCTGGCGAACGCCGAAGCCGCATACCGTCGCCAGCGTGGCGTCGATCCCCGGGCAACCACGCAACAGAACATCGATAGCGCCAACGCCCAGTTACGCAGCGCTCAGGCGCAACTCGCCAGCGCTCAGGCACAACTGGAAGTGGCGGATCAGGTGCAGTTACAGATCCGCCAGCAGGAAACCAATGTTGAAGCCCGCCAGCAGCAGGTTGAACAGGCCAAAGCGCAGTTAGAAACCGCCACGCTTAATCTGTCGTGGACGGAAGTGCGCGCGCCGTTCGACGGCTTTATCACCAAACGCAATGTGCAAAACGGTACGCTGGTGCAGGCAGGCACCGCACTGTTTTCGCTGGTTTCACCAGACGTGTGGGTGGTGGCGAATTTTAAAGAGTCGCAACTGGCGCGTATGCGTCCGGGCAACAAAGTGAGCGTCAAAGTGGACGCCTGGCCGGATATGGAACTGGAAGGGCATATCGACAGCATCCAGCAGGGCAGTGGGTCGAAATTCGCTGCATTCCCGTCGGAAAATGCCACCGGTAATTTTGTCAAAATCGTGCAGCGCGTACCGGTGAAAATCGTCATTGATAAAGGGCTGGATGCGAATAAACCGCTGCCGCTGGGCCTCTCCGTCGAACCGAAGGTGACGCTGGAATGACCGATCACAGCCACGATAACTGGCGACCAGCCAGCAATCCGTGGGCGGTGGCGTGGGTGGTCACCCTTGCGGTGTTTATGGAGATCCTCGACACCACCATCGTCAACGTGGCGCTGCCGCATGTTGCCGGGTCGCTCTCTGCCAGCTATGACGAATCAACCTGGGTGCTCACCAGTTATCTGGTGGCGAACGGTATCGTATTGCCGATTTCGGCTTTTCTGAGCCGCGTATTTGGTCGCAAACAGTTCTTTCTGATCTGTATTGTGATGTTTACCCTCTGCTCATTTCTGTGCGGGATTGCCACGGAACTGTGGCAGATCATCCTGTTTCGCATTCTGCAGGGCTTTTTCGGCGGTGGGCTGCAACCGACGCAGCAGTCGGTCTTGCTGGATTATTTTAAACCGGAGGATCGCGGTAAAGCTTTCGGCCTCTCGTCTATCGCCATTATTGTCGCTCCGGTGATGGGGCCAACGTTGGGCGGCTGGATCACTGACAATTACTCCTGGCGCTGGGTGTTTTTTATCAATATTCCGGTCGGCATTGTGACCGTGCTGGCGATTTATCAGTTACTGGAAGATCCGCCGTGGGAACGAAAATCGAAGCAGAAACTGACCATCGACTGGCCGGGTATTGGGCTTATTGCCCTTGGACTGGGCTGTTTGCAAGTGATGCTCGATCGCGGTGAAGATGAAGACTGGTTCAATTCCGACTTTACCCGCATCTTTGCCGTGCTGACGGCAATCGGTATTGTCGGGGCCATTTACTGGTTGCTGTATGCCAAAAAACCGGTGGTGGATTTGCGCACGATGGCGGATAAAAACTTCGCGATCTCCAGCCTGCTGATGGCGGGTATGGCGATGATCCTCTATGGCAGTTCGGTAGTGATCCCGCAGCTGGCTCAGCAGGATCTCGGCTATACCGCCACCTGGTCCGGGCTGGTGCTTTCGCCTGGCGCGGTGTTGATTGTGTTGACCATTCCGCTGGTGCTGAAGCTGATGCCAGTGGTGCAAACGCGCTGGATCATTGCTTTTGGTTTCTTTTGCCTGGCGGCGTCGTTCTGGTGGTCGCGCACCTTAACGCCGGATATCGACTTCGAAACGCTGATGCTGTTTCGCAGCGCGCAGTCTATTGGTCTGGGATTTTTGTTCGTGCCGCTCACCACCATTGCATTTATTACTATCCCGCGCCAGCTCAATGCCGATGCCGCCGCGCTGTTCACCATGTTCCGCAATGTCGCGGGTTCGGTAGGTATTTCGCTGTCGACGGCGGCGATCACCGAACGTGCGCAGGCGCACAGTGCGCATTTAGCGGAACATACTTCGTCGTTTAGCGAACCCTTCCAGCAGGCATTGCGTGCGTCGGCGCAGGCTATTCACAATTTCACTGCCCTGGCGGGGGATCCCCTCTCCACGGCCAGCGGGCAGATGTACAAAGCCATGATCGCCCAGGCGCGGTTTCTGGCCTATATCGATGTCTTCACGCTGCTGAGTGTGGTGGCGCTGTTACTGATCCCCTTTTGTTTATTGCTGTCGCCGATCAAAAGCGAAGGCAGCGCAGGAGCACATTAACTATGCCGGGACGTCTTTGCGTTATCTTTCTCTCTGTCTGGCTTGCAGGTTGTGCTGTAGGGCCGGATTACCAGGTCGCGAGGCCGCAAACCCCGACGCGCTGGAACGATCCGGGGGATGCGTCGGTCGGCTCGCAATCCTCTACGCAGGCGATCAATCCCCGTTGGTGGACCACGTTCCGCTCGCCGCAACTGAATAGCCTGATTGAACGGGCTATCGCCGGGAATTTGTCGCTACAGCAGACGGTACTGCGTATTGCGGGCGCACGGGAGCAAACAAATCAGGCGGGCGGCGCGTTTCTGCCCTCGGTCAACGGTACGCTGAAAGCCACCCGTCAGCAGTTAGGCATTGAAGGGGAGCTGAAATCCCATGATGTGGAAGGGCAATTGCAGGATGCGGACCCGGCCATTGCCAGCGCGTTGGGTGCATTAACGCAGCCGGTGAATCTGTATCAGGGCAGTTTTGATGCGCAGTGGGAACTGGATCTGTGGGGCAAAGTGCGCCGCCAGGTGGAAAGCGCGCAGGCGCTGCAGCAACAAGCAATTGAACAACGTAATGATGCGCTGGTTTCGCTGGAGGCGGAAGTGGCGCGCACATGGCTGCAACTGCGCGGCGCGCAACGCATTATTGCCACGCTGCAAACCCAGATCGACAGCGCGCAGCAAACGTTCGAGCTGACCGATAACCGGCAGAAAGGCGGCTTGTCACCGCAACTGGACGTGGAAAACGCCCGCGCCCAGGTCGGCAACCTTGAAGCGCAGCTTCCGCAATACCAGGCGCAGGAACGTCAGGCGATGAATGCGCTGGCGATCCTGCTTGGTAAACCGCCCGGTGCGCTGGATAGCGAATTGCGTAATCCGCAGCCCTTACCGGTGTTGCCGGACAGCGTGCCGACCGGTATTCCGTCCACGCTGGCGCGACGTCGCCCGGATGTGCGGGAAGCGGAAGCCAGCCTGCATGCTGCAACGGCGCAGATTGGAGTGTCGGTTGCGCAGTTGTTCCCCAGCCTGAGTCTGAGCGGCCAGTTTGGCCTGCGTAATAGCGAAACCAACTGGCTGACCGACTGGAGCAGTCACTTCTATAGTTTTGGCCCGCAGGTATCGATCCCTATTTTCCAGGGCGGTCGTCTGGTCTCCAGCGTCAAACTGGCCCGGGCGCAGCAGGGCGCGGCGGTGCTGAATTATCGTCAAACGGTGCTGACAGCGTTGGGCGATGTGGAAAACGCGCTGGTTAGCTATCGCACCGATCAGCAGCGTGAGGCCGGGCTGGATAAAACCATCAGCGCGTTGCAAAACGCGTTCTCACTGGCCAGCGACAGCTATCGGCAGGGGCTCGCCAGCTTTATTGATGTGCTGGACGCTCAGCGCCAACTGGCGCAGGCCAGCCAACAGCGCGAACAGGCGCGGGTGCAAAGCAGCCTTGATCTGGTGGCGCTCTACAAAGCATTAGGCGGCGGCTGGGAACCTTATCAAAACGTGCAACTCCCTGATTATCCAGTGTTTGGCGACGCACCTCGCGGATAATCAGAGAATTGGGCAAGAAACAGGCAGGATCCTCACATTCGCCGCCACCGGGGATTGCGTATAACTGTCTGCGTCAACTAACAGATGAGGAGACGCCAACATGCGCTACAAAAAACTGGGCAATACCGGACTGTTTGTTTCTGAATTATGCCTCGGCACCATGACCTTTGGCGGTGAAGAGGGCATGTGGGGCCAAATCGGCCAGTTGCAGCAAGCGGAAGTCGACAGGCTGTTGGGCCGCGCGCTGGATGCCGGGATTAACTTTATTGATACCGCTAACGTGTACTCCAATGGGCGCTCGGAAGAGATCACCGGCCAGGCGCTGAAGAACCTGAAAGTGCCACGTGAAAATGTCATTGTCGCTACCAAAGTGTTCGGTGAAACGGGCACAGCCGGGGTGAACTCGCGCGGCAGCTCCCGTTATCACATTATTCATAGCGTGAAAGAGAGCCTGCGCCGTATGCAACTGGATCATATCGATCTCTATCAGTTGCACGGTTTCGACCCTGCCACGCCGATGGAGGAAACGCTCGCCGCGCTGGACAATCTGGTGCAGCACGGTTATGTGCGCTACATCGGTGTGTCGAACTGGGCGGCATGGCAAATCGCCAAAGCGCTGGGTATTTCAGAGCGGCTGGGGCTGGCGCGTTTTGCCTCGCTACAGGCCTATTACACTATTGCCGGGCGCGATCTGGAGCGCGAACTGGTGCCGATGATGCAAAGCGAAGGCGTGGGGCTGATGGTCTGGAGCCCGCTGGCGGGTGGTTTGCTGAGCGGCAAATACAGTCGTGACGGCCAGGGCGAAGCGGGGAGTCGTCGCCTGACGTTTGACTTCCCGCCGGTGAATAAAGACCGGGCTTTTGATTGTGTGGATGTGATGCGCGCCATCGCCGACAGCAAAGGGGTATCGGTGGCGCAAATCGCACTCGCCTGGTTGCTGCACCAGCCGGTGGTGAGCAGCGTGATCATTGGCGCGAAACGTGACGCGCAACTGGATGACAACATTGCCGCTACCGCTGTTCGCCTGAGCGACGACGAATTGCAACAGCTGGATGCCGTGAGCGCACTGCCACGCGAATACCCCGGCTGGATGCTGGAGCGTCAGGGTGAATACCGCCGTAATCAATTGAAACAACAGTAAGTTATCCCTTCTACAGTTGCCCGGTAGCACTTCGCTCACCGGGCCTGCTTATCCTGCCACCAGATACGACAACGCCGCCATAACGCAAATTCTTTCGAAAACCGTCACAAAACTGCACTCTTTTTTTGCCTGCTTTTTCGCCATCGCCTATATGACTAGTCATATGTATTAAATGACTAGTCATGGAGAAAGCGCGATGAGCAAAACATTACCGACCGGTTTTTTATGGGGAAACTCTGTCTCCAGCATGCAGACTGAAGGGGCATGGAATGAGGGCGGAAAAGGGATGTCGGTCTACGATATTCGCGAAGCCAGTGAATTTGCCTCCGACTGGAAAGTCGCCACCGATTCTTACCACCGTTATCGCGAAGATTTCGATCTGATGCAGGATCTCGGGATGAATTGCTACCGTTTTCAGATCTCCTGGAGCCGTGTCTGCCCGCAGGGCGATGGCGCGTTTAATGAAGAGGGCATCGCTTTTTATGACCGCTTTATCGACGATCTGTTGGCGCGCGGCATTGAGCCGATGGTTTGCCTCTATCACTTCGATATGCCGCTGGCGCTGGCGCAGCAGTACAACGGTTTTGTCGACCGACGTGTGCAGGATGCTTTTGTTCGTTATGGCAAAAAGATGATTGACTGCTTCGGCAGCCGGGTGAAGTACTGGCTGACGTTTAACGAGCAGAATATTTACCACATGCCGGGCGCGTTTCAGGTTGGCGGCTACCTCAAGGGGGAGAAAACCCTGCGCGAGCTGTACCAGATCCAACACCATGTGATGATGTCGCATGTGCTGCTGACCCATTATCTGCACGACACGCAGCCCGGCAAGCTGATGGGCGGTATGCTGGCGCACCAGTTAGTCTATCCGGCGACCTGCAAACCCTGCGATGTGTTCTGCGCCACGCAATATGACGAGTTTATAAACCAAAATTTGTTACGGGTTTACGCCGGCCAGGGTTACAGCCCGGCCGTGCTGGCGGTGGTGGATCGCGAAGGTTTTCGCGATATCTATCGCGACGAAGACCTGGCGCACATCGCGCGGGTGAAAAACGATTTTATGGCCTTTAGCTATTACGCCAGCAAAACACTGGACAGCGACGCCATTGCGCCGGGTACGTCAGTGAACGACTACCTGCAGCAGGGTGATAAAGCCAACCCGCATCTTGCGGCCACGGAGTGGGGCTGGCAAATCGATCCGCTGGGCTTCCGCGCCATTATCACCCGCTATTACAACGACTGGCGGCTGCCGGTGTTTCCCATTGAAAACGGTATCGGCGTGATTGAAGAGTGGGATGGCGTAAACCCGATTAATGACGACTACCGTATTGCCTACCACCGCGATCATCTGCAAGCGATGCAGGACGCCATCTTTGAAGACGGCGCTCAGGTCATTGGTTATCTCGGTTGGGGGCTGATCGACATTCTCAGTTCGCAGGGCGATATGCGTAAGCGCTACGGCGTGGTGTATGTGAACCGGGAAAATCACGATCTGAAAGATATGCAACGCGTACCGAAAAAGAGCTACCGCTGGCTGCAACAGGTGATCCGCAGCAACGGCCGCGATATGTAAACGTGACGGATTGAGGGAGGCATCGCGATGTCTGATACGAAAATCACGCCCAACATGCAGTCGTTTGTCGATAAGTTTGTCGATTTCTCCGCCCGCCTGGCAAATCAGGTGCACTTGCGTTCCCTGCGCGACGCTTTTGCTGCTGTGATGCCCATTTTTATCCTCGCCGGGCTGGCGGTGCTGATCAATAACGTGATCTTTCCCTGGGTATTCGAGGGGGAAACGCTGGCGCGCTTTAAGGTGTGGGGCGAAGCGGTGATCAATGGCACGCTGAATATCGCGGCGTTATTGATTGCACCGATGACGGCCTGGTCACTGGCGCGCAATAAGAACTTTGATAACCCGGTCTCCGCCGTGGTCATTGCTCTGTGCAGCTTTATCATGATGATGCCAATGCACCTCGACGTGTTACCCGTGGGCGGTAAAGCCAGCGTAACTGTCAGCCAGATGCTCTCTTTCACCAATATTGGTTCCACCGGAATTTTCGCTGGGGTGATTATCGGTCTGCTGTCAACGGAGTTGTTTATCCGCGTGGCCAGTGTGAAGAAATTCACTATTTCTCTGGGGGATAATGTGCCGTCGGCGGTGGGGAAATCCTTCTCGGCGCTAATTCCGACCATCATTACGTTATCGGTATTTGCCATTGTGGCGGCGCTGCTGGCCAACCTGCTGAACACGGATTTGATCCACCTGATCACCACACTGATTCAGCAACCGTTACGGCAAATCAACACCAGCCTGCCGGGGACGCTGTTCATCTACAGTTTTGGCAACTTCCTGTTTACGCTGGGGATCCACCAGACGGTGGTCAATGGGGTGATCCTCGAACCGTTTTTATTGATCAACACCAATGAGAACATGCTGGCCTTTGCCAACGGGCAACCTATCCCGCACATCATCAACAGTATTTTCGTGCCGACATTCGGCATGATTGGCGGTACCGGCAGTACGATTTCGCTGCTGCTGGCGATCTTTATTTTCGCCCGACAGAAATCGTCGAAGCAGGTGGCGCGGCTCGCTATTTCTCCAGGTCTGTTCAATATTAATGAACCGGTGATCTTCGGTTTACCGATTGTGTTCAACCTGCCGTTGATGATCCCCTTTGTGCTACTTCCGGCGATAGGCATCTGGTTTGCCTGGCTCTGCACCACGCTCGGCTGGATGTCGCGCTGCGTGGTGATGATCCCCTGGACAACGCCGCCGGTGCTGAGTGCCTGGCTGGCAACGGCAGGGGACTGGCGGGCGGTGGTGGTGCAGTTGCTGATCATCATCTTTGGTGTATTCTTCTACCTGCCTTTCCTCAAAATCTCTGAGCGAGTGGCCTTAAGAAACAACGGGATAGACTAAAAACAGCAGGAAGGGATATGGCGGCAAAATACATCACTATTGCGCGGGAAATGAAGCGCCGCATTCTCAGCCAGCAGTACTCCGCCAGTGCGCCGTTGCCGGATCAGTTTGCACTGGCGGCCGAGTTTGCCACCAGCCGGATGACCATTCAGCAGGCGATGCGGCAGCTCATTGTGGAGGGGCTGGTCTACAGCCGCCAGGGGCAGGGCACCTTTATCCGCAAGAATTTCCTGCAACTGTCACGCTGGGACCTGCCGGGCAGTGATTACTTTGGGGCGACCAAAACCTGGGAAAACGTCGGTGAAGTCACCAGTAAAATTATCCGCTTTGAATTACGTTTCCCGACGGAAAAAGAGCAGGCCTCTTTGCTGGTAGGGCCGGACGACCCGGTCTATGACTTTAATCGCTTGCGTTTATTGGAAGGTGAGCCCGTGTCGCTGGAATTTACCCTGATGCCGGTCAATCTGGTACCGGGACTCAATCGCGGGCACCTGGAAAGCTCGGTGTTTCGTTACGTGCAGGAAGCGCTGGCGCTGAAGATCATGGGCTCATATCGCATTGTGCGGGCCTTGAAGCCCGGCGCGGAAGATAAGCAGTACCTTAACTGCGATGACACCGATCCGGTTCTGGAGGTGGAGCAGGTGATCTATCTGGAAGATGGCACGCCGCTGGAGTACGCCCACTGCCATTATCGTTACGATCACGGCGGGGTCATTGTGGTCAATAACGGATAAAAAAAAGCGGAGAATCATCTCCGCTTTTTCTGCCGGTGTCAGCTGAGCCTTATTCTCCAGGCCGGATACGCGTCGCGTCACCCGCCTGGCAGGCCAGCAAACCGGGATTAGTTCAAACGAACCGGCATACCGGAACGGTTCTGCACCGCCTGGTCAACCACGTTCTGATCAACATCAGACTGACCGGTAACAGTTTGTACCGCTTTGGTCAGCGCAATCGGCACGATCTCGCCGCCAGTGAATTGGGCGTCGGTGGTGGACAGCGGGTTGTGTACTTCGATGTAGCGGCTGCCATCCGGTTCGGTAGTGGCTTTTACCGGCTCATCAATAAACTGTACGCGCGTACCGACCGGCACGTTTTCGAACAGGAATTTAATGTCGTCGTTACGCAGACGCACACAGCCGTGGCTTACGCGCAGACCGATACCAAAGTTGGCGTTGGTACCGTGGATCGCGTACAGGCGGCCAATATAGAGCGCGTACAGACCCATCGGGTTATCCGGGCCAGCCGGGACAACAGGCGGCAGCGGTTGACCCATTGCTGCGTATTCCGCGTGCATTTTTGCGGTCGGCGTCCAGGTTGGGCCGTTCTTCTTACGCTCAACTTTGGTGGTCCAGGCAATCGGGGTATCTTTGCCCAACTGACCGATACCGATTGGCAGCACGATCACCGTGTGAGTGCCTTGCGGATAGTAGTAGAGACGCATTTCCGCGCTGTTGATGACAATCCCTTCGTGAACCGTGTCCGGCAGAATCAACTGCTGCGGAACGTTCATGACGGTGCCACCTTTCGGCAGGTAAGCATCAATGCCCGGGTTGGCTTCCAGCATGTTGGACAGACCCATCTGGTATTCCGCCGCAAAATATTCCAGAGGCTGTGTATTGCCCTCCGGGATAGTCACGATCTGGTTCTGGCCAATCAGACGGCTGCCATCAGTCGGCAGCGGATAAGTAACAGCAGACGCGCTTTTGCAAAATCCCACGACGGCAAAGGCCGCCGCGAAAAGGGTTGTTAATTTCATGTTCATGTTGTGCGAGATTTTTGCCACACAGGCCATTGGGTTGAGAATGCAGGAAGCGCATTATATGTGCATTCCACCGTCCAGGGAATTCAGATGTGTACGAAATCACACTTTTTTCCCTTTGGTTGCAGTTTAGCAGGCTGACAGTGAACAGGAATCTCACTCGAATTTGTGACATAATAGGGTGTTTGTCACATATTTCAGGATACTTCCGTGTTAGTCACCAGCAACGTCACCATGCAGTTCGGCAGCAAGCCGCTGTTTGAAAATATTTCCGTCAAATTTGGCGGCGGCAACCGTTACGGCCTGATCGGCGCCAACGGGAGCGGTAAATCCACCTTTATGAAAATCCTCGGCGGCGACTTAGAACCGACGCTGGGTAACGTCTCTATCGATCCTAACGAGCGCATTGGTAAGCTGCGTCAGGATCAGTTTGCCTTTGAAGCGTTCAGCGTGCTCGACACAGTCATCATGGGCCATGCTGAACTGTGGGCGGTGAAGCAGGAACGCGACCGTATTTACGGCCTCGCGGAAATGAGCGAAGAGGACGGTTACAAAGTCGCCGATCTCGAAGTGCAGTATGGCGAAATGGACGGTTACTCCGCCGAAGCGCGCGCGGGCGAACTGCTGCTGGGCGTTGGCATCCCGGTTGAACAGCATTACGGCCCGATGAGCGAAGTCGCGCCCGGCTGGAAACTGCGTGTCCTGCTGGCGCAGGCGCTGTTCGCCAACCCGGACATTCTGCTGCTCGATGAACCGACCAACAACCTGGACATCGACACCATCCGCTGGCTGGAGCAAGTGCTGAACGAGCGTGACAGCACCATGATCATCATTTCGCACGACCGTCACTTCCTCAACATGGTGTGCACGCATATGGCGGATCTCGACTACGGTGAGCTGCGCGTCTATCCGGGCAACTACGACGAGTACATGACCGCGGCGACCCAGGCGCGTGAACGTCTGCTGGCGGATAACGCCAAGAAAAAGGCGCAGATTGCTGACCTGCAATCTTTCGTCAGCCGCTTTAGCGCTAACGCCTCTAAATCGCGTCAGGCCACCTCTCGCGCTCGCCAGATTGATAAGATCAAACTGGAAGAAGTGAAAGCGTCCAGCCGCCAAAACCCGTTCATCCGCTTCGAGCAGGACAAGAAACTGTTCCGTAATGCGCTGGAAGTAGAAGCGCTGACCAAAGGCTTTGATGAAGGTCCGCTGTTTAAAAACTTCAATCTGCTGCTGGAAGTGGGCGAGAAGATTGCCATTCTGGGGGCGAACGGCGTGGGTAAAACCACCCTGCTGAAAACGCTGGTGGGCGAACTGCCAGCCGACAACGGCACGGTGAAATGGTCCGAAAATGCGCAGATTGGCTACTACGCGCAGGATCACGCGGAAGATTTCGATAACGATCTGAGCGTGTTTGACTGGATGAGCCAGTGGAAACAGGAAGGTGATGACGAGCAAGCGGTGCGCAGCATCCTCGGTCGATTGCTGTTCAGCCAGGACGATATCAAAAAACCGGCGAAGGTGCTTTCCGGGGGCGAGAAAGGTCGCATGCTGTTCGGTAAGCTGATGATGCAAAAACCGAATATCCTGGTGATGGATGAACCGACCAACCACCTGGATATGGAATCCATCGAGTCGCTGAACATGGCGCTGGAGATGTATCAGGGTACGTTGATCTTTGTTTCTCACGATCGCGAGTTCGTGAGTTCACTGGCAACGCGTGTGATTGAGATTACGCCGCAGCGCGTGGTGGATTTCTCCGGGAATTATGAAGATTACCTGCGTAGTCAGGGGATTGAGTAATTTTTTACCCTCACCCCG